>NZ_MUYM01000038.1 GCF_002150765.1 Lentzea kentuckyensis
GGGAGCGCTCCCAGACTCCTGACTAGGACGTGATGCGCATGGCGAGCCGAAGACTTCTCGTGGTGACCGCGCTCGTCGCGGCCTGCCTGCCCGCGGTGTCGATCACCGCGTCCGGCGCACCGGACGCCACCGTCGTGATCAACGCCCGAGCGGGGCTCGCGACGGTGCCGGACACCGCGATCGGCGTCAACCACGCGATCTGGGACAGCCAGCTCGGCACCAACGCGGTGAACGACCTGCTCGGCGACGCCGGGGTGCGGATGATGCGCTACCCCGGCGGCTCCTACGGCGACATCTACCACTGGAAGGACCACACGGCCCCCGGCGGTTACGTGGCGCCGAACACCGACTTCGACACGTTCATGGCCGGTGTGCGCAGGGCGCAGGCCCAGCCGATCATCATCGCGAACTACGGCACCGGCACGCCGCAGGAAGCCGCCGACTGGGTGCGCTACGCCAACGTCACCAAGGGCTACGGCGTGAAGTACTGGGAGATCGGCAACGAGCTCTACGGCAACGGGCACTACGGCGCCAACTGGGAGGCCGACGACCACCCGGACAAGAGTCCCGCCGGGTACGCCAGGGAGACCGTCGCGTTCGCCCAGGCGATGAAGGCCGCCGACCCCACGATCAAGGTCGGCGCGGTGCTCACCACCCCCGCGAACTGGCCGGACGCGATCGTGGGTGCCGGGGACGCCGCGAGCTGGAACCAGACGGTGCTGTCGATCGCGGGCCCGTACGTGGACTTCGTGATCGTGCACTGGTATCCGGGCGGGTCCACCACCGAGCAGACGCTGGCGAGCGCGGACCAGATCCCCGACATGACGTACCTGCTGCGGCAGCAGATCACCAAGTACGCGGGACCGGACGCGGACCGGCTCGGCATCGCCATGACCGAGGTGAACAGCTCGTACGGCCGCAACACCCAGCCGGGCGCGCTGTTCGCGGCCGAGGCCTACACGTCGTTGCTGGAGAACGGCGTCTTCACCGTCGACTGGTGGAACGTCCACAACGGACCAGGCAAAGCGTCCACCGTGGGCGGTCAGCCGGACTTCGACGACTTCGGACTGCTGTCCAGCGGAGGATGCCTGGCGGACGGCGCGTGCGAGCCACCGTTGAACACGCCGTTCGCGCCGTACCACGGGCTGAAGATGCTGAGTCTCTTCGCCCGCCCCGGTGACCAGCTCGTCCGGGCGGGCTCCGGCGACCCGGCGGTAAGGGCGCACGCGGCGCGCCGGCCGAACGGCGATCTCGCGGTGCTGCTGCTCAACTCCGACGAGAAGAACGCCCGCACGGTCACCCTCGACTACGCCGGTTACACGCCTTCCACCGCGGCGCCGACGGTGCACACGTTCACCAACGGCGCGACCGGGGTCGTGACGTCGACCGACGGCAGCGCGACCAGCCGGACCCTGCCGCCGTTCTCGCTCACCACGCTCGTCCTGCACCCGTCCGGCACCGCACAGCTTCCCGCCGCACCTGGACAGCCCACCGGTGCCACCACCGACCGGACCGCGACGATCAGCTGGCCGTCCGTGCCGGGCGTGGTGAAGTACGAGGTCCACCGCCAGCTCGGCACGACCAGCGAGCAGTGGGGCGAGACGTCCGGCACGTCGTTCACCGCCGGGAACCTCAACCCCGGCACCAGGTACACGGTCAACGTGCTGGCACGGAACGCCGCGGGCGCCGTGTCCTGGTCCTCTCCCCCGCTCACCGTCACCACCGGCAGTCCCGCCGAGAGCAGCTGCACGGTCCGGTTGTCGAACGTGACCGACTGGAGCAGCGGCTACGTGGGCGGCATCGACATCACCAACACCGGGCCGAACCCGCTCGCCGACTGGACGCTCACCTTCACCTGGCCCACCGGCCGTCAGCAGGTGGGGTCGGGCTGGAACGCGACGTGGACCCAGACCGGCAGCACGGTCACCGTCACCGGCAACGCCCGCATCGAGCCGAACGCGACGGTCAGCGTCGGGTACGTCGGCAACTACACCGGGCCGAACATTCCTCCGTCGGCTTTCACGCTGAACGGAACTCTCTGCCACACGACGTCATGAACCCCTGGCTCAAAGGAGAGCGGATGAAGCGGCGGCACAAGGTTCTGGGAGCGCTGATCGCGGCGGTGACAGCCGCGACCGGGATGATCGTCATCGGCACGGCAGGCCAGGGCACCGCGGCGGTGGCGGCCGCGGGCGGCACCGGCACCGGGTACCTGCACACCAGCGGGAACAAGATCCTGGACAGCACCGGCGCGACGGTCCGGCTGACCGGCATCAACTGGTTCGGCATGGAGACCGACAACAAGACCTTCCACGGGCTGTGGGCCAGCGTCACGTGGCGCCAGCAGCTCGACCACATGGCGCAGCTGGGCTACAACACCCTGCGCGTCCCGTTCTCCAACGACTCGCTGAAACCCGACGCCAGGGCCACCGGCATCAACGACTACACCAATCCCGACCTGGTCGGCCTGTCCCCGTTGCAGATCCTGGACAAGGTGATCGGCTACGCGGGCCAGAAGGGGATGCGCGTCATCCTCGACCGGCACCGGCCGACCAGCTCGGGCCAGTCCGCCCTCTGGTACACGGCGGGCGTGCCGGAGAGCACCTGGATCAACGACTGGAAGATGCTCGCCCAGCGCTACGCGGGCAACACCACGGTGATCGGCGCCGACCTGCACAACGAGCCGCACGCCGAAGGCACCAACCCGGCCGCGACCGGTTCGTGCTGGGGCTGCGGCGACACCAACCGCGACTGGCGGCTGGCCGCCGAACGCGCGGGCAACGCGATCCTGGGCGTGCAGCCGAACTGGCTGATCTTCGTCGAGGGCGTGAGCTGCCCGAGCGGCGGGCTGTCGAACGTGTGGGACGGCGACCCGTCCAACGACGAGGACTGCGGCTGGTGGGGCGGGAACCTGTCGAAGGCGGGCCAGTTCCCGGTGCGCCTGTCCGTGCCGGGGCGGCTGGTGTACTCCCCGCACGAATACGCGACCTCGGTCTACAACCAGCCGTGGTTCAGCGCCCCGAACTACCCGGCGAACATGCCGGGAATCTGGGACAAGTACTGGGGTTATCTGTACAAGCAGAACATCGCTCCGCTGATGATGGGCGAATTCGGCACCACGCTGGCCAATCCGGTCGACAAAGTGTGGCTGGAAAATCTCATGGCCTACACCGGGACCGGCGTGAACGGGATTTCGTTCACCTACTGGTCGTGGAATCCCAATTCCGGTGACACCGGCGGCATCGTCGGCGACGACTGGACCACGGTCAACCAGGCGAAGCAGAGCATCCTGCAGCCGTACCTCATCCCACCCACCGGCGGCGGCCCCGGCCCGACGACGACCACGACCACCGGCGGCGGTGGCACGGGCGCGTGCAAGACGGCGTGGAAGCTCGACAACTCCTGGCAGGGCGGCTTCCAGGGCGCGCTGACCGTGACCAACACCGGGACGAGTGCCGCCAACCCGTGGGCGGTCACGTTCACGCTGCCCGGCGGAGCCACCATCAACAACGGCTGGAACGGCACCTTCACCCAGTCCGGCTCGACGGTCACCGTGACCGCGCCTTCACACAGCCCGTCCCTGGCCGCGGGGGCGTCCGTGTCACTCGGCTTCACCGCCAACGGCGCGGTCGCGGCGCCCGCCGCAGTAACCCTGAACCAGTCCGCCTGCGTCTAGCCGCACGCGGGGCGCTCTCGTGCACGTCCAGTACACGAAAGCTCCCCGCGTGCACTTCACAACAAGGCAGCGGCGCGGGCAACCAAGCCCTCAACAACCGCGTTCAGCACTGCACGCGGGGCCCTTTCGTGCACTACTGGTGCACGAAAGGGCCCCGCGTGAGCGCAGCAGCAGGTCAGACGGTGGCGGCAGTGCGGGCGGCCAGGCCCTCGATGACGACGGTCAGCTTCTCGGTGACCTCGGGGTCGTCGACCGGGTGGAGCTCGGCGAAGCGGACCACCGAGCCCGGGATCGAGAGCGTCAGGTCCTCGGCGACCTCGGCGCCGGCGATCTTGACGGCCTTGCGGGCCTCGTCCTGGGCCCACACGCCGCCGTACTGGCCGAACGCGGTGCCGACGACGGCGACCGGCTTGCCGGACAGGGCACCCGCGCCGTAGGGACGCGACAGCCAGTCGATGGCGTTCTTCAGCACGGCCGGAATCGTGCCGTTGTACTCGGGCGAGACCAGCAGCAGGGCGTCGGCCTCGGCGGCGGCCTCACGCAGCTTGACGGCCGAGGCGGGCACGCTGCCCTCGGCGTCGATGTCCTCGTTGTAGAACGGCACGGTGTCCAGGCCGTCGAACAGGCCGACCTCGACGTGCTCCGGCGCGATCTGCACGGCGGCTTCGGCGAGCCTGCGGTTGTGCGATCCGGCGCGGAGGCTGCCGACGAGGGTGAGGATGCGAACGGCCATTGCGAACTCCCAGGAGCAGGCTTCGGTGAACAGTCCTCCGCACAAACGGGACGCGGCCCGTTTATCTTCCGGCTAGGCTGCGAACGTGATCGACAGCACACCCCTGCCCCTCATCGGCACGGAAACGCCACTGCGTGCGGACGCCGTCCGCAACCGGGCCCGCCTGCTGGAGGCCGCGGCCAGGCTGTCGGCCGAACACGGCGCGGCGGCGATCACGATGGAATCGGTGGCCGCCGCGGCGGGCGTCGGCAAGGGCACCGTGTCGCGCCGGTTCGGCGACCGCAACGGACTGCTCCAGGCCCTCCTCGACCGCGCGGAACAGCGGTTCCAGGCATCGTTCCTCTCCGGTCCGCCACCACTGGGCCCCGGTGCCGACGCCGGCGAGCGACTCAGGGCGTTCGGGCCGGCCCTGCTGCACCACCAACGCGCGCACGTCGACCTCTACCTGGCCGCCGAGCCCACGCCCGAGCGGCGGTTCACGGTTCCGGCCGGGCGGGTGCGCCACACCCACGTCGCCGTGCTGGTGCGCGCGGTCCTCCCGGACGCCGACGCCGAACTGCTCGCCCACACCCTGCTGTCGTCGCTGGACGTCGTACTGGTCGACCACCTCGTTCGCGGCCACGGGCTGGCACTCGAACGCGTCGAGGCCGGCTGGCACGATCTGGTCGACCGGCTCCTGCCCTGAGGGCGGCAATACCGAAAAGCCAGGCGCGAAGTTTGGAAACAATTGTTTCGAAACACTTTCGGCAGATTCTTCCGTCGAACGCGTCGAAGCGATCTTGTGAGTGCAAACTTGCCGGTGACACACTTCTGACTCGGCATTTCGAACGAGTTTCGAAAGTGTGGAAACAATGAAACTGACATCGAGGTCAGTGGCACTGGTGCCGCTCGTGGCGACAGCCGCGGCGGTGACACTCGGAGCAACGCTGATCGGGCCCGCCCCCGCGAACGCGGCCACCACCCTCGGCGCCGCCGCCGCACAGTCCGGTCGCTACTACGGCACCGCCGTCGCGGCGGGCAAGCTGGGCGACTCGACCTACGTGAACATCCTCAACACCGAGTTCAACATGGTCACCGCCGAGAACGAGATGAAGTGGGACGCGACCGAGCCCAACCGCGGCCAGTTCAACTACTCCGGCGGCGACCGCATCCTCAACCACGCCGTGAGCAACGGCAAACGGGTGCGTGGCCACGCTTTGCTGTGGTACCAGCAGGAACCGGGCTGGGCACAGCGGATGGAAGGGTCCGACCTGCGCCAGGCCATGATGAACCACGTCACCCAGGTCGCCACCCACTACAAGGGGAAGATCTACGCCTGGGACGTGGTCAACGAGGCGTTCGCCGACGGTGGCGGCGGCGGCCGGCGCGACTCCAACCTGCAGCGCACCGGCAACGACTGGATCGAGGCGGCGTTCCGCGCCGCCCGCGCGGCCGACCCCGGCGCGAAGCTCTGTTACAACGACTACAACACCGACGGCATCAACGCGAAGTCCACCGGCATCTACAACATGGTGCGCGACTTCAAGTCCCGTGGCGTGCCGATCGACTGCGTCGGGTTCCAGGCACACCTGACCAACAACGCGCCCTCCGACATGCAGGCGAACCTGCAGCGCTTCGCCGATCTCGGCGTCGACGTCCAGATCACCGAGCTCGACATCGCGGGTTCCAACCAGGCCAACGCGTACGGCGCGGTCACCAGGGCCTGTCTGGCCGTCGTCCGATGCACCGGCATCACCGTGTGGGGCATCCGCGACACCGACTCGTGGCGCACCGGCGAGAACCCGTTGCTGTTCACCGGTTCCGGCGCCAAGAAGCCCGCCTACACGGCGGTGCTGGACGCGCTCAACGCGGGCGGCCCCGGTCCGACGACGAGCACCACGACCACGACAACGACCACCACCACAACGACCACGACCACCAACGGCCCCGGTCCGGGCGGCTGCACCGCGTCTGTGTCGCTGAACCAGTGGAACGAAGGATTCGTCGCCACGATCAAGGTCACCGCCGGCTCCAGCGCCCTGAGCGGCTGGACCGTCACGACCACGCTGGCCAACGGCACCGTCACGAACTCGTGGAGTGCCAACCGCAGTGGCAACAGCGGCAGCATCAACTGGTCCAATGTGGACTACAACGCCAACGTGCCGGCGGGCCAGTCCACCGAGTTCGGCTTCCAGGGCACCGGAAGCGGTGCGGGACTGAACCCGGTCTGCACCGCGTAGCCGATCCGCGTTGATCGGACCGGCGGTTCGATCGCGGGCCCGTCGTTCGCGGCGGGCCCGCACCGGCCATTCGTACCAGCCAGGGCGCCCTCATGTAGCCGTCGCAGCGCGGCTCGAACCACGCCACGATAGGACGTTCGCGAATTCTCATTCGTCGTGGGAGGCGAGGGGTCGTGAAGAAGATCGTCCTGGCACTGGTTCTGGGTCTGGCCGCAGCGGGGTTGAGCGCCCCCGCCGAAGCCGAGCCGCGACTGGACAGCGTGCGGGTGTGGAACGAACTGGCGTTGACCGCGGTGCGCGCCGCACGCGCCACCGATGCCGACGCGGCCCGCACGTACGCGATGCTCAACGTGGCCATCTACGACGCGGTCAACGGCCTCGCCCACCCGGCCCGAGCGCACGCGCTCATCCCCGGCCCCAGCCCGCGCGGCGCTGATTCCCACGCCGCGGCCGTCGCAGCGGCACATGCCGTCCTCGTCCGGCTGGACCCCGCCCGAACCGCCACCTACGACGCTCAACTGCAGACCGACCTCGCCGGTCTGCGTCCCGGCCACCAGCGCGACGCCGGGGTGCGCTGGGGCGGAGAGGTCGGCCAACGAGTGGTGGCCTCCCGCGCCGACGACGGCTCGACGCCGGTCCAGACTCAGCCCGCCGGCACCGGCCCCGGAGTGTTCCGCGCCGAGTGGTCCGGCGTGCAGTACCGCAACGTCCGCCCGTTCGCCATCACCAACCCCGCCGCGTACGTACCGGGCCCGCCACCGGCCTTGGACGGTCTCGACTACGCCGTTGCCTTCGCCGACGTCGCACTCCTCGGCGACGCCGCGATCCCGGCCCCCGACAAGCTGGCCACCTTCCAGTTCTGGTCCGTGCCGACCGGCACCGGCCAGCCCGCCGGCGAGTGGGTCAAGATCGCGCTGACGGTGTCCCACGACCTGCCGCTCTCCGCCTCGGCACGCCTGCTCGCGTTGCTGACCATGGCGCTGGCCGACGCCACGGTGCCCACCGTCGCGACCAAGTTCACCTACCGGCACTGGCGTCCTACCACGGCGATCCGCGAGGCCGACACCGACGGAAACCCTTTGACGCAGCCGAATCCGGGCTGGGCGCCGCGCGCAGGCAGCATCGGCGGCACACCGGAGTACCCGTCCGGGCACAGCTCCTACAGCGGTGCGGCGGCGGCTGTGCTGGCCGGGTTCTTCTGCTCGGACAACATCCGGTTCACGCACACCACGGACACCGCACCGAGTGGTCAGGCGCGCAGCTATCCGAGCTTCTCCGCCGCCGCTGCCGAGGCCGGCAAGTCGCGGGTGTTCGGTGGACAGCACTTCGAGTTCAGCAACCAGGGCGGGCTTGCCCTCGGGCGTGGTGTCGCGGCGGAGGTGCTCGCGACGCGGCTGTTGAAGCGAAACGGACCGACACATCACGGCGGCTGTCCATTGTAGAGCTTGCGGGGCCGGGTCACGATCCCGATGTCCACAGTGGACCCGATCGTCGCGCGATCTGCGGCGGCCGGGCCGCTGAAATAGCATGGAGGCCACCGCCGGAGACAGCGAGGAACGACATGTCCCCAGAATCCCTGACCATGGCGGCCATCCTGCTGATCGTCGTGCCGACCATCGAGTTCGGCGGCCACTCGCTGCTGCGGATGATCGCCAAACGAGACCGCGGCTACCTGGAGAATTCCGTGCGACGGCACATGTTCCGCGCCGGCCACGCGCACGCGGGCGTGTGGGTGATCTTCGCCCTGGTGGCACTGCTCTACGTCGACAAGGCGAACCTTCCCGAGACCGCGCGGACGATCGTGCGGTGGGGTTTCGTGATCGGCCCGATCCTCACGCCGATCGGGTTCTTCCTGTCGGTGACCTCGCCCCGGGCCCAGCGGCCCAACAAGATGATCGCGTTCATCTACCTGGGCGCGCTCAGCCTCGCGGTCGCGACCGTGATGCTCGGCATCGGACTTCTGCGGGCCTGAGCACTACTCGGAACCGGACTGCCGGCGGTACTCCTGGAGCTGGGCGAGCCTGCGCAACGCCACCATGGCGGCATCGCCCAGCACAGTGCCGACGACGACGCCTTCGAGGACGTCCTCGACCGAGGAGTGCGTCATCACGCGGTCCACATCGGCTTCGGCTATTTGGCGGCAGGCGTCCGCGTAGACGCCCAACTGGTCGGTGAAGTGCGGGTGACCGAGACGACGGGCGGTCGCGACGACGGCGACCAGAGAGCGGGTAGCGGGATTGCCGGGCTCGGCGGGAAGTCCGCAGGTCGACAGGAACGACAAGGCTTCCTGCTCCGCGTCGGCATCTGGATCCGTCGGGGGAACCGCGGTGATTTCGTCGTGCACAAGACGTACCGCACTGGAGTCCGACGCGTCCACGGCCTCCAGCACCTCGCGCACGGTGGCGATCGAGAGGCCGCCGACGTCGACCAGGGCGCGCACGAGGGTCAGCCTGCGCAGGTGGTGGTCGTCGTACTGGGCCTGGTTCGCGGACGTCAACCGGCCGGTGGGCAGCAGGCCCTCGCGCAGGTAGTACTTGATGGTCGAGACGGGGACACCGCTGGTGCTGCTCAGTTCGCCGATGCGCATCGAACTCACCTGGCCTCGGCGCGATCTCGCGCGGGCAGGTACCACAGCAGCACCGCGCCGCCGACGAAGAAGACCAGCGTCGACATCATGGCGGGGCGGTACGAACCGGTCAGCTGGCCGATCGCCGCGAACGCCAGCGGCCCCAGCAGGAACCCGGCTCGTTCGAAGACGCTGAACAGGGAGAAAAAGCGGGCTTCCTGGCCTGCCGGAACCAGCTTGCTGAACAGCGAGCGGGACAACGCGATGGTGCCGCCCATCACCAGGCCCACCCCGCAGGAGAGGGCGGCGTAGCCGAAGGTCGCCCCTCGCGGGACGAAGAAGCCGATGCAGATGAGCAACGACCAGCAGGCGAGGCTGGCCAGCACGGCGTTGCGGGTGCCGAGCCGCAGCGCGAGCTTTCCGTGCAGCCAGGCCCCGAGCGCGCCGACGAACTGGACCGTGACCAGGATCGGGACCAGCGTCTGCTGGGTCAGGCCGATCTCGCGTTCGCCGTACTGCGAGGCCACCGCGTTCACGGTGTTGATGCCCGCTGTGTAGACGAAGAACGCGATCAGGAAACGCAGGACGATCGGATGTCGGGTCATGGTGCGAACGGTGGCCGGCAACGAGATCGAGTGCTGCCCGACCGTCCACTCCGGACGGTTCGCCGGGTCGTAGCGGCGCAGCACGCGCAACGGGCGGATCGAGAAGAGCGCCCACCACAGGCCCGAGAGCAGGAAGCACAGCCGAACGGCCGGCGCTTCACCGATGCCGATGGCGTCGTGCCCGAGGTAGATCACGAGCTGGGCGACCAGGATCAGGCCGGCGCCGAGGTAGCCGAGACCGGTTCCGCGCGCGGTGACGGCGTCCCGCTCCGATTCGGTGGCGATCCAGGGCAGATAGGAGTTGTAGATGACCTGGGCGCCGCCGAAGCCGGCGTTCGCGACGACGAAGAGCAGCGAGCCCGGCAACCAGTCCGGCGCCGACACCAGCGCGAGTCCGGCCGTTCCTCCCGCGCCCATGATCACGCACGCGAGGAACACCGTCGACCACCGGCCGGTCCGGTCCGCGACCAGGCCCACCAGCGGAAGCGCCAGCAGTTGCACGATCGTTGCCAGCACGAGGAGATAGCCCCACAGCGAACCGGCAGGGAAGCCGGCGCCGAACACGCTCACGTCGCAGTCGACCAGCGCGGAGTCGAGGCATCGCTGGCCGGACGAACGGGCGGCGGCCTCCGCGACACCGGTGAGGTAGACCGCGAGGAACACGGTCAGGATCGGCGTGGGGAACGCGGCGCTCGCCCAGTCGTACTGGTACCAGGCACGCTGCTCGATGCGGTTCACGTGGGTTCTCCCGATGACGTCAGCGAGGGATCAGTCCGCGCGGCAGCAACAGGGACGCCCGGTACAGCAACCGGTACCGCGCCCCCGCCACCGAGCGGGTTCTCCTCTTCGCGAGATCGGCCAACGCCTGGTCCACCACCGCGTCCGCGTCGAGCCACCAGCGTGAAGCCGGGTCCGGGCAGTCGTTGCCGGACCGCCGGTGCAGTTCGGTCCGGGTCCATCCGGGGCACACCGCGATCGCCGACACGTGGGTGCCCTCGAGTTCGGCGGCGATGCGATCGGTCAGCGAGACCACGTACGACTTCGACGCGGTGTACGCGGCACCGTTGCGGCCCGGCAGCAACGCCCCGAAGCTCGCCACGTTGATCACGGCACCGCGGTCGCGCTCGACCATCCCCGGCAACGCGGCACGGGTCAGCCGGAACACCGCTGTCGTACCGAGCTCGTACTGCGCCTGCAGCACGTCCGCGTTCGCTTCCCAGAACCGGCCCACCGCACCGATTCCCGCGTTGTTCACCAGCAGGTCGACCGGTGATTCCACGTCGGCCAGCCGGTCCTCGACCCGCTGCCGCGCAACCGGATCGGTGAGGTCCACGGCGAGCACCTCGTGGTCACCGTCCAGTTCGGCCGCGAGTTCCTTCAGCGTGTGCTCGAACCTCGCGACCAGCACCAGCCGATAGCCGTCCGACGCGAGCCTGCGGGCGAACGCCGCGCCGATGCCCGCCGTCGGTCCTGTCACCAGAGCTGTGGGCATGATCGGTTCCCTTCAGGCGACTCGGAAGTCGGTCGCCGGCGAGTCCTCCTCCAGCAGTTCCCGCATCCGCAGCAGCACCCTTCTCCTGGTGGGGCCGATGGATCCGCGCGGGATGTGCAACGTGCGGCTGATCTCGTCGTAGCTCGGCGCCGGGTCGGAGATCAGCATCCACAGCAGTTCCTGGTGCAGGCTCGGCAACTTGCGCAGCGCGGCGCGCACCCGCACGTGGTCCGCCCGCTCGACCACGACCTCCTCCGGCCCGCGGTGGTCGACGCCGCTGCCACCGCTCTCCACGTCGGCCACCAGCACGTGCCGGGCGGCGAACTGGCGGAGCTTGATGCTTTCCCGTTTCGCCACGGTCACGATCCACGTGCGAAAACGGCTCGGTTGCCGGATGCGGTCAATGGACGTCACGGCGTGCGCCCAAGTCGACTGGCAGATGTCCGCGCAGTCGTCCGGCGGCAGTCCGAAGGACTTCGCGACACTCCACACGAGCGGCGTGAACTCCTCGACCACCGATTCCCACGCCCCCTCGGTTCCCCGCTGGCCGCACTGGAACACAACCGTCTGCTGGGGTTCCCGGCCGGCGAGTCCCCCAACCCCGTCAATCACGCCTTTCTCGTGAACGACACTCATGCACCCACCCACTCGCGACGGACTTGTTCCCTCCTCGAACACCGTCGCAGAGCGGCTTAATGGCCCCCTAATGCTGCCCTAAGCGTCTCAATACGGCGATTTGTGAATCAATCACGCCCATGCCGGGTATCTGCCAACTTACACTGACCTCGTTCGGTGATCCGGAATTCGATTAGTTGCCCAAAGCAACGTTCCCGGCCGCTCGCCGGGAGAGTTGCCGACGTCGTCACGAAAGGTTGAACCGCAGGGGGGAACGTGAATGAAATTCCGTCTTCTCGGCCCCGTGGAGATCGTCACGGCGAAGGGTTCCATGTTCACGGTGGGGGCGCCGAAACGACGGTCGGTCCTCGCGGCGCTCGCGCTCACGCCCAACCAGCTGCTCGGCACCGACGCGCTCATCGACCGGGTCTGGGGTGAGGACCCGCCCGCGCACGCCCGCACCGCGCTGCAGGGACACATCTCCGCGCTGCGCAAGGTGATCACCGGACCTGCCCGGCTGAACAGCAGGGCGTCCGGCTACGAGCTGGTCACCGAGGCGGACGCGGTCGACGCCGACCTGTTCGACCGGCTGCTGGCCGACGCCAAGCACCGGTCCGACTCCGTGGCCGTGGTGCTGCTGCAGCAGGCGCTGGGGCTGTGGCGCGGCCCGGCGCTGGCGGGCACCGCGGACAGCCTCTACCTCGCCGCGGCGGCGGCCCGGCTCACCGACAGCAGGCTGCACGCGATCGAGGACCTGGCCGCCCGCCTGTTGCGATTAGGCCGCCCGACCGACGCCAGCACGCTGCTCGACGAACACGTGTCCGAGCACCCGTTGCGCGAGGAGCTCGCCCAGCTCGCGGTCCGCGCGCTGCACGCCACCGGCCGCCGTTCCGAGGCGTTCGAGGTCTACCAGCGCACGCAGGAGGCACTCGCCGACGAACTGGGCGTCGAGCCGTCCGAGGGACTGCGCCGCGAACACGAGGCGCTGGTCAGCGGCCAGCCTCCGGCCCAGACCGCCTCCGCGCCCGGCCCGTCACCCGCCCAGCTCCCGCTGGGCGCCGCTGGCTTCACCGGCCGGGACCAGGAACTGCTCGAACTGCGGGAGACCACGCGCCGGATCGTCGTGCTGAGCGGCCAGGCCGGCATCGGCAAGACGACGCTGGCACTGCGGTACGCGCACGAGATCAGTGACGGCTATCCCGACGGCCAGCTCTTCGCCGACCTGCGCGGTTACGACGAGCGGGAACCGCAGCCGCCCGCGGACGTGCTCGTCGGGTTCCTGCACGCGCTGGGCGTCCGGGAGGGCGACATGCCCTCGGACCCCGACGAGAGATCGGCCCTGTACCGGTCGTCCATGGCTGGGCGCCGGATGCTGGTGGTCCTCGACAACTGCCGTGACCCCGGCCAGGTGCGCCCGCTGCTCCCCGGCACGCCCGGCTGCCTCACGCTGATCACGAGCCGCAGCCGGCTGGAGGGCCTGGTCGCGCGGGAGGGAGCGGCCCACCTCGGCCTGGACGTGCTGACCGAGGAGGACGCCCTGGACGTCATCACGGGCGTGATCGGCCGGCCGCGGGTGGCCGCGGAACCGGAGGCCGCCCGCGCGCTCGTCCGGCTGTGCGGCCGGCTCCCGCTCGCGCTGCGGATCGTCGCCGCCCGGCTCGCGACGCATCGGCGCTGGCAGCTCCAGCGCATGGTCGACGACCTCGCCGACGAGCAGCAACGCGCGAGCACGCTCGTCCCCGCCGATCGAGCCGTGGGCGCGTCGCTGACGTTGAGCGTGCGCGCGTTGCCGGCGCGCTCCCAACGCGCGTTCCGGCTGCTCGGGGTGCATCCCGGACCCGACGTCGACAGGTTCGCCGCGTCCGCGCTGTTCGGCGCGAGCACGGCCGAGACCCGCCGCCACCTCGAGGAGTTCGCCGAGGCGCACCTGGTGATCGAGACGGTGCCCGGCCGGTACAGTCGGCACGACCTCGTCCGGCTGTACACCTCGCAGCTCGCGCGTGAGGACGACGAGTGCGCTGCGGCGGGCCGGCGGCTGGTGGACTACTTCCTGCACACCGTCGGGGTGGCGCGGCTGACCCTGGAACCGCGGCCGCCGCTGTTCGACGGGCCGGTCGAGCATCCGCCCGCGACGCTGCCCCCGTTCAGATCGGCGACCGAAATCCTGACCTGGGTCGACGCCGAGGAACCCAACATCCGCGCATTGGTGACAGCCTCGGCGCGGTACGGCGACCACGAACGCGCGTGGCGGCTGGCCTATCGCACCGGGGTGCTGCACTACCGGTGCAGCAACAAGGTCCGATGGCTGGAGGTGCTGGAACCGGGTCTGGAGTCGGCCCGCCTGCTCGGCGACCGGCCCGCCCAGCGGCTGCTGCTGAGCAACATGGGCCTGGCGCTGGCCGAGTTGGGCCGCCACGACGAGGCGGTGCCGAGGATGCGCGAGGCCCTCGCGATGGCCCGCGAGCTGGGCGACCGGCTCGCCGAGTCCACCGTGCTCAACAACCTCGGCGAATCACACCTGCTCAGCGGCCGCGTCGACGAGGCGCACACCTGTCTGCGGGACGCCGTGCGCATCGCCCGTGAGCTCGGCGAGCCCTACCTCGAAGCGAAGTGGCTCAGCAACCTCAGCCGAGTGGCGACCGATCTCGGGGCGACCACCGACGCGCTCGACCACCTCGGCCGCGCGTTCGCCCTGCTGGCCGACGTACCGCTGTGCGACGCGCACGTGCTCGCACACGCCCGGCACGGACTCGTGCTGGAACGGCTCAAGCAGCACGCCGACGCGCTGGACCACTACCAGCAGTCCCTGGACCTGGCCCGCCGGCTGGGCGACCGGAGGGCCGAGGAGCAGCTGCTGCACCGCGTCGCGCGGGTCGCCCACGTGCTGCACGGACCCGACGCCGCGGCCCGCTACCTCGACCAGTCGGTCGCGCTGCGGAAGCGGCTCGGGCTCTCGCGCACCGACGAGTCGCCCAGCGAGGTGTCACCATGACCCACCCGCGGTGTGTGCCATGAACGGCGCTTTTGTGGACCTGAGGTCCACAAAAGCGCCGTTCATGGCACACGACTAGGTGCTCACCGTGAGGTGAGCCAGCGCGCCATCAGCTGGAACCGGCTGCCGGACACCGGCCTGCGCTGGGCCACGTCCCGCAGCGCCCGCCGCACGACCACGTCCGCGGCACCGTTCGTCAGCCACGGCGTGGTGACGAAGCACAACGCCATGACGTGGACCGGCGTGCCGCACAGCGCGTCGGCCAGGTTCTGCGACAGCGTGCGGACGAACGCGTCCTGCACGGTGCACCTGCCCAGACCCCACCACGTCCCGTCGGAACCGGCCACGTTGATCACCGCACCACGTCGCCTGCGGACCATGCCGGCGAGCGCCGCGTGCGTGAGCCGCAGGACGCTGGTGGCCCGGAGGTCGAAGTCCGCCTGCACCCGGTCGACCGGCGTGGCGAGGAAGCCCGGGCTGACGTCCCCGGCGGCGTTGTTCACCAGCAGGTCCACCGGCGCGCGGTCCTCGTCGAGCAGCCGGTCCTCCACGAGGGCGCGCTGACCGGCGTCGGCGAGGTCGGCCACGATCACCTCGACGGTGATGTCGTGCCGGTCGGCGAGCTCCGCGGCCAGCGCGCCGAGCTCGCGTTCGCCGTGGCCCGCCAGCACGAGGTCGTGGCCCGTGGCGCCGAGCCGCCGGGCGAACGCCGTGCCGAGTCCGGTGCGGGGGTCGGTGACCAGTGCGGTCGGCATGGCTCCTCCCCCAGGTCACGTGATCAGGACGGACACCGCCACCTCGGCCAGAACCGCTGTGGTGAAGACCGCCGGGAGCTGCCGCGGGATGGCCCTGCGGCGGAAGAAGACGATCAGCACCGCGACGCCGAGGACCGTCATCAGGCCGCCCTTGATGATCATCTTCACCGGGTCGTGGTGGTCGTCGGTCGCGATGCCGACGCCGACCAGGCCGAACCCGGACGCGGTGACGATCAGCACGGACCACGCCCACATGGGAATCAGCGGGCCGTCGGGCTGCGTGCGGCGTTGCACGAAGTACGCGGCGATGAACCCGGCCATGCCGAGCAGGTGCGCTCCGACGAGCAAGGACTGCAGGATCTGCATGGTTTCACTCCTCACCGTGCGGCGGTGTTCGCCGGCACGCGCACGAGGTCTCCGTCGACCTGCTCCCCTGCCTGCGGGTCGGTGTCGAGCCAGTGTTCGCGCCGGCGCAGCCGGGCCAGCAGGGCTCGTTCGCGTTCGACCTGGCGGGTCATCTCGGGCACGGAGGCGTAGAACCTGGCGTCCGGCTTGCGCTCGCGCCCCAGGTCGAGGCTGATCGGACGGGTGGCGTGGGCTTGAGCCTGCACCATGTCCGCGAGCAGTTCGGCGCTGAGCGCGAGCATCGGTCCGGCACCGCCGCGCAGCTGGATGAGCCCGAACACGTAGAGGCCCGCGGTCCGTTCCGGCAGCAGCCCGCACACCCGGCGCGGTACCCCGTTCTCCCACTCGAAGAGCCCGTGGTCGAGGAACGGGAAGGTGTTGAGGTACCCGGTCGCCCAGACGACGCTGTCGAACTCCTCCGCGGTCCCGTCGGCGAACCGGACCACGCGGCCGTCGAAGCGCTCGATGTCCGGCCGGTAGCGGACGGTGCCGTGCCGCAGGTGGTAAAGGAGCTGGGTGTTGACGGTGACCTGCTCGGTGAAGAGCTTGTGGTCGGGCTCGGGCATGCCGTACTGGCTGTACGGTCCGTTGACGACCCGCAGCATCGCGGTGCTCACGACCCGCTGCAGCCACGCCGGGATCCACGGGTTGTTCAGTTCGGACACGGGTTTGCCGTAGACCGTCTTCGGCACGAAGTGGTGCGTGCGGCGCATCGAGATCCACGCGGTGCCGAACGTCCGGCCCGCCTCGACGGCGAGGTCGCACGCCGAGACGCCGGCGCCGACGACCAGCACCTTGGGCCCTACCAGGTCGTCAGGCCGTTTGTAGTCCTTCACGTGCAACTGGGCGCCGGTGAACGAGCCCGGCTTGTCCGGCACGAACTTGTCCCAGTGGTGGCCGTTGGCGACCACGACGCCGGCGTAGTGCCTGGTCTGCTCGCCGTTCGCGGCGCGGCTGGTGACCAGCCAGCCATCGGTGCCGTCGGCCGCGCCGGCGGGGACGACGGCCGTGACCTCGGTTCCGAACATGATGTGCTCGCGCAGGCCGAACTCGTCCGTGTAGGCCTTCAGGTAGTCCCGCAACGCCGTCCAGTGCGGGAAGTCGGGCAGGTCGGCCGGCATCGGACGCTCCGGGAAGCCGGTGCTGCGGCGGGACGTGATCAGGTGCGTCGAGTCGTACACGCCGTCGAGCCAGTTGCCGCCCACCTCGGGCCTGACCTCGTACACGTGCACGCCGACACCGCGTTTCAGCAGTGCGCGCGCCGCCGCGAGCCCGGCGAACCCGGCCCCGATGACGCAGTGAGTTCCTCGTGCCACGAGTGCTTCTCCTCTGGTTCAGGCTGCGGCGTGCAGTGCGGTGGCCAGGTCGGCGCGCTGGTCCGCGCTCAACACGGCCAGGCAGGCGCCGAACGTCTCGTCGGTGATCCGCTGCGCCTCCTGCCAGCGCGGTTCCAGATCGGTCCGGCCGTGCAGGCGTTCTCGGACGGGCGCCACGTCCTCGTCCCGCCAGCCGGTCTGCCGCATCCGCCGCGGGCCGCCGTCGGGATCGGTGAACACCGCCTCGACGACGCCGAGCCCACCGGCTCTGAGAGCGGCGAAGTGGAACGCGCCGCGCAGCTCGCGGGCGACCATCAGGGCGTGGGCCAGGCGGGCGGGCGGATCCGCGGGTCTGGGCGCGTGCCGCCACCCGGCGAACAGCGCGAAACCGCTGCCGTCCGCGGCGTCCACCACGGTGAACAGCAGGTCGGCGGTGGCACCGGGGTCCGGCACGGCGGTGAGGTGGTGGCGCCCCCACTCCCAGCACGCCGCCGTGTACGCCTCGACGGCGCGTTCGGCGGCCAGCTTCCCGGTGGGCGAGGACAACGCGAGGTCGACCAGCCAGCCGGGGAAGATGCCGAAGAGCTCGGCCACCACCGGGACCGGCGGGTCGCCGAGGACGGCTGAGCGCCCGCGGAAGTACAGCGAGCGCGCGGGAAGGGTGAGCAGCCGCTCCTGGGTGGCGAGCTCGGGCGAGGCCATGAATCGCCCGCCGCGGTGCACGACGACCTCACGGGTCATCCGCGCACACTCCTGCGCATCCACGTGGCGGTCCTTTCCTCGGGTCACGAACCTAATTGCGGAAGACGGCTCGGTGACGGTCGAGGCGGGCGCGAAACAAAGCGTAGCGCAAGGTCACGGTGAGTTGAAGCCCGGAGTTATTGATAATTCACCCAGCCGGCCTAGTTGCCAGGAATCACCGTGTTCAAACATCGAATTCACGCATCCGCCCGATCGGAGCAAATAGGACGCTTTTCGTATCCGTGGAACGTGGCCGCCGCACTGTGGTGGCGGAAGACGGCACGGGAGGAAGCGTGAAACCAGAGGTAGCTGTCATAGGCAGTGGCGCGGCCGGGCTTTCGGCCGCACACGGCCTGCGATCGTCCACAAAGGTCACGCTGTTCGAGGCGGGCGACCAACCGGGAGGACACGCACACACAGTCGAAATATCGGACGACGGTCGCACTTTGGGGCTCGACACCGCCTTCATCGTCTACAACGAACCGAATTATCCGGAGTTGATGCGCCTGTTCACCGACCTCGGTGTCGACGGCGTCGAGCATCCGGGCCGGTTCAGCTTCTACGACACCGACACCGGCTCCTGCTACGTGTCCGACGATTTCCAGCGCACCGAGGACGAGGTGCGCGCGCACTGCCCGCCTGAGTTCCTCGGGCTCTGGCGCGAGGCCAGGAGGTTCCACGCCGAGTCGCCGCGGGACTTCGTGCGCGGCCGCGTGGACATGCCGCTCGGCGAGTACCTGGTGCGCAACGGTTACAGCGAAGAGTTCCTGCACGGCTTCGTGGTGATGATGTGCTCCACCGCGTGGGTCGTGCCGGCGGACAAGATCTGGGAGATGCCCGCGGCGACGATCATCGCCTTCTTCATGGCGCACGGCGCCCAGCCGCTCGGCGGCAGCGGTGTGCCGTGGCGAACCGTCCGGGGCGGCAGCATCACCTACGTCCGCCGGGTGGTGGAGGAACTCCGCGGCGCCGGTGGTGAGCTCCGGCTTCGCACACCGGTCGACTCCGTGTCCGAGGACGGTTCGGGAGTCACGGTCCGGACAGCGGACGGCGCTCATCGGTTCGACCAGGTGGTCGTGGCGACGCACGCGGACCAGGCGCTGCGGCTGCTCGCCGAGCCCACGCCGGAACACCGGCGGTTGCTCGGCGCGATCGGATACCACCCGAGCACGGCGGTGCTGCACACCGATCCCGCGGTCATGCCGCGCGACCGCGCGGACTGGCGGAGCTGGAACTACGGCCGCAAGGACGTCGCCGGCAAGCCGGTGCCGTGGGTCGTGTACTACCTGAACGAACTGCACTGCTTCACCAGCTCCACGGACTACTTCGTCTCGGTGGCGTGCCCGATCGAACCGCGCGCGGACCTCGTGATCTCCGAACTCCGCTACGAGCACCCGACTTTCGACCTCGAGGCGCGCCGGATCCAGCAGGACATCGACTCGATCGACGCCGGGTCGCGGATCAAGTTCGCGGGCTCCTACTTCCACTCCCGCCGGTACGGGCCGGACTCGCTGGGCAACCACGACACCGCCGTGGGGTCCGGGTTCAGCGCGGCCGAGCGAGTGATCGCCGATCTCGAGCGCTTCACCGAAAGGGTCATGACATGACGAACCCCTCAGCAGCACACACGGGAACACTGACCGCGCAGGACGTGCAGCAGTGGCTCACCGGGAAGCTCGCCGAGCGGCTGGGCGTCGAGCCGGACCAGGTCGATCCCGACAAGTACTTCGACGAGTTCGGGCTGGACTCGACCGAGGCGCTGGTGCTCTCCGGCGAGCTCGAGTCGTGGCTCGGCATGGAACTGGAGCCGACGGCGCTCTGGTACCACCCGACGATCGCCAAGCTCGCGCCGTACATCGTCTCGTTGAAGCAGGACACGTGACGGCGACGCGGCCCGATCGTCCCCTGCTGGTCCGCACGCCGGGACGGCGGGGAGATCCGGTGGTGCTGATCCACCCCGGCGCCATCCCCGTGAGCCACTACCGCGACCTGGCCGAGGGCGTGGACCCGGTGCGGGAACTGGTGATCGTGGATCTGGAGCAGATGCCCGCGTACTTCGAGGCGGCACTGACCCGCCGGATCACCACGACGATCGACGAGATCGCCGCCGACGTCGCGCGCGAGCTGCGGACGTTGCCCGTCGCCGGAACCAACTGGGTGCTGGCCGGGTGGTCGTTCGGAGGCTCGATCTGCCACGCGTTGCTCGACCTGCTCGACGAGGACGAGCTGCCGCAACGGGTGCTGGTGCTGGACGCGCTCGCGCCGGTGCCGGAGTTCACCGCCCGCGACGGTGAGCTCGACCCGGTGCAGGTGCTCGGCTGGTTCGCGATGTACCTGGCCGCCAAGCGCGGCGGCATCGTGGACGTGCCGCCGGAACGGCTGCGCGGCAGGGAGTTCGAGCCGGCGCTCGCCGAGGTGCTGGACGCGGCCGTGGCGGGCGGGGCACTGCTGCCGGGCACCACCACCGCCGGGCTGCGCAAGGTGTTCACGACCTACCGCGACGGACTTCTGCGCAACAACCATCTCGTGCTCGCACACAGTCCGAAGTGGACTGACGTGCCGGTGGTGGTGCTGCGTCCCGAACGCGGGCTCGTCGACCGGCCGGGGGCGCTGGGCTGGGACCAGGTGGCCGAGTCGCCGAAGGTCCTGCGCTGTCCGGGCGACCACTACACGATGCTGCGCGATCCCGCGGCGATCCGGTGCTTCGCCGAGATCGCCGCCTGACTAGCCGTTGGGGCTGATGATGGGTGACCACGTGAGGTTGTGCGACACACCGATCGCCGTCGTCGGGCTGGGCGGGCTGTACCCGCGGTCCCGTGACGTGCGCGAGTTCTGGTCGAACATCGCCGATGCGGTCGACTGCATCACCGACGTGCCGGAGACGCACTGGCGGATCGACGACTACTACGACCCCGATCCGGCCGCGCCGGACAAGACCTACTGCCGCAAGGGCGGGTTCCTGCCCACGACGGACTTCAACCCGGTCGAGTTCGGGATGCCGCCCGCCACGCTGGAGGTCACCGACGTCCTGCAGCTGCTCAGTCTGGTGGTGGCTCGCGAAACGCTGGCCGACTCTCCCGAGCACGACCGGTCGCGCACCGGCGTGATCCTCGGCATCACCGGCGCGAACTCGCTCACCCAGCCGCTGTCGACCCGGTTGCAGACCCCGCTGCTGCGGCGCGTCGCCCGGCACTGCGGCCTGACCGACGCCCAGGCGGAGGACATCGCGGACAACTTCGTCGCGGCCCTCGCGCCCTGGGAGGAGAACTCGTTCCCGGGCATGCTCGGCAACGTCGTCGCCGGCCGGATCGCCAACCGGTTCGATCTCGGCGGCACCAACTGCACGGTGGACGCGGCCTGCGCGAGCTCGCTCGCCGCGGTGCACATGGCCGCGGCCGAACTGGTGTCCGGGCGCGCCGACCTGATGATCTCCGGTGGGTGCGACGCCGAGAACACGATCTTCATGTACCTCTGCTTCTCCAAGACACCCGCGTTCTCCCCCAGCGAGCGCATCCGGCCGTTCGACGCGGACGCCGACGGCACGCTGATCGGTGAGGGCATCGGGATGCTCGCGTTGAAGCGGCTCGCCGACGCCGAGCGCGACGGTGACCGGATCTACTCGGTGCTGCGCGGCATCGGCTCGTCCAGCGACGGCCGGTTCAAGAGCATCTACGCACCCCGCGCCGAGGGGCAGACGGTCGCGTTGCGCCGCGCCTACGACGACGCGGGCCTGTCTCCTGCCGACATCGGGCTGGTCGAGTGCCACGGCACGGGCACCGCGGTGGGCGATGACACCGAACTCGGTGCGTTGCGCGAGATCTACGAGGAAGCGGGCGTCGCACCCGGTTCGGTCGCGGTCGGCAGCATCAAGTCGCAGATCGGTCACACCAAGGCCGCCGCCGGCGCGGCCGGGTTGATCAAGCTGAGCCTGGCGCTGCACCAGAAAGTGCTGCCGCCCACGATCAACGTCACCGAGCCCGCGAAGGGCCTGCACGACTCGCCGTTCCACCTCGGCGCCACCGCCCGGCCGTGGGTGGTCGACCCCGCGAGGCCGGTGCGCAGGGCAGCGGTGTCGTCGTTCGGTTTCGGCGGCACGAACTTCCACTGCGTGCTGGAGGAGCACGACGCCGCTGCCCAGGTCCTGCACCGCGTGTGCCGGGTGCATCTCTGGCACGCGGCCGATCCGGCCGAGTTGCTGAGCGTGGACGAGTCCGACGGGCCGGTGCCGGAGGACCACGCGCGGCTCGCCGTCGTGGCTCGCGACGAGGACGAGCTGGCCCGGTTGCGCGCGCAGGCAGCCGACCGGTTGCGGGAGTCGTCCGAGGCGTTCGAGCTGCCGGGGATCTACTACCGGCCGCGCGCGGAGGTGCCGGGCAAGGTCGCGGTGCTGTTCGCCGGTCAGGGCAGCCAGTACGCGGGGATGGGAACCGGTGCGGCGCTGGCGATTCCTCCCTTGCGCGCCGCGTTCGACGAGGCCGCCCTGGCTGTGGATGAAGGGCTCCTTCCTCCACCTGGGGTCGATGAAGGAGCCCTTCATCGACCGCCGGGGCTCGGGGCGGTGGTGTTCCCGCCGACGGCGTTCGACGAGCGGACAGCCGAGGAACAGGAGATCGCGCTGCGTCGCACCGACTTCGCGCAGCCTGCCATCGGCGCGCTGTCCGCGGGGCACTTCCGCTGTCTGCACGAGCTGGGATTCGAACCGGAAGGCGCGCTGGGCCACAGCTTCGGTGAGCTGACCGCGTTGTGGTGTGCGGGAAGCCTCAGCGACGAGGACTTCTTCCTGCTCGCCGCGGCACGTGGCCGGGCGATGGCCGGTACTGGTGAGGACGCCGGCGCGATGGCGGCTGTCTCTTGTGGACTGGAGCGGGCGCGCGAACTGCTCGCCGAGCACCCGAATCTGAGCGTTTGCAACGTGAACAGCCCGGAGCAGGTCGTTGTCGGAGGTGCCACGGAGGCGGTCGAGCGGTTCGTCGAGTCCTGTGCCGAGGCGAAGCGGTTACCGGTGGCGGCCGCGTTCCACACCGACCACGTGGCGCACGCCGTGACGGAGTTCCGCGCGGCGGTCGAGGACGTCTCGCCGGCCGAACCGTCGTTCCCGGTCTACGCCAACAGCGAGGACGCCCGGTACGGCCCGGACGTCGCGTCGAACCGCGGTGTTCTCGTCGACCAGTTGCTGAAGCCGGTGCTGTTCGCACCGCGCGTGGAGGAGATGTACGCCGACGGGTTCCGGGTGTTCGTGGAGCTCGGACCGAAGAAGGTGCTCGGCGGCCTGGTCCGCCGGACGCTCGCGGACCACGACGACGTCGTCGTGCTCTCTGCCGACGGCGGCCCGCGCGCGGACGGCGACCGGACGTTGAAGCAGACCGCCGCCCAGCTCGCGGTGCTCGGGTTGCCGCTCGCCGGGTTCAACCGCTTCACCGCACCCGCGGAGCCGTCCGAACCGGCCGGCGGCATGACGATTCCGATGAACGGGGTGAACCACGTGTCCGACGAACGGCGCGCGCATCGCGCGGCCATGGAAGAAAGCCAGCCGACAGAGGAGAGGGTCCAACCGCAGCAGGGCGAGCTGATCACGAATCCGGAGGCGGACGTCTCCGGTGCGGTGGGCGGCCACCTGTCGATGCACGAGGAGTACCTCACCAGCCAGCTGAAAGTGGCCGAGCGGCTCACCGAGGTGCTGCAGCAGCACGCCGACGGCGAGACCCCGGACGACAGCGTGATCAGCGGCATCAACGCCGTGACCGAGCACAGCGTCGCCATCGGGCAGAGCCACATCCACGCGAGCGACGTGCTGCGCAGCCTGGTGCAGCTGGACACGCCGGGTGCGACGGTGGATGCGCCGACTCCCGCGCCCCGCCGCTACGAGCCCGCACCGCCGGCCGAGCTGGAACCGGCTCCCCCCACCGGGGACGAGCCGGCCGACGTCTCGGTGCCGAACGACGTCCCGGTGCCGGACGGCGAGGTCGTGGTCACGGACGAGGAGATCGTGGTCGCGGACGAGCCCGAGGAGGTGCCGGAGCCGTCCGGCGACACTCCGGCGGGTTCGGCTGACGACGTCCGTTCGGCGCTGCTCGCGATCGTGGCCGAGAAGACCGGCTATCCGACCGACATGCTCGACCCGTCCATGGACGTCGAGGCCGATCTCGGCATCGACTCGATCAAGCGCGTCGAGATCATGGGTGGGCTGCGGGAACAGTTCCCGGACGCCCAGGAGGCCAGTCCCGAACAGCTGGCGGAGCTGCGGACGCTCGACGACATCGTCCGGTTCGTCACCGAGCAGGCCAGCGAGGTGACGGCCACCCCAAAAGCACGTGAGGGAGCGATCGGGCGGAAGCAGGCGTGCCTTCTGGCCGTTCCCGCTCCCGACCAGCTCGACGCTCCCTTCGTCACCCGCAACGCCCTCGTGGTGGGCTCCTCGCCGCTCACCGCTGCTCTCACCGAGTCCGGCTGGACCACCTTCGGGCCCCAGGACCTGCCCGACGACACCGACCTGGACCTGGTCGTGCACGCGGACGGAACGCTCACGTCAGCTCTGCTGCTCGCCCGCGACACCCACCGGCGGCTGGAGGCGGCAGCCGCCGGCGGGCGAGCGGCCTTCCTGGTCGTCACCAGGCTCGACGGCCTGCTCGGGTTCGGTGGTGTCGAGAGGGAGGCCGCCGTGCTGGGCGGTCTGCCGGGCCTGGTGAAGACCCTGGCGATCGAGGCACCGTCGCTGTTCTGCCGCGTGGTCGACCTTGCGCCGTCGTTGACCGACGAGCGTTGCGCTTCCCTGCTGCTCGCCGAACTGCACGACGCCCAGTCGTTGCCCGAAGTCGCCTATGACGCCGAGGGCGTGCGCCGGACCGTGGGCGTGTCCGACGCGCGGTCCGACCTGTTGCCGTCCGGACCCCCCGTCGACTCCCCCGGCCCCGACGACCTGTTCGTGGTCACGGGAGGCGGTCGTGGCGTCACTGCGGCCTGCGTCGCCGAACTCGCCCGCCGGTACCGGACCGGCCTGCTGTTGCTGGGCCGCACGTCGCTCACCGACGAGCCGTCGTGGGCCGCGGATGTGCCGGAACGCGAGCTGCGCGGCGTGATCGCCCTGCGTTCGGACGGCAGACCGAAGCCGCGGGAGGTCGACCGGATCGCACGGGATCTGCTGGCCCAGCGGGAGATTCGCGCCACGCTCTCCTCGATCCGTTCCTCTGGAGCGACGGCCGAGTACGTGGCGGTCGACGTGACCGATGCTCACGCCGTCGCCGAGGTGTTGGCAGGGCGGTCGATCGCGGGTGTGGTGCACGGTGCGGGTGTGCTGGCCGACCAGCTGATCGCCGACAAGACGCCGGAGGACGTGGCGCGCGTGCTCGCACCGAAGCTCACCGGGCTGGCGTCCGTGCTCGACGCGCTGGATCTGGAACGGTTGCGGCACGTGGTGTTGTTCTCGTCCGTCGCCGGGTTCTTCGGCAACCGGGCGCAGTCCGACTACGCGATGGCCAACGAGGCGCTGAACCGGATCGCCTGCTCGCTCAAGCGCTCGCTGCCGTCCGCCGCCGTGACCGCGGTGAACTGGGGCGCGTGGGAGGGCGGCATGGTCACGCCCGAGCTGGCCCGGATGTTCTCCGAGCGCGGTGTCCCGCTGATCCCGCTCGACGAGGGCGTCCGGCTGTTCGCCGACCAGTTCACCCCGGAACGGTCCGGTGACGTGGTCTGCATCGCCGGTCCGACCTCACCTCTGTCCACACCGGACTCTCCTGATGCCGCCGATGTGGTGCTGCGCCGGGACATCCGTTCACTGGCGGCCGATCCAGTGCTGGCGTCCCACGCGCTCGGCGGCACCGCGGTGCTGCCGGCGACCGCGGCGATCGGCGCGATCCTCAACGTGGTGTCGCGAGTGCGCACCGAACCGTTGCGGCTGCGGTCCTTCTCGGTGCTGCGCGGGCTGCGGTTCGACGACGCCCCGGACCAGCTGGAGTTCGCGCTCACCGGCGCCGAGGTCCTGGTCCGCGATCCGGACGGCAAACCCCGGTACCGCGGCGAGGTGGTGGCTGACGCGCCTGCTCCCGAGACGGTGGACCTTCCCGCGTTCGACTCCGGCACGCCGGTGAGTCCGTATGACGACGGTGCCCTGTTCCACGGGCCACCGTTGCGCGGCATCCACGCGCTGCTGGCCGAGGACGACGAGCAGCTGGTGCTCCGCTGCGAGCTGCCCGACGCCGTGCTGGGTGATGGCGGCTACCAGACCCGCCGGTACAGCCCCGTGCCAGCCGATCTGTTGCTGCAGGCCGTGCTGGTCCGCGTGCACCGGACAAGTGGCCGCAACTGCCTGCCCACCGCGGTGGGCGCGATCGACGTCCACGACGTCCTGCCGGACGGTTCGCCGTTCGCCGTCGTCGTGCGGGACGTGGCCACCAACGGCGACTCCGCGCGCTGCACCGTGACCGCGTGCGCCCCGGACGGCCGGGTGCTGCTGCGGTTCACCGATGTCGACGTCGTGTGCAGTGAGGGGCTCGCCGAACAGTTCACGAGCCGAGGTGAGTGAGGAGCCATGCGAACCGCAACCCAGCGGCCGATCGCCGTGATCGGCATGGCGTGTCTGCTGCCTGGAGCGTCCTCGCCGGACGAGTTCTGGCAGCACCTGCTGAGTGACGCGGACCTGCGCACCCCGGGCGGTCCGGACGAGTTCGGCACCGACCCCGGCGAGCCCGGCGGTTGGGGTGACGACGCGCACCGGATCACCGAGACCCGCGGCGGTTTCGTCACCGAGCCCGAGATCGACCTGACCGGCCTGCACGTCCCGCCCGACGAACTCGCCCGGCTCGACCGGGTGGTGCGGTGGCCGTTGCACGTCACGCGACAGGCGCTCGCCGACGCCGGCATCGAGCTCGACGACCCGGTGCTCGCGCGCACGGGCCTCGCGCTGGGCAACTACTCCTTCCCCACCGAGGAGTCGGTGCGGATGTCGCTGCCCCTGCACCAGGAGGCCGTGTCGGAGGGGCTGCGGCGCGCGGGCATCGAGGTTCCGCCGCACGAGTCCGAAGACGTGGAACCCCACAACCTGTGGGCCGCCGGACTGCCCGCCACGGTACTGGCCGACGCGTTCGCCCTGGGCGGTCCCGCCTGGTCGCTGGACGCCGCCTGTTCCTCCGCCCTCTACAGCCTCGCGCTGGCCCGCGACCAGCTCACGACCGGCCGTGCCGACGTGATGCTGGCGGGCGCGGTGTGCGCGCCCGATCCGTTGCTGATCCACCTGTCCTTCTCCGACCTGCAGGCCTATCCGGACAACGGGGTCAGCCAGCCGTTCGACGACGGCTCGCGCGGCATCGTGACCGGGCAGGGCGCGGGGGTGTTCGTGCTCAAGCGCCTCGCCGACGCCGAGCGCGACGGCGACCGGATTCACGCGGTGATCGACGCGATCGGCCTGAGCAACGACGGCGCGGGCAAGCACGTGCTGAGCCCCAACCTGGCGGGTCAGATCGAGGCCTACCGCCGCGCCTACGACGACTCCGGCATCCATCCGTCCACTGTGGACTACGTCGAGTGCCACGCGACCGGCACGCCGCTCGGCGACTCGACCGAGCTGCGCGGGCTGGAGGAGTTCTTCGTCGAGAACGCGGGCCAGGTGCCACCGCTGGGGTCGGTCAAGGCGAACGTCGGCCACCTGCTCACCGTCGCCGGGTTCAGCAGCGCGCTCAAGGTGATCCTGGCGATGCGGCACGGGATCATCCCGGCCACGCCCGGCGTGCGGGAACCGTTGCGCGTGCCTGAGTGCGACCAGGCACCTCAGCGCGTCGTGCGCTCGCAGCAGCCGTGGCCGGACTCCGAACACCGCCGCGCGGGCGTCTCCGCGTTCGGGTTCGGCGGGACCAACGCGCACGTGGTCTTCTCGGCTTCGGCTTCCTCACCGGCTGCCGAGCCCGCGCAGCCCGGCCCCCTGTCGGTCGTGGGACTCGGCGTGCGACTGGGACCGTTGTCCGGCAAGGATGAGCTGGCACACGCGGTGCGCACCGCGACCCCGGTCCTCGGCGAGCGCCCGGACCAGCGGTGGTACGGCATCGACGACCTGCCCGAGGTGCCGGACACCGAGGGCGGCCACGTGGACACCGTCGACGTGGACGTGCGCGCCTACCGCATCCCGCCCGCCGAGCTCGGCCACGCCAACCCGCAACACCTCGTGTTCTTCGAGGCCGCCGACGAGGCACTGGCCGACGCCGGCTTCACCACCACGGCCGGCCAGGAGCCGCGGCGGGTGGCGACGCTCATCGCGATGGACATGGAACCGCACACGCACGCCCATCGCGCCCGGTTCGACATCGGCGCGCACGTCCGTTCCGAGATCGACCGCGCCGGCGTCCAGCTCGGCGAGAAGGACCTGACCAGGCTGGAGGACGCCGCCCGCCGCGCGATCCACCCGGACCTCGGCGCCAACGAGGTGCTGAGCTACATCGGCAACGTGATGGCGAGCCGGGTGTGCGCGGCGCACAACTTCACCGGCCCGTCGTTCACGATCTCCAGCGACTCCGCGGCCGGTGCCGTGGCACTCGAGATCGCGGGTCTGCTGCTGCTCGACCCCACCATCGAGGCAGTGCTGGTCGGCGGCGTCGACCTGGCCGCGGGCGCGGAGAACACCCTGGCCCGCCAGCAACTCGCCGAAGGTGCGGACTCGGTGCCCCCGCTCGGCGACGGCGCCGCGGCCGTGGTGGTCATGCGGCCGCAGGACGTGCCGGACGGCCGGCGGGTGTACGCCACCGTCGAGGCGGTCGGGTCGCACCGCGGCGAGGACTCGGTCGGCCGCGCGGCGCGGGACGGTCTGCGGGCGGCCGGGCTGGACGCGTCCGATGTGGACTACCTGGAGATCGGCGGGCTGACCGCGGCTTCGAGTGCGGCGGAGATCGGCGGGCTCGCGGACGTCTACCGGACAGTGGAGGACACCCCCGGGTGCGTGGTCGGCAGGCTCGGCGACCTCACCGGCGACGTGCAGCGCGCCTCGGTCCTCGCCGCCCTCGTGAAGGTCGCCCTCTTCCTGCACCGCGCCGAGTTCCCCGCCGCCCCGGAAACCCTCACCGTCGACGACACCCGGTTCCGCGTGCCGAGCGAACCCGTCCCGTGGCTGCGCCACGACCGGAACCGTCCCCGCACCGCCGCGATCAGCGCCATCGGCCACCACGGCCCGCGCGGCTGGCACGCGGCCCACCTCATCCTGTCCGGCGCGAGCGAGCGGGGTCGCGAGGTCGAGGTCGACTGGCAGAACGGCGGCCCGCTGCTGCTTCCCGTACGAGCGGACGACGGCCCCGGCCTCGCCCAGCGCGCCGGTGATCTCCTCGACCAACTGCGATCCGGAGCGGATCCACACCGACTGGTCCGGTCCGAGCAGGGCGAGCTGACGGCCGTGCTGGTCGCGCCGGACGCGGCCGGACTCGAACGCGAACTCGAAGCCGCGCAACGGGATCTCCAGAACCTCGACGGCGAGTGGAGCACCCCGTCGGGCAGCTGCTGCACAGCTGAGCCGATCGGCGCGGAAGGCAAGGTCGCGTTCGTCTACCCCGGCGCTTTCACGACGTATCCCGGCGCCGGCCGGGATCTGTTCCGGCTCTTCCCCGGCCTGCTAGCCCAGTTCGAGGACCACGAGGAACACCCGGTGCGGCGCTTCAAGCTCGACGCCCTGTATCCGATGGGAACACGGAGGCTCGACCGCAGCGAGCTGATGCACCACGAGACGAAGCTGATCGAGGACATCCCGGCCGTGCTGGCCACCGGCACCAACCTGGCCGTGCTCACCACCCAGCTGCTGCGCGACGTCCTCGGCCTGAAGCCGCACGGTGCGTTCGGTTACAGCCTCGGCGAGAGCAGCATGCTGTTCGCCACCGGTGTGTGGGCCGAGTCGGCGCGTGACGACGCGGCGCTCGTGGCCACGCCGCTGTTCCGCGACCAGTTGTGCGGGCGCAAGGAGTTCGTGCGCCAAGCGTGGAACCTGCCGGACGACACGGCGGACAAGAAAGTCTGGTCGACCCATGTGCTGCTCGCCGCGGCGCAAGAAGTGCAGGACGCCATCGCCGAGCTGGACCGCGTGTGGGTCACGCACATCAACACACCCGGCGAGGTCGTGATCGCCGGTGACCCGGAGCAGTGCGCCGAGGTCATCGCGCGCGCCGGCTGCAAGGCCGCGCGGGCACCCGCCAACCACGTCATGCACTGCCCGCTCATCCACCCGGTCCTCGACGGGCTGACGGAGCTGAACAGCTACCCGCTCGGTCAGCCCGACCTGGACGTGGAACTGCTGTCCGCCTACAACTACGACCGGATCGGCGCACCGAACCAGCAGGAGCTGGCCGAGCACATCGCCGGGACGCTCTGCGGGACGATCGACTTCGTCCGGCTGGTGGAGACCGCGCACGACCGCGGGTTCCGGTACTTCGTCGAGGTGGGGCCCGGCGCCACCTGCACGCGGTGGATCGGCGAGACGCTCACCGACAAGCCGCACGTGGCGGTCTCCGTCGACCGCAGGGGCGCGTCGACGGGTGTCGCGCTCGCGGCCGCGCTGGCCCGGCTCGTCAGTCACGGACTGCCGATCGACCTCTCCGTGCTGTTCGGCACGGATTCGGGTGACCAGGCGACGGGCCGGTTGACCGTGCCCGTCGTCTGTGGGGCCGAATCCGTCGTCCAGCAGGTGCGCACGGCCGCGGAAGCCGTGGTGCAACACGAAGAACAGCCGATGCCGGCCGCCGAACACCACGACGGCGTCGACGAGATCGTGGTCGACGGCGACCCGTTCGTGCACCTGCGGCCGAAGCCGGTCGAGGTCACCGCCCGGCGCATCCGCCCACCGGTGCGGAGCTCGGTGAAGAGCCCGGTGAAGAGCCCGGTGCGGGCGCTCGTCGGCACGGTCGCCGAGGCACATCGCGCGGCACTGCGCGCCCACGACGCGGTCCAGCAGCGAATGCTCGACCAGCTCGTACCTCAAGGACGCGACCAGGCGATCTGGAACGAGGCCGACCTGCTGGAGTTCGCGACGGGCAGCGTCGCGAAGGTGTTCGGCGCCCGCTTCGAGGAGGTCGACGGCTTCGCCTACCGGGTGCGGCTGCCCGCGCCGCCCTACCTGTTCGTCAGCAGGGTCACCGAGCTCAAAGCCAGAACCGGCAGGTTCGAGCCGTCGGCGATCACCACCGAGTACGACGTCCCCGCCGACGCCTGGTACCTGGTCGACGGGGTCGCCCCGACGGCGATCACCGTCGAGGCCGGCCAGTGCGACCTGATGCTGATCAGCTATCTCGGCATCGACTTCGAGACCCGCGGGCACCGCGTCTACCGGCTGCTGGACAGCACGCTGGTGTTCCACGGGGGTTTCCCGCGGGCCGGTCAGACGTTGCGCTACGAGATCAACATCGACCGGTTCGTCCGCAACGGCGACACCCTGCTGTTCTTCTTCAACTACCAGTGCTTCGCCGACGGCGAGCTGATCCTCGCGCTGCACGACGCCTGCGCGGGTTTCTTCACCGCCGGTGAGCTCGACGACTCGCTCGGCGTGGTCACCAGCGAGGCCGACCGCAAGCGGCGCGAGGCGATGACCCGCACGTGGTTCAAGCCGCTGGAACGCACCGACCGCACCTCACTGTCCACAACGGACCTGGACCTGCTGGCGGACGGCAAGCCCGCCGAGGTGTTCGGCGAGCGCTGGGACCAGAGCGCGGACGGCTGCAACCCGTCGATCCGGCTGCCGCACGGCCGGCTCCGGATGATCGACGAGATCACCCGCATCGACCGGCTCGGCGGTCCGCGCGGTCTGGGCGCGCTCAGCGCCGTCACCAACCTCGATCCGGACGGCTGGTACTTCGCCTGCCACTTCACCGGCGACCCCGTGCTCGCGGGCTCGCTGGTGGCCGAGGGTGGCGTGCAGTTGCTGCAGGTCTACGCGATGTACCTCGGCCTGCACCTGGTCCTCCCGGACGCGGAGTTCCAGCCGGTGCCGGGGCTGCGCACCACGATCAAGGTGCGCGGCCAGATCACGCCGGAGACGGCGGCGATCCGCTACGAGGCCGAGATCATCGAGATCACGATGTTGCCGCGGCCCACGCTCGTGGCCGATCTGGTGATCTACGACGGCGACAAGCCGATCATCAGCATCCACGACTTCGGCATCCGGCTGCGCGAGAAGCCCGGCACCCCGTACCGGCCAGGACCTGGTGGCGTGCCGCCGTTCTTCGGGCGGCGCAACCACACCGGCGAACAGGCGTTCGTCAACGAACTGCACCTCGCGCACGCGGCGAAGGGTGACCTCGACGTCGCGATGGGGCCGGAGTTCGAGATCTACCGCGAGCTGCGCGCGCCTTACATCCCCAACGGGGACTTCCGGTTCGTGGACCGGGTCATGCGGCTCGACGGCACCCGCCGCAAGCTCGTCCCCGGCGCGACGATGGACAGCGAGTACGACGCGCCGCCGGAAGCCTGGTACTTCCACGAGAACCCGGCGGGCGACGTGCCGAACTGCGTGCTGATGGAGACGTCGCTGCAGGCGGCGATCTTCCTCGGCTACTACCTCGGCGCCACGCTGGACTTCCCGGACACCGAGCTCAGCATCCGCAACCTGGACGGCCGCGCCACCCTGGTCCGCGACCTCGACCTGCGCGGCAGGACGATCCGGCACCACTCGGAGATGCTGTCCAGCCAGTCAGTGAAAGGCGTGGTGCTGCAGAACTTCCGGTACGAGCTCTCCGCCGACGGCGAGGTCTTCTACACCGGTGAGTCGCTATTCGGGTACTTCACTGACGAGGCGCTGAGCAACCAGGTCGGCCTGGACAACGGCACCTGCGTGCCGCCATGGCTCGACCAGCAGTCCGAAGCGGACACCATCCATCTGGAACTCGACGACCGCTGGTTCACCGAAGCGCCCGCGCTCGGCGACGGGCACCTGCGTCTGGTGAACGAACTCGACATCGTCGTCGGCGGCGGCGAGCACGGCAAGGGTTACGTGCGCGGCACGCGGACCATCTCCCCCGACGACTGGTACTTCGACTGCCACTTCCACCGCGACCCGGTCATGCCCGGTTCACTCGGCGTCGAGGCGATCATCCAGGGACTCCAGGTGTTCATCCGCGAGACAGGCCTGGCCGACGGGATCCCCCGGCCGGTCTTCACCACCGCACGAGACGTCGAGATGGCGTGGCGCTACCGCGGCCAGATCCTGCGCACCGATCCGGCGATGACGTTCGACCTGCACGTCCGCGAGGTGCGCAGGCAGGACGACAGCGTGGTCGTGATCGCGGACGCCAGCCTCTGGCGCACGTCCGGCCTGCGGATCTACGAGCTCACCGGCATCGCCGTCGAGGTGCGGCCGGGCGAGGAGGAACAGCGATGACGCTCACCACCGACCGCCCCACCACCCGCGACGGGCAAAGCATGCGCAACGCCCTGATGCGCCTCGACCTGCCCTGCTACGTCGTGCGCGGGCAGGGCCGGGTCGGTCTGACCACCGAACGCCCCGCGGACGACAGCGCGGTGATCGCCGTGGCCGCGCCGCTGACCGCCGACCGGCTCGGGTCCGCCGCGTTCCGCAAGGCGCACGGCGTGCGGTACGCCTACATGTGCGGCGCCATGGCGGGCGGGATCGCCTCGCCGGACCTGGTGATCGCCATCGCGCGGGCGGGCAGCCTCGGCACCTACGGCGCGGCCGGCGTGTTGCCGACCAACATCGAGAAGGCGCTGCAACGGTTCCGCGACGAGATCCCGGATCTGCCGTACGCGGCTAACCTGATCCACAGCCCCAGCGAGGACGCGCTGGAACGCGACGCCGTCGAGCTTTACCTGAAGTACGGCGTGCGGTGCGTCGAGGCGTCGGCGTTCATGGCGCTGACACCGCACGTGGTGCGCTACCGGGTGGCCGGACTGTGCCGCGACCAGCAGGGCCGGCCGGTCGCGCGGAACCGGTTGGTGGCCAAGGTGTCCCGCAGCGAGGTCGCCACGCACTTCCTGCGTCCGGCACCCGCTTCCGTCGTCGCCGATCTGGTCGCGCACGGCCTGGCGACGCCCGAGCAGGCCGAACTCGCCGAGCAGGTGCCGATGGCCGACGACATCACCGTCGAGGCCGACTCCGGCGGTCACACGGACCGCAGGCCCATGGGGGCGTTGCTGCCCACGATCCTCGGTCTGCGCGACGCCGAGCAGGCGCGGCACCGGTGGCCGATCAGGGTCGGCGCGGCGGGCGGGCTCGGCACCCCGGCGTCGCTGGCGGCGGTGTACGCGATGGGCGCGGACTACGCCGTCACCGGCTCGGTCAACCAGTCCTGTGTGGAGTCCGGCACCTCCGACGCGGCCAGGCGACTGCTGGCGGAGGCGGACGTGGCCGACTGCGAGATGGCGCCGGCCGCGGACATGTTCGAGCTCGGCGTCGACCTCCAGGTCCTGCGCAAGGGAACGTTGTTCCCCATGCGTGCCAAGAAGTTGTACGAGCTGTACCGCACGTACGAGGGCGTCGAGGCGCTACCCGTGAGCGAACGGCTGCGGCTCGAACAACAGATCTTCCGCCGCCCGCTGGACGAGGTGTGGGCCGACGTGGTCGCGTACTTCACCCGGCGCGACCCGGCCCAGCTCGAACGCGCCGCCGCCGACCCCCGCCGCCGCATGGCGCTGATCTTCCGCTGGTACCTCGGCATGGCCTCGCGCTGGGCGGTGACCGGCGAGCCCGACCGCACGCAGGACTACCAGATCTGGTGCGGCCCGGCGATGGGCGCGTTCAACGACTGGGTGCGCGGCACCTACCTGGAGGACCCGGCCAGGCGTGCCGCCGCCGACGTCGCCACCCACCTGATGCGCGGCGCCGCCTACACCTCGCGGGTGTGGCAGCTGAAGCTCGCCGGGGTGCGGCTGCCCGCGTCGTGCACGACCTACCGCCCCACCCCCTTGTCCACAGAACCCGGAGAGTCCTGATGTCCGCGACGCTGAACGGACCGGAGGCCACCCGCTACCCCGCCGGTGCCGAACTCGATCACCGGCTCGGCGACCCGCGCGCGGACGAGAACCCCTACGGGTTCGCCGCGATGAGACAACGCGACGAGCACGCCGACCTCACCGCGCTAGCCGACGAGGCGGGGACCGACCTGCGCCTCGCGTTCGTGCCGCAGTGCTTCGGCGGTGAACTGCGCACCGCCGACGACACCCTCATGTCCGCCAGGCTCGCGTCGCGCCGGGACGGCACGGCCATGCCCGCCACCATGTTCGGCATCACCGCGACCACGTGCGTGTTGCTGGCCGGCACCCCGGAGCAGTGCGCCGAGGTCGTGACGATGGCCCGGCACGGGCAGACCACCGGTTTCGCCCTCATCGAGGAGGAACACGACGGCGACCTCCTGGCGGGCGACTGCTCGTTGTTCGACGACGGCCGCGGCGACTACCGGCTGACCGGGCGGAAGTGGCGCGTCGGGCTCGGGCCCGAGTGCTCGGCACTGCTCGTCCTCGCCCGCACCGGGGGCCGCGGGCCCGCGGCTTTCACACTGGTGCTGCTGCGGGACCAGGACCTCGCGAACGCCAAGCGGAACGTCCACCGGACCGAGGGGTTCCGCGGCATCGAGTTCGCCGACTTCTGCTTCGACAACCTGTTGGTACCCGCACAGGACGTCGTCGGCGGCATCGGCCAGGGCATGGAGACCGTGCTGCGCGCCCTGCAGCTCGTGCGCGCCATGAGCACGGCGGCCAACCTCGGCTGCGCCGACACCGCGCTGCGCCTCACGATGGACCACGCCACGACCGCCCGGTTCGAGGGCGCGCCGCTGACCGCGATGCCGTACGTGCGCCGGGAACTCGGTGCCTCGGCCGCGGCGCTGACCGTCGCCGACGTCGTCGCCACCGCCTGCGCCCGCGGCCTGCACACCCTGCCCGGTCAGCAGAGCCTGTGGTCGAGCGTCGCCAAGGCGGTCGTGACGGACCTGTCCGAGGACGTGTTCGCCCGCTGCGCCGACGTGCTGGCGTTCCGCGGCCAGCTGGCCGACGGCCCGACCGGCGCGTTCGGTGTCGCCCGCCGCGACAACGCGGTCGTGCGGTACATCGACATCGACCCGATCGGCAACCTGCGCCTGACAGCTCAACAACTGCGCCGGTTCGCGGCGCACGACGTGCTCGACCAGCCTCCGCCGAGCACGGAGCTGATGACCGCGTTCAGCCTCGACGCGCCGCTGCCCGAACTGCGGCTGAGCGATCTCGCGTTGTCCTGGCGCGGGCGCGACGACGTGACCGCCGCACTGCCCGCGGTCTCGCACGAGATCCGCGACCTCCTCGCCGGGGCGCCGTCCGCCGGCCCGTTGCTGGGCCGGCTCGGATCACTGCAGGCAGCGCTGAGCCTGGTTCCACGTGAGGTGCAAGAGCTCTCGACCCTGCTCGGCAAGGAGTGCGGCCGCTCGGCAGAGCTGCTCGACCTCGCCGAGCGGTTCACCCTGCTGCACGCCGCCGCGAGCTGCGTGCACCTGTGGTGGTTCAACCGTCACCGGCCACTTTTCGGTCAGCCGCCGGGCTCGACCGGTTGGCTCGTCGCCGCGCTGGACGTCCTGCGCGACCGCGGCCGCGGACCGCGCGGCCGGCTCGAACCCGAGATCGCCGCCGCACCCTTCGTCCTCGCCGAGGCCCTGCACGCGGAGGGACGGCTGTTCAGCGCGGCACCGGTGCTGCTGCGGGAGGGCGCGTCATGACTCGCGTCGCCGACCTCGCCGCACTGGACATGCCGTACAACCGCAGTCATCGGGCGCACGGCCGGCTCGAACCCGAGACCGCCGCCGCACCCTTCGCGCGGGCAGAGACGCAGCACCACGACGGCCGCCTGTTCAGCGCGGCACCGGTGCTGCCGCGGGAGGGCGCGTCATGACTCGCGTCGCCGACCTCGCCGCGCTCACCGAGGACCTCGAACGGCACCTCGGCGACCCGCACGACCCGAACAGCCCGGCGTCCTTCGCCACCGTCCTCGATCTCGACGAGCGCGAGCAGTATCCGCACGTCCTGCTCGACCACCTCAGGGCCTGGCGCTGTCACGAGTTCGGCGTGCCGGTCAGCGCGGGCGGGCGCGGGGTGGCCACCCAGGACTCCGTCGCGTTCGGCACGGCCATCGCCCGCCGGGACGCGACGGCGGCCACGGCGTTGAGCATCACGATGCTCGCGTACCTGCCGATCTGGGTCGGCGGCACCGACGAGCAACGGGAACGCTACGGGCGCGCGGTCTGCGACGGCGCCAAGGTGTCGTGGGGGCTGTCCGAGCGCGAGCACGGCAGCGATCTGCTGGCCAACCGGATGACGGCCCGAAAAGTGCAGGGCGGCTACGTCGTCGACGGCGAGAAGTGGTTGATCGGCAACGCCACGCTCGCGGACCACATCGTGCTGTTCGTGCGCACGGAGGATCGCGGTGGGCCTGCCGGATTCACCATCCTGGTGCTGGACAAGCGATCCACGCCGGCGCACCACATCACCGCGTTGCCGGACGAGCAGCTGCACGGACTGCGCGGGATCGACATGAGCGGCGTGCGGCTCACCCGGTGCTTCATCCCGGAGTCCGCGCGCATCGGCGCGGAGGGGCAGGGGCTGGAGATCGCGCTGAAGAGCTCGCACCCGGTGCGAGTCATGATCACCGGTATCGCGCTCGGGTGTGCCGACACGGCCCTGAGGCTGACGCTCGACTTCACCACCCACCGGCGGATCTTCGGGCGCGAGGTCGTCGACGTGCCGTACTCGCGTCGCAAGCTGGTCGAGTGCTTCGCTGACCAGTTGCTGTGCGATGTGCTCGCGAACTGTGCCGCGCGCGGGCTGCAGGCCTCGCCGGACCAGAGTTCGGTGTGGTCGTCGGTGGCGAAGTTCCTGATACCGACCGTGCTCGACCGCACGGTCAGCGCTCTCGCCGTCGTGCTCGGCGCGCGGCACTACCTGCGCGCGCACCCGCGGTACGGGGCGTTCCAGAAGGCGAAGCGCGACCTGCTGGTGGCGAACTTCGCCGACGGCAACACGGTGGTGAACCTCAAGAACATCGCGCTGCAACTGCACAACCTGCTCAAGCCGGCACAAGCCGACGTCGAGCGTGCTTCCGTCGTGTTCGACTGGGACGCCGAGCTGCCGCCGATCCGGCCGTGGGCCGCGCAGACGGTGAGCCGCACCGGCGACGATGCGGTGCGGACGTTGCCGCACGCGCTGGACCTGCTGCGGCAACGAGGCTGGGACAAGTGCGTCCGACTCGGTGAGTGCTTCGAGCAGGAGATCGAGCGGATGCGCGAGGAGTGCGAGGCCCTGCGCGAGAAGCTCGGCCGCCGGTACGGAGACTCGGCCGAGCTGTTCCTGCTGGCCGAACGGTACTGCGTGGTGCACGCTGCCGCGTGTTGCCTGGCGCACCGGGCGTTGTCGTCGTGGATCAGCGAACCGCTCGACGGCCCCGAGCCGTTGCTGCTGTGCCTGCAACGGCTCTGGCACCTGCTGCACCCGCTCGACACGGTGGTGGACGAGTCCGATGTGGACACGGGAACAGCGGTGATGTTGCGGCTGCACCAGGAGAACCGCTCGTTCGGCTACCGCCAGTTCGCCCTCGCCAAGAGCTCGGTTCCAGGAGGTGACCCGCGATGACCGACGACGTCCGGTGGGCGAAGTGCCCGTCCTGCACCGCGCTGGTGTACCTGAAGCGGCTCGACAAGCACGCCAAGGTGTGCCCCGAGTGCTCACACCACTGGCGGATGCCGGTGCGCGAACGGCTGGAGCTGTTGTTCGACGACGGGTCGTTCGAGGAGTTCGGTGCCGGCCTCAAGCCGAACGACCCGTTGGAGTTCCACGACAGCAAGCCGTACGCGCGGCGTCTCGCCGATGCCGAACGTCGCACCGGTGACGCCGAGGCCTGCATCTGCGCGAAAGGCTCCATCGACGGCGCACGGGTGATCATCGCGGCCGTGGACTTCGGCTTCATGGGTGGGAGCATCGGCGGCACGACCGGCGAGAAGATCGCGCTGGCCGCCCGCCGGGCACTCGACGAACGCACGCCGTTGCTGATCATCTGCGCATCCGGTGGGGCGCGGATGCAGGAGGGCGCGCTGTCGTTGATGCAGCTGGTGAAGACCAGCCAGGAGGTCGCGCGGCTGCACGAGGCGGGCGTGCTGTGCCTCAACCTCAACACCGATCCGACCTACGGCGGCGCGACGGCCTCGTTCGCGACGCTGGGCGACGTCATCATCGCCGAACCCGGTGCGCGCATCGGGTTCGCCGGCCCGAACGTCATCGCGCAGACCATCAGGGAGGAGCTGCCCGACGGGTTCCAGACCGCGGAGTTCCTGCTGGCCAACGGCATGCTCGACCTGGTGGTGTCCAGAGACGCGCTGCGGCCGTTGCTCGGCCGGCTGCTGGGCATGCACACGAAGCCGCAACAGCTCACCGAAACCCCGCGCACGCTGATCACCGATCCGGCCCAGATCCCCGAACGCGCCGCGTGGGACGTCGTGCAGTCGGCCCGCGACCTGGGCCGTCCGACCACTTTGGACTACTGCGCGGCCGTGTTCGACGACGGACTCGTGGAGCTGCACGGCGATCGCCGCTCGGGCGACGACCAGGCGGTGGTGGGCGGTCTGGCCCGGCTCGCCGGGCGCACCGTCGTCGTCATCGGCTCGCAGAAGGGACATTCGCCACCGGACCTGGTGCGGCACAACTTCGGCATGCCGAACCCGAGCGGGTACCACAAGGCCCGGCGGCTGATGGCGTACGCGGAACGGTTCGGCTTCCCGGTGGTGACGCTCGTCGACACACCGGGCGCGTTCCCCGGCGCCGACGCCGAACGCAGCGGTCAGGGCACCGCGATCGCCGAGTGCATCATGCGGATGTCCCGGCTGCGCGTGCCCACCGCGGTCGTGCTCACCGGCGAGGGCGGCAGCGGTGGCGCGCTGGCGCTGGGCGTCGGCAACCGCGTGCTGATGCTGGAGAACGCCTACTACTCCGTGATCAGCCCCGAGGGCTGCTCGTCGATCCTCTGGGGCACGTCGGCGGAGGCGTCCAGGGCCGCGGAGGCGCTCAAGATCACGTCACGCGAGTTGCTCGCGCTGGGGCTCGTCGACGGCGTGGTCGCGGAACCACCCGGCGGTGCCCAGTCCGACTGGGAGACCACCGCCCGCAACGTCCGTTCCGGCCTGGTGCAGGCGCTCACCGAGCTGGACGGCCTGACCCCGGAGCAGCTGACCGAGGACCGCTACACGCGGTTCGCGCGCTTCGGCGCTCCCGTTGAAAGCGAGGTGCCGGCATGACCGAGGAAACGACCCAGGGCGTGGATCCCGAGTCCGTCGCGGCCCAGGTGGTGCGACTGGCCAACGAACTGCCCGGCACGCCGCAGCGGATGAAGGTCGAGGCCGCCGGGACCGCCGTCGAGGTCGACTGGGACACGACCGCGGATCCGGCCGGTGAACCGGCTGCCGCGACGCCTTCCCCGGACGACCAACCTGGCGGACCGCGGATCACCGCTCCCCTGGTCGGCACGTTCTACCGCGCGCCCGGTCCCGGCGAGGCGCCGTTCGTCGAGGTCGGTGACGTGGTCGCGGAAGGCCAGCAGGTGGGCATCGTCGAGGCCATGAAGCTGATGAACCCGGTGGAGGCGACCCAGTCGGGCACGGTCGCGGAGCTGCTGGCCGGGGACGGCGAGATGGTCGAGTACGGCCAGCCGCTGATCCTGTTGTCCCGTGACGGGAGCTGAGGTCATGTTCGGCAAGGTGCTCGTGGCCAACCGCGGCGAGATCGCCGTGCGCGTGATCAGGGCGTGCCGCGAGCTCGGGGTGCGCACCGTCGCGATCTACTCCACCGCCGACGAGTCGTCGATGGCGGTCGAGCTCGCCGACGAGGCCGTGCACGTCGGCGAGTCGCCCGCCAAGCAGAGCTACCTGAACGTCCCGAACATCATCGGTGCCGCCGTCAAGACCGGTGCGGACGCCATCCACCCCGGTTACGGCTTTCTGTCCGAGGACCCGTACTTCGCCGAGATCTGCGCCGAACACGGCATCACGTTCATCGGCCCGCCACCGGAGGTGATGGAGGCGCTCGGCGACAAGGCGACCGCGCGCCGCCTGATGACCGACGCGGGACTGCCCTTGCTGCCGGGCACGTTGTCCGCGCCCGCTTCCGTCGAAGAAGCGGTCGAGGCCGCCGCCGACGTCGGTTTTCCGTTGCTGCTCAAAGCTTCTGCCGGAGGGGGTGGCCGGGGCATCACGATCGTGCCGTCGGCGGCCGAGCTGCCGGACGCGGTGCGCGCGACGCGTGCCGAGGCGCAGACGCTCTTCAACGATCCCTCGGTGTACCTGGAACGCTTTCTGAGCCCGGCGAAGCACATCGAGGTGCAGGTGTTCTGCGACGACCACGGCAACGCGATCCACCTCGGGGAACGGGACTGCTCGGTGCAGCGCCGCAACCAGAAGCTCCTGGAGGAGTCGCCGTCACCGGTCGTCGACGAGGAGTTGCGCGCCCGGCTCGGCGAGGCTGCCGTCCGCGGCGCCCGCGCGGTCGGCTACCGGGGTGCGGGGACGATGGAGTTCCTGCTGGACGAGGACAACCGGTTCTGGTTCATGGAGATGAACGCCAGGATCCAGGTGGAGCACCCGGTCACCGAGCTGGTGACGTCGGTCGACCTCGTGGCCGAACAGCTGCGGGTGGCGGCGGGCCGGCCGTTGTCGGTCAAGCAGGAGGACGTCGTGTTGCGCGGCCACGCCGTGGAATGCCGGATCAACGCGGAGGATCCGGCACGGGACTTCGCCCCCACTCCCGGTCTGCTGGAAGTCTGTCGGCCTCCCGGCGGCCCGTGGGTGCGGTTCGACTCGCATTGTGTGCCGGGCTACACGGTTCCGCCGCACTACGACTCGATGATCGGCAAGGTCATCGTGTGGGCGGAGGACCGTTCGTCCGCCCTGAACCGGATGGACCGCGCTCTCACCGAACTGCGGGTCGAGGGCCCCGGCGTGCACACGACCGCGTCGTTCCAGCGGAAACTGGTGCGGCACCCCGTGTTCCGGCGGGGCGGCGTGTCAACGGACTTCCTGCGCAACCACCTGTGAGCGCGGCACCAGCGCCATCGCCACCACCGCCAGCGCCAACGCGCCCGCCCCCACCCACAACGCCGGCTCCAGCCCGTCGACGAACCGCTGCGGCGACTCCAGCCCGCCCCACCCGCTGAAGACCGCCGCCAGCAACGCCACACCGATCGTCGCACCGAGCTGCCTGGTCGCCGCGTTGGCGCCAGAGGCGATGCCCTGCTCGTGCTCCCGCACCGACCCCATCAGCACGTGCATGATCGGCGCGTAGAACAGTCCCATTCCGATTCCTGCCAGCACGAACGCGGGCAGCTGCACCAAGTACGACACCGTCGGCGTGATCACCACCGCGTAGTAGCCGAGCGCGAGCGTCTGCAGCACCAGCCCGACCAGCACCACCGGGCGGCCCCCGAAGCGGTCCGCGAGCATCCCGCTCACCGGCGCCGCCAGCATCGGCGCCGCCGTCCACGCCAGCATCCGCACCCCCGCCTGCATCGGGTCGTACCCCTGCACCGTCTGCAGGAACTGGGTGAGCAGGAAGATCGCCCCGAAGACACCGACCCCCATCAACAGGCTGGCGACGTTGATGCCGCTGAACGCCCGGTTGCGGAACAGGGCCAGCGGCAACATCGGTTCTTCGGTCCTCTTCTCCCACCACACGAACAAAATCAGCCCCAGGACACCCCCGGCGAGCACGGTCAGCGTGACGGGTGAGCTCCACCCGTCCACGTGGCCGCTCACGATCCCGAACACCAGTCCGAACATCCCCAGGCTCACCAGCACCGTGCCGGTCACGTCCAGCCGGGCGTTCGGACCCCGGCTGTCCGCGAGCCCCCACCACGCCGTCGGCGCGAGCAGCAGCCCGACGGGAACGTTGAGCCAGAAGATCCAGTGCCACGACAACTCCTGCACGACGAGCCCGCCGACCAGCGGCCCCGCTGCCGCGGACACACCGCTGACCGCGGCGTAAATGCCCAGCGCGGCACCGCGTTTCCGCTCCGGAACCGCCGCGGTCAGCAACGTCAACGACAGCGGCATGATCACCGCGGCGCCCACGCCCTGCACGGCGCGGGCCGCGATCAACCAGCCGATCCCCGGCGCCAGCGCCGCCGCGGCCGACGCGACGGTGAAGATCAGCAGACCGGCGACGAAGACCTTGCGCCGGCCGAACCTGTCCCCCGTCGCGGCGGCCAGCATCATCAGCACCGCGAACGACAACGTGTAGGCGTTGACCGTCCACTCCAGATCGTTCAGCGCACCACCGAGCTCGACGCTGATGGTGGGCAACGCCGTCACGATCACGAGGTTGTCCAGCCCCGCCATGAACGCGGCCAGACCGGTGATGGCGACGGCTCGGGCCACGCTCTGCTCGGTGTGGAGCATCGGACGCCTTTCGCCGGGTGCTGGGGCGGTGCCTGACATCAAGGGGTTTCCGATGCGGCACGGGCGGAAACCGCGCCGTCTCACTTCGCGCGGGCGGTTTCCGTTTCGCGTGAAAACGGCGGGCGGGTCCGCGGCGCGTTCTCGCGGATCGACGAAGACGTCGTACCGATGCGCTGGGACGCTTCGATTCTGTTGACTGGCAACCCTTTCCTGGAGGACGAACGTGATCGGAACAGCACTCAAGCGTTTCTGCGCGTCGGTCGGTGTGGCCACGACCCTCACGGCCTCGGTCCTGACCGGCGGTTCGGCGGCCGCGGCCCAGGACGTGGGCACCGCCGGCCTGCACCGCAGCTGGGCGTGCACGGTCCCGTCCGGCTACACGTGGTCGTCCGTGCGCAGCAATCCCAACTGCGGGTTCCGCTACGAGTACTTCCTGCTCGACTCGGTGAACTACGACCTCACCGGTGTCTGGGCGTGCGGAGTCCCGTCCGGCTACACCTACACCGCCTCGCGGCAGGGCAGCAACTGCGCGGCCTCGCCGGGGGCCTCGCCCTACGAGTACCGGCTCGCGAGGCTCTGATTCCGGTCCGGGTCACGTGGTTCAGCCGTTGGCCAGCACCCGTGACACGACGGTGCCGAGGATCCGGATGCCTTGCGTACCAGTGGGGTCGATGCCGGTCAGTTCCCTGGCCCGCCGCAGCCGGTAGTCGAGGCTGCGGGGGTGGATGCGCAGCGCCGCGGCCGCCCGCGGCCGGTTCAGGTCCTGGCGGTAGTAGGCGTCCAGGGTTTCCACCAGGCCGGGGCCGCCGGCCAGCCGCTGGGCCAGGTGGTGCAGCCAGCGGTCGATCTCCGGCAGGTCCGCGGCCCCCAGTTCGATGAACACGTCGGCCGCGGTGTGCAGGTGACCGGGCGCTGTCTCGGGGCGAGTCACGCGGCTGACTCGCCTCGCCAGCGCGAAAGCCTCGGCGAGGGCTGTGGCCGGGCCGCTGGCCGTACCCACGGAGAACGGGTCGCCGATGATCTCGGTGAGATCGCTGATCAACCTGGTGGCGGTGGTGTCCTGCTCGGCCGGGAGCAGTGCCACGAACTCGCCGAGGCCGTACCAGGTCGCCGGAGCGTGGTACCGGCGCCAGACGACGTGCACGGCCTCGGTGAACAGCTCCGCGGCCAGGTCCGGTGTGCGCACGACGATCACCCGGTAGGAGCCGGGTACCTGAATGCCCAGGTTCCCGCCGTTGGCGAGGGCGGCCGCCTCGTCTGCCAGCAGCATCTCGGCGAACTGCCGCACCTGGGCCATCAGCGGCAGGAAGTGCTTCTGCCCCTTCAGGAATCCCGAGGTGTACGCCTGTTGCGCGGCGGCTCCCTGCGGCCCCAGCCAGCCGAGCATGCGCATGGTCATGGCGAGGTCGTGGGGGCCGGACGCTTCCTGGATCTCGGTGAGGGTGGCGCCGGCGTGCAACGTGAGCAGGCGGCGCAGGGACGTTCTGGACATGCCGGTCTCGCCACGGCGTTCCCCGGTGGCCGCGACCACCGCGAGGTCGTCGTCGGTCAGGGGCTCGTCGGCAGCGACGAGATCGATGGTGCGGCGGCGGATGAACACCGCGAAGTCGAGCATGTCCGCGTGTTCGCGCGGGTCCCTGGCGGCAGCGGCGTACTCCGCCAACTCGGTGGTGCAGGTCTCGACGACGCGTTCGGCGTTGGCGGGCACACGTCTCCTCAGCGAACCGAGCAGATCGCTCACAGCGCTTCCCATCCGGCGAGAACGCGGTTCACGGTGGTGCTGAGGATCCGGACACCCCGCACGGAGACCGGATCGAGTCCGGTCAGTTCGTGAACGCGCCGCAGCCGGTATTCCAGCGTGCGGGGATGGATGTGCAGCACCGCGGCGGTCTGCGTCCTGGCCAGGTCGTTGCGGTAGAGGGCGTCGAGCGTCGCCACCAGGTGCGGTCCGGTGGCGAGGACTTCCGCCAGCTCGCGCAGCCACCGGTCGACCGGCGGAACGCGCGCCGCGCCGATCTCGGGGAACACATCGGTCAGGTGGTGCACCGCGCTCGGTCCCGGACGGACCGGCGCGGCCCGGCTGACCTGCCGTGCTCGCGCGAAAGTCCCGGCCAGCTCGCCGATTCTGCCGCGTGACGCACCGATCGCACACGGACTTCCCACGCGATCCACGAAGTCCTGTATCACACCGACGTCCTGGGCTCCGTCCGGCACCAGCGCGACGAACTCGTCTGGCTCCACCCAGCAGATCGGTGTCCAGTGGCGGCTCAGCAGGTCCTGGAGGACGTCTGCGCGGCCGGGAGGTCCCGCGGGTGTGCGAACCACCGTCACCACGCACTCGCCTGGCGGGTTCATGGCCAGGCCGGCGGCCATGTCCGCGGCTATCGGATCATCGGTCAGCAACATCCGGGTGAGCTGCTGAACGCGGTCCACCACGGACAGGACCGTCTCCTGCCCGGCCAGGAACCCCTTGGTGTACGCGTTTTGCGCGGCGAGGCCCAGCGCGGGCAGCGAGGCGAGCGCGTGCATGACGTCGTCGAGGCCGTGCGGGCTGGCCGCCTCGTGCACCTCCTTCAGCGTGAGGGAGGTGTGAATGAGCAGGGCATGCCGCTGGGACGCCAGCGAGAGGCCGTTTTCAGCACGGTTGCGCGCAGCCAGGGCGATAAGAGTCAGATCGGCATCGGAAAAGGGTTTGTTCTCCGTCACCAGAGCGACTGTGCGCTTCCGGAGAAACATCTGGAAATCGAGCATTGCGGCGCGTTTTCCCGAATCGTCCGTCATCGTGCGGAAGTCGGGAAGTTTCTGCGCGTACACGTCGACAGCACGTCTGCTGTTCGTATCGACACGATCTCGCCACGAGGTGAAGAGATCCGCCACATCGCCCCCTCGGCCACAGCTTCCCCGAAATACATCGTGCTCGGAGGACCTGAGGAGGAGTACCGCCGGTGAGACCATCGGCGCGCTCGGCCGTTCGCCCCTCCATGGCACCGACCTCGTCGCCTGCCGGGACGACGACGACGGCTCCGGCCTCGGGCAGCGCCGTCAGCCGGTGTCCCGTGTGGACACTCGGCCGTCGAAGCCCAGCGGCAGCGGAACCGGGCCTGTCGCCATCGTCGGCGTGGCCCCTCGCGGCAGTTCGATCCGGTAAGTGGTGCACAGCAAACGGCTCAACAGCACCAGCTGGCACAGGCCCAGCCCCGCACCCACGCAGGCGGTCGGCGCCCAGCCGAACGGCACGTAGTGCTGGCCGCCTGCCGGGCCGTGGGGTGCGCCGGGCAGCCAGCGGTCGGGGTCGAACACGTCCGGATCGCGCCAGTGTCTCGGGTCCAGGTGCACCATCGCGGGGCTGAGCACGAAGTGCTGGCCGACCTCGAGGTCGTGGCCGGCGACCCGCAGCGGGGTGCGCACGCTGCGGGTCAGCATCGTCGGGGAACTCCAGCGGCGCAGCACCTCCTTCACGAACCGGTGCGCCACCGGTGCGGACCGGGTGCCGGAGCGGTACAGCTCGGCGGGGCTCACCGACGTGAACTCGGCGGTGAGGCGGTCCGCCCAGTCGGGGCGGTTGACCAGCTCGTACATCACGCACGCCGCGGCCGCGCCCGGCGGGCCCGCGATCGCCGTGAGCACGGCGGTGACGGCGTCCACAGCGCGGTCCATGCCGAGTTCGGCCAACAGTTCCGTGGCGATCGGCTGGGTGAGGTCGACGCGCGCCGCGTTCGGGTCGCGGGACCGGCGGCGCAGTTCGCGGCGGACCACCAGGCCTGCCTTGACCTGGATCGACACGGGGCGCCAGGACCGCCACCACGGCGGGTCCTCCGCGGCCTCGCCCAACAGCCTGGCGAGTTTCGCGATCGCGTCCTCGCTGATCTTCGCGCTGTCCGCCGGGGACAGGCCGTCCAGCACGATCGGGAGCAACGAACGGAAGCTGATCTCGTGCGCCAGCCACGGCAGGTTCAGCGACTCACCGGTCCGTGCGCGCAGCAGCGAGTCCATCCGGGCATCCAGTGCCGCCAGGCCTTCTTCACCGGAAAGCGTGCGCAGCTGGGCCATCCAGGCCGACCGCACGCGCTTCCACGAGACGGGGGTGCTCGGCCGGCGCAACAGGAGGTCGCGCAGGCGGTCCGGCAGCGTGAGGTCGGCGTAGTTGTCGGTGTTGGCCTGGGCGGCCGCGTCGGCGTCGAACACCATGAGCTGGCGCTCGGTCTGCCAGAACACCCCGCCCGCGGCCGCGCTCGGCCCGCGCAGGTCGCGCAGCACGTCCGTGTCCATCGGTACTCCGGTCGCCGTGGGCGGGGAGCGGGCAGGGTGCGCCCCCGCTCCCCGCCGGTCGGTCAGATGTGGTGGTACAGGTACCACCGGTACTGGCGGTCGGACCTGCGGATGTTCAGCGCGGACAACGCGGCGCGGAAGATCTTCGACACTGGGATCACCTCCCCTCGGCCCAGGGCAACGGGTTCAGCCGCAGGTGGAACCGCGGGGGCGCGAGCGCCGCCGAGACCTGGGGCCGGGCAGTGGGGGCGACGACGTCGAGCCGGTAGGCCGAGGTGATCAGCCCGACCAGCGTCTCCGTCACCTGCGTCGCGACACCGGCTCCGGTGCAGGCGTGCGGTCCCCAGCCGAACGGGATGAACGCCTCCTGCCCCGCCCCGGCGGCCCAACGGTCCGGGCGGAACTCGTCCGGCTCGGTCCAGTGCGCGGGATCCCGGTGCACGAGGTAGCTGCAGACGACGACCTCGTCGGCCGGCTTCGCGGTGAGCGTGGCCAGCCGGTGCTCCCGGCTCGGGATCCGGCCGAACTGCCACGCCACCGGCCACAGCCGCAAGGCCTCGCGCACCACCCACGCCGGGTGCGCCGGCTCGGGGTTCGTCGTGCCCACCAGGTAGAGCGACCAGCCGAGCAGGAAACCGACCGAGCCGGCGACCGCGAACAGGCAGGAGAGGAACACCTCGGCGAGGTCGGCGTCCCGCGTGCGCCCGCTCGCCGCGTGTGCGACGACGTCGAGCAGGTCGGCCGGCTCGGTGCGGCCACGGGCCCGCCGAGTGGCGAGCTCCGCGCACAGCGTCCGCGTCACCTTGGCGCGGAACCGATGGCGGGCCAGCCGGGAGTACCGGTCGCGCGCCCCGGCGAGCACCGCCCGTTCGACGATCTGGTCCACGGTCTCGCGCAAAGCGGCCGAGGGGGTGGCACCGATCAGCGCCGGCCGGAAGTGTTCGTACACGAGACGGTTTCCCGCGTCCGGCCAGTCGCTGACGGGTGCCAGCCCGGCGACGAGCTCGGGGAGTTCGTCCGCGTGGTCGTGGGCGTGTCGCCGCAGCAACACCCGTGCGGCCCGCCCTATTTCGACCTGCGCGGATCGCGGTGCGAACATTCCCGTCCTGATCCGGAAGAAATCGGAATGCTCGACGAAAAGGCCTTCGCTGTTCGCCAGTATCTCTTTCGCGAGCACCGGATCGGAAACAAATATCTCACCGCGGCGCCTGGTGAACACCGAGCCGCGATCGTGACGGAGTTTCCTCAGTACGGCAAGCGGTTCAGCATCCGGACTGAGCGCTGCCATGACACTCCCCTCGAACAAAACGAACGGGGAAAGGAAACAGACGTCCAGCTAACCGCCCCCGCGAAGAGGATGTCAATACCCCGTCACGACGGCAGCCGAACGGCTCCGACCGCTCCTCTGGTCAGCGCTGGGGCGATGCGTATCGGCAGTATTCCCTCCTCCTATTCGCGCCGGCCAGCAGAGAGAATTCCTGACGTCAGAAGGGCGGCAGATCGCCCAGCACCGGTTCCGGGTCGCGCCGGTAGGTGTTCCCGGCTGGGCTGCGGAAGCAGAACCGTCCCGGCTTCGGTTGGCTGACCTGCCAGGCCGAGCGGCGCTTCACGCGGTGATGCCTGCGGCAGAACGCACCCAGGTTGTCGGCCGAGGTAGAGCCCAGCGGAAATGGCACCGTGTGGTCGAGATCGGACTTGTGCGACGGGCGCATGCAACCGGGGAAGCGGCAGGTCCGATCCCGCATCCACACGAACCTGCGCAGCGCGGCGGGCGGGCGGTAGGTGCTGGTGCCGAACTCCAGCGCCTCACCCGTCGCCGGATCGGTGAGAAGACGACGCCACGTGGAGTCCCCGGCCAGTTCACGAGCCAGATCAGCGGTGATCGGCCCGTACCCGGCGAGTTCACCAGGCTGCTCGGACACACCCATCAACGTCGCCGCCGACACCGCGACATACAGCTCCACCTTGACCGCACTGGACTTGTCCGGCGTCGCCAGAATCAGGTCGGCCACCACATCAGCACGCACCTGATCAAGCGTGCGCGGATCGGTAGGCGTCTTGGTCTGGCGGGCGATGGCGTCCACGCGGGCATAGCAGGCGGTCGCGAGGTGCGCGGGCAGACAAGCCCAGAACCGGGCCATGTCCTCCTCCATGGCATCAATCCCGGTGCACCGCTGCTTCTTCCGCTCCTCGGCCCGCTCCTTGTGCCCCTCCGGATCCACCCGCATCACCACCCGGCTGGTGAGCTGCCGCATCTGCGCACCGGTCTGCCCCGCCGCCTTGGCCAGCACCCGCTCCTCCACCTCGGCCGCGAGATCAGCGGACAACGGCCCGGTCTTGTCATGCAGGACACGAGCCTTGTAGAGGTCGATCTCGCCCTTCTCCAACGCGTCCAGCGTCCGCGGCAACTTCGACGCAAGATCAAGCGCCAGGGCGATCTGATCGGTGGTCCACCGCGACGTCCACCGCATCGCGGCCGCGATCTCCGCGTCGAAGAACTCCTCGCCTTCACACGCGATCGCATAGTCGGCGAGCACACGCAACGACTGCGCCTGATGATAGGCGATTTCCCTCTCGTGATAAGCCAGGGCATCGAGAACCTCGACCGCTTCCATACCCCAATTCTATTCTTGATCAAAAACCAAAATGGCCAAATCCAACCACTCAATAGGGTGAAACCCCAGTTCAGACATGCCGCCGTATAGCCCGTGCGTCGTTTTTCTCTCTACGACACGCAACCACTAGCAACCACGCACGCCCCCGGAACCCAAACAACGCAAATGGACCACGCCCCGCAACCACCAAAGCAACGCAACCACAGAAATTCGTTCCGGCACACGCCCGACGAAGGAGGGCATGTGCCGGGTCGCCGAAGGCGTGCCCGAGAATCGACCCGACCGCAGCACTACCGACGTGGCAGCAGGCCTTCGCAGGTGCGGACCAGCACCCGGCAGGCGTCGGCCGCACGCCTGGTCAGCATCGGGTTCTCGGCGTGCCGCTGCCAGCGTTGCAACGCGGCGAACGCGGCCTGCCCCACCTCGCGGGGGCCACATCCGTCGGACAAACCCAAGCGCACCAACGGATGTGCGCCCTCGTCGCCCAGCAACCGGGTGGCCAGGTCCGCGTCGGGCACCTTCACCGTGCCGGACCGCAGCGCGCTCAGCAGCCGCAGCTCGGCGAACTCGTGCGTACCCGCCAGGATGCGTTCGACCGCGCCGGTCAGCCGCGAGTCGCCGACCGAGCGCAGCACGCCGTCCAGCGCCAGCAACGCCGAACGGGCCTTGAGCAGGTGCCGCCGTTCGCTGAACTGGGTGTGCAGCACCTTCTGCAGCTCGCCCAACCCGCTGCGCGCCACCAGTTCCGCGGCCAGCGCGGACGGCTCGGTCACGCCCTGCCTGATCAACGTCACCGCCAGCCGGATGCCGAACACCCCGAACCGCCCCAGCAGCGCTCGCCGTTCCACCGAGCCGTCCGCGAACCGGTCGGCGGACAGCAGCAACGACTCCAGCTCCTCGCGCGGCAACGCGGCCAGCCTCGACAACGCGACGAAGTCGTTCTGCCGCAACGAACGCCCGGAGAAGGCCAGCAGGCCGGCGACCGCCACGACGTTCTGGCACAGGCCCTGCAACGAGGGGTCCGACCGGTAGCGGCCGGCGATGCCCCGCGCGGAGATCATCGCGTCCACCCGGCCGCCACCGATCTCGTCGGCCCGGGAGATCACCGCGACGGTGTTGATCGCGGTGGCCCGCGCGACGCCCTGGTCGCGGAACGACTCCAGGAAGTTCGCGTCGGCCGAGTGCAGGTGCCGCATCAGGTAGATGACCGCGTCGGCCTCGGTGGGCGTCGAGTCGTCCGGGGTGAGGAAACGGCTGGTGTGCACCGAGTTGGCGGTGGTCAGCGAGGCGATGCCCGGAGTGTCGATCAACGTGGTGGACCGCAGCGACTGCGAGGGCCAGTCGACCACGAGCCGGTCGGCGGGACCGTCCAGCGCGATCTCCAGCGCGCCGTCGCGGCGGACCACCGGCAGCGACTTTCCCGGGGGGAACTGGACGATGCGGGGCGTCGGGCCGTCGCGGTACCAGGTGACGACCTTCGTGCACTCGCCGGCGTCGGTCGGCGCGATCTCCTCGCCGACCAGGGCGTTGAGCAACGTCGACTTGCCCGCCTTGACCTTGCCGGCGATGGCCACCCGCAACGGCTCGTCGAGCCGGACCAGTTGGCGCCGCAGCACTTCCCGCGCCTGCGGATACAGGTCGATTGCCGCCAGCAGCGCCCGCCGCACCTCGTCGGTGATCATGCCGTCACCTGCTTCACCACACGCTCCAGCGCCGCCAGTTCGGCCTTGATCTCGGTCAGCCGGGCGTCACGGTCGCCCTGCGAGGCCTTCACGGACTTCTGCGCCGCCTGAATCGACTCCTGCAGCGACCGCTTCAGCTGCTCGGCCAAGGTCGTGAAGTGGTCCCGAAGATCGCGTTGCAGGCCGCGCAGCATGTCGCGGGAGTCCTTGCCCGCGTGGAACGACACGTCGTCCACGTACTTGCGCAGCGCCACCTTGCAGTCGTTCTGACGTTTCGTGGTGATCCGCTTGCGCTCGTCCACGATCCCCTTGCCGCCCAGCAACAGCGCCGCGCCCACCGAGATCGGGTTGATCAGCGTCAGGCCGATCACCGAGCCGATCAGGCCGAACATCAGCAGGCCGCCGTAGCCACCGCGCAGACCGGTGAGCAGGCGGCTGCCGATGCCGAACTTGTCCGACTCGCGCACCGAGAGCTCCGGCACCGACCGCAGCGGGTCAGCGGTGCCGACGCGCAACGCCGGCAGCATCTGCTCGCGTTCCGAGTCGAAGTGCTCCGCGACGCGCTTGGCCAGCCAGCGCGCCCGCTGGGTCGCCCAGACCGAGTTCGCCGACACCGCGGACGTCACGGCCTGCTGCGCCCACACCGAGAACTGGTCCCAGATCTTCTGCGGATCACCCGCCAGCAACGCCTCCTCCGCCTCGCGGACGATCTCCCGCATTCGGTCGCGCAGGTCGTAGTCGACGTCGGCGTTGAGGTCGGCCACGCCGTCGCTCAGCGTCTGCTGCCAGCGGGCGGACCGTTCCTTCAGGCCCGCCGCGCGTTGCTCGGCCTCGGTCAGCTCCCGGATCAGCTGCTGCACCGACTCCGGGTTCTCCTGCGCGGTCTGCTCGGCCCGCAGGCTGTCGACGACCTGGCCGATCACCGTCAGCACGTCGTGCAACGTCGACCGCCGGGCCAGCAGCTCGGCCTGGGCCAGCACCTTCTTGCGCAGGTGGGTCACCAATGCCGGATAGCCGGACTCGGCGTTCACGTCCTGGTCGCCGGCCTGCAGGGCGTGCCACCGCAAGGTCGACGACACGGTGAACAGCTCGGCCTTGATGCCCGCGTCCGCCAGGTGCCGCCGGTCGCGTTCGGCGATCGAACGCCAGTCCGGGTACAGGTCGGTCTTGGTGAGCACGCAGGCCACGTTCGGGCACACCGCCATGGCCTGCTTCAGGAACTCCAGCTCCGGGGCCGTGTACTCCTGCGAGCTGTCGGAGACGAGCAGCACCGCGTCGGCGGACGGCAGCGCCGCCATCGTGGCGGCGCCGTGGACCGAGCTGAGCCCGCCGACACCGGGGGTGTCGACGAGCACCAGCCCCTCGGCCAGCAACGGCCGCGGGAGGCCGACCTCGACGTGCAGCAGGCGTTCGCGGTTGCCGGGGTTGCCCTCTTCCGAGGCGAACGCCGGCAGCTCCTCCAGCGGTACCTCGGTGCGGCCCTCGGCCCGCACCACGGTCACCACCGGCTGTTCCGCGTGCTTCACGACGGTCGGCACGGCGGTCGCGACGTCGTCGGACACCGGGCAGACCGGTGCCCCGACGAGGCCGTTGACCAGCATGCTCTTGCCTTGCTTGAACTCGCCGACGACCAGCAGGCGCACGTGGTCGTCGGCCAACCGGGCCTTCGCCTGGTGCAGTCGTCGCTCCAGGTCAGGGCGGTCGTAGCGCTTGATGGCGGCCAGCGCGAGCTCGACGGCCTGCTGGGGTGTGGTCGGCACCGGATCACCCCGCCAGCGTGTCGACGGGGTCGGGCTCGAGGTCCAGCTCTGGCTCTGGCTCGTCCAGCAGCACGGGCTCCGGCTCGATCGGGTGCTCCAGCGCCGGCTCCTCGGCCGGTTCGGGCTCGTCCTCCGTGGGCGGCTCGGCGTCGGGCCGGCCGGCGTCCTTGTCCACGTCGATGTCGTTGAACGAGTCCTTCACCTGCACGACGTTGGTCTCGGTGTCGTTGTCCTGGATGGCGACGGAGTTGACCTCCGTGTCGTCGTCGGAGTTGAACGAGTCGTCGATCAGCACTGTGTCGCGGTCGTCGATGTTGAACGTCTGGTCGATCTGCTGGACCGGACGGTCGTGCACGACCTCGGTGTGGTGCACCTCCCGCACCGGACGGTCGGCCATGATCAGCTTCGCGTCCCGGATGTCGGCGTCGGTCGCCCCGGACAGGCCGTTGCGTGCCAGCTCCTTCTGCGGGTTCTCGTCGAACGCCTGCTGGGCCTTCGGGTCCTTCATCATGTTCATCAGGAAGTCGATGAGCTTTTCCAGCATGGTGTCTCCTCACCGAGGAGACCGGCCCCGAGGCGGCGGGGCCGGTCAGCGTCAGATGGGCAGGTCGAGGTCTTCGAGGACGCTCTCGATCTCGGCGTCGACGTCCAGGTCGAAGTCCTGGTCCTGGTCAGAGACCGCGGTCTGGTCGGCGTCCTGCTGCGAGAACTGGTCCGAGTCGAGGTCGGCGTCCTGGTCGGCGTCCACGTCCACGTCGGAACGCGCGTCGCCACCGTTGCCGCCACCGGCGTCGGCGTTGCCGCCGTTGCCCGCGATGCCACCGTTGCCGCCGAGGCCGACACCGCTGCCGCCCGAGGTGCTGCCGAAGTTGACGTTGACCAGACCGTCCTGGTCGATGTCGCCGCCGGCGCCCCCGATGCCGAGGCCGTTGCCGCCGTCCGCGCTGCCGCCGTCACCGGCCACCGCGATGCCGCCGTTGCCGCCGTCGCCGCCCTCGGTCTCCGTGACCGTGGTGGTGTCCTGGTCCTGCTTCGCCTCCTGCGAGGAGGTCTGCGGCGCGACCTGAGCCGACTGGACCTGCTGCTCGCTCGCCTGGGTGCCGTCGGCGTCCAGGTCGGCGGTCAGGTCGGCGAGGAAGGCGTTGAGGTCGATGGGGTTGCTCATGTCGGGCTCCTTTGTGTCTGGTCTGCCGGACGACGTTTCGACCGGCTGCCAACAAAGTTAGGGAGCTCGGAGCCCGTTGCCATCTGGGCGCCTCCCGGTTCGTCACCGACCGCGCACACAGGGATCCGGGCAGCGATAGGGGATTCACCCTTGTATTTCGGAAAAGGTGAACCACTCCATATGAGACGCACGTGTACTGACGTCCGCCTTGTCCGCCGCTACAGGGGGTGTCCGATGAACTACCAGATCGGGCTGGATCTCGGATCCACCCGCACAGCAGTCGCCACGTGCCGCGAGGTACCGAGGCTTGAGTCGGTGACCCCGACCGTCGTCATCGCAAATCCTGATGGCTCTTTGGTCATCGGCGAGGAGGCGGAACGCCGCGCGTCCGCCGACCCGAGCCGCGTCGCCCGCCGGTTCCTGCGCCGCGTCGGCGACCCGACGCCGTTGCGACTGGGCGGTGTCGCGCTGAGTGCCGACGTCCTCACCGCGCGTTTCGTCACGCAGCTGCTCGCGCCCCACAACGGCCGCGTCGCCATCGCGCACCCGGCCTCCTGGGGCCCGCACCGCCTGGAATCCCTTCGGGGAGCCGGACTTTCCGACGTGCTGTTCGTGCCCGCCCCGCAGGCCGCAGTCGTGGCATACGACGAGCGGGCCCGGCTCGAACCGGGTTCCGTAGTCGCCGTGTACGACCTCGGCGGTGGCGGTTTCGAGGCCGTGGTGGTGCGCAAGCTCGCCGACTCCTGCGCGCTGGCCGGCCGTCCCGAGGAGGCCGAGGTCGGCGGTCTGGACTTCGACGAGGCGGTCTTGGCGCACGTCGTCGAGTCGCTCGTCGAGTGGGACTCGCTGGACACCGAGAATCCCGTTGTGCTGGCGGGCGTTGCCGATCTCCGGCGGGCCTGCACGGCCGCCAGGGAACAGCTGTCGTCGGACACCGAGGTGCGGATTCCCGTTACGGTGCCGGGGATCTCGGTCCGCGAGGTGCGGCTGACCCGGGCCGAGTTCGAGGAGATGATCCGGCCCGCCCTGGCCGAGACCACGTCCGCGCTGCTGCGGGCGTTGCAGAACGCCGGGGTGAGCGCCGCCGAACTCGCCGCCGTCCTGCTGGTCGGCGGCGCGGCCCGAACCCCGTTGGTGACACAGGAAGTCTCCGCGCTGCTCGGCCGTTCGGTGACGCCCGCGTCCGAGGGCATGGTCGCGGTCGGCGCCGCGCTGTCGGCCCGCGTCCGCGAACCCGCGCCCGAGGTGGCGACCGTCATGTGGTCGCGGCCGCCTTCGCCTCCCGCGCCCGCGTTGCCGCACAAGCGGAAGAAGCTGACCCCGTACATCACCGCCGCGGTGCTCGCGGCGGCGGTCGGCGGCGGTCTCGCGATGAACACGTACTTCGCGGGCAACGCCACTCCGGACACGACGCCCACCACGACCGCGCCGACGTCCTCGGAGACGACCGTGGCACCGGTGACCACCACCTACGTCGCGCCGGTCCAGCCTCAGAAGACGGTCGCTCCCCCACCGCCTCCCCCGCCGACGAAGCGCACGACGACGACTTCGGTCACGCGGCCGTCGAGCTCGGCGCCGAGCGTCAGCAAGTCGGTCAGCGTCCCGCCGGTGGTGCCCAGCAGCAAGGCCGGTACCAAGGTGGGTGCGCCATGACCGCCTTGCCCCCGAGACCTGGGCAGACGAAGTTCCAGCTGGTCAAGGCGCCGAGACCGCGACTGGTGACGGTGTCGGCGTGGTTGTGGCTGGTTGTGGTGGCCGTGGAGCTGGTGGTGGTCGCGGTCGCGTTCGGCGACGTGCGCGGCTCGCTGGTGGCCGAGGTGGCGGCACGCGGAGTCGATCAGTCCACACAGGACAAGGTGGTGCTCGCCGGGCTGGGTGTGCTGCTCGGGCCGGGCGTGCTGGTGGCCTTGGTGCAGCTGGGGGTGCTGCGGGCCTACGTCGGCGGGCGGAACTGGGCGCGGATCTTGTTGGCGGTGCTGGGAGTTCTCGGGGTCGTGGTCTCGCAGACGCCGTTGGCGGTGGGGATCGCGGCGGCCGGGGCTGGGGTGCTGATGTTCCTGCCCAAGGCGAACGCGTGGTTCGCGGGGAGGCGGTCATGACCGCGATGGCGATGGCCGGTGCGGCGGATCTTGCTGACAGTGCTGGGAGTCCTCGGCGCCCTGGCCTCACCGACACCGCCGCCGGCGGGGATCGCGGCGGGCGTGCCGACCTTTCCGCGCAGACCGCCGTGGCCAGCACAGGCGTGCCGGCGTTTCTGCCCAACTCGAACACCTGCTCCACGGGGAGACGAAGATGACCGCGGCCGCAGCGGAGTTGGCGTGGCGGGAGGGTGACACCGCGACGGCGATCGAGACCGCCGACCGGATTCTCACCGAGGGCACGGACCAGGACTGCGTGGCGGCCGGAGTCGCCGCCGCCGCGGCCGCCGCCGATGGTGCCCTGTTCGACGCCGCCGCACGGTGGCGCGTCATCGCCGGTTCGTTGACGGGCGCGCCTGGTGTCGCCGCGGCGGCACGGGCCGCGCTGGCCGGGTGTCTGGCCGGCGACCTGGACTCGGCTGCCCGGGATCTCGCCGACGCGCGGGCACGGCTCTCCGGTGCCGCGCCGCGGGGGTTGACGGTGCTGCTCGACGGCGTGGACGCGGCGCTGGAGGCGGTGCGCGGCGGGTTCGCTCCCGCTGCCCGCCGGCTGGCCGGGCTGGCGGCCGCCACCGTGCCCGCCGACCCGATGGCCGCCGAGCAGTGGGGTGACCTGGCGATCACCGCGCTGATCGCGGGTGGGCACGACGCGAGCGCCGAGGAACTGCTGATGATGTTCGCGGACCGTCCGACGGCTCGCCGCCGGTTGCTCACGGCGTGGTTGCACCTGCGAGCGGGGCGGTTGTCCGCCGCCCGCACCGAGATCGCCGCCTGCACCGCGCCGGTGTTGCGCCGGGACGCGGTGCTGGCCGCGGCCGTCACGATCGGGCTCGCTCGGCGGGCCGGTGACAAGGACGCGTTGCGGACGACCTGGCGCCGGGTCGCGCCCGTGGTGGCCGGGGTGGACGTGGAACCGTTGCTGCTGGACGCGTGGGGCGAACTGTCGGCAGGGGCGGGCAGCGCGTTCGAACGCGACACGATCGTCGACGCGATGACCGCCGCGGTCGCTCGGGTCGACGCCGGGTGGTGCACGGAGACGGACAACTGGTGGCGCGTGCAACGGGCCGTGGTCGCCGGTGACACGTCGGTGGTGGTGGAACTGACCGTGGAGCCGCGGGCTTCGGCGGCACGGATGTGGGCGTCGATCCTCGCCGGTGACGTCGATCCCGTCGTGGTGGCCGGGGTCGCCGATCGGCTGGCACGCGCGGGGCAGCCGTGGGACGCGATGGCGTTGTGCGGTGCCGCGGCCGCGCGGTTGAGCGATCCAGCAGCGGCGCGTGAGTTGTTGAGCACGGGGCGTGCGTTGCGGGCTCGCATCGGCACCGAACACGACAAGCCGGGCGACGGGCTGTCCAAGCGGGAACGTTCGGTCGGCGAGTTGCTGATGGAAGGCTTGACGCACAAGGAGATCGGTGCGCGGCTCTACATCTCGCCGAAGACGGTCGAGCAGCACGTGGCGAAGATCCGGCAGAAGCTGGCGGTGAGCGGGCGGTCCGAGTTGATGGCGTCGCTGCGCGCCCGACTGGCGTGAGGGAGCACCCTCAGTAGGCTGGTGATCATGACTGTTGCCGAGGACCTGGCACCGACGGGCGTGTTGCGGGCGTCGATCAACCTGGGAAATCCGGTGCTGGCGCGGGGAACGCCCGACGAACCTGCCGGCGTCACGGTCGACATCGCACGGGAGATCGGCGCTCGGCTGGACCTGCCGGTGCAACTCGTCTGCTTCGACGCGGCGCGCAAGTCGTTCGAGGCGATGACGGCCGGACTGGCCGACATCTGCTTCCTCGCGATCGAACCCGCGCGGGAGGCGGAGGTCGCGTTCACCGAGCCGTACGTGGTGATCGAGGGCGTGTTCGCCGTGCCGGCGGACTCGGCGATCACGACGGTCGGCGACGTCGACCAGCCCGGTGTGCGGATCGGGGTCAAGCAGGGCTCCGCGTACGACCTGTACCTGACGCGGACGTTGCGGCACGCGGTCGTGGTGCGCGGCGACGAGGGTGTCGAGGTCTTCCGCGAGCAGGAACTCGACGTGGCGGCGGGGATCCGCGAGCCGATGACCGCGTTCGCGGCCGGCAACGACGATGTGCGGCTGATCGACGAACGCTTCATGGAGATCCGGCAGGCCGTCGGCACGACGAGGTCCCGGCGGCCCGAGACCGTGCGGTTCCTCAACGACGTCATCACCGAGTTGCGGGAGACCGGGTTCATCGCCCGCTCCCTGGGACGCTGATCCTCAGCCCGGCGGCGCCAACACGACCGCCGAGTTGTGGCCGCCCATGCCGAGCGACGACTTGATCGTGAGGCCGTCGGCGACCGGCGTCAGCCCGTCCAGCAGTCTCGGATGTGCCGACGCGACCACCGGCGGCGCGGGGATCATCCCGCGGTCGTACCCCATCGCGGTCACCGCGGCCTCGATCGCCGACGCCGCCCCCTGGCAATGCCCCGTCAGCGGCTTCACCGAGTAGACCTCGGTGTCCGTCCCGAACAGTTGCTCCAGCAAGGTCGCCTCGGCGGCGTCGCACTGCGCGGTGCCGGGGCCGTGCGCGTTGAGATAACGCACGTCGGCCGCGCTCACCGAGGCGTTGTCCAGCGCGTCGGTGAAGCACGCGGTGATCTGGTCGAGCCGGGGATCGATCGACGTCACGTGGTAGGCGTCGTGCGACATCGCGCCGCCGAGCGTGACGGCGTACGGACGCGTCGCACGTCGCGAAAGGACGAACGCCACCGACGCCTCCCCCAGCGTGAAACCCCTGCTGCCTTCCTGGAACGGCCGGCACGCGTCCAGCGGCTCCGCGTCCACGATCGCGACGCCGAGCCGGACGAAGTGGGCGACGTTCTCCGGCGTGAGCGAAAGATCCGTCGCGACGAACACGACGTCGTCGACGATTCCCGCGTCCAGCCACGCCTTCGCGGTGAGCAGACCGGCGTTGCCCGACGCGCACATCGCCGAGACGTTCATCGCGGGGCCATGGAAACCGTATTCCTGCATCAGCGTCGACATCGGAGTGGACGGCATCAACGCCAGGTAGTCGTGCACTGGCAGGGTGCCACCGCGCGTGACGTAGAAGTCGCGCCACAGGTCCACTTCGCCCAGTACCACCGCGTGCAAAAGGCCGACTCTCCGACCGGGCTGCCAGCCACGGGTGCCCGCGTCCACGATGGCCTCCCTGGCGGCGGCACGCATCGCCTGTGCGAACCTGCTCGGCCCGTCCGCCGGATCACCGCCCTGGCCGACACACGCCGCCCAGACGGTGTCACCGGGGAAACGGCCCAGCTCAGGAACGACTTCGGCGGCGGGCTTGCCGCTCACCAGCCCTTCCCACAGCGACTGACGGCTCCAGCCGTATCCGCTGACCACGCCGATTCCGCAGATACCCACACCTCGCGCGACCATATCCAGCTCCCCCACACCGAGGGCCGACACCTCTGTCACGAGGATAACGGTGTAAACCAACCCCTAGCGGACATCATTCATTCGTCCACAATGGACATTGAGCCCTGACCACCGGGCGGATCCGGCGACCGGATATAACGGCACACCATGTTCACGCCGGACAGATGCGGCTTCGGTCAAGTGTGTAGTAGGACTTCACGATGGCAACGCCACCACGAACCCGAGGAAGCGTCGGTTCCGGGACTCACGACGTGAGCGGCCTGATCGGCGACGCCGGCTTCGACCACGACCTGCTGACCGAACTCGCGCTCTCGGTCGGCGCCGCGGTGGTGTGGTGGCTCGACCTCGGCGCGGACCGGCTCGGCTGGATGCCGGGGCTCGACGTGGTGATCGGCGTGCCCGGCGCGGACTCCGACGCCGTCCGCGCCCGGCTGGCCGAGCTGGTCGCGCCGCTGACCGTGGCGGCGAAAGAGGCGCCGGCGTGGCAGGACTTCGACCTCGAACAGCCCCTCGACACGCCGCTCGGCTCGCGCTGGCTCCAGTTCCGGGCACGGGTCTCGACCCACGGAACCGCCAGGGCCCTGGTCGGCGTCGTCGCCGACGTGACCCGGCGGCACACCCAGCAGCAGGAGCTCGCGGATCTCGCCGACCGCTACCGGCTCCTGGTGGACCACTCGCCGGACGCGATCGTGGTGCACGAGGCCGGCCGGCTCGTCTACGCGAACCCGGCGGCCATCCAGTTCGTGCGAGCCGGGGCCGACGACGAGGTCATCGGCCGTCCGATCACCGACTTCGTCCACCCGGACTCGCGGCAGGAGATGCTGAGCCGGATCGCGAAGCTGACCGTGCCGGGCGCGACGAGCGACCCGGCGGAGGCCGTGCTGCTCAGGTTCGACGGTGGCACCACCGACGTCGAGTCGGTGTCGGTGCGCACGACGTGGGAGGGCAGGCCGGCGTTCCAGGTGATCATGCGGGACGTCACCGAGCAGAAGGCGACCGCGGCGGCGCTGCGGCACCAGGCCGCGCTCGCCGAGCACGTCAGCGACGCGCTCATCGGCACCACCCCCGACGGCGTCGTGACGTGCTGGAACCTCAGCGCGGAGAAGGTCTACGACCGCAGCGCCGCCGACGCGATCGGGCTACCCATCGACCAGGTGGTGGGTGCACCGCTGGACCCGGTGGCGGTCCTGGAGGCTGGCGGCGTGGTGCAGGCGGTGCACCACAGACCCGACGGCGAGGCGCTGGCGGTGCGGGTGTCGGCCGCCCGGACGGCGGACGGGTACGTGCTGATCTGCGCGGACGAGACCGCCCGCAAACGCGCGGAGCACCACTTCACGGCGGTGGTCGACGCCATCGGCGAGGGTGTGCTCGTCGTCGGCTCCACGGGCCTCGTCGAGTCCGTGAACCCCGCTGCCGAACGGATCCTCGGCATCCGCGCCCGGGAGGTGATCGGCAAGTCCTCGTCGCTGACCGAGCTGTACGACGAGACCGGCAGGCCCATCCCGCCCACGCACTTCCCGTCCGCCATCACCAGGGCCACCGGCCGGGCGCAGCACGGGCGGATCGTCTGCGCGCGCCGCCCGGACGGCAGCCGCGTCTGGCTGTCGCTGAGCGCCCGCGCGCTCACCCACGAGGGAAAGCTGCCGTCGGCGACCGTCGTGTCGTTCACCGACATCACCGAACGCCGCCTGATCGACAGCCGGTTGGAGCACGAGGCGACGCACGACGCGCTGACCGGCCTGTGCAACCGCACGGTGACCATCAACCGGCTCAGCACGGCCGCGCGGGCGCACCGGTCCGGGCTCACCGCGGTGCTGTTCATCGACCTGGACAAGTTCAAGGTCATCAACGACTCCCTCGGTCACAGCGCTGGTGACGAGGTGCTGCGGGTCGTCGGCACGCGGCTGAGCCAGGGCTCCCGCCGCGGCGACGTCGTGGGCAGGCTCGGCGGCGACGAGTTCACCGTCATCGCCTACGGCGTGTCCGGCCCGGACGAGGCGACCGCCCTCGCGGACCACATCCGCGCCGAGCTCAACCGGCCGATCTCGGTGGACGGCCGGCTGCTGCACGTCGACGCGAGCATCGGCATCGTGCTCACCGAACCGACCGACCCGCGCGACGGCTCCGACCTGCTGCGCGACGCCGACCTCGCGATGTACCAGGCGAAGACCACGGGCCGCGGCCGCGTCGCGTTCTTCGACGTCGAGCTGCGCGACCGCATCCAGCGCCGCCTGCAGCTGGAGCAGGACCTGCGCAGGGCGCCGCTCGGCGACGAGCTGTGGCTCGCCTACCAGCCGATCGTCGACCTCCGCACGAACCGGCGCACGGCCGTCGAGGGTCTGCTGCGCTGGACGCACCCCCGCTACGGCCTCATCTCCCCCGCGGAGTTCATCACGCTTGCCGAGGAAAGCGATCTGATCAACATCATCGGTGCCCACATGCTGCACGCCGCCACCAGGGAGATCGCCGAACTGGCGCCGGAGCTTCTGCTGACCGTGAACCTGTCGGCCCGCCAGCTCGACGACCCGTGGCTCGTGTCCGCGATCCGGCACGCCACCCACAAGGCGGGGCTGCCGCCCAGCTCGCTGTGCCTGGAGATCACCGAGAGCGCCCTGATGCGCGACCCGGCCCTGGCCGCCCGCACCCTCGCGGCGTTGCGCGAACTGGGCGTGCGGCTCGCGATCGACGACTTCGGCACCGGCTACTCCTCGCTGGCCCAGCTGCTGACCCTGCCGCTGGACACGCTCAAGATCGATCGCTCCTTCACCGCGGGACTGGGCCGATCCGACGAGGCCGAGGCGATCGTAACGAGCATCATCGCCATGGCCCACGCGGTCGACCTGACCGTCGTCGCCGAGGGAGTCGAGCAGCCCGACCAGCTGGAGATCCTGCGGGCGCTCGGGTGCGACCAGGCCCAGGGATTCCTCCTCGGGAAGCCGGTACCGCTGGCCGCACTCTGACCGGTCGCCCGATCGTGTCCGCGGCCGCGAGGTACCGTGCCTGCGCATGAGTGCTCGTTTCCAGGAACTCGACTACCGCCAGACCCCGCTCGGCGAACTCACCCTGCGCCGACGGCGTGACCCCGGCACCGGCGCGGACGTCCACGAGATCAAGCTCAACGACGAGTTCCTGATGTCGAGCCTCTTCACCGTCGCCGAGGTCGAACTGGCCCGCCTCGCCCTCGCCGAACTCCCGCGCGAACCGCTGCAGGTGGTCGTGGGCGGTCTCGGCCTCGGCTACACGGCACAAACGGTGCTGGAGCACCAGAACGTCGGTTCGCTGCTGGTCGTCGACGCTCTCGCCGAGGTGATCGAATGGCACCAGCAGGGGCTCATCCCGGCAGGGAAGGCGCTCGCGGCCGACCCGCGCTGCCGGCTGGTCCACGGTGACTTCTTCGCCATGCTGCGCTCCGGCCAGGGCTTCGACCCGGAGACGCCCGGCAGGCTCTTCGACGCGATCGTCGTCGACATCGACCATTCGCCGCGCCATCTGCTGCACCCGTCGAACGCCGACTTCTACGAACCCGAGGGCATGCGGCGCCTCGCCGGCCTGCTCAGTCCCGGCGGGGTGTTCGCGCTGTGGTCCAACGACCCGCCGGACGACGACTACACCGCCACGCTCGCGACGGTGTTCAGTGACGTCGGCGCCGAGGTCGTGAGCTTCCCCAATCCGTTGCAGGGCAAGGACTCGACCAACACCGTGTATCTCGCGAAACGCGGCTGAGCCGTTCGGTGCATTCTCGGCGATCCTGGTTTGCCCGGTCACGCCGACGGGCACAGGACCGCTCATGATGGCGTCGTACTGGGAAACCGCCCGGACCGGTTTCCTGGCGTTCGTGGGCATCGGCCTGCTGGTGCTCGTCCCCCTGGTGTCGTTGCACTACTGGCGCTTCGGGCGGGTGGAGCCGCGCCGGGCGTTCGTGCTGTACGGGTTGCTCGCCTACGGACTCGTCGCGCTGGCGCTGATCTTCCTGCCGTTCCCGGACGACCCGGCGCAGGTGTGCCAGGGCGAGCAGATGCTGTCCACCGTTCCGTTCCAGTGGTGGACCGACATGAGCAACAACATGGCGGCCAACGGACGTTCCGGCATCCTGGCCATGGTCAGGTCGCAGGCGTTCCTGCAGCAGTTGTTCAACGTCGCGCTGTTCGTCCCGCTGGGCATGGTGCTGCGCAAGGCCTACGGCAAGGGACCGCTGGCCGTCATCGCCATCTCGCTGGGCGTGTCGCTGGCCGTGGAAGTGGTGCAGTACACCGGCAACTTCGGCTACTACGCCTGCCCGTACCGGATCGCGGACGTCGACGACCTGATCTCGAACACCTTCGGTGGCCTGCTGGGGTGGATGGTGGGCCCGGCGGCGCTCGTGGTGCCCAGGGTTCCGGGCTCCGCCGAGTCGACCTCTCCGGACGGCACCGTGACCGTGCCCCGCACACTGCTCGGGCTGGTCACCGAGCTCATGCTGGTGCTCGTCATCGCCAAGCTGGTGCTGCACTCCGACCCGCGCTGGGCCCTCTGCGTGCTGGTGGCGTTCCGCGTGGTGCTGCCGGCCGTGACACCCGGCACGACCATCGGCGGCTGGTTGATGCGGTACCGGATCCGCGGCGAGGACGGCTCCCGCGCCAACCCGCTGCAGGTCGCGTTGCGCGAACTGCTGGGCGTCACCGGACTGCTCACCTACGCGATCGTCGTGTCACCGCTGATCAACATCGGCCGGCTGGACGTCGTCGTCGTGGCGTTGTTCGCCTTCGGGGCGTTCGCCGTCCCGGTGTTCCGGCGTGACCAGCGAGGCTGGCACGAACGCGCGGCCAGGACGCGCGACGTGCCGGCCGAAGCCGACCTCGCGCCGGTGCTGTCGCGGCCTGCCTGAACCAAAGGGCAGGCGACCGGCGTTCCCAGTAGTGTCGTTTCCGTTCGCCAAGGTGGAGGACGTGGAGATGACATGAACGACTCGGAGCTCGCCGCGCTGGTGGACGATCTCGCGGTCGTGGTGTGGCGCGGTGATTCCACCACTCGTGTCATCACGTTCCTGTCCCGCTCCGCCGAGCGACTTCTCGGCCATTCCCGGCAGCGCTGGCTCGACGATCCCGGTTTCTGGGCCGGGATCACGCATCCCGACGACCGCGAGGCGAGCGAACGACTCAGATGGGACTCGGAGGCCGACTACGAGTCGACCTACCGGGTCACCACCGCGTCCGGTGATCTCCTGTGGCTGCTGGAGAAGACGCGGGTGCGGGGCAAGGTCCGCAGCGGCGTGCTGATCGACGTGACCGAACGCCAGGCGGCGCTGCAACGGCAGCAGTTCCTCGATCTCCTCGACCGCGAGTCGCAACTGCTCGACGACGCCGAAGAGCTGATGTCGCTGGCGACCCGGCTACTCGGCGAGCACATGGACGTCGACCGGTGTGCTTACGCCAGAACGGAAGCGGACGAGAACCACTTCGTCATGAGCGGCGACCACGCGACCGGCCTGCCTCCTCTGCCGGGGCGGTTCGCGATGCGCGAGTTCGGCAACGGCGCGCTGGCCGCGATGCGCGCGGGCGAACCGTGGGTGGTGGTCGACTCGTTCGACGACCCGCGGCTGGACGCGGAGGACCTCGCCGCGTACCGGGTCACGGGCATTCGCGCGGTGATCTGCCTGCCGTTGTTGCGCGGTGGGCGGTTCGTCGCCGCGATGGCGGTGCACCAGGCCAGCGTGCGGCGGTGGACCCAGGCCGAGATCGACCTGGTGTCGGTCGTGGTGAACCGCTGCTGGGAGTCGATGCAGCGCGCGCACGCCGACCGGGCGTTGCGCGACAGCGAACAACGCCACCGGCAGCTCGTGGAACGGGCGACCGACGCGATCTGGTTGCTGGACCAGGACCTGAGGTTCGTCGCCGTCAACCCGGCCACGGGCCACCTGCTCGGCTACGCACCCGAGGAGTTGCTCGGCACCCTGGTCGCCGACCTCGTCGTGGACGGGCTCCCGGCCGATCTGTCCGCGTCGCACGTGGTGACCATGCGCCGCGCGGACGGCACGGAGATCGCGCTGGAACTCAGCCTCCAGCCGACGCCGACGGGTCTGCAGGCGATCGGCCGGGACGTGACCGAACGCCGGCGGGCCGAGGCCGAGCGGGAGCTGCTGCTGCAGCGCGAGCACGAGATCGCCGCCGCGTTGCAGGAAGGCCTGCTGCCCCGCGAACTCCCCGTGCTGCCCAGGCTCACGACCGCCGCCAGGTACCTGCCCGCCGCGAAGCACTCGCAGATCGGCGGCGACTGGTACGAGGTGGTCCCGATCGCCGCGACCCGCGTCGGTCTGTCGGTGGGCGACGTCGTCGGGAAGGGCCCCGCTGCCGCCGCGGTCATGGGACAGCTGCGCACCGCGCTGGCCAGCTACCTGCTCGACGGTCACTCCCCCGCGGAGTCGTTGCGGCGCCTGGACGCGTTCGCCACTCGGGTGAACGGCGCGGCGGGCAGCACGTGCGCGTGCCTGATCTTCGACTGGACCACCGGGGAGCTGTGCTGGTCGGCGGCCGGGCACCCGCCACCCGTGGTGATCGAGCCCTCCGGCGCACGGGTGCTGCCGGCCGACGTCGGTGAGGTGCTGGGGGCGGGCGGTCCGACGTTGCGCCGCCAGCACACGACCGAGTTCCCACCGGGTGCCTCGGTGGTGCTGTACACCGACGGCCTGGTGGAACGCCGGGGCGAGCTGCTCGACGAGGGCATGCAACGGCTCGCGGACGTGGTGACCGGCGCGTCCGGCCTCGACCCGGCCGCGCTGGTGCGGCGGATCATCGCCGCGATGCTGCCGGACGGTCAGTCCGACGACGTGGCGCTCGTGGTGGCCAGGCACCTTCCTCCGCCCTTGCACCGCCACCTGCCTGCCCTTTCCGTCGAGCTGTCACCGTTGCGACGAGCCGCGACGACGTGGGCGGCGGTGGCCGGGTTGTCCGAGGACGCGATCTACGACCTGGAGCTCACGCTGGGCGAGGCCGCGGCGAACGTGGTGGACCACGCGTACCCGGCCGAGGGCGGTTCGTTCGACACGACGCTGGAGTGCACCGGCCGCGGGGTCCGGGTGACCGTCGCCGACCAGGGCCGCTGGCGCCCGGCGCCGGACGACAAGGGCTACCGGGGCCGCGGCCTGACGTTGATCAGCACGATCGGCGACGAGGTCGAGCTGGACACCGGCGGCGACGGGACGACCATCCGCTTCCACGTACCGGCCGAACCGAACACCGAGGCCGCCCCGTCCCCGATCCGTCCTCCGGCAGCGGTGACCGGTCTGGTCGAACAGGTCGACGACCACGTCCAGCTGATGCTGCTGACCGGCGATCTCGACACCGCGACCGTGGACGACCTGCGCGTGCAGCTGCTCACCAGGGTGGAGGCCGCGGACGACAGGCCGATCGAGCTGGACCTCAGCGGTCTCGACTACCTCAGCAGCTCCGGCGTCGCGTTGTTGTTGCAGGCACTGGGATCGGCCAAGGAGCGCGGCCGCATTCTGTCCATTGTGGCCGGTGCGGGCAGTGCTCCTGCCCGCATCCTCGACCTGTCCGGTCTCGCCCACACCACGCGTCACGCCGACAAGCGCCAGGCGAAGTGATCGAGACCGATCGCCACGCCCTGCAGCACCTACCTGGCCGAGCACAGCTGACGCAGAGTTAGCCCGAAACTACCAACAGGTTCCATCCTTCGGCCCTGGCGAACGGGTCTTGCGCCACCAGCGCGCGGTGCCCGCCGCGTGTTGTCCTCGATCAGTGCCCCACCAACCGATCACCGAGGAGGCGGCCATGTCCGGTCTGCTGGTCAAGAGCTTCGACAAGCCTGAGGAGACCCGCCCGTTCGAGCAGAACATGGGTCAGCTGGACCTGGTCAACCTGGACTCCGGCCCGGTCGGCCGGGCCGTGTTCCAGCCGGGGTGGCGGTGGTCCGACCACGTCAAGCCGCTCGCCCAGACCGACAGCTGCCAGGTCGCCCACAAGGGCTACTGCGTGTCGGGCCGGATGATGATCGTCATGGACGACGGCCAGGAGGAGGAGATCCGGCCCGGCGACTTCATGATGGCCGCACCGGGACACGACGCGTGGGTCATCGGGGACGAACCGTGCGTGCTGATCGACTGGCAGGGCTCGGACGACTACGCCAAGCAGCACTGAGCCCAGCGGCTCAGGCGACCTACGAGGCGACCCGGCCGGCTGGCTGCCCTGACGTCGACAGGGCCTCCCAGGCGAATCCGTCCGGGTCGGTGAACGAACCGGCGCCGTTCACCACGATCCGGTGCGATCCGGTGCCCTCCGGCGAGACCCCGGCGTCCTTGGCGAGGGCGCGGCGCCGGTACAGCCCCAGCTTCACCGTGCCCGACGAGGCGAACTCGACGTACATGCGGCCGAAGCTCTTGGCCACGGTGAAGCCCTGGTCGAGGTAGCACTGCCGGCTCGCGCCGACGTCGGTGGCGCCGAGCAGCAGCACGACGGAGTCGATCTGTCCGGTGGCCGGGCCGGTGTCCTTCTTCGCCGAGGTGGCGACCTTCCAGATGGTGCCGTCCGGGGCCTGCACCACGCCGCCGTAGCCCCACATGGACTTCGCGGCGGGCTTGAGCACCGTCGCGCCGGCGTCCACCGCGCCGCCGATCAGGGCGTTGACGTCCGCGGGCTGCGACACCGTGAGGGACAGGGTGAAGCCGCGGAAACCGGTGGCCGGTTCCTGCGCGGCCCGCAGGCGCAGCCGGGAGCCGAGCCCGAAAGCGTTGGCGTAGAAGCGTTCGGCGGCCGCGAGGTCGGCCACTTCGAGGGTGATCGCGTCGATTGAGGTCATGCCGGAAACGCTAAACGGCACCCGCCCGGCGGTGCTTCTTGATTCCTGACCGGACTGATCGCGGGTTTGCGCACGACCCCGCCGGGTACCTGGTCCGTCCGGACGAAAGGCGCGACGTGGACCCCGCTCCCCTGTTGTACGCCGGCGCGGGCCTCGCGACCCTCGCCGCCGCACTTCTGCCCCGGCTGCTCGACCGCGCGCCGGTCTCCATGCCGATGCTGTTCCTCGGCGCGGGCGCGCTCACGTTCGCGGTGGTGGAACCGCTGCCCGACCCCGACCCGGTCGCGCACGCTCCCGTGCTCCTGCACCTCACCGAGCTCTGCGTGATCATCTCGCTGATGGGGGCCGGGCTCGCGCTCAACCGGGCGGTGAGTCCGCGCGGCTGGGCCACCACGTGGCGGCTGCTGGCGATCACCATGCCGTTGTCGATGCTGCTCGTCGGCGTGCTCGGCTGGGCGGTGCTGGGGTTCGGCATCGCGACATCGGTCCTGGTCGCGGCGGCGCTCGCGCCCACCGATCCCGTGCTGGCCAGCGAGGTGCAGGTCGCCGAACCCGCCGAGCACCCGGAGTCGAACGAGGACGAGGACGAGGCCCGGTTCGCCCTCACCTCGGAGGCCGGGCTCAACGACGGCCTGGCGTTCCCCTTCACCTACGCCGCGATCGCGATCAGCGTGGCCGGTGCCGCACCGGCGCTCTGGTTCCCGCACTGGCTCGCGGTGGACGTGCTCTGGCGCGTCGTCGCGGCGCTGGCCGTCGGCGGCGGGGTGGGCTGGCTGCTGGGCAAGCTGTTCTTCTCCGCGCCGTCGGAGAAGTTCCGCCTGGCCGAACACGCGGAGGGTTTCGTCGCGCTCGCCGCGACCTTCCTCGCCTACGGGATCACCGAGCTCGTCGGGGGGTACGGGTTCATCGCCGTCTTCGTCTGCGCCTGTGCGATCAGGGCGGCCGAGCGGCACCACGGCTACCACCAGGTCCTGCACCGCTACGTCGAACAGGCCGAGCGCATGCTCACCGTCCTGCTGGTGTTCCTGCTCGGCGGTGCCGCGGTCACGGGACTGCTCGCCGGCACGACGTGGCTCGAGGTGGCGGTGGCGGCCGTGATCCTGCTGGTGGTGCGCCCGTTGACCGGCTGGCTCGGCCTGCTCGGAGGCCGGACGGGGCCGCGCGAACGGGCGGTCGTCTCGTTCTTCGGCGTCCGCGGCGTCGGGTCTTTGTTCTACGTCACCTACGCGCTGCAGGAAGGCCGGTTCGCCGAGCAGGGCGCGGTGTGGCGGATCGTCGGGCTGGTCGTCATCGGCTCGGTCCTCGTGCACGGCCTGTCCGCGTCGCCGGCGATGTGGCTGCTCGACCGCAGGCGCGAGGAGAAGGCACGCGACCACAACACCGCCGCGGCCAGGACTCCCGTGTGACCGAGGTCAGGTGAGCAACTCCGCGACGTGCACGACCTGGCCGGGATGCCACGACCGGTGCGCTCCGCCGTGGAAGGTGACCCGGACGTCGTCCCCGACCGTCACCTCGGTCACCTGACCGACCGGGCCGATCGAGCCGTACAGCCGGACCAGGTCACCCGGCGACAGTTCCTCCGCGTAGGTCGTCTCGACGTTGCGGGCCGCGGACGCCGGCCGCACCCGTGAGATGAGCAGCCACCACGACACCCCGCACAGCGCCGGAGTCGTGAGCACCAGCAGCCCGGCGACCACCGGAGCCCTGCTCACCAGCACGGCCGCGCCGACCGCAGACCACAGCAGCCCCACCACCGCGGCGATGTGCGCGGAGCTCACCGGGTGGTCGCCGACCTGGAGCCAGCCCGTCGTGCGCACCCAGCCGTCCTTGGTCAGGCCACGCGGCGGCGTGCCTTCCGCCAGCACGGGCGCCGGGTCGACGACCGGCTTGCTGAACAGGTCGACATGATCGTCAGTCCGCACGTCGCCACCTCAGCACGTTCCTGTTGTTGCGGGCGCAGATCAGTTCGGTGCCGCCCGGCGACGTCCTGCGCGCGCCCTCGATGAAGCAGAGCTTTCCCAGCCTGGCGTCGACCCACTCTTTTTCGTCGTCATCGTCGGGCAGCGGCCGGTCGGGGGAACTGCTCGGCGGCGGAGGCGGCTCTTCCGAGGTTTCCGTCGTAGGCGGGACGGTGGTCGTCGTCGTGGTGGTCGGCGCCGTCGTGGTGGTGGAGGTCGGCGCACTCGACGACGTCGCCGTCACCGCGCCGGGAGCGCACGAGGCCGCCCACACGCCGCGGCGTTCCACCCGTGCGGTGGCCTCCACCGACAACAGCTCACCGCGGGTCGACATGTCGGCCGTCGCCATACCTGCGTGCACGACGGCCTGCCCGTAGTCCGCCCCGTCCGGCAGTCGCACGTCGACCGCGATCTCGTCGTCCCCGGAAATGGCGTCCTTCTTGACGGTCAGCCACACGGTCTTGCCGAGCAACAGCTTCTCCGCGGTGGCGCGGGACTCCGCCAACCAGCACTGCGTGATCAGGTTGATCCCGGCCACCTTGGCGTGGAAGGAGAGCCCGGTGGCGGGCTCGCTCCCCTCGAACGAGTCCACATCGGACACCGAGCGGACGGTCACCTCGAAGTCGTCGCCCCGGTGCACCGCCACGTCGGGCCGGGCCTCGCGCGGATCCTGCCGGTCCGCGCCGCCGATGACACCCGCCGCTCCCGTCGTCGCGAGCACGGTGAGCACACCGAGTCCCATGATCGCGATCCTGGTGGGCTGGTTGGTGCGCCACCACAGACGGCGGGCGATTCCGGGAGGCTTCCGGTGGACGTCGGACTCGACTGGGTTGGGCAATGGTGGTCCCGAATTCTTGAGGCGCGAACACTCCTTGGCACAAACGCGCTGGTCGTCGTGGTCGAGAAAGTGTTGTCATCCCACAACGAAATCGTCAAGAACGAAAAAGGTTCAATCGAATTTGGGCGACTTCCTTCACAGCACGCGCGCTGTGATTGATTCCGCACGCTGCGCACACGCTGCACACACGCCGTTCTCGCGGCACGCCACACCCGAGCCGCCGCCCGACAGGCATCTGCAAGTACCACCAACTCATGATCAAACCGCCCTCAACTACACCCAACCTGTTCGACGAGTGCCGAACAGGTTGGGTGTAGTTACCGGCCTGTTGATGTTGGGTTGGTAGTACTTGCAGACGCCGGGCGGGATCGGGCGTCACACGTCGATCGACTCGATCGCCGCGGCGGCCAGCGGCGTCGCCGTCTCGACGTAGCGCGTCGCGAGCGTCTGGAACAGCTGCTCCGCCTCGATCGCGGGCCAGTCGCCGGCGAGCAGCTCGGCCGGCAGGTGGGGATCCTGCCGCACGAGGTCGAGCCAGTCGCCGTGCAGCAGCAACTGGCGGGCCAGGTCGTCCGGCAGCGCGGCCGGCGGCCGCCGCCAGCGGGCCAGGAAGTCCTGGTAGCGCGCGGCGATGGCGGCGGTGTCGAAGGCGCGGACGGCCAGGTCGGCGGCTTCGGTCGGCTTGGCGTGCTGGGCGGTGAAGACCGTGACGTTCCCGGTGAGGCCCAGGTCGGCGACCATCTCGGTGACGTCGCGGGTGCCGGGGGCGATCCACAGGCCGTTCTGCACGGGACCGAAGCCAGCCCACTGCAGCTGCGAGCGCAGGTCGTGGCGGTCACTGCGGCGGCCTTCCGGCAGGGAGAAGCCGACCAGCGTCCAGGTGCCGTCCCAGTCCCGGTTCACCGCGCCGCGCTGCCAGATGCGCCGCTCGCCGTCCCGCAGGACGTCCTTCGCGCGCGGCGTCAGTCCGAAGTAGACCTTGCGGCCGTTGCGGTGCTTGGTGAGCAGGCCCCGCGAGGTCATCCGGGTCAGCGTCGAGCGGGTGGCCTCCTCCGAGACGTCCACGCGCGCGAAGACGTCGATCACGCTGCCCGAGTAGACCGCGATGTCGCGGCCGAACACGTGCAGACCGAGGAAGTTGAGCATCAACGACTGCGGCGTCACGTCCACCACGATACATGTTGGGCAGCATCTAGACGAGCGTCACGAATGTGCCGTACTTTGAGTCGCGAGCACAACGGAGAGGACTCGTCGGATGGATCTGTCGGGAAAGGTCGCGATCGTCACCGGGGCCGGCCGCGGCCTGGGGCGGGCCTACGCGGAAGCGTTGGCGCGCAACGGGGCCCAGGTCGTCGTCAACGACGTGGACGAGAGCGCCGAGGAGGTCGCGGCGAGCATCGGCGGGCGGGCCGTGGTCGCGCCGGTCGGCTCGACCGAGACCGCGGAACGACTGGTGGCGACGGCGATCGAGGCGTTCGGACAGCTCGACGTGCTGGTCACCAACGCCGGCATCCTGCGCGACCGCGTCCTGTGGAAGATGAGCGACGACGACTTCGACGCCGTGATCAACGTGCACCTGCGCGGCACCTTCACCTGTGCGCGGGCGGCGGCGGTGCGGATGCGCGAGCAGGGCACCGGCGGCCGCCTCGTGCTGATCGCGTCACCGGCCGGGCAGCGCGGCAACTTCGGGCAGACCAACTACTCCGCCGCCAAGGCCGGCATCGCCGCCATGGCCAGGACCTGGGCGCTGGAACTCGCGCGGTCGGACATCTCCGTCAACGCCGTCGTGCCGGTCGCCGCCACCGAGATGACCAGGACGATCCCGGCGTTCGCGCCGCTGATCGAGGAGTCGGAACGCAACGGCACGCCGCTGCCGGCCTGGGTGCGCCGCGACGAGGGCCTCGGCACCGTCGAGGACGTCGCCGAACTGATCGTCTACCTCGCCTCGGACGCGGCGAAGGGCATCACCGGACAGGCGATCGGCATCGGCGGCGACCGCCTCGCGCTGTGGGCACACCCCACCGAGAAGCAGGTCCAGTTCGCCGACGGCGGCTGGCAGGCGGCACAGATCGCCGAGCGCTGGCACGAGTTCGACGCCGAGACCTACGGCATCCCGGCTCCGGTGGCGCCATGACCGTCGCCGAGATGAACGTGGACGATCTCGTCGCCATCGACGTGCACACGCACGCCGAGATCTCCAAGGACGGCCACCACTCGCTCAGCCCGGCGCTGATCGAGGCCTCCACGAAGTACTTCAAGGCAGCACACCGCGAGCCCACCATCGCCGAGACCGCGCAGATCTACCGGGAACGCAAGATGGCGGCGGTGATCTTCACGGTCGACGCGGAGCACGCCACCGGCCACCCGCGCATCGCCAACGAGGAGATCGCCGCGTCCTGCGCCGAGCACGCCGACGTGCTGATCCCGTTCGCGAGCGTCGACCCGTGGAAGGGACGCGCCGCGGTCCGGGAGGCCCGCCGGCTCGTCGAGGAACACGGCGTGCGCGGCTTCAAGTTCCACCCCAGCCTCCAGGACTTCTCGCCGGACGACCGGATGGCCTACCCGCTGTACGAGGTGATCGAGGAACTCGGCGTGCCCGCGCTGTTCCACAGTGGACAGACCGGGATCGGCGCCGGCGTGCCCGGCGGCGGTGGCATCAGGCTCAAGCACTCCAACCCCATGCTCGTCGACGACGTCGCGGTCGACTTCCCGCACCTGAAGATCGTGCTCGCGCACCCGTCGTTCCCGTGGCAGGACGAGGCACTCGCCGTCGCCACGCACAAGCCGTTCGTGTACATCGACCTGTCCGGCTGGTCGCCGAAGTACTTCCCGCCGCAACTCGTCCGCTACGCCAACACCCTCCTGCAGGACAAGGTCCTCTTCGGCTCGGACCACCCGGTGATCACGCCGGACCGCTGGCTCGCCGACTTCGCCAAGCTCGACATCTCGGACGAGGTCCGTCCCAAGATCCTCAAGCACAACGCCGCCCGCCTGCTCGGACTCGTCAAGGAGACCGCGTGACCACCACCGTGCAAGGACTCGAAGAACTCAAGTCCCTGGCCGGAGCCGATCTCGGCCACACCGACTGGCTGGAGATCGACCAGGGCCGCGTCAACACCTTCGCCGACGCCACCGACGACCACCAGTGGATCCACGTCGACCCGGAACGCGCCGCCGCCGGACCGTTCGGCGGCACGATCGCACACGGCTACCTCACGCTGGCACTGCTCATCCCGCTGATGAGCGACCTGCTCGAGGTCTCCGGCGTGCGAATGAGCCTCAACTACGGGCTGGACAAGGTCCGGTTCCCCGCGCCCGTGCCGGTCGGCGCCAAGATCCGCCTGAAGGGCCAGGTCGCGACCGTCGACGAGGTCAAGGGCGACGGCGTGCAGATCACCATCGACTTCACCGTCGAGATCGAGGGCTCCGACAAGCCCGCGTGCGTCGCGCGCGGGGTCTACCGCCACTACGCCTGAGATGGGAATGCCATGGCGACAACAACGCAGTTACGCCGTGCCGTCGCGTCCAGTTTCCTCGGCAGCGTGATCGAGTACTACGACTTCCTGCTCTACGCCACGGCCTCCGCGGTCGTGTTCAACAAGGTCTTCTTCTCCTCACTGGATCCGCTGGTCGGCACGATCGCCAGCTTCGGCACGTTCGCCACCGGCTACCTCGCCCGCCCGCTCGGCGGAGTCCTCTTCGGACACTTCGGTGATCTGCTGGGACGCAAGAAGATGCTCGTGCTCACCATGAGCCTGATGGGTGTGGCGAGCTTCCTGATCGGCCTGCTGCCGACCTACGCGCAGGTCGGCTGGCTCGCCCCGGCCGGCCTGATCCTGCTGCGGGTCCTGCAGGGCATCTCCGTCGGCGGTGAGTGGGGCGGCGCCGTCCTCATGTCCGCCGAGCACGCCACCTCGCGACGCGGACTGTGGGCGAGCTTCACCAACGCGGGCGCGCCGTGCGGCATGGTGCTGTCGACCGCCGCGCTCACCGGCACCGCGGCGCTGGTCGGCGAACGGGCGTTCCTCGACTGGGGCTGGCGGGTGCCGTTCCTGCTGAGCCTCGTCCTGCTCGGCATCGGCCTGTTCGTCCGGATGAAGGTCGAGGAGACGCCGGTCTTCAAGGCGGAACGCAAGCGCACCTCCATGCCGTTGGCCGACGTGCTGCGCAACCACCCGCGCACGCTGCTGCTCAGCGTCGGGGTCGGTCTCGCCGCGTTCGTCGCACAGTCCACCCTGACGACGTTCGTGCTCGCCTACGGGGTCCAGGCGGGCAACAGCAGGCAGGCGATCCTCAACGCCCTGACGCTGTCGTCCGCACTCGCCGTGATCGGCATCATCAGCTGGTCGGCGGCCTCGGACAAGTTCGGCCGCAGGCCCGTCGTGCTCGCCGGCGCCGTGGTCATGGCCGCCTTCGGGTTCGCACTGTTCCCGTTGGTGGACAACGGACTCATCGTCATCGCGCTCGTCCTCGGCCAGGCCGTCATCCACCCGATGATGTACGGCCCGCTCGCCGCGCTCTACAGCGAGCTGTTCAGCACCGGCAGCCGCTACACCGGAGCCTCGCTCGGCTACCAGCTCGCGGGCCTGGGCGCCGGCCTCGCCCCGCTGCTGTTCGCACAGGTGCAGAAGACCGCGGGCACCGGCGCCATCCCGATCATCCTCGCCGCGTTCTGCGTGCTCACCGTCGTCTGCACGCTCGCCCTGCGCGAGACCAGCCACACCAGCCTGACAGGAGACAGGAATGCGGAACGCGGGACTGGGCAGCTGGCCACACCGCCGCGCGCGCATGGCGCCGAAGCGTGACGCCTTCTCCTTCCACGGAGTCTCCACGACCTACGAGGAAGTCGCCGCCCGCACCACGAAACTGGCGCGACAGCTCGAAGAACTCGGTGTCCGCCACGGCGACCGCGTCGCCTACCTCGGCGCCAACCACCCCTCGTTCGCCGAGACGATGTTCGCCACGCACCAGCTCGGCGCGGTCTTCGTCCCGCTGAACTTCCGCCTCTCCCCCGCCGAGATCAACTACCAGCTGGCCGACTCCGGCGCGCGCGTGCTGATCCACGCGCCGTCGCACCAGGTGGAGCACGAGCGGGCCATATCGCTCGACTCGTACGAGGACTGGCTCGCCGGTGGTTCCGACGAACCACTGGACGTGCCGGTCACCATCGACGAACCGGCCCTGATCCTCTACACCTCCGGCACCACCGGCAGGCCCAAGGGCGCGGTGCTCAGCCACGCCAACCTGCTGTGGAACACGTTCAACCTGATGATCGGCGTCGACATCGCCTCCGACGACGTCGCGCTGGTCGCCGCACCGCTCTTCCACGTCGCCGCGCTCACCCAGACACTGCTGCCCACCTTCATCAAGGGCGGGCACGCCGTGATCACCCCGCGCTGGGACGTGGAGGAGTGCCTCGACCTGATCGAGGGCTACGGGGTGACCTGGATGTTCGGCGTGTCCACGATGTACGCCGACCTGGCCGCGTCACCGCGCTGGCCCACCGCCGACCTGTCCGCGCTGCGCGTGCTGCTGTGCGGCGGGGCGTCGGTGCCGGACGCGGTGATCCACACCTACCAGGACCGGGGACTGGTGTTCTGCCAGGGCTACGGCCTCACCGAGACCGCGCCGGGCGCCTCCTTCCTCGAAGCGGCGGACAGCGTGCGCAAGGCTGGCTCGGCGGGGACCCCGGTCTTCTTCTCCGATCTGCGCCTCGCCGACACCGGCGAGATCGAGGTGCAGGGCCCCAACGTCACCCCTGGCTACTGGAACGACCCGGTCGCCACCGCGAACGCGTTCACCGAGGACGGCTGGTTCCGCACCGGCGACATCGGGCGGCTCGACGACGGTCACCTGTACGTCGTCGACCGGGTCAAGGACATGTTCATCTCCGGCGGCGAGAACGTGTACCCGGCCGAGGTCGAGAACGCGATCACCGACCACCCGGACGTCGCCGAGGTGGCGGTCGTGGGCGTACCGGACGAGCGTTGGGGCGAGGTCGGGCGGGCGTTCGTGCGCACCCGTGCCGGTGCCGCTCTCGACGCGGCCGCGCTGCGCGAGTTCCTGTTGCCACGCCTGGCGAAGTACAAGATCCCGGTGCACGTCGAGGTGGTGGACGAGCTGCCGCGCACGGGTTCCGGGAAGGTCCTCAAACCCGCGCTGCGCCGGTTGCCGCTGGCACGTGCGGCCAGTCCGGAGAACGCCCCGAGATGAAGATCCAGCCCAGCGGGTCCGTGTCGCTTGCAGCCGGCGCGGACCCACTGGACTGGTTTTAGTCAACACTGAAGCTATAGAGCTGGCGCAATCAGAAGAACAACCTCCGTCAGCGGCGCGCTGGTGCAGGTGAGGATCAGGCCGTCGGCTTTCTGCTGCTCGGTCAGGCAGTTCGGCTCCTGTTGCGAGACCTGCCCGGAACGGAGCTTCACCACGCACTCCCCGCAGCTGCCCACCGTGCAGGAGAACGGCAGCGGCAGCCCGGCCGCGAGCCCCGCGTCGAGCAGCATCTGCCCCGGTTCCACCACCGCGGCACCGACACCCTCGACCAGCATCCGTTGCGGCACGGTGGATCCCGTCGCAGGGACCGGTCCGGTGGTGTAGCGCTCGACGCGGACGTGCTCGTCCGGGACACCGAGCTCCTTCAGCGCCTGCCGGCCGGTGTCCATGAACGGTTCCGGCCCGCAGAGGTAGAACCGCGTGCCGGCCGACGCCACGCCATCCACCCACTCCCGAACACCGGAAACGTCGAGCCGTCCGTCGCGGGACGTCACCACGTGCGTGACGGAAAGGCGGTCGTGCTCCGCCAGCCGTTCCAGCTCAGCGGCGAAGATGGTCTCCTCCACGCTGCGGTTGCTGTAGAGCAGGGCGATGCGGCAGGTGGACTCGGCGAGCAGGGTCCGGATCATGCTCATCATCGGCGTCACACCGCTGCCCGCCGCGATCAGCACAACGTCATGCCCAGCCTCCACGTGAAAGTCACCCGACGGTCCGCGCACGGACAGACGGGCGCCCACGGCGAGAGAGCGGTGGACGTGACCGGAGAACCGGCCGCCGTCTACGTGTTTGACCGTGATCTCCAACCGGGACGAGCCCGGCACCGACGACGCCGAATAGGGCCGGCGCACCTGCTGTCCGTCGATGTCGGTCACCAGCGTGAAGAACTGGCCGGGGCGGAAGTCGAACGTCCCCGATCCCTCCAGCACCAACGTGACGGCACTGGGCGTCTCCCGGCGCACCTCGACGACCCGGACCTCCCGCAACGGGTCGACGGACGCGGCACGGGTCTCCAGGCCGGCGACCTCGTACCCCTCCTTGCGCAGACCCCAGCGATAGCTCAGGTCCATCAGCGCCCTCAGCCACCTGGCCGGGATCAGCCGCGCGACCCCGGCCAACCGGCTCGTGGAGTTCGCGGCCACGTGCCGGCTCGCCACCGCCATCAGGTCGGGCGCCTCGGCGGGGTCCAGGTGCGCGGTCCACAACCGCGCCTGCGTGACCGCGTTGCTCGTGGTCAGCTCGGCGGATTCGACCTCGACGAGCAGCGCGGCGTGCGGTGGGATTCCGCGCAGCGACAACGGCTCCAGCAGCTCGGGGTCGACGGTGATCGTGCCCCTGCCGCGGACGTGCAGCACGCCGGTCCGGCCCGGCACCAGCGCGGCGAACGAGAGCCGGTCGTCCTCCAGCAGGTTGTGCAACGTGTCCGCGCGTTTGTTGCCCTTCCGGTCCGCGATCACGAGTGTGCGGCCGTCCAGGATCCGCACGACCGCCCCCTGGTCTCCGCGCGGACTGGTGTCGCCACCGCCCGATGCGTCCCATGTGGACAGAGCCAGGAACGGTGCGGCGGCGAGGAAGTCCGCGACCCCGGGCAGCGCGAGTGGACCGCCGTCGACCTCGGGCCCTGGCCGCGCCGGCGAGGGCGGTTGCCACAACCCGGAACGCAGGACGGCCTGGGCACAGTGCACGTACACCTGCTCGACGTCGAAGAGCACCTCGCCACCCCGGCCCGTGGACGCGGACCCGTTGACCCGCAAGGTCTCCCCCACGCCCGGCAACAGGAAGAGCAGCGACGCCGGTCCGACCGCGGGGCCGCCCGCGAACGAGATCCGCGTCGGCGAGTGCACGCGCACGAAACCCGGCTTGCCGCCGACGAACGTCGTCCTGCTCACACCCTGGGCGTCCCGGTGACCGAAGCCCGCGATCGGGCTGCGGGCCAGCACGTCCACGCACCCCTCGTCGAGCGCGCCGACCTGCTTCAGCAGGAGCACCGACGGCGGCCGCCCGACGACGGCCTCGATCTCCTCCACCGTCGCGAGCCGGTGCGCAGGGTCCAGCCCGGAAACTTTGTTCTCGCTGGTCATAGCACTATTATGAGCTTTTGCTCAGGTTTTGCGTACTCGCTTTTCGCAGCACCAGGAGGTGCCAGCCGTGCCGTCGCCCCACCGACACGTCGAACCACGTCGCAAGCCTCGGCAGGTCCGCGCGGAGCTCACCCGCGACCGCATCCTGACCGCCGCTGCTCACGTTTTCAGCGAGCACGGGTACGCCGCGGGCACCACCAACCGCATCGCCGAACAGGCCCGCGTCTCGATCGGCTCGCTGTACCAGTACTTCCCGAACAAGGACGCGATCCTCGCCGAGCTGCTGGTGCGCCACATCGACCGCGGCCGGTGGGAGCAGGCCGACCACCTCGACCTGTCGCCGGGCAGCCTGGAGACCGTGGTGCGCGCGCTGGTCCGGGACGCGGTCGACGCGCACCGCGACGACCCCGAACTGCTGCGGATCATGATCGAGCAGGGGCCGTTCTCGGACGAGGTGCGCGAGACGATGGCCCGGCACGGCGCCCAGCGCATCGCCCAGGTCCGCGACCTGTTCGCCCGCCACCCCGACGTCCGCGTGCGGGACCTCGACACGGCGGCCGAGCTCATCGTGTTCACCGTCGAGCTGAACACCCACCGGCTCGCGGCCTCGCCGCAGACCATTCCGGTCGAGACCTTCGAGAACGAGCTGGTGGACATGGTGACGCGGTACCTGGGCGGCTGAGGAGTCCCGCGGTCAGCCGTACCGGAGGGGCTTGCGCGCGGGTTCTTCGAGCACCCGCGAGGCGAGCCAGGCGATCCCGTCGGCGGTGGCGGCCGGCGTGCCGGTCGGCTGGATCACGTGACTGAGCACCGTGCGGGTGACGATGTCGATCAGGACGGCGATCTGGTCGCCCGTCAGCCCCGGCCGGTAGGACTCGACCCGTTCGAAGAGCATCGTCTTGATCCCGGCGAGCAACGTCTCGGCCTGCGTGGTGAGAAGCGGCACCAGCTCCGTGTCCGCGCCGTGCGTCGCCGACGCGATGGCGCGGACCAGCAGGTTGCCGCGGGCGAGTTCGAGCACGTCGCGCACCGCGTCGTAGACAGCCTCGACGAGGTTGTCGGCGTGCCGGTCGAACGCGTCGCCGATCGCCGTGACGAACCGGTCGAGCTCGTGGGCGAGCATGGCGTCGGCGAGCGCGTTCTTCGAGCCGATCTCGTTGTAGACGGTCTGGCGGCTCACCCCGACCTGCTCGGCGAGCCGCGCCATGGTGACCGCGGCCCAGCCGTTGCGCGCCGTCATCTCGATCGCCGCCTCGACGATCGGCTGCCGGCGCTGGCCACCCGCGGCCGGAGAAGTCATGCCGCCGATCCTAAGCTGACCCGACCCTGCCCGGCGCGACGAAGTCGATCTTCTCCCGCACCCCGCAGTCCGGGCAGCACCAGGAGTCCGGGATCGCGGACCAGGGCGTGCCCGCGGGGAAGCCCTCACGGGGATCGCCGGTCGTCTCGTCGTAGACGTAACCGCAGCCGGGACACATCCCACCCGCGGTCGCGTCGCCACGGGTGTCGGCGACGACGGCCTCCCGGGTGGCGACGCCCCCGTACCGTGCGAGCACCTGGGCGCGCTTGCCCGGCTGGATGTTGGCGCGGGCGATGTCACCGCCGAAATGAGCGTGCACCCGCGGGTCCATCACCCGGCGCCACAGCGGGGGCACCAGCGCCAGCACGATCATCCCGGCGTACCCGGTCGGCAGCACCGGCGACTCGGCGAAGTCGCGCAACGTCTGGTAGCGGCGGGTCGGGTTGGCGTGGTGGTCGCTGTGCCGCTGCAGGTGGTAGAGCAGCACGTTGGTGGCGATGTTGTTGGAGTTCCAGCTGTGGCTGGGATCCACCCGCTCGTAGCGCCGGCGGTCGGGCGCGCCGACCTTCTGCCGCAGCATCCCGTAGTGCTCCATGTAGTTCACGACCTCGAGGAGCGAGAAGCCGATCACCGCCTGGATCAGCAGGTACGGCAGGATCCCGACGCCGAGCCACGCGATCATCGCCGCCCACAGCACCGCCGACATCAGCCACGCGTTGAGCACGTCGTTGCCCAGCCGGAGCGGGTGCCGGTCGCGGCGCGCGTACCGCTTGCGTTCGAGCCGCCACGCCGACCTCACCGAGCCGGCGACGGTGCGCGGCCAGAACCGGTAGAAGCTCTCCCCCACCCGGCTGCTCGCCGGGTCCTCCGGGGTCGCGACCCGCACGTGGTGGCCGCGGTTGTGCTCGATGTAGAAGTGCCCGTAGAAGCTCTGCGCGAGCGCGATCTTGGACAGCCAGCGCTCGTGGCTCTCCTTCTTGTGCCCGAGCTCGTGGGCGGTGTTGATGCCGATGCCACCGACACAGCCGATCGACACCGCGAGCCCGATCTTGTCCACGACGGTCAGGTCCCCGCGCGCGATCAGCCAGAACGCCGCCACGAACCCGGCGTACTGGATCGGCAGGTACAGGTAGGTGATCCAGCGGTAGTAGCGGTCGTTCTCCAGCCGCTCGATCACGTCGTCGGGAGGGTTGCCGCGGTCCAGCCCGGCGACGAGGTCGATGGCCGGGACGACGATCAGCACCACGATCGGCCCGATCCAGAACCAGATGCCCCAGCCGGTCGCCGCGTGCAGGCCGATCGCCAGGAACGCCAGGGATGGCACGACCAGTCCCAGCAGCCACAGGTAGCGCTTGCCGTCCGTCCACTGCTCGGTTGAGCCGACGGGCACCGTTGCCTTCTTGTCGCTCATGCCACGCTCCTCAGGAGGTTGACAGAACGATAGGGCTTGTAAATCTGGTTTGACAAGAGTCGGCTATTTGTAAATCTCCAGCACCGCACGGGCGGCCCTGCGTCCGGAGTACAGCGCGCCCTGGATCGAGCTGGTGTCACGGTGGTCGCCGCACACGTAACGACGTCCGCCCGCACGGACGGACTGCCGCAGCCGGTGCGGCGCGTTCATCGACGGGAGCGCACGCTCGATGTCGTACCTCCGCAGGATTTCCCATCGACTGGAGTCGGTGCCGTACAGGCGGTTCAGGTGCGTGCGAACGTCCTGTTCGGACGCTTCTCCCAGCACGGTTGCCTGCACCAGCGGGGCGTGCGGCGAGTAGGGGCGCGAGACCTCCGACATCACGGCGGTGTTCACGACCGGACCACCGTTGGCGTCGATCACCAGGCACCCGTCGCGCAGCGGGGACCGCGGCGGCCGGAAGTACCAGGTGGTCACGCTGTTCCAGCGGGGTTCGGCCAGCCCCGGCAGCAGGGTGGCCGCGGTCGTGCCGTCCGTCGCCACGACCACCGCGTCGGCGGCCACGTGTCCGCCGCCTTCGAGGTCCACGCCGTCGTCGTGCACAGCGCGCACGGCGGTTTCCAGTTGGACGGTCCCCTCGGGCAACCGCGCCACCATCGCCTTCGGCAGCTCACCCATGCCGAGCGCGGGCACGGCCGCACCACCCCGCGCGAAGCTGCGCCACACCAGGTGGAAGAAGCGCGACGAGGTCTTCAGATCCCGTTCCAGGAACACGCCGGAGAGGAACCGGCGGAACACCGCGTCCACCGCCCGGTCGGTGATGCCGAGGCGGCGTAACTCTTCTCGCGTCGTTCGGTCCGTTGCGGCGAGAAGCGGCCACACGGGCCCGAAAGCGTCACGCGCCGAGAACGCGGCCAGCGCCGCCAGATCGCGCGCGCCCAGCACGTGCTGACGCAGCATTCCGTCCCACGCGGCGGATCCGCTGCCGCGGGGGTCGGCGAGCAGGTCGTGCCTGCCGTTGTCGTGCACGAACACGCCAGACCGCAAGTGCCGCAACGGGAACGGGCCCAGGTCCAGCCGCTCCAGCTCCGGGTACGCGGGCAGCATGATCTGGAAACCCCGGTCGAACCGCACGCCGTCGACGACGTCCGTCCGGACGCGGCCACCGACCTCGTCACCGGCCTCCAGCACGGTGACTTCGACGCCGGCCGCGGTCAGTTCCAACGCAGCGCTCAACCCCGCAAGGCCTGCTCCCACCACCACGATCACAAATCGACGGTATGGGCCGCACCGCGGGTTCGCATGACGGGTCACTCATCGAGCGCGATGTTCAACAGACCGCCCAGTTGCTGGAGCTGCTCGGCCGACAACGCGCTGAACGACGACTCGACGACGCCGTCGACCAGGCCCTGCCCCTCGGCCCGCAGCCGCGCACCTTCCTCGGTGAGCCGATGACGCACAGCGCGCCCCGGCCCGGCCACCCGCTCGATGAGCCCGCGCTCGGCCATCCGCACCGCCAGGGAACCGAACGACTGGTCGGTCTGGAAGGTCAGCACCGCGAGGTCGTGCAGCGACGCGTCCGGCCGTTGATGCAGATGACGCAAGGTGTCCCACTGCACGAGCGACAGTCCGAGCGGGGCCAGCGCCTGGCTGAGCGCCCGGTGGTGGCGGTGCTGCAGGCGCTTCACGGCAAGAGCGACGTCAGTGGGTTTCACAGCGGAGAGCTTAACCAGCTTGCTTATCTAAGGATACTTACATAAGGTTCCTTACATGACCTACTTACTTCTTCACGGCGGTGGCGGCGCCCGCACGATGACGGCGTTCGCGGACCTGCTGGCCGATCGCACCGGTGCCCAGGTGCTCGCACCGACCCATCCGGGCTTCGGCGGTACGCCGCGCGCCGGGCTCACCGACGTTCCCGGCCTCGCGCGGCACTACGTCGCCCTGCTCGACCAGCAGGACCTCACGAACGTGACGGTGGTCGGCAACTCGTTCGGCGGCTGGCTCGCGGCCGAGATCGCCCTGTGCGCCAGCCCCCGCGTGAGCAGCGCGGTGATCGTCAACGGGATCGGCATCGAGGTCGCCGGCCACCCGATGACCGACGTCAGCGGCATGTCCGTCGCCGAGATCCAGTCGTTCTCGTTCCACGACCCCGGCAAGGCGCCCGCACCGGCCGGCGGCGGCCCGAGCCCGGACGTGCAGGCGCTCATCTCCTACGCCGGACCGTCCATGTCGGACCCGACGCTGCTCGGCCGGCTCGGCGACGTGCGCCTTCCCGTCCATGTGCTCTGGGGCGAGAGCGACCGGATCGTCGATCCGGGCTACGGCAAGGCGTACGCGGCCGCGATCCCGTCGGCGACGTTCACCCTGCTCCCCCGCACCGGCCACCTGCCCCAGGTCGAGACACCCGAGGACCTGCTCACGGCGCTGCTCGCGCTCAGGTGAACCGGGGTTCGACACCTCGCAGCCGCAGGTGGGCGAGCAACGGCTGGGAATGGCTGTGCAGGTTGGCGACCGGATAGGCCTGCATCGCGACGCCGACATCGGGCAGCGCCCACGTCTCGCCGGGCCGATCGCTCTCCGGCGCGAGATAGCAGTCGGGGCCGGACAGGGTGCCGGTCCACGTTTCCGGGTAGGCGGCGGTGTGCGCGTGCAGGGTCATGCGCCGCCACTCGTCCCACGCCAGTTCCGGGTCGTACCGGGAAGCCGCCCAGATCAGCGTCATGTTGACCGAGAACCACACCTGGCCCTGCCCGCTGACCGGCCACCGATGCCGCGCGCCCAGCGGTGACCCGGCTCGGCACGTTTCGTCGATCGTGTGCAGCAACGCGCGTGCCTGCTCTGGAGTGGCCGCACCGCAGAGGATCGCCCACGGCTGCACCTCCAGCCACAGGTCGTGATCGCCAACTGGCTCACCACCGGGGGCGTGCGCGCGCCGGAACCAACGGCCGTTCCACTCCCCTGCAACCCGTTCGCGGAGATCGGCCGCACGGTCGCGCGCCTCTTCCGCCGTCGCGTGGTCACCCAGCCGTTCGGCGAGACCCGCGTACACCGGGAGCACCCAGGCGGCCATCGCCGAGTTCAGCACCGACTCACCGCGTTCGATCATCAGGTCGCGGTCCACGCCGGACTCGCTGATGGCGAGGTCGTTCCAGTCGGCGTTGAGGATGCGGACGTGCCCGTGCTCCCCCACGCCCACCTCGTCGACGAAGAACCGGAACTGGCGCCGCAGGTTCTCCGCCAGCGGTACGGGATCCGCGCCGTGGCACGGGTGATACGGCACCGGCCGGCCGAACGCGGCCAGGTCGCCGGTCGCCGCGGCGTACTCGGCGGCCAGCCAGAGCGCCCACAGGTTCTGGTCGGACGGCCGGAACAGCTGGGTCCAGGGCTGCTTGTGACCGTCGAGCGCGTACGGCAGGTCGCCGTCCGGGCTGCCCCAGGCGCAGGTGTTGCGCAGGACCGAGAGCGCGAGGTCCGGTTCGAGGTGGACGAGCGGGAGGGCGTGTTGCAACGGATCCCTTGCGGCGCCGTTGAATCCGTGCCGGAACGCATAGGCGGATCCCTGGTTCAGGGTGTGGCCGCCGAGCACCCCGTCGACGCAGGCGCCGCCCGTGAGCATGGCCGCGTGCCAGGTGATCTCCGGAGTCTCGGCCGGAAGGCGTTCCCGTAGCGCGGCAAGGCTGTCGGCGTAGACCACCGCCGGGTCCACGGGTTCGTCCAGAAAACCGAACCGGAACCACGCGGTGGTCCGCCCGCCCGGTGGCACCTCCAGCGCGATCCCGACCGTCAACTTTCCGGCAACGCCCTCCACCCGCTCGCCGCCGCACACCTCCAACCCCACCCGCTGTCGATGAAGGGACCCTTNNAAGGGTCCCTTCATCGACAGCCTTGGGGCCGAACTCCAGGTTCACCGAACGCCGGCGCACCACCCATTCCTCGGTCAGGGACCGGCGCAGCGTCGTCTCGCCGCGGTTGACGACGTCCACCCTGATCAGGAGCCACGGCGCCGCGCCCTCAGGGCACAGGACCGTGCGTTCGACCTCGCAGTGCGAATCGGCCACCGAGAGCCGGAAGAACGTGGGTCCGAACAGCTTTGTGGCGGCGGCATCGGTGGAAAGCGCACCGAACCGGGCGATGCCGGTGTGCTCGGCGAGCCACCGGCACCCGAGGTGCTCGTCCCACACGCCGCTGAGCCCGTCGGTGCCGGCCACCAGCGTGATCCGGCGGTTGCCCAGGTGCACCCGGTGCACCGGCGTCGGCGGGTCGAGGATCGGATCCCACGGCCGAGGGCCCGCCCGGTAGTCGAACGCGGGCAGGCCCTCGGCCGTCGTCCACTCCCCGAACGCGCTCACCCGTAGCAGCGTTCCGGCAACACCCACGGGCGGGCAATCGTCCGATCAGCGCCAGAAACTCCGCCGGCGCTCCGGTGCGGCGGGTGCCTGCGCGAACTCCCGCAGCACCTGCTGAGCCCGTGCCCACAGCTGGTTCACGTCGCCGCCCGCCGTGAGCTCCACGACCAGCTGCCTCAGCGGCTCGTACGCCGGCCCCTGCCGGGAGGCGACGAGGGTGCCGAGCCGGCTGGCCAGGTCGGCGAGCAGCTCCCGGCGTTCCCAGTCGGGCCGTCCCGCGTCCTGCTCCAGCCGCTGGACCTCCAGCGCGGCGATCCCACGCAGTTCCGCCGGGTCGTCGGGCGACGGCACGGGTGCCGGTGCGGGCATCATCTTCGGTGCGGCCGGACGGCTGCGGGCGTGGCCGGCAGCGGCCTGGGGCGCCGGGGGTGGCAACGGCGCGCCGTCGAACCCGGCACGCGCGGCGGGTCCGCCGCCGTAACCACCACCGGGCGCCGCGGCGTAACTGACCATCGGCGCGGCCGCGAACGGTGCCACCGGCATCTCCCAGCCCGCGGGCGACTCGACCGGCTGCACCACCCGGTGCACCTTGCCGTCGGACACCACCTGTTCGTCCACCGCGACGAACGCGGTGAAGCGGCACAACACCCCGAACCGCAACGAGGTCCGCACGATCTCGGACTCCACCGCCCGCTCACCGGTCGCGTACCGGTCCTCGAGGTCGCGCAGCGCCGCGCGGGCCCACTGCGCCCGGACCGCGGGCTCGGCGTGCCGCACCACCGGCACGGTCTCCTGCCACTCGGCACCGTCCCGCGTCCGGCCGCGCACGCTCAACGACTCCGGCGCCGTCCCGCGATAACGGCCGAACGCGACCAGCGGCACACCGGGATAGATCGCCGTGGGCTGCTTGGGCAACGACGACTCGGGCGAGACCACGACGTCGGTGATCACCGGTGCGCCGATCCGCCGCTGGATGTGCGCCATCGCCTCGTCCAGGCGGTCCTCGCTCTCGACGAGCTCGCACCGGCCGGCGCCCGCCGCGGCCAGCCTGCCGAGAAAGCCCGCGTTGACCGCCGTGTCGATGCCGACGGCGTGCACGCGCGTCCGGTTGATCACCGGGCCGATGTCGCGCAGCAGCTGGTCCTCGTTGCCGACCTGTCCGTCCGTGACCAGCACCAGGACCGGGTCGCGGCCCTCCCGAACGTCCGCGAGCAGGCTCAGTCCCTGCCGCAGCGGCTCGAACATCTCGGTGCCGCCCCGTGCCTGCACGGCCGCGAGGTGCTCGACGGCGCGAAAGCGGTGCCGGTCGGTGGCCGCGACCAGTCCGGTCCCGAGCTCGGCCGGCCGTTCCACCCGGTCGTCGAAGGTGATCACGGAGAACGTGTCGTCGTTCGTCAGCGTGTCGACGATGCGGGCCGCCGCGCGCCGGGCCGCGACCATCTTCCAGCCCGACATGCTGCCGGACCGGTCGAGCAGCAGCACCACGTCGCGCGGGCGCACCTGGCCGGCGAGGTCGGGCGGCAGGACGGTCAGCTGGTAGGTGCCCTCGTCGGCGTTGCCGGGATCGGGCACGCACACGGCGGCGGAGCTGTTGCCCGCGTAGGCCAGGCGCAGCACGAAGTCGCGGTCGACGCGCTCTCCCGGCACGACCGACACCGTGTTGCCCTCGCTGACGACCGTGTGCAGGCTCGACCGCACCTCGCCGAGCTCAAGCCCGGCCGGGTCGATCTCCACGCCGATCGCGAGCCGGACCGGGTTCGGGAAGCCCGGCAGCAACACCGGCGGCGTGATCCGGGAGGCGTCCGGCACCAGGTCCGTGTCGTCGGCGTACCCGTCACCGACCGACGGTCCTGGCAGTGGCGAGCCCGGCACGTACCTCGGCGCCACCACCAGCGGGAACCGGAACGTCGCCGCGCCGTCCTCGAACACCAGCGGCCCGACCAGGCTGAGCTCGACCGTCACCCGTTCGCCCGCCGGGATGTTGCCGACCCGCATGGTGAAGACGTCGGGCCGCTCCTCCTCCACGATGGACGCTCTCCGGCCCGCCGCTATCGCGTCGTCGTAGGCCTGGCGCGCGGCACCGCGTTCCTGCAACTCGGCCTCGACGGTGCGGTCGCCCGCGGTCATCTTCATGCCGGTGACCGCGGCGCGGTCCGGCAGCGGGAACACGTAGGTGGCTTCGAGGGCGGTGTCGTGGGTGTTCACGAATCCGGTCGTCAGCACCGTTCGGCCGACCAGACCGGTGATCGTCGCCCGCACGTCGAGGCGCTCCAGCGGCAGGTTGCCGCGTTCGGTGCGCAGCGCGCCGACACCCGCGTCCTCGCTGGTCCGGGCGATCCGGTCCGCTTCGGCGGACGTCATCGGGGCGACGGAGATGGTCATCAGGAGTCCCTTTCGTTCGTGAGCAGACCACGGGCGGCGAGCAGGTCGAGCAACGGCCGGGCGGCGGCCGCGAGGTCCGCGCAGTCGGCCGCGGTGGGCGTACCCGGTACGAGCAGGACAGCACCCCCGCCGAGCGCGACCCCGTTCAACGCGACGGCCGGCGCGGGTGACGGCGCTGCGGGTGGTGCTGCGGCGGATTCGGCCCAGAACCGGGGGCGGACGGCCTCCTGCGGTTCCGGATCACCGCTTTCGAGCAGTTCCTCGGGCACGCGGGCGATCGCCGCGAGCGTCTGGTCGGTGGCGCCCGCGAGCTCGGTCTGGATCTCCGCCAGCGCCCTCCCCTCCGACTGCAGTCTCTTCACGGCCACCAGTTGGAGCAGGTGGCGCTTCTCGTACAACGCCGTGCGGCCGCGCATCGCGGACGGCCGGTCGACCAGCCCGGTCGTCGCGTACCAGCGCACGGCCCGACGGTCGGGCACGTCCCGCACACGTCCGTTGGGCGCGCCTGGGTACTCCGCCGTCAGCGCGGCGGAGACACGTTCCAGCAACTCGTCGAGCGTCCACACCACTCGATAGTGACACTGCAACCGTGACAGTGTCAACGTTGCAGTAGCGAGTAGCGTGCTAGTTGCTGAGCGTGACCAAAACGTGCACTGAGGGGGCATGGAATGAGAGGCTTGGCAATCCTGGCAACACTTTTACTGCTGCTCACGCCGTCCGCCATCGCTTCGGCACCGACGGTCGTCTCCGACCGCGCGGTCTTCTGGAAGGGCGAGGTGCGCAAGTCGGATCCACGGCTGCGCGACGTACCCGAGTGCCGGAAGAACGGCTGCGACCGCGCGTCCGTCGGAGTCCGGCTGCCCGCCGGCCTGCGAGCGAAACCCGGTGGTGTCGAACTGGCGATCCGGTCGGTCGGCGCCACCCCCGACGACAGCCTCGGGTTCGCCGTCTACCAGGGGTCTCGGCGCGTCGCACTCGTCGACGCGCAGATCGGCCCGGCCCGGTCGATCTGGCTGCCGAAGACCTCCGCGCGCTACACCGTCTACGTCTTCTACAACCCGTTCGTTCCCGAGCTGGGCTCTGACATCGTCCGGTACGAGGGCCTGCTGGAGAACGAGAACTCACTCCGGCCGTCCTCCCGCGAACTGCTGCCCGACCTGGAGGCACTCCCCCAGCGGTACGCGACGTTCGAGACGCCACCACCGTTCTTCGACGACGTCGCGGCGCCGGGCTCGTCGTGCTTCCGCAGCGAGGTCGAGGAGCAGCACGCCCGCACGTGCCTGCGCTTCGGCCAGGCGATGGCCAACGTCGGCGAGGGCCCCGCCGACGTGCGCTACTCGACCCCTGCCGGTCAGCGCCCGCCGGAAGTGCCCGGCTCGCAACGCATCCACCGCGCCGACGGGACGTTCCGCGACGTGCCGTCCGTCGGCGTGATGCATTACCACCCGATCCACAGCCACTACCACTTCGAGGACTTCTCGGTCTCGACGCTGGAGAACTCCTCCGGCGTGGTCGTCGCCACCGGGAAGAAGAACGGCTTCTGCATGGCCGACACCGAGATGCCCTGGTGGGCACGCAAGGGCAACGCACCGCAGAGCTACCCGGCGCCGCGCTGCCTCGACCCCGAACCGACCTCACCACCCGGTGTCGACGCGTTCAAGAACGGCATCTCGCGCGGCTGGGCCGACGAGTACTGGTGGGCGTTGCCAGATCAGATGATCGAGGTCAGTTCGTTGTCGGACGGCACCTACACGTTGGTCACCCGTGTCGACCCGACCGACAAGATCCGCGAGGTCGCCGACCACAACAACTGCGTCCGGGTCCCGATCACGCTGTCCGGCCTGGCCGCCGGCACACCTCACGCCGCCCTTGGCAGCACCCCCGCACGCTGCTGACTCCTCGTGCGACCGCTGTCAAGTCACGAGCTGAACATTGTTGGGACACAGGGAAATCTCCAAGCGGGGCCGGTGACGTGGATCACCGGCCCCGTGCCTATTCTTGCGCCGTCTGCTCGTCGCTTCCTCCCCTGCTTCCTTCGCTCGCGAGACGGGACACACCCATGACCGAGATCATCAGCAACTTCTTCGGCCGCCCCAAGTACGACACCGCCGAAACCCGCGAGGCCGTCGCGCCCCCTGCCGCCACCGACGAAACCGTTGCCACCGAAGCGATCGAGCCCACCGAGCCGGCCGACGTCGAGTCCGACGCGAAGGAGGACGTGGAAGGCGAGTCCGCCGAGGAGATCTCCAGCGAGGCCGAGGAGAACGAGCAGGACGAGCCCGTCGCCGCGGACGACGAGGCAGACGACGACGCCGAAGACGAGGCGGAGGCCGTCGCCGAGGACGAAGCCGACGAGACCGAGGCTGCCGAGGAGTCCGACGAAGACAAGGCCGTCGCCGAGGACGAGGCAGAGGAGTCCGACGAGGCCGTTGCCGAAGACGAAGCTGACGAGACCGACGAGGCAGAGGCCGCCGCCGAGGAGTCCGGCACCGACGAGGCCGTCGCCGAGGACGAGGCAGAACAGTCCGAGGAATCCGACGCGGACGAGGCCCTCGCCGAGCAGTCCGACGAGCCCACCGCGGCCGAAGTGGACGAGGCCGAGGAAGCCGACGAGGACGAGAAGACCGAGCCGGTCACCGAGATCGTGCCGGTCGCCGTGGCGGAGCCCGTCACCGTGGTAGCGCCAGTCGCTGCGGCAGAGCCCGCCGCCGAGGAAGCCGCGGCACCGGCCCGCGCCGCCGCCGGCGCTCGCGGCAACATCAGCGTCGACCACGGCGTCGTCGCGAAGGTCGTCACCATCGTCACCGCCAAGATCGACGGCGTGCACAGCCTTGACGCGGACGGCATTTCCGTCGAGGTGGACGGCGACGTCGCCACGATCAAGCTCTCGCTGGTGGTCGTGTTCGGCCACCCGATCAAGACGCTGGCCGAGCAGGTCCGCACCGACGTGATCGAGGCTGTCGAGGGATTCCTGAACTTCGACGTCGCGGCCGTGGACGTGCACGTCAGCGACATCCACCTGCCGACCGCCTGACCACACCGCGGGGCCGCGGCGTGCTGGCGCCGTGGCCCCTGCTCCGGCAGCCGTCCCCGCGGCGAGTGGGAAAACCCGGTGCTGTGCCGTCCCGGGCAGCCGGTAGGGTGCCGCGCGTCTCGAATTGCACAGTGGAGATTCGCGTCGCCGGCGCGGAGGACGGAGAGGACGAGTGCGCACCGAAGAGGCCGGCCAGAAAGCCGAGTTAGGCCGGCTCAAGACCATGAAAGAGCAGATCCAGTACGCGCTGGAGCACATGCCGCGCGGGAGTTCGGTGGAGGACGTGCGCCGCTGGCTCAGCAAGCAGGGCCAGAAGGTGCCCAGCAGGCCGTACGCCACGCCGATCGTGAACGAATGGCGCGCTCGCAACGGGATCACCGACACGAGCGGCCAGGTGCTGCTCACACCCGAACTGATCGCGAAGCTGGACGAAGCCGACAGTGCCGTCGAGAAGGCCGACAACACTCCCGCGGTGCCGGCTGAACCCGATGGTGCCAAGGGTTTCTACGCGGTCGCGCTGCTGAGCATCGGCGTCAGCGTCGACACCTCGTGGCGGTTCTTCGAGCAGCGCCTCGGCATCACCGACACCTGGGAGCGCGTCGCCCTGTTCTCCGTGATGGAGGCGGCGCTCATCGCGTGCGGCTGGGCGATGCGCGGTGGCGTGCGCCGCGACGGCCGCCCCGGTCCGGCGCGGCTGGTGGCGTGGGCGCTGACGGCGTTCGCCGCGTTCGCCGCCCTCAGCCTGTCCGGCCCGATCGCCGGTACCGCCCGTGTCCTGCTCGGACCGGTGCTGGGCCTGGTGATGCTGCACCTCGCACTCGGCATCGAGATCCGCGCGTCGCGTCAGCGCACGACCACCTGGGCACGCGTGGGCCGCGAACTGCGGGAACGCGTGCTGTCGTTGCTGGGCCTGGGTGACGACGGCCGCGACGCCCTGGCGCGCACCCGCGACCGGGCGGCGTTGCGCGCGGCCGAACTCGCGCTGGCCAGCCGCTGGACGCCGTGGCGGAAAGCTCGGCTGCGCAAGGCTCTGCACGTCTCGCACGTGGCGCACGACCCCGCCCAGCGCGACCGGATGTTGCGCGAACTGGGAGTGCTCCAGCACGCGAACAAGCTCGCCGAGACCACCCAGCCGTCCCCGTGGTGACCTTCGCGTCCGCCGCTCCCGGGCTCGCGGCCGAGCTCGCCGACCTGGTGAACCGGGTGTACGCCGAGGCCGAGAAGGGACTCTGGGTCACCGGCGCCGCCCGCACCACCGAGGCCGAGATGGCGGGCCTGGTCGACGCCGGGCAGATCGCCGTGGCCCGGTCGTCCGAGCGCGTCGTGGGTGCCGTGCGCGTCCAGCAACTCGATGACGACATGGGCGAGTTCGGAATGCTGGTCGCCGCGCCAGAAGAACGCGGCACCGGCTTCGGCCGGGACCTGGTCTCCTTCGCCGAGGACTGGGCCCGCGAGCGCGGGCTGTCCCGCATGCAGCTGGAACTGCTGGTCCCGCAGGGCTGGACGCATCCGGTCAAGGACTTCCTGCGGGTCTGGTACACGCGCATCGGCTATCGCGTCGTGCGCTCGGACGATTTCGGTGAGGCCTTTCCGCAACTGGTCCCGCACCTCGCCTGTCCGTGCGACTTCCTCATCTTCCACAAGGAGCTGTGACGATCTCGGTCTCGGGATCGTGCGGGAGCCCCGTCATGCCGGCGACGATGATCGTCGCCTTCTCCCACGGCCGTTCGCGCAGCATGAACGGCAGCTCCTCGGCCAGCCACGCCCGGACGTGACGTCGCTGGGCCGCGGAGTCGCCGTCCCTGGCCACCAGCCGGCGTTCCTGCTCGTCGAGGTCACCCTGGATCCAGACCGAGGCGTCGAACCACCCGGCGAGATCCGCGCGGATGATCCCGGTGCCCTCGACCCACACGACGTCCATCCCGGCGGGGACGCGGATCGCGCCGGGACGGTGGTGCTCGATCCAGGCGGGCGGCCGGAACTCCACCGCCCCGCCCCGGCGCAGCGGCCTCAGGACGTTCTCCGCGAGGAGGTCCGCCCGGTCGAAGTACGCCTGGTTCCACGCGATGTCGTCGGTGTGCACGACCGCGGACCGGGGAACGACCTGCCGCAGCCGTTCGACGAGGGTGGACTTCCCGGCACCGCCACGTCCGTCGACCGCGACGAGAGCGGGCCGTCCGAGTGCGCACAGTCGTCGCCCGACGTCCGCCAGCTTCTCGACCCGCCAACCCGTGGCCTCGGCCTCACCCTCGTGCAGACGCATGGGCCCATCATCCGGTGGCGAAGCGACCCACCGCCACGAACGCGGCCAGGAGCAGCAGAATCACGTTGACGGGCAACGACTTCGTCTCCCCCAGCTTCAGGTGCACCCGCATCGCGAAGACCTGCACGATCACGAGCCCGACGGCGGCGATCGGCGTGAGCACCGGGGCGATACCGGTCAGCTGCGGCAGGACCAGGCCGAGCGCGCCCAGCACCTCGACGGCACCGATCGCCTTCACGGCCCCGTCCGTCATGTCCTTCGCCCACTCGAACCCGCCGGAGGCCACCATCTGCTCACGTGAGCGCGCCACCTTCATGACGCCGGCCGCCAGGTAGACCGCCGCCAGCAGCCCCTGCACCACCCACAACGCGATGTTCACCGCAGTCTCCAATCCTTACGAGTTGTGCGTAGCCTCATGCTCGGTAAGTTTTGAAGTTCTGCAAAAGGCACATCGATGTATGTGTCCAGGAAGGCGAGGTGGGCTGTGGCCGGGATCACGCACACGCGCACCTGTCCGCCGCCGTTGAACGACGGCGGCGCGGTCCGGGAGGTACTGGACCGCATCAGCGACAAGTGGAGCCTGCTGGCCATGGGCGCGTTGCGGTCGGGGCCGCTGCGCTTCGGCGAGCTGGAGAAGACGATCACCGGCATCTCCCAGCGCATGCTCACCCTGACGTTGAAACACCTCGTCGAGGACGGCCTGGTCAGCCGCACGGCCTACCCCGAGGTGCCGCCGCGCGTCGAGTACGAGGTGACCGCGCTGGGCAGGACGCTGGTGCCGCTGGTGATCGCGCTGGCCGAGTGGGCGATCGAGCACCGCGACGAGATCAACGCGAACCGCGACTCAGCGAGCTAGTAGCTTCGCGACGCCGAACTCGAACCGCTCCTCGAACGACTCCTCGGCGAGGAACGGCAGCACCTTCTCCAACGCGGGGCGCTCCCCCGGCGTGAGCTCGCCGGACGAACGCTGTGACAGGGCCTGTTCCTCCTGGCACAGCCCCAGGATGAAGTAGATGACGCCCCAACAGGTCCACGCGGCTTCACGTTCGGACAGGCCACCGTCGAGCAGCGCCGCGACGAACGCCTCGGCGACGTCCAGCGTCGCGGGCTCGTTCGCGTAGGTGCCGGCCACGACGGCGGCGCCGTCGCGGTGCGCGAGCAGAGCGCGGCGGTAGCGGCGGGCGATCTCGGTGGCGCGGGCGTGCCAGTCGTCCGGAAGACCGTCGAGCGAGGTGCCGGCGACGATCGCGTCGGCCATGAGCTCGGCCAGGCGGACCTTGCTGCGGGCATGCCACACCACGGAGTTCATGTGCACCCCGAGGCGGCGGGCGATCGCGCGCAACGTGACGGCGCCGGCTCCTTCCTCGTCGAGGAGCTCCAGTGCGGTGCGCACGACATCGGCTTGACTCTTGGTCACTGACCAAGTCTACTCGAAAGGACTTGTTGGTCAGTGACCAAGAGAGGTGTCGCATGCAGGACGTTGTCGTGGTCGGAGCCGGGCCGACCGGGTTGTGGCTGGCCGGCGAGCTGAGGCTGGGCGGGGCGTCGGTCACGGTGCTGGAGTCCAGGCAGGAGCGGGACCCGAACTCGAAGGCGCTCACGATTCACCCGCGCACGCTGGAGGTCTTCGACAGCCGCGGGGTCGTGGCACCATTCCTGGAGGAGGGCATCCGGATTCCGGACGGGCACTTCGCGGGCCTGCCGGCCCGGCTCGACTTCTCGGCGCTGGACACGCCGTACCCGTTCACGCTGGTGCTCGTGCAGGCCCGCACCGAGGAACTGCTCGAAGCCCGCGCCGAACGCATGGGCGTGACCATCCGCCGGGGCCGCGAGGTGACCGGGCTGACCGAGGACGGCGTGGTGCTGTCGGACGGAGAGGTGGTCGAGGCGCGCTACGTCGTCGGCTGCGACGGCACGCGCAGCACCGTCCGGACGGCCGCCTGCATCGACTTCCCGGGCACCGGGCCCACGACGTGGGGCTGGCTGGGCGACGTGGTCCTGGACGACCCGCCCGCGCGGGGGTTCGCGAACGTCACGGGCCCGGACGGCGGGCTGATGGTCGTGCCGCTGCCGGGCGGACGCCACCGGCTGGTCGGCGGGGATCCCACCGCGAACCGGTCCGACCGGCCAGGCGACCTGACCCTCGACGAGTTGCGCACGACGGTGCGGCGCATCGCCGGCACCGACTTCGGCATGCGCGATCCGGTGTGGCTGTCGAGGTTCAGCAACGCGACCCGGCAGGCCGCGACCTACCGCAAGGGCAACGTCCTGCTCGCGGGAGACGCCGCGCACATGCACTTCCCCACCGGTGGCGTCGGCATGAACGTGGGCATCCAGGACGCGCACAACCTCGGCTGGAAGCTCGCCGCGGTCGTCACCGGGCGGGCGGACGACAGCCTGCTGGACACCTATCACCGCGAGCGGCACCCGGTCGGTGCGGAACTGCTCGAACACACCAGGGCGCAGACCGCGTTGATGACGACGTTCTCCCCTGAGGGACAAGCACTCCGCGCGGTCCTCAGCCAGTTGATCTCGACGGCGCCCGACATGTCGAAGGTGCTCGCCGAGCGGCTGTCCGGACTCGGTGTCACCTACGAGACCGGTCGGCGCGTGGGCGGCCTGCGGCTTTTCGAGCGGCTGCGCACCGGCGAGCACGTCGAGACCGAGGAGGGGTTGCTGCGGCCGGACGGACACCTGGCGGCTCCCGCGCCGAAGTGATGACCGTCCGGCCGATCCGTTCATCCGCTGAAGGTGCTGCGGTACAACATCACTGGGGCAGCAGCACCGAGTCGATCAGGTAGACGGTCGCGTTCGCGGTGTGCACGCCACCGCAGATCACGTTGGCGTCGTTGACCTTCAGCGCGTCCTTGGAACCACTGACCTTCACCGTGCCGGTCTGCACCGTCTTCTGGTCACCGGCGATCTTGTCGGGCGAGATCTGGCCGGGGACGACGTGGTAGGTCAGGATCTTGGTCAGCAGCGCGTCGTCGGTCTTGAGCTTCTCGATCGTCGCGGCGTCGATCTTCGCGAACGCCGAGTCGACCGGCGCGAAGACCGTGAACTCGGCGCCGTTGAGCGTCGAGACCAGGTTCACCTTCGGGTTCAGCTTGCCGGACACCGCACTGACCAGCGTCGTGAGCAGCGGGTTGTTGCTCGCGGCGACGGCGACCGGGTCGGCGGCCATGCCCGACACGGAACCGGCACCGGACGGGACCTGCTTCGCGTAGTCGGCACAGCCGGGACCGACGAGATCCTTGGCCGGGTCGGCCATCGCGGCGGACGACGTCGTCGTCGGGGTGGGCGCGGCGCTGGAGTTGCTGCTGCTCGCCATGTCGCCCGAACCGCAGGCGCCGGCGAGCAGGGTGAGCGAGACGGCGCCGATGGCCAGGGCGGTGCTGCGGACGGTCTTGTTCATGACAGGACATCTCCAAAGAGTGGCCGAGCGGTTGCTGCCCGTGATTCGCCACCATTCGAGGAACGGATGGGTGCGGTTACCGATCCGTTACCAAGCCCACTGTCCACAGTCGACGGTCAGACCGTTTTCCTCATTCGAGACCGATCCATCGAGGCCTCCGCTGCGAACACCAGAGGACGACGCCGTGGAGAGGACACCCGATGCAGAAGCGTGAGCGGTCGCTGCAAAGCATTCCACGCGACGACGACCGCCCGGCCGAGCTCGCGGCCGACGACCTGCTGGCCCTGGTCGCACGGGGCGACGAGGCCGCGTTCGAGAGGTTGTACGACCACGTGTCCAGCTCGGTGTTCGGCCTGATCAGACGGATCGTGCGAGACCAGGCGCAGTCGGAGGAGGTGTTCCAGGAGGTGATGCTCGAGGTGTGGCGAACAGCCACCAGGTTCGATCCTGGCAAGGGCAGCGCCAACACCTGGATCCTGACCCTGACGCACCGGCGCGCCGTCGACCGCGTCCGGTCCGCCCAGGCCGCCACGCACCGCGAGGACCGCGTGGCGCGCCTGGACACCGAGAGGCCGTTCGACGAGGTCAGCGAACAGGTCAACGGCCGCCTGGAACAACGGCAGGTGCGCCGTTGCCTGAGCTTCCTGACCGATCTGCAGCGCGAGTCCGTGCTGCTCGCCTACTACCAGGGCTATTCGTATCCGGAGGTCGCGAGCCTGCTGGGGCTGCCGCTCGGCACGGTCAAGACCAGGATGCGCGACGGGCTGATCAGACTCCGCGACTGCATGGGGGTGACCGGATGAGGAGCACATCCGCAGACCTGCACACGCTCACCGGCGCCTACGCCGTGAACGCGTTGTCGGACACCGAAAGAGCGGCGTTCGACACCCACCTCTCCCGCTGCGGCTGCTGCGCCACGGAGGTCGCCGAGCTCACCGCCACGGCGGCCCGGCTGGGTGCGGCGGTCGCCTCCCCGCCACCTCCGCAACTGCGCGCGCGGGTGCTGGCGGCCGCTGCCGAAACCCGCCAGCTGCCACCGCGAACGGCACGCGTGGCCCGCGCCCGGAGCCTGCGCGGCCTGGGCGGGCTGCTCGCGGCCGCCTGTCTGGTCGCGGCGGTCGTCCTGACGGTGCAGGGACTTGGGCCGAGCGAGGACAGCGACACGCTGGCCCAGATCTCCCGCGAGTACAGCCAGTTCACCGATTTCCTGGCCACCCCGGACGTCCGGCTGGTCAGCGCCACTGGTCCGGACGGCGCCACGGGAACCGCGGTCGTGTCGGCGAGCCGGGACGAAATGCTGTTCCTGAGCCGGAATCTGCCCGCACCACCCACCGACCGGGTCTACCAGCTGTGGATGATCGGCGCCGACGGCCCCCGCCCAGCGGGAGTGCTGCCCGCGACCGGGTCGGCTCCGCTGATGGCGTCAGGAGTGTCCGGCGCGGAAAAGGTGGCGTTGACCGTGGAGCCGCAGGGAGGTTCCGCGACTCCGACCAGTCCACCCATGATGGTCATCTCGCTCGTGTGACGGTCACACCTTCACACGGGCCTTGGTGGTCCACATCCGGTAGCCCGCGGCGACGGCCTCCGTCTCCGAGGTGAAGGCCATGTCGCCCTTCATCCGGTTGTAGTAAGGGGAATCGGAGGTGTGGTACACCATCGTCTTCGAGTTCCCCTTGACCGGCAACGACTGCGTGACCGGCGGCTGCTCCACGACCACTTCCTCGGGCGCGGCACGCCTCGGCGCGGGCAGGGCCAGCCGGGGCAACGGCTGCTCAGGGCGCAGCCGGTTGCGCACCGACAGCCAGGTCATCAGCGAACCGACGCCGAAGGACACCAGGCAGAGCAGGAACATCTGCGAGAACAACCAGAGCACGACGAACTCCTAGCGGACTACGACGTCGACCTGGCGCAGGGCCGGGTCGTACTCGCCGTCGGGGGCGGGACGGGTCTCAAGTGCGATCAGCGCGGGCGACACGCCCTGGCCCACGAGCACATCGCGGACCATCTCCGCGCGTGTCGTGGCCATCGCGGGGTCGGTGCCGTGTGCCACCAACGTGATCGAGGCGCGCGGTGCGACGAGAAGCATGCGACCGACGCGTTGGACGAGCACCGGGCCGTGGCCTTCCCACGCCGTAGTGCCTTGCACGAACCGGATGGCGCCGTTGCCGTTCACCAGCCGGTTGATCGAGTCGTGCAGCGCCTCGACGTTCAGGTCACCGGCGGACGCGGACGGTCCGACCTCGACGCGGTCCGTGATCTGCAGTCCGTTCGCGGCCTGCCGGACCGCGTCCCGGACCGCGGTCGCACGGGCTTCGTCCGGCACGCGGGCGGCGATCGCGACCTGTCCGTTGTGGATGGTCGTGGTCACCTCGGACACCTTGGCGGACAACGCCGCCGACACCAGTCGCCCGACCACGGCCGGCGGGACGGGCAGCGTGCCGCCGAGCCGGAGCGCGGCCGTCACCCGGTGGTCGTCGGCCTTCGCCGCGTTGAGCAACGCCACGCGCTCGGTGTCGTCGGCGACCGCGCCGGACAACAGGATCTCGCCACCGCGCACGGCGACGAGCAGCTGTTCGGGTCCTGCGGGCCGTACGTCGGTGCTGCTGACACCGGACACGTCAGAGACCACGGCGCGTACCGCGTCCACGGACCGCGGCGACACTTCACTCACCACGACCGAACGGCCGCTCACCTCGACAACGCCGTGATAGCCGGCCTTGCTCAGCGCCGAACGCACATCGGTGTACAACGTCCGTTCGACGTCGTTGCCGTACACGAACACGCCGGTGGCGGCGAGCAGCGCGGGCACCAACAGCCCACTGATCCAAACCGCGTGAGGAAGACGCACGGCGCAGGGATTACCGGACCGCGATACCGAAAATCCAATCGCTGCCACCGTTTGGACAGAACTTCACCCGGTCAGGTGGCGACCCTCAGCACCGCGCGGCACACCTCGACGGGATCGCGCACCTCGTCCACCGTCGCCGCCGCACGAGCCGCGGCGGCGGCGAACCGCGAATCACCCAGCACCCGCGCCACGGCGGCGCGCAGATCGTCCACAGTGGCCGGACGCACGATCACCCCGCTCCCCTGCCTCGCCACCCGGTTCGCCATCTCCCACTGGTCGCCACCACCCGGCACCACCACGACGGGAACCCCGGCCAGCAACGCCTTGGCCAGCATCCCGTGCCCACCGCCACACACCAGCACCGACGACGCGCGCAGCAACTCGTCCTGCCTGCCAGGCCCCGACCGCACCCACGCCGGCAGCTCGCCCGGTGGCGGCGCGAACGTCGACACCACCGCCCGCACACCCAGGTCCCGCAGCGCGTCGAGCGTCATGCCGGCCATGTCGGCAGCACCGGTCCAGGCCGTCGACGGCGCGACCATCACCAATGGAGCGTCACCCGGCGGCGGACTCATCCGTTCCCGGCTCGCCTCCCACAACAGCGGCCCGACCACGTGCGCGTTGCGGGGCCAGTCGGGGCGCGGCACCTCCAACGCGGGCAACGTGGCGATCAACCGCACCGCCGGGCCCGCGCCCCGTGCGCTCAGACCGATCCGCTGCCGTACAACAGCGCGCTGCCGTTCCCCCTGCCGGATCGACCTGGCCGTCATCGCCCGCAGCACCGAGTCCCGCAGCCTGCCCCGGACCCCGACACCCGCGGCCAGCCCGCTGCCCATCGGCGGCAACGCCCGTGACGGCTCGTACAGCGGGTGCGGCGAGAGTTGCGCCCACGGCACGCCGAGCAGTTCCGCGGCCATGCTCGCGCCCAACGCCAGCACGTCGCACACCACCAGGTCGGGATCGATCGCCGCGAGCTGCGGGGTGAGTTTGGACGCCAGTTCCGCGGCCTGGTCGTGCAGCGCGCGGCCGAGATCCTCGGCGTCCCGCAGGTCGGCCAGCGCCAGACCGGTCACCCGTGCCGCCGTGATCCCCTCGTCCGCCGCGGCGCCGACCCATCGATCGCCGGTGAGCAGTACCGGGGTGTCGCCGGCCGCCGCGAACCTCAGGCACAACGCGATCGCCGGCACGACGTGCCCCGGATCGCCCCCGGAGACGACCGCGACGCGCATCAGCCGCGGTCGCGGACCGGCTGGTACGTCCGGCGCAGCAGCCGGTGGACGCGCCGCACCGCCGCCAGCCGTTCGCCGACGTTGAGGTCGAGCGCCCGCACCACCGGATCGTCCGGCCCACGCCGCCGCCGGATCTCGGCGAGCCGTTGTTCGACCGTCGTCGGATGACCGTCCGGGCTGGTCGTCATGTCGGCGTACCAGAGCGCGTCCCGCAGCCTGCCGCGTTCGTCGCCGAACTCCGCGAGCCGCTCACCCAGCCCGGTCAGCTCGGCCACCGCCGACGCGCCGGAATGATGCGCCACCAGCCCGCACACCCGCCGGTCGAGTCCGGCCCGCAGCAGGTAGTGCGCCCCGTCGAGGGAGTGCAGGCCGGTGTCGACGAGCTCCGAGGCGTACCCGATGTCGTGCACCCACGCGGCCGCGACCAGCAGCTCGCGCTCCTCGACCGGCAGCACCCGCGCCACCTGCCCAGCCCGGCGCGCCACCCCGGCCGTGTGCGCCCACCGGCGCGGCAACTCGGCGGCGAGCAGCCGTCGCGCGGTGTTGCGCGCCCAGTCCGACAGCCAGGTCCCCGACACCTCCGGCACCTCGGCCGAGAAGTCCAGCGCGGACGCCCGCACCGCGCGTTCGACCAGCAACGGCACGAAGTCCCGCACCCGAGCGTCACCGAACCGCGCGTTGGCGCGCTCGATCCACTCGTGCACCAGGCTCGGTGGCACCTCGTCGTGCTCCCGGACCAGCCGCGACTCCAGCCGCCTGATCCGCTCGTCCACCTGCCGCCGCACGTCCGCCGTCGTGGTCGTCAGCACGTCATCCGCCTTCCACCGTCACTACCCCGACCACCGTAGTCCCGGCTCGCCCCCGTACCGATCTATCGCTGGCCATGAACGGCGCTTTCGTGGACCTGAGGTCCACGAAAGCGCCGTTCATGGCCAGCTCACGGGTGTACGAGCAGGTCCATCACGGCCGGCAGCTCAGCGCGTAGCTGCGCAACGGTGGCGGCGTCATCCGCCAAGTGGTGTAGCAGCGCGCGTTGGAACACCCCGTCCAGCGTCACGTAGACAGCGGCCGAAGACCCCGCGACCGACCCGCCCAGCAGCTCGGCGTACCGGCTGATCACCCGCCACACCATGGCTTCCCGGTGGCTGTCGATCTCCAGCACGTCCGCCCGGAACGACGCGTCGAACAGGCTCTGGTTGCGCAGGTCGTACCAGAGCCGGTGCAGCGTGGCGTCCTGGCCGAGGGTGTCGAAGAACATCGCCACGAACTCGGACCGCAGCTGCTCCGACGTGACGGCGTGGGCGACCACCTCGTCGTACCGCGTCACGCAGACGACCTCGTACTGGCGGACGGCCTCGGTGATCAGGTCGCGCTTGTCGGCGAAGTAGTAGTGCAGGACGCCGTGCGAGAACTCGGAGTTCTGCGCGATCTCCCGCAGGCTGGTGCGGGCGTAGCCCAGTTCGGCGAGCGTGTGCAGGGTCGCCACGGCGAGCTCGGTCCGCCGGGCGTCGAACTTGTCGACCTGCCGGCGGGCGATGCGGTCCTGCTTGCTCTGCGCGACCTTGCCCTCAGCGACGTCTGTCACGTCTCGGATCCTAACGCCGATCACGACAATGGCTGACCAGTCGTCCAAAGAATCTTGGACAGTTGTCAAAGAAAAACTTGACGACTGTCAAGCCGCAGCTAGGGTGTGAGCCAACTCACTGAGGAGGCGTCGCAATGACGAGTTATCAGCTGAACGGGCGGAAAGCGCTGGTCACCGGAGGTGCGCGAGGACTGGGCGCGGGCATGGCCGAGGCGCTGGCCGCGGCCGGCGCGTCGGTGCTGATCGGCGACGTTCTGGAGGACGAGGGCAAGCAGACCGCCCAGACGCTGCGTGACTCGGGCGCGACCGTGGAGTTCGTGCCGCTGGACGTCACCGACGACGAGAGCTGGGCCTCGGCGGTCAGCACGGCGGTCGACGCGATCGGCGGGCTCGACATCCTCGTCAACAACGCAGGCGTCGAGATCACCAGTTTGATCACGGAGCTGAAGACGCCCGACATCCGCAAGATGCTCGACGTCAACGTGCTCGGCACGGCGCTCGGCATGAAGCACGGGCTGCGCGCGATGCGTCCCGGTGGCGCGGCTGGCAACGGCGGTTCGATCATCAGCGTGGCATCGGTCGCGGCGACCATCGCCTTCCCCGGCATCAGCGTCTACTCGGCGACCAAGTCCGCCATCGACCGGCTGACCAGGGTGGCGGCCGCGGAGTCCGGCAAGCTCGGCTACGGCGTGCGGGTCAACTGCATCTACCCCGGCCTCACACCCACCGCGATGGGCAACCAGCTGGCCGTCGACTGCGCCGAGCTCGGCCTGTTCCCCTCACCGGAGGCCGCCGCGGGCGCGGTGGTGGAGCTGACGCCGCTCGGCCGGCTCGGGCAGGTCGACGACATGGCCGACGCCGTGGTGTTCCTCGCCTCCGACGCTTCGAAGTTCATCACCGGAGCTGGTCTTCCGGTCGACGGCGGGATGGGGATGTGATGGACAAGCCTGTCGTCGTCTACGGCGCCTCCGGCTACACGGGACGTCTGATCTGCGAGTACCTGCGCGAGTACGGGGTGCCGTTCCTCGCCGCCGGCCGGGACGGCAAGCGGGTCAAGGAAGCCGTCGACGCGGTGCCCGGCATCGAGACCGTCGACCACGAGATCCTGGAGGTCGAACACACCGAGGCGGCGCTGACCGAGGCGTTCACCGGGGCCCAGGTCGTGCTGAACACCGTCGGGCCGTTCTCCCGCTACGGCCACGAAGCGGTGCGGGCGAGCCTCAACGTCGGTGCGCACTACACCGACACCAACGGCGAGCAGGACTGGATGATCGACGCCGACGCGCAGTACGGCGCCGAGTTCGCCAGGCAGAACCTGTTGCTGTCCCCCGGCCTCGCGCAGATGTACACGGTCGGCGAGATCGCCGCGCAGATCTGCCTGGAGGAGCCCGGACTGGACACTTTGGACATCGGGGTGTTCTGGAAGGGTTATCCCACCGTCGCTTCGACCAACACGATCCTCACCAACGCCGCGTTCGCGAAGGCCTACTACCTCGAACAGAACCAGTACGTGGAATGGCCGGCGGACGCGGGACTGTACGAGCTCGTGGTGCCCGGCCAGCACGAACTGGGCCTGGCGCTGCCGTGGGGCGGCACCGCGCATCCGGTGTGGTTCAAGAAGGATCCGCGCGTGGCGTCGGTGCGGGCGCTCGGCGGGGTGTTCAACCGGCCGTTGATGCTCGGTGTGCCGCAGATCGTCACCGCCGCACTCCAGCAGATGGAGGGCAAGTCGGACGCGGAGAAGTACCAGATCGTCGACGAGTTCTCCGCGCAGGTGCGCAGTGAGATGCCGCCACGCGAGAACCCGCGGATCAACATCTCGCTGGACTCCGTGCACGCTTCCGGACCGCTCGGGCGCGCGCACTGCGTCATCCACGGCAACTGCAACTACAAGCAGACGGCGTTGCTGAACGTGCACGCGGCGGTGCACCTGTTGCAGGACGTGCCGCGGCGGGTCGGGTTCGCGTCGGGCTGCCAGGCGTTCGGCCATCGGGAGCTGCTGGGCGCGCTGCGGTCGTTCGGTCTCGTGCTGGACCCGATCCACGAGGTGCACCGCTGATGCGGCTCTGCGACTACCTCGACAAGGGCGCGTCGCTCGGTGCCGACGCGCCCTGTCTGACCATCGGAGACGTCTCCCAGTCCTACGCCGAGGTGCGGCAACGTTCCCGCGCGATCGCGGGAGCGTTGCAGGACAGCGGAATCAGGCCGGGAGACCGGGTCGCGGTGCTCTCCGCCAACGACCCCCTCGCCCTCACCTGCGTGTTCGGCATCTCGCGGGCCGGCGCGGTGTGGTGCCCGGTCAACCCCCGCAACGAGGCGGCGGAGAACCGAGAGCTGCTCGACCTGTTCGGCTGCCGATGCCTGTTCTTCCAGGCGAAGTTCGCGCCACTCGTCGAACGCATCCACGGCGACCTGCCGGCGTTGACCACGCTGGTGTGCCTGGACGGTGAGGTCGACGGCGCTGTCACGTTCGACGAGTGGCTGGCGAAACACGGCCGGGAGCCGGAGCCGGTGACGCCGCCGGACGATCTCTGCGTGCTCGCGGGCACCGGCGGCACCACCGGCCGGCCCAAGGGCGTGCGGCTGACCGGCCACAACCTGCAGACCGCGACCGCGCTGACCCTGATGAGCTACCCGTTCGGCGAGCGGCCGCGTTACCTGGCGCTCGCGCCGCTCACGCACTCGGCGGGCGTGCTCACGTTCCCGATCATGGCGCTGGGCGGAGAGACCGTGATCATGCCGGCGCCGGACCTCGGCGAGTTCCTGCGGCTGATCGAGGAGCACCGGATCACGCACGCGTTCCTGCCGCCGACGGTGATCTACGGCCTGCTCGACCACCCGGCCCTGGACTCGACAGACCTGACCTCGTTGCGCTGCCTCTGGTACGGCGCCGCGCCGATGTCCCCGGTGCGGCTGACCGAGGCGCTGCGGCGGATCGGGCCGGTACTGGGCCAGCTGTTCGGGCAGACCGAGGCACCGAACATGATCTCCACCCTGGCCCCCGCCGACCACTTCCTGCCCGACGGGTCGATCGCCACCGCGCGGTTGTCGTCGGCGGGCAGGCCGACGCCGCTGACCCAGGTCGCGATCATGGCTCCGGACGGCGCGCTGCTGCCTCCCGGTGAGCGCGGTGAGATCGTCGTCCGCGGGCCGTTGGTGATGGCCGGGTACCACGAGAACCCGACGGCCACCGCCGAGGTGAGCGCGCACGGCTGGCACCACACCGGTGACATCGGTTATCTCGACGAGGACAACTTCCTGTACATCGTCGACCGCGCGAAGGACATGATCATCACTGGCGGGTTCAACGTCTACTCGGCCGAGGTCGAGAAGGCGTTGCAGGCCCATCCGGCGGTCCAGGACAGCGCTGTTGTCGGTCTTCCGGACGACAAGTGGGGCGAGCGGGTGGCCGCGGTCGTGCAGCTGCGCGCCGCTGGTGACGCCAGTGAGGACGCGTTGATCGCGTTCGTGAAGGAGCAGCTGGGCAGCGTGAAGGCGCCGAAGCAGGTCGAGATCTGGCCCGACCTGCCGCGGTCCAAGGTGGGCAAGGTGCTCAAAGCCGAGATCAGGCAACGGCTCAGGCCATGATCACGACCTGCCGGACCGCCTCGCCGGACGCGAGCCTCGCGAACCCGTCGTTGACCTCGTCCAGGCCGAGCCGCCCGGACAGCAGCCCGTCGACCGGCAACCGGCCCGCCCGGTACAGGTCGACGAACCGGGGCACGTCCCGGCGCGGCACGCACGAGCCGAGGTAACTGCCTTTGAGCGTGCGTTCCTCGGCGACCAGGTTCAGCGCGGGAAGGGTGACGGTGCGATCCGGGTGCGGCAGGCCGACCGTGACCGTGGTGCCGCCGACAGCCGTTGCGGCATAAGCCTGTTCGAGCACGGCCGCGACTCCGGTGGTGTCGATGACCTTGTCGGCACCACCGTTCGTGAGTTCTCGGACGTGTTCGACGACGTCCGGGCCGCCTGGGACCTCGTGCGTCGCGCCGAGGGTGAGGGCGAGCCGCCGTTTGTGCTCGACGACGTCCACCGCGACGACCTGGGTCGCGCCGGCCGTGACGGCCGCGAGCACCGCGGCGAGGCCGACCCCGCCGAGGCCGAACACCGCGACCTTCTCCCCCGGTACCACCTGGGCGCTGTAGAACGCGGCACCCGCGCCGGTCAGCACCGCGCAGCCGAACAGGGCGGCGATGTCGAGTGGCAGGTCCGATGGCACTCGCGTCGCCGAGCGGTCGGAAATGACGGTGTACTCGGCGAATCCGGACACGCCGAGGTGGTGGTGCGGCCGGGTGCCGTCCGCGAGCGTCCACCGGCGGTGTCCACTGAGGAGGGTGCCGTCGCGGTTCGCGGCGGCGCCCGGTTCGCACAACGCCTGCCGTCCGGAAGCACAACGACGGCAGGCGCCGCACGCGGGCACGAACGACATCACGACGTGGTCGCCCGGCTTGAACTCGGCGTTCGGCCCTGCCTCGACGACCTCGCCCGCCGCCTCGTGACCGAGCACCATGGGCAACGGCCGGATGCGCGATCCGTCGATCACGGACAGGTCCGAGTGGCACAGGCCGGTGGCGTGGACCTTGACGAGCAGTTCGCCGGGGCCGGGCGGGTCGAGTTCGAGGTCGACGATCTCGAGCGGCCCGCCGACGCCGGTCAGCACCGCGCCTCGCGTCCTCACGCGATCACCAGACCTTCCATCGCCGTGCGGAGGTTCGCCGGGATCTCCACCGGCTTGCGGGTCGTGCGGTCGACGAACACGTGCACGAAATGGCCTTCCGCCACGACGTCGGCGTTTCCCTCCAGGAAGAACCCGACCTCGTACCGCACGCTCGACCGGCCGAGGTGCCCGACGCGCAGCCCAGCGTCCAGCGCGTCCGGGAAGGACACCGAGGCGCGGTAGTTGCAGTGGGACTCCACACACAGCCCGATCTGCTGCCCGGCCTGGATGTCCAGGCCCGCCTCGATCAGCCACGTGTTGATCACGGTGTCCATGAACGCGTAGTGGACGACGTTGTTCACGTGTCCGTACACGTCGTTGTCCGCCCACCGGGTCGGAATCCGCTGCCAGTGCCGGTAGTCGTCGCGCACACGACCTCCATCGTCGTCAGTCGAGCCTCCGGGTGAGCTCGACCCGTGACCGTACGCCGAGCCGCGCGAAGATGTTGCGCAGGTGGTGCTCGACCGTGCGGTGGCTCAGGAACAACCGCGCGGCGACCTCGCGGTTCGTGGCGCCCTCGGCGACCAGCCGGGCGATCTGCGCCTGCTGCGGCGTCAGCGCCGGGTGGTCCTTCGGTTCACCGGTGGGGTCACCGGCCGCGCGCAGCTCGGCCTGGGCGCGCGCGGTCCAGTGATCAGCCTGGTAGGACTGGAAGATGCGCACGGCGTCCCGCAGATGTTCGCGTGCCGCCTTGGGTTTGCGGCTTCTGCGGAGCCGGTTCCCGTACAGCAGCTCGGTCTTGGCGAGCTCCATGGCGGTGCCGCTGGCTCGGTGCAGCCGGATCGCCTCCTCGAAGTGCTCGTCGGCGGTCCCGGTCGCCAGCAGGGCGCGGCACCGGTGTGAGAGGGCCAGCCGTGCCGCGCTCCCCGTGATGTCCGCCCACTTCTCGAACCGGGCGAGCGCTCTGTCCCCTGTGGACGGTTCACCGCAGGCGACGGCGGCCTCCACGACGTGCGGCGCGGCCATCACCTTGATGCCGACATGACCGGAATGCAACCGCAGCCGGGCCAGGGCGTCGGCTGGCCGGTCGCGCGTGAGGTCGACGCACGCGAACGCCCACGCGCGGAGGGTGCCGGGCCGGATGAGTCCACGCCGGGTCATGTGTTCGGTGGCGGTGTCGATGCGGTGCAGCGCGCTGTCCGCGTCGCCGCGCAACGCCGCCAGCAGGGCGAGGATCGTCAGGTGGTCGATCACCGCGTTGTGCTGACCGATCGCCGTCGCCGCGTGCACGCCCTCGGTGGCCGCGGTCAGCGCCGCGTCGTGCTGGTCCAGCAACAACGCCGACAGCGCCCGGTACATCGACGCCCACGGCACCAGCGCGGTCAGTCCGCCCTCTCGCGCCGACGTGACCGCGCTGGTCGCCATCTCGTGCGAGCGGCCCGCGTCGCCCAGCACGTACGCCGCCTGGCTCGCCCAGATCCGTGCCTGGGCGCCGGGGACCTCGTCGGCGAGCTCGACCACCTCACGCAGTGCGGGCAGGGCCTCCTCGTGCCGTCCGGCGAACGTCGCGGACATCCCGATCAGGTGATCGAGGGTGAGGCGGGTGGCCGGTGGTTCGTCGCCGCGCCGGATCGCCCTGGCGAACTCCGCCGCGGCGGTGTGCCTGCGCTGGTCACCCGCGATGTTCGCCGCCTCGCCCGCGAACCCCAGCGCGGCGATCGCGAGCGTCCGGCGCGTACCGACCAGGCTCTTCGCGGCACGGATCAGGCGGTCGGCGGCGATGTCCGGGAGTCCCTCGCCCAGGTCGATACCTCCGACGAGGAGGTCGACGAGCGCCATCAGTTCGCGATCGTCGGTCAACCGGACCGCGCCGCGCAGGACCGCCCGCGACCGGTGCGGCGCACCATGCGTCAGATGGTCGGCGGCGGCGTTGAGCAGGCACCGGGCCTTCGCCTCGGGATCGGTGACCAGCTGGGCCGCACGGCCGTGGTCGCGGGCCGCGGTGGCGAAATCACCGCACCGGCGGGCGTGTTCGGCGTGCTTGGTGAGGTCGCCGGCGAGGGCGGTGTTCTGGTGCGCGACCGCCTCGTGCCACGTGCGCCGCGCACCCGGCGGCAGCGACTTCGCCAGCTCGGCGTGCGCCCGCCATCTCAGCGCCGACGGCACCTCGGCCCGCAGCACCGACCGGATCAGCCTGCGCGGGTCGAGCAACGTGCCGGCCTCCGCCACGGCGTCCGGGTCCAGCCTCGCCAGCGCCTCGGCGTCGAGCTCCTCGTCCGCGGCGGCCAGCGCGACGACGTGCCGCGCGCGGGGTGACAACGCGGCGAACCGGGCACGCAGCCGAGCCCGCAGCGAACTGGTCTCCGGCAGCACGTCCGGCGCCGGTGCGGTGCCGCCGAGCTGGGCGGACGTGAGCGATCCCGCGAGCTCGACCAGCGCCAGCGGGTTTCCGCAGGCCAGATCGGCGAGATCCACGGCGAGGGTGGCGGGCAGTCCCGGCACCAGGTCGTGCAGCACGAGCAGGCTCGCCGAGCGGTCCAGCGGGTCGAGGGTGACGCTCGGCAGCCCGTGCGGCTCTCCCTCGGTGGCGATGAGCAACGCGGCTCGCGTGCCGGCGACATCGCGGGCGAGCCGCAGAAGGTCGTCATCGAGAGCGAGGACCTCCACGCACAGCAGCGCGTCATAGGTGGGCCGTACCGCGTCGAGCAGCGCCGTCTTGCCCGAACCGGCCTCTCCGCGCAGCACCAGCACCCCGCCGCACCCCGCACGCGCACGGTCGATCAACGCGTCGACGGCGACGCGCTGCCGCTCGCGGTCTCGCAGCATCGAGCCAGTCTCGCGGCGGCGGGACCACCTGCGGAAGGGGTTCGGGCAACTTTTAACTACCGCTGTTAGTTTTTCCGCGGCAGACCGGTGGTTGTACCGATGCGGGCCGGCGCGCCGGGCTTGCAGGGTCGAGACGTCCTCGGTTCCCCTGCCGAATGAGGTGTACATCGCTGTGCAACTCCGCGCCCTGATCCCTGTCGCACTCTCACTGATACTCGTCACCGGCACCGCACAGGCGGCGGCCAACCCGTACGAACGCGGCCCGGCGCCGACCGTGGCGAGCATCGAGGCGGTGCAAGGGCCGTTCGCCGTGTCCCAGACCTCGGTGCCACCGCCGGTCACCGGCTTCGGCGGCGGCACGATCTACTACCCGACGAGCACCGCCGACGGCACGTTCGGCGCGATCGCCATCTCGCCCGGTTTCCTCAGCCCACAGTCCGCCATCGCGTGGCTGGGCCCGCGCCTCGCGTCCCAGGGCTTCGTCGTGTTCACCATCGACACGATCTCGACCTGGGACCCGCCCGACAGCCGCGCGACGCAACTCCTCGCCGCGTTGGACTACCTGACCCAGCAGAGCACCGTGCGGACACGCGTCGACGCCACCCGGCTCGGCGTCATGGGCCACTCGATGGGCGGTGGCGGCACCCTGCGCGCGGCCAGTCAGCGGCCGGCGTTGCAGGCGGCGATCCCGCTGACCGCGTGGCACACCACGAAGAGCTGGCCGTCCGTGCAGGTGCCGACGATGGTGATCGGCGCCGAGAACGACTCCATCGCGCCGGTCGCCTCGCACTCCGAACCGTTCTACACCAGCTTGCCGTCCACATTGGACAAGGCGTACCTGGAGCTCAACAACGCGTCACACCTCGCGCCGAACACGCCCAACACGACGATCGCGAAGTACAGCATCTCGTGGCTCAAGCGGTTCATCGACAACGACACCCGCTACGAGCAGTTCCTCTGCCCGCTGCCGGCCCCCAGTGCGCTGATCGAGGAGTACCGGGGCAACTGCCCGCACTCCTAGAGTCCACGGAGCATCAGCTGAAGGGCGAAGTCGAACCGTTCGTGCTCATCGCCTGCGTTCAGCTTGTCCGCGTGTTCGACCGTGTGCGGGAAACGGCTCACCGGCAGCATTCGCAGCCGCGCGAGCATCTCCTCGCGGTCGATCACGCGGGCGTCCGCGTCGTGGTCCGGGTGCCGTCGCAGTGACGCTTCGAAGGTGTAGGCGCTCACGTACAACAACGCGGCGTCGATCGCCCACGCCGCGGACTGCGGCGACACACCGCCGGCCAGGAAGATCGCGAGCAGCCCCTCGGTGAGCCGGAGCGTGTCGAGGTTGGTGGGGGCGGCCGACAGCGCGGCGCGCGAGATCCCCGGATACCGCAGGAACTGGTCGCGCAGCTGCCCGCAGACGTCGGCGACCTGCTCACGCCACCGCGCTGGGTCCGGCGTGGGCAGCGCCACGTTCTTGCTGAGCACGCCGATCAGCAGGTCGTCGAGCTCGGCCTTGTTGCGCACGTGCGCGTAGAGCGACGCAGGCCCGGTGTCCAGGGCGGCGGCGACGCGGCGCATCGTCAGCGCGTCGAACCCCTCGGTCTCCACCAGCCGCAACGCGGTCGCGAGGATGCGGTCGACCGTGATCGGTTCCTTGCGCGCCGGGGCCGCGTGTTCCAGCGCCGCGATCTGGGTCGCCCACTCCTCGCGTGAGCTCTTCCGCTTCATGCCACCCACCCTACCAGTTGACCCGAACAGTGTTCGTGAGTAGAACAGTGTTCGTGACAACTACCCGCACCCCTTCATTGGGAGAAGCGTGGATCGCCCTCACCGGACTGTCCGCCGTGTTCCTGTTCGAGATGCTCGACAACTCGATCCTCAACGTCGCCCTGCCCGCGATCGGCCGCGACCTGCACGCCTCCACCACGGCACTGGAGTGGGTGTCGAACTCCTACGCCGTGGTGTTCGGCGGCCTGATGCTGGTGTTCGGCGCCGTCGCCGACCGCTACGGGCGCCGCCGCGTGATGCTCGCCGGCCTGGCACTTCTCGCCGTCGCGAGCCTCGCGACCGCGTTCGTCACCTCGGTGGCCGCACTCATCGCCGTCCGCTCGGTGATGGGCGTCGCGGCGGCGATGACCACGCCCGGTTCGATCGCGCTGGCCTTCCGGCTGTTCCGCGACGACGACCTCCGCGTGCGCGCGATGTCGCTCATCTCCACCATCGGCCTGGTAGGCCTGGCGATCGGGCCGCCGCTCGGCGGGTTCGTGCTGACCGTCGCGCCGTGGCAGGCGTTGCTGCTGGTCAACGTCCCGATCGCGGTGTTCGCGTTCGTCGGCATCAGCCGCGGCATCGGGGCCGACACCGACCTGCACCGCAGTCCCGCGGATCTCCCCGGCGGCGTGCTCGGCACCGCGACCATCGTGCTCGCCCTCGTCGTGCCGACGTTCTTCGTCGAGGAGGGCGCCGGATCCTGGCTGCCGTGGACCGCGCTGGCACTGACGATCGCGGCGGCGGTGTCGTACGTCGTTCGCGCGCGCACGGTCGCGCATCCGTTGCTCGACCTGAAACTCGTCGCCCGTCCCCTGGTCTCCAGCGGCCTCGCCTACAAGGCCGCGACCGGTCTGGCGGCGGCCGGACTCACCTACCTCGTCACGCTGCAGCTGCAACTCGACTGGGGCTGGTCCCCCGCACTCGCCGCCGCCGGCATGCTGCCGCAGGTGGCCGTCCTCATCGCGGGAGGCCCGCTGGCCAACCGTTTCGTGCGCTGGGCCGGCCTCAACCGGGCCGTGGGCCTCGGCGCCGCGTGTGTCGTCGCCGGCCTCGCCGTCTACGCCCTGCTCGGGCGCACGGGCTATCTCCCGGTCGCGGCCGCCCTGATGCTGGTCGCCGCGGGCATCCGCGTGGTCGGCGTCGTCGCGGGCGTGAACGTCCTCAAGGGCCTGCCGGAGAACCGGACCTCGATCGGCGCCGCACTCGTCGACACCGCCTCACAGGTCACGTCCGCCACCGGCATCGCGGTCAGCGGCACGATCCTGGCGGTGCTGTTCGCCGGCGGTATCGCGCAACCGGGCTGGACCGGTGCGCAGACCGCCCAGTTCGAACTGGCCGTCACGCTGGGCAGCCTGACGTTGACGGCGATGTCGGCCGCTCTCGTGATGTGGGCGTTCCTGCGCATGCGCAACGCCTGAGTCGGTCGACACCACCGGTTGCGCTCGATCAGCTTTCCCAGACCACGGGCGACTTGTCGTAGCCGTCGCCGCGGTTGTACTCGGCCGCGGCGACCTTCGACCCGTCCGGCGCCGCGGTCAGCACACAGGTCTCGTAGGACGCGCCCGCCGTCGTGAAGGTCTTCGGCGCGCTGGTGGAGTCGCACTTCGGGGTGTCGCCGGAGATGATGACGCCCGTGCCCTTGCCATCCGTTCCGAGGCCCCGCAGGGACACCGAGGTGTAGCGCAGGTCGGTGCCGCTCAGGTTCTCGACGCGGACGCGCAGGTAGAACGGCGTGATGCCCTTGGCCTTGTCGCCGAACTTCGCCAGGTCCTCCTTGGCGCCCGGCTCGATGGCGGTGAGGGTGACGGCGATCGTGCCGTTCTTGTCCGTCGCGGCGTACGGGATCACCGCTCGGGCGCCGACCTTCAGCTTCGTGCCGGGGGCGGTGGCGTCACCGGTCGGCACCGGGGCCGCCGAACTCGTCTCCTCCGACGTCGTGGTGCTGGCGGTGGTGGACGCGGGCGCCGCTGTGCCGGTGGTCTCGGAACCGCAGCCCGACAGGAACAGAGCCGTCGCGGCGGCGGCGATGAACAGGGGGCCACGGGCGTGCGTCACTGCGGAACTCCTCGGGGAACTGCGGAAACCTGGGTCGCCGAGGAGGCTAGGTCGCTGGTGATCAGAGCGGTATCGGTCGTTCACACCACACGGTCAGAGGTCGTCGAGCCCGATCAGGCCGTCCTGGACGGCCCGCGCCACGAGTGCCGCCTTCGTGGGTGCCTGTCTGCCGATCGCGGCGTACTTGACCCGGATCCGTTCGAGGTGGGAGTTCACCGTGCTGAGCGTGATGTTCAGTCGTTGTGCCACGAACTCCTTGGACTCCGACTGGAACCACTCGACCAGGACCTCGGTCTCGCGCGGTGACAGTGCGGGCCGCGTCTCCGACCTGTCGCCCGCCAGTGCGCCCGCGAGCGCCGGCGGTGTGTACGACTGGCCGGTCGCCGCCGCGCGTACCGCCTGCACGAGGTGGTCGGCGCCCTCGGACTTGGTCAGGTAGCTGAGCGCGCCGATCTCCAAGCACTGCAGCGCGGTTTCGTCGTCCGCGCGCATCGAGTACACGATGACGTCGCGGCCGTCCTCGACGAGCCTGCGCAGCGCGGGCAGGGCTGGGGTGGAGCCGCCGAGGTGCAGGTCGAGCACGACCACCTGAGCGTCGGCACCGGGGCCGGTCCAGGCGACCTCGGGGTCCTCGCCCTGTGCCACGAGGGTGATCGGTGGCTCCGCGGTGGACAGCCAGTGCGCCACTCCGGCGCGCACCACGGGATGGTCGTCGACCACGACCGCCGTCACGTCGTCCGCCATCTCGCCTCGCTCCTCACCAGTCCACCGTGGACACTCGTCTCGACCGCGACGAGCGCGGGCGCGTCCTGTTCCGGCAGCGCGCCGCTCGCCTGCGTCACCACGGCCACGCGCACCTCGTCCGGCGTGCGCAACAGGCTCACCTTCGCACGTCCGTCCGCCACGGCGAGCGCGCGGGCCATCGGCGCCACCAGCTCGCGGCGCACCTCGGTCGGCACCGGCGTCGCCACGCCGCTCACCGCGAGGGACACGACCACACCCCGCCGTTGCGCCACGTCCGCGCACGCGGTCAGCTCGTGCAGCAACGGATCCGGCACGTCGTCGTTCTCCGCGAACAACCTGCGCAGCTGGACCGCCGCCACCGAACACCTCAGCCGGGTGGCCTCGTCGCCTGCGCTCACCACCTCGTCGGCCAGGCCCGCGAGCAACGGCAGCACCGCGCCCAGCTGTCCGGCGAACTCGGTGCGGAGGTCCCGTTCCCGTTGCCGGGCCAGCTCCTCGCGGGTGCGGGCGGCGTCGTGCTCGGCGGCGGCTTCTGCGGCCAGCCGGGCATCGCGCACCAGCACGCGAATGAGCACCAACGCGCCGAGCTGCACACTCGTGCCGCTCAGGATGACCACACCGGCCGTGCCCGCGTCGCCGTTGCCGTCGTGCAGGAACCACGCGACGGAGAAGGCGATGTGCGCGGCGAGTGCGGCGGCCAGGATCGTGGGGCGCTCGGTCAGCAGGAGCAGCAGGTACCAGCCGACGAGCCCGAACGCCCAGTCCGCGGGGCCGAACGACGCCGCGCCGGGCAGGGCGGTGGTCGCGAGGACCGACGAGGTGAGCGCCGCCGCGGCACCGGGCAGCGCGATGGCGGCGGGCAGCTCGGCACGGCCCGCGGCGACGGATCCGCTGACCAGCGCCAGCACGCAGGTCAGCAGGGCGAACGCCATCCAGGCGGCCGGGCCGTGGTCGTGGGTGACGAGGGCGGGCAGGGTGAGGCCGAGCTGGATGGCGACGACCACGACCAGCAGGACCTGGCGGGCGGTGGTGCGGACGGCGTGATCAGTCATCGGCGGGCCAGACCAGTCGGGCGGTCGTGCCGCGCGACGGACTCGAGTCGATCGCGGCGGCCCCGCCCACCGCCCGCAGCCGATCGAACACCGACCCGCGCAACCCACGCCGATGTGACGGCACGTCGGCGGGCACGAACCCACGGCCGTCGTCCTCGACCACGACGACAACGCCTCGACCGGCCCGCGCCACCGTCAACGACACCGCGGAAGCCGCCGCGTGCCGTTCGACGTTCGTCAGCAACTCCCCCACGGCCCGCACGAACGCCAGCGCCACGGCGGCAGGCACCGGCGCCGGCTCGCTCGACAGCGTCACAGCACGGTCCCGCGCCACCGCCGCGAGTGCGGCCGCGAGATCCACCGCCCCCCGGGCGTTGTCCCGTTCGGCCAACACGACCAGGTCACGCCGTGCCTGGACCGCGACGGCCGACGGATCACCGTCGTGGGCGGCCATCAGGAACGTCGCAGCGGCGGTGTCGTGCAACAGAGCCAGAAACTCACGCTCCTGGCGACCGCGTTCCAGGGCCAACGCCGCCGAGCGTTGCTGCGACGCGGCCTGGGAACGCAACTCGTCGACGCGGTGGCTCGATCGTCGCAACAGCAGGTAAGCGACTCGCGCCAGCGCAGGCTCCAGCACCGCCCGAATCAGCACCGCAGGACCGGCCACCACCACTTGCAGAGCGATGAGCAGCGCGGACAACGGCACGGTGACCCGCAGCGGCCACTGCCACTGCCAGGTGATCAGGGTCGTGGTGAGGACGGTGAGCGTCCACTGTTCCGCAGGACCACCCAGCAGCACGGTCAGCACCACCACCCGGACGAACGCCACCGGCAGCGCCACGCGGGGCACGCGGAAGTCCGCGATCGAGGTGAGAACGACGAACGCGAGCAGTGCCCAGCCCAGCGGTGAGTGCACCGACCAGGCGCCGAAGACGCTGATCAGGACCACCGCGGCGCCGCGAATCGGGCCCGCGAGCCGGGACACGGAAGCGAGGAGCCTCTCCTCCAGCAGCACGTCAGGCATCGAGCTCGTCCAGAAAGCGCGCCACCGGGCCGAACGTGAACAGGCCGGTGCCCGCGCCCGCCAGTTCGCCCGCGGCCGGCAACAGCAGCGCCCGCGCCCGCGAGCGCAGCGCCGGGTCCCGCAGGCGCACCGCCCCCATCGCCAGCAGGCACGCCCGCACCTCGCTGAGCAGATCGGCGGGGCCGTCCGGCAGCGCCCGTGCGGCGGCCAGCGCCTCGTCGACCGGCAACACCAGCGGGCGAACCCAGTCCAGGTGCGGACCCCAGTCGTCGGTGAGGTCCACTGTGGACGGACCGTGCAGGCTCAGCAACGCCAACGGCAGCAGTCCGCGCTCCATGCCCCACATGCCGGTCCCCCGCACGCGAGCGGCAGCGGCCCGGTACGCGCGGTCGGCCGACGCCACCTCGCCGGAGGCCGCGAGTTTCAGTGCCGCGTACCAGTCGGTGAACACGGAGACCAGCGGCAGGTCGTGGCGTTGGGCCAGGTCGTCGGCAGCCGCGGCGTGCTGGTCGGCCACGGAGAACTCGGCCAGCGCGGCGTGGGCCTGGACCAGGATCAGGTGGCCGAGGACCTCGTGGGTGACCAGGCCGGAGGCCACCGCGAGCAGTTCACGACCCAGCGCGGCGCGTTCCGGGGCGAGGCCGGTGCGGTGGAACGTGTGCATGAAGCGGGCGTTCAGCGCGAACGCGAGCAGCGCGGGATCGTCGAGGTCGCGGGCGATCGCCTCGGCTTCCACCGCCTCGGCCAGGCGGTCACCGGTGCCGCGCTGCTCCATCGCGATCGTCGCGAGCAGGCGGGCGCGGGTGGCGCTGGGGCCGGGGAACGCCGCCAGGGTGCGTTCGGCGGCGGCGACGAGCTCGGCGGAGTGCGCTGGGTCGTCGTTCGTGGTCCAGATGCCCGGCACGTCGAACGAACCGATCACCGCCGCCATCTCGTCCGCGTCGCGAGCCACCCGCAGGGCTTCCGAACGACGGGTTCGGGCAGCCTCCAGATCACCGCCGACCGCGAGCGCTCTGACCAGGCCGGTCAGCAGGTCGAGCCGGGTGCCGTCGGACGCCTCTATCGCCGCCTGCCACAGTCGCGCCGCCGCACGCGGTGACCGGGTCGACTCGGCTGCCGCGGCGAGCGCCCGGACGGCTGCGGGGCCGCGTGCGCCCGCCAGCAGGTAGTGGTGCGCGAGCAGTTCGACGTCGTCCGGCCGCGCGGATTCCAGTGCCGCCGCGACGACCGCGTGCCACCGTGCCCGCCTCGTCAGGGATATCTCCTCGTACACCGTGTCGCGCACCAGCGCGTGGGTGAACCGGGCACGACCGGGCGCCGGTTCGACCAGGAAACCCGCTTCCAGCGCGACGTCCAGCGCGTCGAGGACGTCGCCCGCCAGAGCCATGAGCAGGTCCAGTTCGACGTCACGGCCCAGCACGGACGCCTGGTGCAGCACGGTCCGCACGTCGGCGGGCAGCGCGGCCAGCCGGTGCCGGATCACGTCCCGCACGCCCGCCGGCACCGCGCCGAGGTCGCCGCCGGCCGCGTACAACCGGGCGAGTTCCTTGACGTAGAACGGATTTCCGCCGCTGCGTTCGTGGATCACCCGCACGTCCGGTGAGCCGCCCACCATCGACCTCACGAGCGCGGCGACGGACTCCTCCGCCAGGCCACCGAGCTCCACCCGCACCGGTTCGGCCCGCGCCAGCGCTTCCGACGGCACAGCGGTCCGGGTGGTGGCGACGATCAACACGCGCCCGGAGAGCTTCTCGCGGGTGAACGCCGCCAGCACCGCGAGCGTCTCGTCGTCGGCCTGGTGCAGGTCGTCCAGCACGATCAGCACCGGCGCCGCGGACTCCACAGTGGACACGACAGCACGACGGAGACCGAAGCGATCAGCGACGACCAGCTTCTCCCCCAACGCCTCCACGACCTGCTGCCACGGCCACGCCACCGGCGCGTCCTCCGGGCAGCGCGCCCAGACCGTCGTCCAGCCGCGCGCGGCCAGCACCGCCGAGAACGCCTCGGCCAGCGCGGTCTTGCCCACCCCCGCCTCGCCGCTCACCAGGGCGATCCCCAGTCCCGCGCCCGGCACCGCGCTCTCCAGGGCCGCCAGCTCGCCCGACCGCCCCACCAGCGAAGACTCGGCTGAGAGCAGCAATCGGGGCGATTGGGCCAGGATGTCCGACTCCAGCGAGCGAAGCGCCGCGCCTGGATCAACACCGAGGTTCTCGACGAGTGCGTGCCGGGCCGCGCGCACCGCCTCCAGCGCGTCGCCCTGTCGCCCTTCGCGGTACAACGCCAGCGCCAGCAGGCTCCACGCCTTCTCCCGCCACGGATGTGCGGCCAGGTGCGCACGCAGATCGGCGACCACTTCAGCGGCACGTCCAAGAGCCAGTGCGGCCTCGGCCCGGCGTTCCAGCGCGACGAGCCGCAGTTCCTCCAGCCGGTCGATCTCGGCGCGCGCCCAGTGCTCGTCGGCGAACTCGGCATAGGCCGGGCCGCGCCACAACGCCAGCGCGCTGTCCAGCACGGACAGGTCGCCACCGAGCATCTCCTCGAACCGCCACGCGTCCACGTCCTGCGCCCGCAGCGCATAGCCCGCGCCCTCGGTGACCAGCAGCGTCGACGGCGTCCTGGGTGGACGGTCAGGTTCGAGGGCCTTGCGCAGCGCCCCGACGAACGTCTGCACGGTGCCGAGCGCCCCGTCCGGCGGGTCCTCCCACAGGTCGGCGACCAGGACGCGGACCGGCACGACGCGGCGCCGCGCGACCAGCAGGCGGGCGAGCACGGCGCGCTGCTTCGGGCCGCCGAGGCGGGCGGATCCCGCGGTCAGCGGGCCGAGCACCCCGAACGTCACCACCCGCTGACCCTAACGCTGATTGGTTGCTGATCGGGCGCGCGCAGGGTGGGGGCGTGAACCGAATCGAACACCAGCGTGTCCAGGTCGCCGACGGCGTCGAGCTCAACGTCGCCACCACCGGCACGGGCAGCCCCGTCGTGCTGCTGCACGGCTTCCCGCAGACCCACCTGATGTGGCGGCACGTCGCCGCCGAGCTGGCCGCCGACCACACCGTGATCATGCCTGACCTGCGCGGATACGGCGACAGCGACAAACCAGCGGACACCGGCCTCACCTACGCCAAGCGCACCATGGCGCAGGACGTCGTGACCGTCGCGAAGGCGCTCGGCCACGACAGGTTCGCGCTGGCCGGCCACGACCGCGGCGCGCTCGTGGCCTTCCGGACCGGCCTCGACCACCCCGAGCACGTCACGCACCTCGCCTCGCTCGACGTCCTGCCCACACTGGACATGTGGGACGTCATGCGCGGCACGACCGCCGCCGTCGGGTTCCACCTGTTCCTGATGGCGCAGCCGCCCGGACTGGCCGAGGAGCTGATCAGCGCCCGTCCCGACGCGTTCTTCGGCCATTTCCTGGACGTCTGGAGCACCGCGGAGTTCCCCGCCGACGTCCGCGCGGAATACCTGCGGGCGAGCCGTGAGGCCGTCACGTCGATCGTCGCGGACTACCGGGCCTCGGCGACCATCGACGTCGAGCACGACACCGCCGACCGCGAGGCCGGTACGAAGCTGAAGATGCCGGTCACGGTGCTGCAGCAGGACTGGGGCGCCGCGCTCGGGTTCGACGCCGAGGCGTTGTGGCGGGCGTGGGCACCCGATCTCGACCACCGCACGGTCTCGTGTGGACACTTCATGGCCGAGGAGGCGCCGGAGCAGGTGGCGGACGCGATTCGCGACCTTTTGACCCGCTGAGTGCCATGACATCTGTCATGGCGAGGTCGTGACAGCTGGGACCCGCACGCACAGGCGCGGTTCGCGAGCATTGAGGACATGACAGAGACAGCTGTGCGGGCAGGCGCCGCGGTGGCGCTCAGCGGCCTGCGGAAGCGGTTCGGCGAGGTCCGGGCCGTCGACGGGATCGACCTGGTGATCTCGCCCGGCGAGGTGGTCGCGTTGCTCGGCCCCAACGGCGCCGGCAAGTCCACGACGGTCGACATGTTGCTCGGTCTGTCCACTCCGGACGGTGGGCGGATCAGCGTGTTCGGCAGGACGCCGCGCGAGGCGGTGGTGGCGGGGCAGATCTCCGCGATGCTGCAGAGCGGGGCGCTGCTGGACGACGCGACGGTGGCCGAGGCCGTGGGGTTGATCGCGGCGTTGCACCGCGGGCCGATGCCGGTGGCGAAGGCGTTGGCACAGGCGGGGATCGCGGACCTGGCCGACCGCAGGTGCACGAAGCTGTCCGGTGGCCAGAAGCAGCGGGTCCGGTTCGCGCTGGCGTTGGTGTGCGAGCCGGACCTGCTGGTGCTCGACGAACCGACCGTCGCGATGGACGTCGAGACGCGGCGGGCGTTCTGGCAGCAGATGCGCGCGTACACCGACACCGGCCGGACGGTGCTGTTCGCGACGCACTACCTGGACGAGGCCGAGGAGTACGCGGACCGGGTGGTGCTGATGCGGTCCGGGCGGATCGTCGCCGACGGGTCGGTGGCGCAGGTGCGGGCCGCGGTGTCGGGCCGGACGCTGCGCGCGGTGGTGCCCGGTGCGCTGGACCTGGACCTGCCGGGGGTGCGCTCGGCCGAGCGGCGCGGCGACCAGATCACGTTGACCTGCACGGACTCCGACGCCGCGGTGCGCGCGCTGCTGGCCCGTCACCCCGACGCCCACGACATCGAGATCACCGCGCTCGGCCTCGAGGAAGCCTTCCTCACGCTGACCGGGGAGGACAGCTGATGAACACCCGTTTCCTGGCCCTGGAACTCCGGCGCGCGGTTCGCAACGGCCGGTACCTGATCTTCACCGTGGTGGTGCCGTCGGTGATGTTCGTGCTGTTCGTGAACCTCTACGGCGGCGGCGAGGGGACGTTCCCGAACGGGCTGCCGGTCACCACGTCGCTGATGATGAACATGGCGTTGTTCGGCGTGATGGCCGGACCGCTGTCGATCGGTGCCCGGATCGCGGTCGAGCGCGGCCTCGGCTGGCAGCGGCAACTGCGGCTGACCCCGCTGAGCGGCTCGGGGTACCTGCTGACCAAGGGCGCGCTCGGCATGCTGGTGGGGCTGCCGGGAATTCTGCTGGTGTGCGTGATCGGCGCGGTCGAGGGCGTGCGGATGGACGCGCCGCACTGGCTCGGCGTGCTGGCGACGCTGTGGCTGGGCGCGATCCCGTTCGTGCTGCTGGGCATCGTGATCGGGCTGATCGCGAGCCCGGACGGCATGCAGGCGATCACGGGTCTGGCGTCGATGTTGTTCGGTCTGCTGGGCGGGATCTGGATTCCGGCGGACGTGGCACCGGACTGGCTGGCGACGATCATGAAGGCGCTGCCGACGTACTGGGTCAAGCAGCTCACTCAGGCGCCGTTCGTCTCCGGGGTGGACGTCAAGCAGGCGCTCTTCGTGATCACGCTGTGGGTGGCCGGTCTGTCGCTGATCGCCGTGCGCCGTTACCGCGCGCAGAACTAGGTTGATGGTCGTGCGCCGCGAGAAGAAGGAAACGGACAGGAGCAAGTGGTACTGGTTCGCCATCCTGTTCGTCCTGCTCTACATCCCCAGCGTGATCTACGACGTCATCGTCAGCGATCGCGGCGTGGCAGCTCGGGTCGTGCTGGTGGTGCTGCTTCTGGTCTACGGCCTGGGCTGGATGATCGCGCCGCGCGTGTTGTGGTCCAGCGGCAGCGAGAACGTCAACACGGTGCTGTGCCTGGGGTTGACGGTGGTCGGCCTGGTCGTCGTGTTCTGGCTGGGGATGTCGTCGGCGGGCCTGCTGGTCTACATCATGTCCACCGTGGCCGTGGTGCTGCCGGCCTGGCGCGCGATCGCGATCGACGGCTCGGTGCTGCTGATCCTCGCGGGCACCATGTACCTGACGCAGGACCTGCCGCGCGACGGCGGCCAGCTCGCCACGTTGCTGTCGATCTCGCTGGGCATGCTCGCGGTGGGCAGGATGATCCGGGCGAACCGGGCGCTGTCGGCGGCACAGGAGGAGATCGCGGCGTTCGCGCGGACCGAGGAACGCACCCGGCTGGCACGCGACCTGCACGACATCCTCGGCCACAGCCTGACCACGATCACGCTGAAGACCGGCGTGGCCAGGCGGCTGCTGGAGAGCGCGGAGCACGAGCGGGCGCTGGACGAGATCCGCGAGGTCGAGCACCTCACCCGGCAGGCGCTCGGTGACGTGCGCGCGACGGTCTCGGGCTACCGCGAGGTGTCGCTGTCGGCCGAGGTGGTGGGGGCACGAGCGGCGTTGCGCGCGGCCGGGGTCGAGGCGGACCTGCCGCACGCGGTGGACAACGTGCGACCCGAACTCCAGGGGGTGTTCGGGTACGTGCTGCGCGAGGCGATCACCAACGTGCTCCGGCACGCGGCCGCGACCCGCTGTTCCGTCCGGCTCGGCGACACGTGGCTGGAGGTGCGGGACAACGGGCGCGGGACCGGCGTCGGCGAGCCGGGGACGGGGTTGCGGGGGCTGGCCGAGCGGCTGGCCCCGATGCGTGGAACGGTGCTGGCGGGGCCGATGGACGAGGGCGGCTACCGCCTGCGCGCCGAGGTCGCCTGAGAATGTGCGGCTCGAAAACGTACGAGGAGATGGCGTGATCAGGGTGTTGCTGGCCGACGACCAGGCGTTGGTGCGGGGCGCGTTCGCCGCGATGCTGGGCCTGGAGCCGGACATCGACGTGGTCGCGGAGGTCAGCGCGGGCGACGAGGTCGTGGCCGCCGCCCAGCGCACCACGCCGGACGTCGCGTTGCTCGACATCCAGATGCCCGGCAAGGACGGCCTGACCGCAGCGGCCGAACTCCGCCGCGCGGTGCCGGCCTGCCGGGTGATCGTCTGCACGACGTTCGGGCGGCCGGGCTACCTCGCGCGGGCGATGGAGGCGGGCGCGGCGGGGTTCGTGGTCAAGGACGCCACCCCGGAACAGCTGGTCGACGCCGTCCGCCGGGTGCACGCCGGACTGCGGGTGGTGGATCCCGCGCTCGCCGCCGAGTCGCTCGCGACGGGGCACAGTCCGCTGACCGACCGGGAACGCGACGTGCTCGCCGTCGCGCGGGACGGTGGCACGGTGGCCGACCTGGCGAAGGTCCTGCACCTGTCCGAGGGGACGGTGCGCAACCACCTCAGCGCGGCGATCGGCAAAACCGGTGCGCGCACGCGGGCGGAAGCCGTCAAGGTCGCCGAGGACAGCGGCTGGCTGTAGGCCCCGCACACACGCCCCACCCTGGACGCTCCCAACCGCGCATCACCCAGCTGGGCTATCTGCACCACCGACAGCACGCTCCGTAGTCCCCCACCCGCCTGCCAGCCGGCACGCGGGGCCCTTTTGTCCGCTTCTGTAGTACGCGGGGTCCCCGCGTGCCGAAAAGTGGGGCTGGTGAGGTTCGTGTGAGTGAACGGCTGGCTGTCGCTGCCGATCGGCTGATTGACACCCCTGCCCGGTCATTCATACATTCGAAGGCACTTTGTATGATTGAGCCCGGGGAGTTGGTCCGCATGCGGCTCGGCAGGACCGCGGTCGTTCTCGGCGGCAGCGCCGCCGGTCTCTGCGCGGCGGGGGCGCTCGCCCCGCACTTCGACGAAGTGGTGGTGCTGGAACGCGACGAGTTGCCGGCCGAGGCCGAGCACCGGCGCGGGGTGCCGCAGAGCAAGCACCCGCACTTCCTGCTGAACTCCGGGCGGCGGGCGATCGGGGCGTTGTTCCCCGGTTTCGAGGACGTGCTCATCGGCGCGGGCGGGTTGCACCTGATGCCGTCGATGGACGCTGCCTACCTCGACGGGGAGGGGTGGTCGGCGCGCAAGCGGGCGTCGATGACGATGATCTACAGCTCCCGGATCCTCATCGAACGGGTGTTGCGCGACCAGGTGCGCGCGCTGGGCAACGTCGTCGTGCGCGAAGGGGTTTCGGTCAGCGGGCTGACGTGCCGCGACGGCGCTGTCGTCGGGGTGCACGCGAACGACGAGGAGATCGCCGCGGACTTCGTGGTGGACGCGATGGGGCGGGGCTCCGGAGTCGGCGCCTGGCTGGTCGCGGCGGGCTGGCCGGAGCCCGAGGTGCGGACGCTCGACGCCAAGGTCACCTACACCTCGCGCTGGTACGAGCTCCCCGCCGAACCGCCGGAGTCGTGGTGGTGGCGGCACATCGTGGTGATGCCGACCCTGCACAAGGGCGAGCATCCTCCCGAGCACGAGTTCCTGGTCAACTTCTTCCCCATCGAGGGCAACCGGGTGATCGCCTGCATGGGGTCGTGGGGACTCGACATGCCTCGCACCACCGACGCGTTCGTCGGATCGGCGCGGCGCGTGCGGACGCCGTTGTTCGCGGAGGCGATGGAACGATGCACGCCCACCTCGGACGTGCATCTCACGCGATCCACCGGCAACAAGTGGCGGCGGTACGACCGGTGGCGAACCCCGCCGCGGCGACTGGCGTTCGTCGGCGACTCGATCTGCGCCTTCAACCCGTTCTACGCCCAGGGCATCAGTTCCGCGGCGAGTTCGGCGTTGGCACTGCGCGGACATCTCGAACGGGCGACGAGCGTCGACGGCGAGTTCTCCCGGCAGTTCCTTTCGGCACAACGGAAGTTGCTGAGCGTGCCGTGGGGTCTGGCGATGGCGCGGGACCAGGGTTACGAGTGCGCCGAGGGCACGGAGAAGCCGCCCGAGTGGCGGCGCAGGCTGCTCGCGGCGGTGTCCGGACCGGCGTTCAGCTTCATCGTCGGCGCCGCCAGGGAGGACGCGGTGATCGACGAGCACTTCGCCAAGGTGTTCAACCTCGACGAGTCGCTCCGCGACATGATGACCAACCCGCGCGTGATCACCGGACTGCTGCGACACAAGGTCCGGACCGCGTTGGGACGTCAGCGGGTTCCGTTCGGCTTCGATCCGCGGGCAGAGCCGCCGGCCACCGACTACTCGGCTGCGGCGACGCGATGAGCACCGAGTGCGGGCCGGAGGCGGAAGCGGTCACCCGCGGTCTCGGGTTCGACTGTCACGACGTCTCCCCCGTGATGTCGGTGCGCGCGCCCTGGGATCTCGCGCACTGGACGATGCCGCTGCTGGAGCTGCTCGTCGTCGCGGGCGCCGTTTTCGCTTTGGTGCACGCGATTCGACGACGGCGCGCGGGCGACCCGATCAACCTGGCGCTGTGGTGGGCGTCGCTGGTCTACCTGTTCGTGATCGAACCGCCGCTGTACTTCCCGGAGTGGTTCGGACTCGACGACATCTACGGGTTCATCTTCGCCCACAACAGGTTCACCGTGCAGTTCATGTGGGACCGGCTGCCGCTCTACATCGTGGCGTTCTACCCGATGATCAGCCAGCTCGCCTATGAGATCGTGCGCTCGCTCGGGATCTTCCGGCAACGCGGCGCGCTCGTCGGGGCGGTGGCCGTCGCGTTCGTGTGCCAGGTGTTCTACGAGGTGTTCGACCACATCGGACCACAGCTGAAGTGGTGGGCGTGGAACCCGGACAACGTCATCGTCAACCAGCCCGCGATGGGTTCGGTGCCGTTGAAGAGCGCGCTGCTGTTCGCGTCCGTCTCGCTCGCCGCCATGACGTACCTGGTCGTGCGGATTCCGGGCAGGTGGCGGGCGTTGGCGGCCGGGGTGCAGACGCCGTTCACGATGATGATCGCGGGGATCCCGTCGAGCCTGGCCGGGACGAACGTCACCGCGCAGGCCTGGATCCTCGGCATCGAGCTCGCCCTGATCTGGGGCGCCGGGGTGTGGATCGTCGCGCAGGCCCGCCCGGACGAGCTGTCGCCGTTCGTCCGGTACTACCCGGCCTGCTATCTCGCGGTGATGGCGGTGTTCTGGCTCGTCGCCGGCGGCAAGCTGGTCAGCAGCGGGATCTACGCGCTCGCCTGCCTCGCCGGGGCGGGGTTCGTGCTGTTCCGGCTGTATCGGGTGGCACCTGCCTCCTCCACGTGAGGAAGGATGGTGCTCATGGGGCACCACGGATGGCAGGGCAACCCGCCCGGCACCGAGCAGGAAGCACGCCGCCGGATCGTCGAGGCGGCGACGGCGTGCCTCGACCGCGCCGGGCTCGCCAGGACCAGCCTGTCCGACATCGCGACCGAGGCCGGGGTGACCCGGCAGACCGTCTACCGCTACTTTCCCGGCCTGGCCGACATCCTGGGCGCCGTCGCGATCGCCGGCGTCGAGGAGTTCGCCGTGCGGATGGAACGTCACCTGACGTCGTTCGGCAGCCCGGCCGAGGTCGCCGTGGAGTCCGTGGTGTTCGGCGTCCGGGCCGTCCCCGAGGAGCGCTACCTGAGCCTGCTGCTGCAGGCGGGCGAGGGCGACTTCTTCACCGGCGCGGTCACGTCCCGCGAGTGGCTCGCGCTCGGCGCCCGGATCCTGCGCAACGTGCCGGTCGACTGGAGTTCCGCCGGTGTCGTCACCGACGACGACTTCGCCGGGCTCGCCGAGGTCCTCATGCGACTGTTCCTGTCGTTCCTGCGTTCCCCCTCGACGCCACCGCACACCGACGACCAGCTGCGTGACCTGGTCCGCCGCTGGATAGGCCCCGCGCTGGACCGTCGCGGGTAACCACTTCGACACAGGCCTCGGGTGTATCGCGGGCATATCGAAAAACCCATACGCCCCGGCAACCGGCGGCCGTCTTGGGTGGACGCATGTTCAAGGGCTGGTACTGGATGACGACGGAAACCGGCGCGGTGGTCCTCACGGTGCTCGCGCTGCCGTTGGCCGCACTGGTGATGTGTGCGCTGGCCCTCCACCGCCGGCGCGCCGGTGTCATCTCACCGTGGCGGAACTCGCTGGCCGACGTCGGCCTCGTCTACGGCACGGTGCCCTGGCTGTGGATCGTCCTGATGCCGGGCGCGTTCGCCGGAGAGGTGCCCGGCCGGGTCAGCCTGGTGCCGTTCGCGGACCTGCTCGACATGAAGGTGCTCGGGATCGTCGGCAACCTGCTGGTGTTCGCGGCGGTGGGATGTTTCGCCCCGCTGCGGTTCCCGGCGCTGGCGTCGCTGAAGCGGATCGTGTTCCTCGCGGCGGGCTGTTCGGCCCTGGTGGAGATCCTGCAGTTCGTCCTGCGACTGGACCGGGTGTCCTCTGTGGACGACGTGCTGCTCAACACCGTCGGTGCCGGGTTGGCCGCGCTGGCGTCACGCCGCTGGTGGCGCGCCCAGGCCGCCGCGGAAGATACGGCGGCGATATACCAGCCTGTCTAAGGTGCTCGGTGTGCGTGTGCTGATCGTCGAGGACGAGCCCTACCTGGCCGAAGCCGTCCGGGCCGGGTTGCGGCTGGAAGCGATCGCCGCCGACATCGCGGGTGACGGTGACACCGCCCTGGAGCTGCTCGGCGTCAACTCCTACGACCTGGCGGTGCTCGACCGCGACATCCCCGGCCCGTCCGGTGACGAGGTGGCCAGGAGGATCGTCGCCTCCGGCAGCGGCATCCCGATCCTCATGCTCACCGCCGCCGACCGGATCGACGACAAGGTCTCGGGGTTCGAGCTCGGCGCCGACGACTACCTCACCAAACCGTTCGAGCTGCGGGAACTGGTCATGCGGCTGCGGGCGCTCGACCGCCGGCGGGCGCACGTGCGGCCGCCGGTCAGCGAGATCGCGGGGCTGCGGCTCGACCCGTTCCGCCGCGAGGTCTTCCGCGACGGGCGCTACGTCGCGCTCACCCGCAAGCAGTTCGCCGTGCTCGAAGTCCTCGTCGGGGCCGCCGGTGGTGTCGTCAGCGCCGAGGAGCTGCTGGAACGGGCCTGGGACGAGAACGCCGACCCGTTCACCAACGCCGTCCGGATCACCGTGTCCGCGCTGCGCAAACGCCTCGGCGAACCCTGGCTCATCGCCACGGTCCCCGGTGTCGGCTATCGGATCGACACCCCGTGACCAGACGGCAGGGGCACAGCGTCCGGCTGAAGCTCACCCTCAGCTACGCCGGGCTCGTCCTCGTCACCGGCGCCGTCCTGCTGGCCGTGGCGTGGCTGTACCTGCTGCGCTACGTGCCCAACACCGAGAAGGGCCTGCTCGGCATCGCACCGAACCGGTACCTGCTGTCGCGCATCTTCGGCCGGGCCGCCGGCATCGCGCTGTTCGGCCTGCTCGTGGCGGGCCTCGCAGGAGGCTGGTTCCTGGCCGGCCGGGTGCTCGCACCCCTCGCGAAGATCACCGACGCGGCGCGGACGGCGGCGAACGGCTCGCTGTCCCACCGGATCCGGCTGGCAGGCCGCAACGACGAGTTCCGCGAGCTCGCCGACGCGTTCGACACCATGCTCGAACAGCTCGAATCCCACTTCGCCGAGCAACGACGGTTCGCCGCCAACGCCTCGCACGAGCTGCGCACGCCGCTGGCGATCTCGCAGGCCCTCCTCGACGTCGCCCGCAAGGACCCCACCGCGGATCCGGGCGAACTCGTCGAACGCCTGCACACCGTCAACGCGCGGGCGATCGACCTCACCGAGGCCCTGCTGCTGCTCAGCCGCAGCGACCGCGGGACCTTCACCCGCGAGCTCGTCGACCTGTCGCTGATCGCCGAGGAAGCGGCCGAAACCCTGCTCACCCTGGCCGAACAGCGCGGGATCACGCTCGACGTGACCGGCGAGACGACGCACTGCCCCGGTTCGCCGGCACTCGTCCTGCGGATGGTGACGAACCTCGTCCAGAACGCCATCGTGCACAACCTCCCGGCCGGCGGCACGGTCACGGTCACGGTCCACACCGAATCACGGCAGGGCGCGAGCGTGCTGCGGGTCAAGAACACCGGGCCGCCGCTTCCGGCGAACCTGCTGCCGACGCTCACCGAGCCGTTCCAGCGCGGAACCGAGCGCGCCCGCACCGACGAGCACGCCGGCGTCGGCCTCGGGCTGGCCATCGTGCACAGCATCGTCCGGGCTCACGGCGGCACCCTCCGGCTCATGCCCCGTCCCGGCGGCGGGCTCATCGTCACGGTCCGCCTGCCGAACTGACCGTCCACAACGGACCTCAGTGCGACACGCCGGCCCGCCCGGAATCGTCGACGCGCACCAGCTGCGCCCGCGGGTACTTCCGGCCCTCCATCGGCACCGGCGACCCGGTGAACGACACCGGCGTCCCCGCCAGCAACAGCGTCAGCCCCTCCGGCAGATCATCCCGGGAGACGAACCACGACCCACCCCGCGTGTCGGTGATGAACCCGTGCGCCTGCCCGGACTTCCAGGTGGCGACGGTCCCCCGCCGCCGCCCACGAGGCGCCCCCACCGGCGAAGCCACCGCCTCCGAAGACCGCACGAACGCTCGCCGCAACGGATAGTCAGCCGCATCGGCGGGCGCGAACAACGAGTCGAACCCGGGCGTGAAGTGCGTGGCCGCCCGCAGCGGCGCCGCCGTGCGCGGCGTCCACGCGGGCGCCTCCACCGCCGGCACGTCCACGACCGGCACGATCACGTGCACACCGCGGTCGCCGAGCCGCGTCACCAGCGGCGTGAAGTCGGCGTCCCCGGTGAGCAGGACGACCCACTGCAGCGGCACCGTCATCGCGCGGTCCCACGCCTCGAGCGCCAGCTGGACGTCGACACCCTTCTCCTTGCCGCCGTGCAGCGGCAGGTCGTGACGGACGATTCCGGCGGCGGTCAGGGCTGCGTCGAAGGAGGCGGCCGGCGTGTCGATGCGGCCGCGGGCGTAATGCGCTTCGGCGACCACACAGGAGTCGAGCGGCAGCCCCGTCTCGGTGTGGACGTACCAGCGCACGGCGTCGTGCAGGCCGTCCAGCGAGATCCGGGCCGCCCGCCGGTGCGCGGTGGCGTAGAAGTCGCTCAGATAGGCGAACCAGGTGCCGTCGTAGAACACGCCGATGCGGACGATCTTTCCCACCGGATTGACACTACCTCCGACGAGCGATCACACGGCGGCCCGGGTCCGGCGCCACGCGACCACGACGAGTCCGATCAGGCCGAACAACGGGATGGTGCTGATCGCCCACGACAGCCCCATCGGCGGCCCAGGCTGTTCCATCACCTGGAGGTTCTTCAGCTCACCGGAAGCGGGCCCCGCCGGGCCGGAGATGTCGAACCGGAACGTCCACGTGCCCGGCGACGGCAGCGCGTGGATGTCCAGGCCCCACACGTCGCGCTTGCGGGGATGACGTGCGAGCGGGGTGTCGTCCGGCCTGCCGCCGGCCGGGACCATGGTCAGGACGCCCTTCTTGCCCGCGATGCCGTCCGCGGGCGCGAACGTGAAGTCCAGCGACTGCATGGCTTTCACGGGCCACGTGCTGAAGCCGACGGTCAGGTTGTAAGGCCCCGCCTGCACCTTCTCGGTGTGCACGACGTTCACCGGCTCGAACGCGAGCGCCGGGGAGGCGAGGCCGAGCAGCAGGAAGCAGGTGCCCAGGAGTCCCAGCAACGTCTTACGCATGGCGATCTTCCTTTGCTGGTGCGAGGTGGCGCAGCATCTGACCGAACCGCCGGCCGAGCAGTGCGGCGCCGGCACCGAACGTGGCCGCGAGCACGACGGTGGCGAAGTACCTGCTGTTGGCGTGGAACGGGAGGCCGTGAACGAGGACGAGTTGCAGGGGCACGCAGGCCGCGACGAGCGCGCCGCCGAGAGCGCCGGGGATCCACACCGGCAGCCGGTGCAGCAGTTCCACCGCCACCGCGACGACGATCAGGCACATCGGGATCGCGTTGGGCAGCCCCGGGATGCCGTCGGCGTAGTCGCGCAGGGGCAGGCCCGTGGCGTCCGCGTAGACCCTGGCCGCCCACGGTGAGAACCACCAGAACACCGCCTGCAGCGCCGCCACCGGGACACCGACGGCAAGAGCGCCGCCCCGCCCCTTGAGCGCACTGGCCGCCATGAACAGGATCATCACCGAGATGAACGCCGTGCCCGCGGACACCGGGTTGACGAGGCCGCCGGGCACCGCGCGCAGGCCGAGCACGGTCACCATGCTGAACACCAGCAGCACGGCCGAGGTCCCGATCACGCCGTAGGTTCCCCAGCGCTGGTCGCGCGCCACCGCGAAGATCATGACCGTGCCGACCATCGTGATCGAGATCGACAGCAGCAGGCCGATGTGCGGCGGCGACTCGATCACCGCGTCGAAGCCGTACAGGCCGTGCCACCACTGGTCCCACAGGCCGTACACCAGGAACAACGCCGCGCCGGTGCCGGAGATCAGGTAGCCGACGGGTGCCGCGAACGTGCGGCCGAGGACGCCGACCGCGCGGCCGCCGACGATCGGGTCGATCGCCTTGTCACGCTTGGCGTTCGCGGTCGTGATCAGCACGACCGCGAGGCTCGCGATGCCGGAGAGCGCGCTGCCCGCGTACAGGAACAGGTGCGGCATCGTGAAGAACGTGTCCGGCCCGACGTCGGAGTGCCACTGGATGTCCCAGGTCAGGCCGATGAGCGAGAGCAGGGTGCCGCCGAGCACGAAGCTCGCCGGGACCAACCCCCTCGGCACGACGAACCTCGCCGGCATCGTCGTTGTCGCGCTGATTGCCACTGATCCTCCCCTTTCAGGTGAGCAGCAACGGGATGACGACCCGTTCCGCGTTGAGTGACACGGTGATCTCCCACTGCCCGGCCATCAGCAGGTCGACGTCGCCGACCTCGTAACGGCCGGGTTCCGCCGGTCCCGCGGTGATCGGGGCGAGCGCGTGGCCCATCTGCGGCATCGCCGGTTCGACCGTCACCGCGCCCTGGGCCGGGTGGCCCGCCCGGTCGGTCACCCGCAGGTCGAAC
>NZ_MUYM01000039.1 GCF_002150765.1 Lentzea kentuckyensis
CCCCCGTTCCTGGTCCCAATCCAAGAGGTGGAACCAGGAGCCGCAGCCCCAGGCAGCGCCGCCACCCCAGGCACCACCACAACGGCAGACGCCAACCCTCTGACCGAGTGGGCAACCAAGGTCGCGGGCAAAACCGACATCCCCATCCGAGCCCTGCACGCCTACGCAGCAGCCGACCTGGCCATGCAACGAGACTCCCCCGCCTGCCGCATCTCCTGGGCCACCCTCGCAGGCATCGGCCGAGTCGAGTCCCGCCACGGCAGCATCAACGGCTCCCGCCTACAAGACAACGGCCTCCCCTCCCGCCCGATCATCGGCATCCCCCTCAACGGCGGCGCGGGCGTAAGAGCAATCCCGGACACCGACGGCGGCCGCCTGGACGGCGACACAACCTGGGACCGAGCCGTAGGCCCAATGCAGTTCATCCCAGGCACCTGGAACCGCTGGGCAAAACGAGCAGCAGGCGACGGCCTCCCAGCAGACCCGCAGAACATCGACGACGCAGCCCTGACCGCGGCCCGCTACCTCTGCGCAGGCGGAGCCCGAGACCTGGGCACAGGCCAGGGCTGGTGGGCAGCCGTCATGGCCTACAACAACTCCGTCGAATACGGCCAAAACGTCTTCAGCGGCGCCGACGCCTACGCAAGAGCAAGCGCGGCCTAGCCGCCAACCAACAAGTTGGGTGTAGTTACCAGCCTGTTGATGTTGAGTTGGTAGTACTTGCAGACGCCGACCAACGAACCCACGCAGAAACGGGGCAGCGGTCAACACCGCTGCCCCGCAGGCCAGGCGACCCCGAAGACGGAAGGCCGGTCAGGTCGGGGCGACCGGCCAAGGGGGCAACCACCCAACCCCGCACTGCACAAACAATCTGTGCGTCCTGAAACCCCTGAAGGAAGCTGGGACCCAGCGGAAGAGGACCCCAGCCCCCTCTCTCAGGCCCCTGCCAAGGGCGCGGAGGACGTGGACGAATCCTCAGCAGGGGAAGCAATCGGCAACTCCAGCCCAACGGAAACCTCCCCGGAAACCCCAACGGAAGGCTCAACGGGCTCCGGCGCCGGCTCAGAACGATCACACGGCGGCTCAGCAGGAGTAGACGGAGCAGTGGGCGCAGGCGGCGTGGAAGGAGTGGACGGAACCGGCTCCTCAGCCCGAGGCGTGGAAGGCGGCACCTCCGTAGGAGGCACACCAGGCACAGTCGGCTCAGCAGAAACCGGCGGCTGCAACGTAGGCGGCCCAGGAACCGCACTGGAAGTGGTCACCACCGGCGGCGAAGCACTGTCCGAAGAGGACGTGACCACCGGCGGGTCGACCTCCTCCCCGGACCCAGGCCCAGGAACCTCATTCCGCCCAATAGCAGCAGGCTTGGTAGAGCTGACCCGAACAGTCTCGGTGACAGTGGTAGCCGAGACCCGAGTCTGCGTGGCCAACCGAGCCGCCCGAACCTCCCGAGCCGCCCCCTCCACCACCACAGTCTCAGTAACCGTGGCCAACGTAGTCCCGGTCTCGAACGGCTCAGTCCACCACTGGGATGTAGGCCGAGCTGGCGGCGGCGCGGCCAGCGGCGCCTCGTCCGGCGACCCGGTCAGGGCGATCAACGCGAACATGCCGCCCAATGCCAGGAACGGCACGACGACCACGGCCCCGAAACATCCACGGCCACTGCGCGGCTCTTCACGGTGACTCATCTCCAGCACACCCCCGAACGGTGAGAACTGTTCCATCTGGTTGATCGTCCACATGGAACAGTCCGTCACAGTTCTTTAGTCACACGATGGGGTGTTTAGGCCAGCGGCGGCAACTCCGGAGCGTGAGCAGCTGGCGAAGATGAAAGGCTTTCCAGAGCCAACGAAACAGCCGTCTCCAGCTGCGGGTCACGACGGTTGACCCGGTCGGACGGGGTCATGACCACCTCGATGTCCGGGTCGACACCGTAGTTCTCCACGGCCCACCCGTGCCCCTTGAACCAGGACGCGTACCTCGGTTGGGTGACCATGGTGCCGTCGACCAGCGAGTAGAGCATGTCGATGCCGATGACACCGCCCCACGTCCGGACCCCGATGACCGGGCCGATCCCCAGTTCCTTGATGGCCACGTTGACGATGTCCCCGTCGGACCCGGCGAACTCGTCCGCCACCGCCACGACCGGCCCGCGCGGCGCGTCCTGCGGGTACGACTCCGAGGCCGTGTACCCACGAGCGACCGACCAGCCGATGACCTTGCGGCCGAGCTTCTCGATCACCAGCTGGGACGTGTGACCGCCACCGTTCTCACGCACGTCCAGGACAAGGGCGTCACGGGTCAGCTCAACCCGCAGGTCGCGGTGCAGCTGCGCCCAGCCGGCGCCCATCATGTCCGGCACGTGCAGATAGCCCACACGGCCACCGGACAACGAGTGTGTGTACGCACGACGATCAGCGACCCAGTCGTGATAGCGCAGTGGCTCCTCGTCAGCCAGAGGCACGACGACGACCCGACGCAGCTCGCCACCACCAGCAGGCCGCACGGTCAGTTCCACGGGCTTGCCCGCAGTACCCACCAGCAACGCACCAGGACCGGCCAACCCGACCGGACGGCCGTCAACGGCGACAATCGCATCCCCCGCGCGCACGGCCACCCCAGGCGCCGCGAGCGGCGAACGCGCGTGCGGGTCGGACGTCTCGCCGGGGATCACGCGCTGCACGAGCCACGCGTCGCCCTCACGAACCAGGTCCGCGCCCAGCAGACCCTGCCGGCGGGAAGCGGGCACGCGCGGCGGATCGCCCCACACGTAGGCGTGCGAGGTGCCGAGCTCGCCCTGCACCTCCCACAGCAGGTCGACCAGATCGTCGTGGCTGCCCAGCTCGGCCACCAGCGGCCGGTAGCGGTCCAGCTCGCCCTGCCAGTCGACGCCGCCCATGTCGGTGCGCCAGAAGTGGTCGCGCATGAGCCGCCCGTTCTCGGCATACATCTGCGCCCACTCCAGAGCGGGGTCCACCACGACCCGCACCCGTGACAGATCGATCTCCACGTAGTCGGCTGAGTCCTCGTCGGCCTTGCTGTCGGACGGGACCACCCGCAGGTCACCGCGGTCCTCGACGACCATCCGCTTGCCGTCGCCGGACACCGCAAACGCTTCCGCGCTGTCCGCCAGGCACTCGGTCTTCAGCTTCGTGAAGTCGAACCGCTCCAGCACCGTGCGCGGCGGCCGGGCCTCCGGTGACGCCAGGTTGTCGCCGAGAACGCCGAGCAACGGCCGGCGCAGCCACAACAACCCGCCGCGAGCCGCCTTCAGGCCGACGTACTCGGCGGCCGCGACCGGCACCGGCACGACGCGATCGGCCAGGCCCTCGATGTCGACCTTCGTGACGGAGGCCTTCTCGTCCTCGTCGTCGGAGTCCTTGTCCTCGTCACCGACCGGACGGCCGCCGTGCATCGGCGCGAACGGCGACGGCGTGGTGGCGGCCAGCGGCACGAGGTGCGGCCGGCACCCGGTCGGGAACGACAGGTCGAACACGTGCGCGTCGTAGACCGGGTCGAACGTGCGGATCGACAGGAATGCCAGGTACTTGCCGTCCTCGGTGAAGGTCGGCGAGAAGTCGGCGAACCGAAGCGGCGTGACGTCCACAATGGACAGGTCGGCGGCGTTCACCATCTTGATGTGCCGCAACGGGATCGGTCCGGGATGCGACCAGGCCAGCCACGCGGAGTCCGGCGAGAACGCGAGGTTCGTGATGTGCGCGTTGGCACCCGAGACGACTTCGCGGACCTCACCGGAAGCGATGTCCACCAACAACAACCGGCCGTCGTGCGTCGCAACCGCCACGCGCGAACCATCAGGCGCGGCGGCCAGCGACATGACACGGCCCAGCATGCCGGAGGCGATGCGGCGCGCGGTGTTGCCCGGCTCGACCCCACCGACGGGCGCGATCTCCAGCGCCTCCTCGCCCTCGACGTCGGTCACCCACACCACGTGATCGGTCTCGCCGAGCACCTTCGGCAGCCGGGCGCGGACGTCCGACCGGTCGGCCAGCACCCGCACGGGGCCGTCGCGATGCGTCACCCAGTGCACCGACCCGCGGACCTCGATCACCGACGCGCGGCCGGTGTGGTCGACGGTGAACGAGTCGATGTTGCCGGAAGCCTTGACGTGGTGCGGTTGCCGGCCGGTGCGCGGGCCACCGAGCTTGATGTCGAGCTTGCGCAGGTCCGAGAGGCCTTCCAGCAGCCACAGCTCGCCGGCCTGGTGGAAGATCACCCGTGAACCGTCGGTGGAAGCGTTGCGCGCGTAGAACTCCCCGGCCGTGTGGCGGCGCAGGTCGGTGCCGTCCGGCAGCACCGAGTACACGCTGCCGACGCCCTCGTGGTCGGACAGGAACGCGATCCGCCCGTCCACCCACATCGGGTTCGCCAGCGACGACTGCAGCTCGCCCAGGATCCGGGAGAAGTCGCCGGAGCCGTCGAGATCCACCCACAGCTTGCCCGCGGTACCGCCGCGATAACGCTTCCAGTTCGCCGGTTCCTGCATGTAGCTGGACGACGTGACGACCTGGCCGTCCGGGCCGAACGAGACGTCGTTGACCCAGCCGAACGGCAGCACCTCGGCCGGTCCGCCGTCCAGCGGAACGGCGTGCGCCTGCTTGCGGTGCCTGGACATCTGCCCGGTGGTCGACACGGCGAGCACTCGCCCGTCCGGCGTCCACCCGGACACGGCCGTGCGGCTCACACCCCAGTGCGTCAATCGGCGTGCGGGGCCACCGTCCACAGGCGCCACCCGCACTTCCGGCGCACCGTCGATCGTGCTGGCCCAGGCGAGATGTGTGCCCTCGGGGGAGAACCGCGGGGCGCGGACCGGTACCTGATCGGCGGACGCGCGCCAGGCCCTTCCTCCACCGACGGGCGCGAGCCACACGTCGTCCTCGGCCACGAACGTCACCAAGTCACCGCAGAGGTGCGGATACCGCAGGTAAGTCACGAGATCGACGTTAGCCCACGTTCACCGTTTCAGGCGCGGAAAAATCGCCGCCAGTCCTCTGCCGTCAGCGAATCCACACTTTCGGCCCGTGCCTTGGCTTCGGCATCCCGGACGTTCGCGACGAAACGGCGGCAGACCTGGCGGAGTTCCGTCTCCGGGTCCTCGCCCGCGAGCTTCGCGAGTGCCGTCACGGCGAACAACGTCGTGCCGGTGTCGTCACCTTCGGGCAGCAGATCGACCGGGAAGCCCGCGCGTTTGGTGCGCTGCACCAACTTCGCCGCCAGCGCGACAGCAGGCTGACCGAGCGCCACACCGTCCACACTGGACTCGCGACGCTTCTCGACCTGCTTCAGCTCCTCCCACCGGTGCTGCTGCGAGGTCGCGTCGTGCACGGCCGGATCGTGGCCCTCGAAGACGTGCGGGTGGCGGCTGACCAGCTTGGCCACCAGTTCGGACGCGACCGCGTCGACGTCGAACGGATCTTCGGGATCCTCGGCCGCGACCCGCGCGTGGAACAGCACCTGGAGCAGGACGTCGCCGAGCTCCTCGCGCATGGCCGCGCGGTCGCCGTCCTCGATCGCCTCCAGCAGCTCGAACGTCTCCTCGACCAGGTACTGGCGCAGCGACAGGTGATCCTGCTCCGCGTCCCACGGACATCCGCCCGGCGAACGCAGCCGGTGCATCACCGCGGCCGCGTCGAGCAGCGCGGCGCCCATCGGCTCCGGCGTCGCGATCACGACGGCGTCCGGGTACGCGGACGCGTCCGTCGTGATCACCACCGCGCCGTCCTCGACGACGGCGGGCGCGGGCCCGTCCACACCCAGCGAGGACCAGAACTCCAGAGCGACGCCCTCGCCCGCGTAGACGGCCGTGGCCGTGCGCAACGCGGGCAGGGCGGCAGCGGGCAGCACGGCGTCCAGCCGCTCGCTGAGGACTACGACGGTGATCAAGACTTGTTCTTGGTCGCGGGCACGCCGACGAACCCGGCCCGCTCACCTGCCGCGCCGACCACGGTCGCGTCGGTCGGGTCCCACACGCCGTAGCGCGGGTTGACCTCGATCGGCAGGTCCGCCGCCAGGAACTGGGCGATCCGCAGGCCGAACGCGGCGAGCAGACGCGGGTCGATGCGCTCGGCCAGGTCGTCCTCACCGGGCACGGGCGAGACCTTGTTGCGCTCCTTGACCACCGCGACCATCCAGCTGGACTGCTGCTCGTCGGCCGGGAAGGCGACGACGGTGCCGGGCTGCACGCCCCACAGCATCGTGTGCACCAGCGACGGGTTCTCGGTGACGCGGACCTTCTGGTTCGTCGCCGACGCCTGCTGACCACCGGTGGTGCGCGGGGCCTCCTGCACGAACCGCGACATCTTCGAGGGGTCGGCCGTGACCTCCGCGGCCTTCTCCTTGGCTTCCTTCGGGTCCTTGACCTGGAAGAAGTCGATGACGACCTCGAGCGTGGAGAGGTTGCGCTTCGCGAGCTCGCCCATGACCAGCACGTCGCGCTGGCGACGGTAGATCGTGGTCTCGTCCTGCTCGCTCTGCTTGGCGGCCGCCTCGGGCCCGCCCTTCTCCTGCACCGCGTCGTACACCTTGGTCTCGTCGACCGTGATGTTCTCGCGCTGCGCCGCGTGCTCGGCGATCTTGTGGGTGATCTCGTCGGCCAGCACCAGCCGCGAGACCTGGTCGAGCTTGCCCTGGTCCTGCATCTGCTGGGCCGCGGGCTCCTTCTTGAGCACCTTCACGGTCCGGTCCTGGACGGTCCCGAGACCGATCGACTGACCCCCGACGATCGCGGCCGAACTGGCCTTCGCGGGCCCGGTGCCACAACCGCCGGCGAGGAGCGCCACGGCAACACCGACCAGCGAGAAACGCTTCAGAACAGTGCTCACGAGGATCTACCCTCTCACGCCTTGGTGACCGGGGTCACGGGAGTCCCCGCGAGTGAGTCGAGGAACGCACCACACCAGTTCAGCAACTCCTGGTCGCGCAGCTGCGGTGCACCCATCCGGCCGCCCGCCGCTCCTTCGGTCGGCCTAGGCACCGTGACCGTGCCCATGGCCTGCTTGTAGACGGCCTTCGGGAACAACCGGCGCAGCCTGACCAGCTGCGAGTCGAGCAGTTCCAGCTTCGCGAACCGCAGGTTCTGGCCCATCGCGATGACCTCGGTGACGCCGTGACGGCGGCAGGTGTGCCGCAGCCGGGCGACGCTGAGCAGCCGCTCCACCGGCTCCGGCGGCGTGCCGTAGCGGTCCTTGAGCTCCTCCCAGACGGCCTGCAGCGCCGGTTCGTCGGAGGCGGCCGCGATCTTGCGGTAGGCCTCCAGCCGGAGCCGCTCGCCCGGCACGTACTCGTGCGGGATGTGCGCGTCCACCGGGAGGTCGACCCTGACCTCGGCGAGCTCCTCCTCGATCTCGCCGCCGTCCGCGCCCGCGTGCCTGCGGAACGCCTCGACGGCCTCGCCGACCAGCCGGATGTACAGGTCGAAGCCGACGCCGGCGATGTGCCCGGACTGCTCGGCGCCGAGGATGTTGCCAGCGCCGCGGATCTCCAGGTCCTTCATCGCGACGGCCATGCCGGCGCCGAGCTCGGTGTTCTGCGCGATCGTCGCGAGCCGGTCGTGCGCGGTCTCGGTCAGCGGCGACTCCGGCGGGTACAGGAAGTACGAGTACCCGCGCTCACGGCCACGGCCGACCCGGCCGCGCAGCTGGTGCAGCTGGGCCAGTCCGAGCAGGTCGCCGCGCTCGACGATCAACGTGTTGGCGTTGGAGATGTCCAGGCCCGTCTCGACGATCGTGGTGCAGACGAGCACGTCGTACTCGCGTTCCCAGAACCCCTGGATGAGGTGTTCGAGCTTGTCCTCGTTCATCTGGCCGTGCCCGGTCACGACCCTGGCCTCCGGCACCAGCTCACGGATGCGCTTCGCGGCCTTCTCGATCGTCGAGACCCGGTTGTGCACGTAGAAGACCTGGCCGTCGCGCATCAGCTCGCGGCGGATCGCGGCGCCGACCTGCTTGTCGTCGTACGCGCCGACGTAGGTGAGGATCGGGTGCCGTTCCTCCGGCGGGGTCAGGATCGTGGACATCTCGCGGATGCCGGCGAGCGACATCTCCAGCGTGCGCGGGATCGGTGTCGCGGACATGGTCAACACGTCGACGTGCGTGCGGAGAGCCTTGATGTGCTCCTTGTGCTCCACGCCGAACCGCTGCTCCTCGTCGACGATCACGAGGCCGAGGTCCTTGTAGCGCACGGTCTTCTGCAGCAACCGGTGCGTGCCGATCACGATGTCGACCTCGCCGTCCGCGAGGCCCGCGAGGGTCTGTGCGGACTCCTGCGGGTCGGTGAAGCGGCTCAGCCCCTTGATGTTCACCGGGAACTGACGCATGCGTTCGGCGAACGTGTTGAGGTGCTGCTGCGCGAGCAGCGTCGTCGGTACCAGCACCACGACCTGCTTGCCGTCCTGCACGGCCTTGAACGCCGCGCGGACCGCGATCTCCGTCTTGCCGTAGCCGACGTCACCGCAGATGACGCGGTCCATCGGCACGGACCGTTCCATGTCGGCCTTGACCTCGTCGATCGCGGCCATCTGGTCCTGCGTCTCGGTGAACGCGAACGCGTCCTCCAGCTCGCGCTGCCAGGGCGTGTCGCTCGCGAACGCGTGACCTGGCGCCGACTGCCGCGCCGCGTAAAGCTGCACCAGCTCGGCCGCGATCTGCTTGACCGCCTTGCGCGCCTTGGACTTCGTGTTCTTCCAGTCGCTGCCGCCGAGCTTGTTCAACGTCGGCAGCTCGCCGCCGACGTACCGGCTGACCTCGTCGAGCTGGTCGGTCGGAACGAACAACCGGTCGCCCGGCTGGCCGCGCTTCGACGACGCGTACTCCAGGACCAGGTACTCACGAGTGGCCCCGGCGACCGTGCGCTGGACCATCTCCACGTACTTGCCGATGCCGTGCTGCTCGTGCACCACGAAGTCGCCCGCCTTGAGCGCCAGCGGGTCGACCGCGTTGCGCCGCTTGGACGGCATCTTGCGCATGTCCTTTGTGGACGTACCACCGCGGCCGCCGGTCAGGTCGGTCTCGGTGAGCACCACCAGCGCGAGGTCCGGCAGCACGAAGCCGTCTTCGAGCGCGCCGCGCACGACCGTGACGGTGCTCGCTTTCGGTGCCTCGTCGAGGGATTCGACGCAGACCGCGGAGACGTCGGCTTCCTTGAGCCGTTCGACGGCGCGTTGCGCGGTACCGGCACCGGGCACGACCAGCACGGCCGCACCACCCGTCGCGGTGTGCGCCTTGAGGTCGGCGAACGCGCGCTCGACGTCGCCCTGGTAGGCCTCGACCGGCTTGACGTCGAGGTGCACCACGTCCGACGCGTCGGTGGTGAGCTGGCTGAGCGTCCACCACGGACGGTCGTTCGCCTTGGCGTGGTCGGCGATCTCGCGCAGGCCCTGGTAACCGCTGCGGCCGAGGTCGATCGGCGCCTTACCACCGGAAGCGGCCGCCATCCAGGACGCTTCGAGGAACTCCTGGCCGGTGCGGACGAGGTCGGCGGCGCGGGCGCGGACCTTCTCCGGGTCGTTGAGCAGGACGTGTGTGCCCTTTTCGACGACGTCGACGAGCAGCTGCAGCTCGCCGGGGCAGAGCGCGGGGATCAGCGCCTCCATGCCCTCGACCGCGATGCCGTTCGAGATCTTCTCCAGCATCTCCGCGAGGTGGGCGTCCGACTGGTGTTCCTCGGCGAGCTCGGCCGCGCGCAGCTTCACGTCGTCGGTCAGCAACAGCTCGCGGCACGGCGGCGCCACGAAGCCGTCGATCTGGTCGGGCAGCGAGCGCTGGTCCTGCACCGAGAACGGCCGGATCTCGCTGACCTCGTCGCCCCAGAACTCGACGCGGAACGGGTGCTCCGCGGTCGGCGGGAAGATGTCGAGGATGCCGCCGCGGGTCGCGTACTCGCCGCGCTTCTCGACCATGTCGACGCGGGTGTAGGCGTTCTCGGCGAGCTGCGTGACCAGCTCCGCGAAGTCCTGCTCCTCGCCGACCTTCAGCTGCACGGGCCGGAGGTCGCCCAGACCGGGCGCCATCGGCTGGATGAGGCTGCGCACCGTCGTGACGAGGACCCTGATCGGGTTGCCTTCGGGGTGCTTGAGCCGGCGCAGGACCTGCAACCGCGCGCCGACCGTGTCAGCGCGGGGCGACAGCCGTTCGTGCGGCAGCGTCTCCCAGCTGGGGAAGAACGCGACCTTGTCCGCGCCGATCAGGTCACTCAGGACGTTGGTCAGCTCTTCGGCTTCCCGTCCGGTCGCCGTGACGGCGAGGACCGGCTTCGCGGTGGACAGCGCCGCGGCCACGAGCGGGCGGGCAGCCAGCGGGCCGTCCAGCTCCAGCTCGGGCACGCCGGCGGAGTCGATCAAGGTGCGGAGGGCTTTGTCGGGCAGAACACCATCGAGCAGGCCGAGCAGCGGCATGTGAGAAACCCCGGTCGAGTGGGAGACGCCAGACAGACCCCTGCCTGGGACGAGGGGTCTCACACCCACCTTAGCTCGTTCCGCGACCCCTTATCGGGTGGCTCCAGCGCGGTTCAGGCGGGCTCCCAGGCGATCAGCCGGTCGAACACCCGGAGGTCGCCGCCGGACTTCAGCGCGTCGAGGTCGTGGCGGCCGTACATGAACAGCACCACGTCACTGGCGGTGCCACTGGCCCAGACATCGCACTCACCGGGTGCGTCCAGCCGGGCCGCACGCGCGCCCTCGCCGTCGAGCCGCAGCTGCCAGAACAGGCCCTCGGCGACGTGGTACTCGACGACCGCGGGCTCGTGCGGCCACGGGAACGGCGTCGCGTTGCAGGTGAACAGGAACTCCTCGACACCGTCGACCGCGACCTCCGCTGGCAGCGGCCGCGGTGCGCCGATGGCGAGCTGGGCGTCGTAGGTGTGCATCGCGACCTCGTGGATCTGGCGCCGGGCGACGGCGCCGGTGGTGCGCGCCGACTGCGAGTCGGGCCAGCCGACCCAGCACTCGCGGTCCGGACCGGCTTCGGTGAGCGCGTCCAGGAGCTGTTGCGCGGAGTCGGCCAGCCAGGCCAGCAGGGCCTCGCGCTCCTGCGGCATCGGCGTGATCTCCGGCGTGGCCTTGGCGTCGGCGGGTCCCGCGGCGACGGTGGCGGCCCAGATCTGGCGCCGCTCGCCGATGTGCCACGCCAGGTCCGCGAGCGTCCACTCGGGGCAGGTCGGGACTTTCGCGTCCAGACTGGACGCGGCGGCGATGGCGGCGCGGAAGGCGGTGGACCGGTCGTCGATCAACCTGAGCAGGTCGGAGAACCCCAGAGCGTTGTGCACTGTGGCTGTCTAGCACCGGGGTGTGGTGGCCGCACAACGATTTTCGAGCGGCCTCACGGAACCTCCACGGCACAAAACGCATAGTTAGGACATGCGCGCACTCGTTGCTGTGTCGGTGCTGCTCCTCGCCGCTTGCTCCACGCCGGTGTCAGGCGGCAACGCGCCGTCGAAGGCACCCGCGCCCGCCGGTCTCAAGGTCGAACAGGTCGCCGGCGGGTTCCAGCACGCCTGGGACCTCGGGTTCTTACCCGACGGGTCGATGCTGGTCACCGAGCGGCCCGGCACGATCAAGCTGGTCCGCGGCGGCCAGGTCACGCCCGTCGACGTCGACCTGGGCGACGTGCAGGCGCGCGGCGAGGGCGGGCTGATGGGTCTGGTGATCCACCCGGACAACCAGCGGTTCACCGTTTGCTACAACACCTCCCGCGACGTCCGACTGGTGACGTTCAAGCTCGACGGCACCAAGGCCACGAAGGTCAAGGACCTGCTCACCGGCCTGCCGTCGAACTCCAGCGGGCGGCACTCCGGCTGCCGGCCGACCCTCGCGCCGGACGGGTCGATGTACGTCGCGACCGGTGACATCGCGCAGGGCCGCAACTCGCAGGACCGCACGATCCTCGGCGGCAAGGTGCTGCGGATCGACCCCGAGACCGGCGAGGGCCCGAAGGACAACCCGTTCGCCTCGTCGAGCAACGCCAACGAGCGGCGGGTCTACACCTACGGCCACCGCAACGTGCAGGGCGTGGTCTTCCGGCCCGGCACCGACCAGGCGTTCTCCAGCGAGCACGGGCCGTCGATCGACGACGAGGTCAACCTGCTGAAGGCCGGCGCCAACTACGGCTGGGACCCGTCCAAGGGCGGCACGCAGGGCGGTTACGACGAGTCGGTGCCGATGACCGACCTGCAACGGTTCCCGGACGCGGTGCCGGCGGTGTGGTCGTCCGGGAAGACGACCGAGGCGATCTGCCAGGCGGCGTTCTGGAACGGCAAGCTCGCCATCACCGCGCTGAAGGGCTCGAAGCTGCTGCTCTTCACCCTCGACAACGCGGGCAAGGTGCAGAACGTCAGCATCCCCGACGAGCTCAACGACAAGTACGGCCGCCTGCGGGCCGCCCGCACCGGCCCGGACGGCTCGCTCTACGTCACGACGTCGAACGGCTCCGACGACAAGCTGCTGAGGCTCACAGGAGCCGCGTGAGCCCGCGGACGAAGGCCTGCTGCTCGTCGCCCAACCCGGCGAAGTAGGCCTGGTCGGCGTCCTCGACGTCCTTCATGGCCTTGCTGACCAGCGCTTTCCCCGAGGCAGTGAGGGTCAGCAGCCGCGCCCGCGAGTCCGCCGGATCGATCTCGCGCGAGATCAGCGAGCGGTCCGCGAGTTTGCGGATCACCTGCGAGGTCATCATCGGGTCGGTGCCGGCGTGCTCGGCCAGCCGTTGCTGCGATGGCGCGCCACCGTGGTTGACCAGCCACCACAACGACGCCAGCAGCACGAACTGCACGTGCGTCAACTCGTGCGGGGCCAGCGCCGCCCGCATGGCCCGCTGCCACGCGAGCGTCACCCGCCACAACAGGAAGCCGGGAGACTCGTCCGGCCCTTCGAACCTCGTCACGAGGCCAATTTCACCAGCGCCTCGACCGCGTCCGGCAGGTCGGCCGTCACAAGCGGCCCGAGGAACTGCGCGGCGGGCCCCTCGATCACCACCGAATGCGTGACCCGGACGCCGTTGTCCAGGGCCTCGACGCGGTGCGAGAAGCGCAGTAGTGCGCCCGGCACCGACGTCTCGTCAACGAAGCCGACGCCGTCCTCCACGGACGTGAGCGTGAACGAGATCAGGCCCTGGCCCTTGACCTCCATCGTGCCGCTCGACCCCTCGACGAACGGCCCTTCCAGCGTCACGGACGCCAGACCCTCGTCCCACTCCGTCCATCTGGAGACATCGCTCCACAGCGCCCAGACCGTTTCAACGCTCGCCGGACCTTCGGTGCTGTGCTCGAACTCGTACGTCGTGGACTCACCAGTTGTCATGCGTGCAGATTATATGCGCGCTTACTATTTGGCAACGGGCCGGTCAGGACCGGTTGCGCAGCTTCGGCTTGTGGTCCATCGCGGACAGGCCGTTCCAGGCCAGGTTGACCAGGTGCGCCGCCACCTCGTCCTTCTTCGGCTTGCGCACCTCCAGCCACCACTGCCCGGTCAGCGCGACCATCCCGACCAGCGCCTGCGCGTACAACGGCGCCAGCTTGCGGTCGTAGCCCTGCTTGGCGAAGTGCAGCGCGAGGATGTGCTCGACCTGCGAGGCGATGTCGTTGAGCAGCGAGGAGAACGTGCCGGAGGACGAGGCGACGGGCGAGTCCCGCACCAGGATGCGGAACCCGTCCGTCGAGCCCTCGATGTAGTCGAGCAGCGCGCCGGCGGCGTGTTCCAGCAGTTCACGCGGGTGACTGCCGCCGTCCAGCGCCTCGATGATCTGGTCCATCAGGCGCTGCATCTCGCGGTCGACGACGACGGCGTAGATGCCTTCCTTACCGCCGAAGTGTTCGTAGACCACGGGCTTCGACACGCTCGCGCGGTGCGCGATCTCCTCGATGGAGGTCGCCTCGAAGCCCTTCTCGGCGAACAGGGAGCGGGAGACGTCCAGGAGCTGCTCGCGGCGTTCCTTGCCCGTCATCCTGACCCTGGTCATCGAGTCAGCCTACAAAGCTCACTTCTTGGCACTGATCCTGGCCAGCCGCTGCTCGCTCGGCCAGCGCACGTGCGTCGCCCAGCCGAACTTCTCGAACAGCCAGATCAGGCGGGCCGAGATGTCGATCTGGCCGCGCTTCACGCCGTGCCGCGCGGAGGTCGGGTCGGCGTGGTGCAGGTTGTGCCACGACTCGCCGAACGACAGGATCGCCAGCGCCCAGACGTTGGCGGAGCGGTCGCGTGCGGCGAACGGGCGGTCGCCGACCATGTGGCAGATCGAGTTCACCGACCACGTGAGGTGGTGCAGGAACGCGACGCGGACCAGGCCTGCCCAGAAGAGCGCGGTGACGCCACCCCAGACGGACCACGTGATCAGGCCACCCAGCACGCCCGGCGCGGCCAGCGAGATCGTCGTCCACAACACGAAGAGCTTGTCGACCCACACGATGTCCTTGTCGGCCATCAGGTCCGGGGCGAAGCGCTTGTGGTTGGTCTTGTCGCGGTCGAACAGCCAGCCCATGTGGGCGTGCCAGAAGCCCTTCGCCAGTGCGGCGGGCCCGGTGCCGAACAGCCACGGCGAGTGCGGGTCGCCCTCGCGGTCAGAAAAGGCGTGGTGACGACGGTGGTCGGCCACCCAGTCGATGACCGGGCCCTGCAACGCCATCGAGCCCGCGATCGCGAGGCCGATCTTCAGCGCACGGTTGGCCTTGAACGAGCCGTGCGTGAAGTACCGGTGGTAGCCGATCGTCACGCCGAGGCCGGAGAGGTAGTAGAAGGCGACGAAGAGGGCCACGTCGACCCAGCCGAGCCCCCATCCCCACGCGAACGGCACCGCGGCCAGCAACGCGAGGAAGGGAACGATGACGAACACGTACACGCCGAGTTGTTCGGCGTGACTTCGTCGGCCGTCGAACAGCGGTTTGGGTCCCTGGTCGGTGGACGACTCCATCGTCGAGGTCATACGGATTCCTCTGGGGGATGAGGGGCGTATTGGGGGAAATGACGTACCTACGCAACCGTAACTTACGGAAGCGTAGGTTAGGGCCACCTACTTCGCCAGACCTCACGTGGAAACTCACGGACAGTTCTCAGGATCACCACGCTGTGTCGCCTGGAATCGAGGCCTCGACGAGGCATCATCGAGAAATGGCCAGACGCAAGATCATCCGGATCTCCGTGACCGCACTGCTCGCCCTGCTCGTGCTGGTCACGGTGGCCCTGGGCGGCATCGGCTGGTACTACAGCGGCGAGCTGCTCAAACCGGCGGAGGCACTGCCGCAGCGCTACCCGGAGACCTCGCTCGGCGTGGACGACAAGAACGTCGTGCTCGCCGAATCCAAGCTCACCACCCAGCGCGGCACGTTCGGCATCGTCTGGCCCGGCGGCGCCGCGAAGGTCGGTGACATCGCCGCGAACAAGGACGGCAAGGTCGAACGTCCGCTGCTGGAAGGCACCGCGCCGCCAGAGGGCACCAAGGTCCGCATCGAGACCGACGTCTACGAGGGCAATCCCAAGACCACGCTGGGTCTGGTCTACAGCGAGGTCAGGGTGCCTTCCGAGCTCGGCGAGATGCCGGCCTGGTTCGTGCCGTCGACGAACAAGGACACGTGGGTCATCACCGTGCACGGGCGGGGCGCGTCGCGCGAAGAGGCGTTGCGCGTGGTTCCTCAGCTTCACAGTGCCGGATTGCCCGTTTTGCTGATCACCTACCGCAACGACGTCGGCGCGCCCGCGTCCCCGGACGGCCTCTACCACCTGGGCGACACCGAGTGGCGCGACGTCGAGGCCGGTATCAAGTACGCGCAGAGCCAGGGCGCGCAGAAGGTCGTGCTCTACGGCTGGTCGATGGGCGGCGCGATCGTCGGCCAGACGCTGGCCCGGTCCGGCGTCGCGGCGGCCGTGTCCGGCGTCGTGCTCGACTCCCCCGTCACGAACTGGACGCAGACGCTGAACCTGCAGGCGGAGAACCGGGGCGTGCCGACGTGGCTGACGCCGATCGCCGAACTGGTGTCCGGCTGGCGGGCCGGCATCGATTTCGACCGGTTCGACCTCATCCGCAACCCGCCCGCGCTGAAGCCGCCGACGCTGCTGTTCCACGGCTCGGCGGACGGCACCGTGCCGGCCCAGTCGTCGCGCGATCTGGCGACCGCGGCGAGCGGGCTCGGGTGGCCGCTGCAGTACGTGGAGATCCCCGGCGCCGACCACACCTCGGGCTGGAATGTGGCGACCGACACGTACCGAGACGCGCTCGCGGACTTTCTCACCAGGTCAATCGGCGTGAAAACGTGATCATGCGCTGACCCGTCCGGCGGCCGGACGAGTGGCGGTTGGACAACAGGAGGACGTCTCGTGACAACATGTGCGCAGGGCGGGCGCGAGTTCGCCCGTTCCGCCATGGTGTAAAGGCAGCACCTCTGATTTTGGTTCAGATGGTCCAGGTTCGAATCCTGGTGGCGGAGCAGGGCCCGGAAAGCACGGGGTCAAGGCGTCTTTGGGAGGTGCGAAGCTGCCCGAGGAAACGGTCGACGAGCAGGGCAACGTGGGCCATCGCCACCACGAGATGTCCGACGCGTGGCTGGTGGGCCGCGCGAGCGAGCTTGTCGCCGTGGCCCAGAGCAGCCACCTCGCCGCGCAGCTGGACGCGGCCTCCGAGATCGACCACATCCTCGCCGAGGCGCAGGGCCGCGGCGAACCCCGCATCGTCGCGCAGCTGCTCAGAGCCGCGGCCGTGGTCCGCCTGGTGACTCCCGGGCTGGTCGACATGTCCGACCCGCAGCTCGACGAGATGCTCACCCACTGCCGCCGCCACGGCCTGATCGTGCTGGAGGCGGACGCGCGGGCGTTGCGCGGACGCCGGTTCCTGCTGGGCAACGCCGAGGACAAGGCGCTGACCGAGATCGCGTCGGCGCTCGCGATGATGCTCGACGAGGAACCAGAGACCGACCCGGTGTTCGACAAGCGGACGTGGGACCAGCTGCTGGCCACGACGCTGCAGGACATCGCACTGGTGCTGACCCAGCTCGGCGTCTACGAGATGGCCGACGACGTCCTCGCGCGTGGCCACAACCCGTTGTGGGAGAGCGGTCAGCCGCACCAGATCTACGTGCACCTGGTGAACCGGACCCGGCTGCGGATCGGCTGGGGTCTGCGCCTCGAACGGGTGAACTTCCACGACCAGGCGCGGGAACAGTTCGCGTTCGCGGCGGGGCTCGCCGAGGCCGCCGAGGTGCCGTTCCGCCAGTCGCTGCACCCCGGCCGGCGCGACCTCGCCGCCGCCGAGCAGGTGCCGATCCTCGGGGCCGCGCAGGCGCTGACGAACCCGAGCGAGAACCACCTCGACCGGCTGTGGTCGTTGCGCGGCCTGTCGATGTACGCGCGGGAACTGATCATCGTCGCCATCGCGCTGGCCAGGTGCCTGGTCGAGGCGAACCGGCTGGACGACGCGCTGAAGGTCCTCGCCGACACGCGCACGCAGATGGAGCACGACACGTCGGAACCGTCGCTGGTGCTGTCGCTGGAACGCGAGTACGCGCACCTCTGCGGCCCGCACACGATGTCCGCGCTGGAGGCCTACAACGCGGCGCTGGAAGCCGAGCTGTGGGCGATGCGCGAGTCCCGCGTGGCCACGTTGACGACGCGCCGCGAGCACGAACGGCTGACGCGCGCGCACGGTGCGATAGCGCAGCAGGCGTTGCAGGACCCGCTGACCGGGCTGCCGAACCGCCGGGCGCTGGACGACAAGATAAGCGAGCTCATCGCCGGTCAGGTCGATCCGTTCTCCATCGCGCTGGTGGACCTCGACGGCTTCAAGGGCGTGAACGACCGTCATTCACATGCCGAAGGTGATGATGTTCTTCGGGTGATTGCCAGCACACTCCGCCAGGCCCTGCGGGGTGACGACATGGTGGCCCGCTACGGCGGCGACGAGTTCGTCGTACTGCTGCCGGGCGCCCCTCTGAACGCCGCGGAAGCAGCCCTCGGACGAGCCGTGGATGCCGTGGCAGGCTTGCCAATCGACCTCTCCCGGGGGGTCACGCTGTCGGTCGGCGTCATCTCCCTGCGCCCCCGCGAATCCGCGAATCAGGCCCTGTCAAGGGCGGACTCGGCGATGTACGTGGCAAAGCGTCAAGGTGGCTGCCAGGTTGCGGCTGTGGCGGGGGAGCCCTCCGCGGAGGCTTAGGCTGGTCCGCGGACTTCGAACCACCCAGCCTGTTAGGGAGAGCATTGATGCTCGAGGGCCCTGTCAGCACGGTCGTGCTCGCCGCCGGGGAAGGCACCCGCATGCGGTCGTCCACGCCCAAGGTGCTGCATCGGATCGCCGGACGCTCACTCGTCGAACACGCGGTGCGCGCGGCAGCCGGTACAGACCCCGACCACCTGGCCGTCGTCGTCGGTCATGGCCGTGAAGCCGTCACCGAGCATCTGGAAGGCCTCGCCGGGGCGCTGGGCCGCAAGGTCACCGTCGCCGTGCAGGCCGAGCAGAAGGGCACCGGTCACGCCGTCTCGTGCGGCCTGGCCGAGTTGCCGCACGACCTGGGCGGCACCGTGATCGTGAGCTACGGCGACGTGCCGCTGCTCGACACCCAGACCTTCCAGGCCCTGCTCGCGGAGCACGCTTCGGCGGGCAACGCGGTGACCGTGCTGACCGCCGTGGTGGAGAACCCCACCGGATACGGCCGGATCGTGCGCGACTCCGACGGGACCGTGCAGCGGATCGTCGAGCAGAAGGACGCCTCCTCCACGGAACAGCTGATCACCGAGATCAACTCCGGCGTGTACGCGTTCGACGCGGCGGTGCTGCGCGACGGCCTGTCGCGGTTGTCCACCGACAACGCGCAGGGCGAGCTCTACCTGACCGACGTCCTGGGCATCGCCCGCGGTGACGGCCTGCGGGTCGGCGCGCTGATCGCGTCCGACCGCTGGCTGGTCGAGGGCATCAACGACCGCGTGCAGCTCGCCGCCGTCGGTGCGGAGATGAACCGCCGCATCGTCGAGGGCCTGATGCGCGCCGGCGTGACCGTCGTCGACCCTTCCTCTGTCTGGGTGGACGCGGACGTGCAGGTAGGCCAGGACGCCCTGATCGAGCCGAACGTGCAGCTCCGCGCGGGCACCGTGATCGGCGAGCGGGCGACCGTCGGCCCCGACACGACCCTGTCCGGCGTGACCGTCGGTGCCGGTGCCTCCGTCGTCCGGACCCACGGCAGCGACTCGCAGATCGGCGACGGCGCCTCCGTGGGCCCGTTCGCCTACCTCCGCCCCGGTACCTCCCTGGGCACCAAGGGCAAGATCGGCACCTTCGTCGAGACCAAGAACTCGCAGATCGGCGAAGGTTCGAAGGTCCCCCACCTGTCCTACATCGGCGACGCGACGATCGGCGATCACAGCAACATCGGTGCAGCATCGGTAACCGTCAACTACGACGGCGTGAACAAGCACCGCACGATCGTCGGCTCCCACTGCCGCACCGGCTCGGACAACATGTTCGTGGCCCCCGTGACCGTCGGCGACGGCGCCTACACCGGCGCGGGCACCGTCCTGCGCCGCAACGTCCCACCGGGCGCGCTGGCCGTGTCCGGAGGCCCCCAGCGCAACCTCGAGGGCTGGGTCGTCAGCCGTCGGGCGGGCACCGCCGCCGCTCAGGCAGCGGAGGCCGCCATCGCGAAGCAGAATGACGAGAAGACAGAGGAGGGTCGCTGAGCGTGAACCCGCAGATGCCAGGCACACCGAAGAAGAACCTGATGCTCTTCGGCGGACGTGCGTATCCGGAATTGACGGAAGAGGTCTCGAAGCACCTCAACGTCACGGTGACCCCGCAGCAGGCCTACGACTTCGCGAACGGTGAGATCTTCGTCCGCTTCGAAGAGTCCGTGCGCGGCTGCGACGCCTTCGTCATCCAGTCCCACACCGCCCCCATCAACCAGTGGCTGATGGAACAGCTGATCATGGTCGACGCCCTCAAGCGCGCCTCGGCCAAGCGCATCACCGTGATCATGCCGTTCTACCCGTACAGCCGCCAGGACAAGAAGCACCGCGGCCGCGAGCCCATCTCGGCCCGCCTGGTAGCCGACCTGTTCAAAACGGCAGGCGCCGACCGCCTGGTCTCCGTAGACCTCCACACGGCCCAGATCCAGGGCTTCTTCGACGGCCCGGTAGACCACCTGTGGGCAATGCCCCTACTGGCCGACCACATCCGAGGCAAGTACGCGGGCCACGAAATCACCGTCGTCTCCCCCGACTCGGGCCGCACCAAGCTGGCCGAAAAGTGGGCCGACACCCTGGGCGGCGCCCCGATCGCCTTCATCCACAAGACCCGCGACCCGCTACGCCCCAACGAGGTGGTCTCGAACCGCGTCGTGGGCAAGGTGGAGGGCCGCCTCTGCATCGTGATCGACGACATGGTCGACACCGGCGGCACCATCGCCGGGGCAGTGAAGCAACTCCTCAACGAGGGCGCCGCCGACGTGGTCATCGCCGCGACGCACGGCATCCTCTCCGGCCCCGCAACCCAGCGCCTCCAGGACTCGGGCGCCCGCGAGGTCGTGTTCACGGACACCCTCCCCATCCCAGCGGAGAAGCGCTTCCCGAACATGACCGTCCTGTCCATCGCCCCCCTCCTGGCCCGCGTGATCCAGGAAGTGTTCGAGGACGGCTCAGTCACCTCCCTGTTCGACGGCAACGCCTGACCCGCACTGCTCAACCCGCACGCGGGGCGCTCCCGTGCGGTCAAAGCGAACGAAAGCTCCCCGCGTGCACTCCAACCTGACCGCACGCGGGGCGCTCCCGTGCGGTCAGAGTGAACGAAAGCTCCCCGCGTGCAGTCTGCGGACCCCCGATTAGCAACCCCGGTGGCCGCTCACCTACACTGGTCGGGTTGCCTCGGCGAGGGCGGGCCTTCCACGGTCCGGCGTGATCGACGCGGTGGCTTGATGCCGCGCGTGTTGACGTTTTCCGCGTGCTGCTCGCCGCCGCAGGCCACCACCCCACAGCTAGATCCAACGCCTGACAACTTGTGCACCGCCCCGACGTACAAGGCCAGACTCGTAAGGAGTACCCCACCGTGTCCGAGGTCCGTCTCGCCGCTGAGCAGCGCACCGAATTCGGCAAGGGCGCCGCCCGCCGTACCCGTCGCGCCGGCAAGATCCCCGCGGTGCTCTACGGCCACGGTTCCGACCCGAAGCACCTGGCCCTGCCGGCGCTCGAGTTCGCCCGTGTCGTCCGTGAGCACGGTCAGAACGCAGTCCTCACCCTCGCCCTCGACGGCGCGAGTGAGCTGGCTCTGACCAAGACCGTCACCACGCACCCCATCAAGAACTACATCGAGCACGTCGACCTGCTGCTCGTCCAGCGCGGCGAGAAGGTCACCGTCGAGGTGCCGCTGGTCATCTCCGGCGAGCCCGCCTCGGGCACGCTGCTCACGCAGGACCTCAGCACCATCACCATCGAGGCCGATGCGCTGAACATCCCCGACCAGATCGAGCTCTCGATCGCGGGGGTTACCGCCGGCACCCAGATCCACGCCAGCGACCTGACCCTCCCGGAGGGCGCCACGCTCGCCGGTGACGCCGACGCGCTCGTCGTCGCCGTCAACGAGGCGCCGTCCGCCGCACAGCTCGAGGGTGACGAGGCCGCTCCGGCCGAGGCCACCGAGGAAAGCTGAGCCCCATCACGTCGGGCAGGACTGACGGCGCGCCACCCCCTCACGAGGGGGGCGGCGCGCCGTTGCAGTACCTGGGGCCGGCCGAGATCCGGTCGAAGACCTTCCGCCGCAAGCGGCAGGGTTACGACCCGGACCAGGTCAACGAGTTCCTGCTGATCATCGCCGACGCCCTGGCCGGCCGTCTCCGCCTGGACCCGGACCACGTGCGCACCGTCAAATTCGCCACGGTCCCCAACGGCTACGACCCCCTCAGCGTCGACGGTGTCCTGCACCTGCTGGAGTTCCAGGTCCGCAACGGCATCGTGCCGCCGACGGGCCTCGCCACCGGCGAGGACCTGTACGCGCGCAAGCTGCCGAAGTCCAGCACCGGATACGATCGCGCCGAAGTCGACGCCTTCGTCGCCCGCGCCGCGGCCAACCTGGACGGCCGGGGTGCCATGACCTCCACCGAGGTTCGCAACACCCGGTTCAGCACCACGTCCGGCCTGCTGGGCAAGGGGTACCAGGTGCAGGCCGTGGACGCGTTGCTGGACGATCTCGAGCAGGAGTTGCGGTTCCGTGGACGATGACCTCGCCCTGATCGTCGGCCTGGGCAACCCCGGCCCCAAGTACGAGGGCAACCGCCACAACATCGGCTTCCTGATCCTCGACGAACTCGCCGCCCGCATGAGCGGCAAGTTCAAGGCGCACAAGTCCGGCGCCGAGATCGTCGAGGGCCGCCTGAACGGCCACCGCGTGGTCCTGGCCAAGCCGCGCAGCTTCATGAACCTCTCCGGCGGCCCCGTCGCGAGCGCCGTGAAGTTCTTCAAGCCCACCACCATCGTCGTGGTCCACGACGAGCTGGACCTCCCCTTCGCCGCCATCCGCATGAAGCTGGGCGGCGGTGACAACGGCCACAACGGACTCCGCTCCATCACGAAGTCCTTGGGCACCAAGGACTACCACCGCGTCCGCTTCGGCGTGGACCGCCCGTCGGGCCGCCAGGACCCCGCCGACTACGTCCTGAAGGACTTCTCCACGGTCGAGCGCAAGCAGCTCGCGCTGGAGATCGACCGGGCGGCGGACGCGACCGAGGCCCTCGTCACCAAGGGCCTCGAAGCCGCGCAGAACGCCTTCCACTAGCTACACGAGGGAAGCCGCCGCAGACCGCCGAAGCTTCCCGGACGGCGTCTTCGGCAGCGTCCCGGGCGGCTGCACCACCACGGCGAACGGCCGCAACCCGACCGCGTCCACCACCCGCGCCGTGACCTCCTTCACCAGGGCTTTCTCCGCCTCGGCGTCCCCGGCGAGCTTCGACTCCAGCACCACGGCGAACCGCTCCCGCTGCGTCCCGGCGTCCAACCGCACCGCCACCGCGTTGCCGGCCCGCACGCCGTCCACCGAGCAGGCGGCACGCTCCACATCGGTCGGATAGATGTTCCGGCCGCCCATGATGATGACGTCCTTGCGTCGCCCGCAGACGACGACCTGGCCGTCCTCCACCAGGTATCCGATGTCTCCAGTGGACAGCCACCCCTCGGCGTCCTGAGTCGCCAGTGGACCGTTCACCGTCAGGTACCCGGGAGTCACGGCCTCGCCGCGGATCTGCAGCTCACCGACGTCCCGCACGCCCAGGACCGTGCCCGAGTCGTCCACCACCCGCAGCTCCAGCCCCGGCAGCGGCGGCCCGAGCAGCGGAAACGCACGCCCCTCAGCAGCAGGCACAGCCCGCCGATCAGCCTCGACGGCGTCCGCGTCCACCACGTCCACCGACAACCCGGTGAACAGCGGCGCGAAAGCGACACCCAGCGTGGTCTCGGCCATGCCATAAGCCGCCAGAATCGACTCCGGCCGCAACCCGAACCGCGCACCGGCGTCCACAAACGCCTGAACAGCGGCCGGATCGATCGGCTCGGCACCGTTCAGGGCCAGCCGCATGGACGACAGATCGAACGAGTCGGACGAAGAGGCCAGCCGGCGCGCCACGATCGCGTAGGCGAAGTTCGGCGCGGCGGTGATCGTGCCGCGGTACCGGGTGATCAGGTCGGCCCACAGGGTCGGGCGCGACAGGAAGTCGACCGGGGTGACCTTCACCAATTCCAGGCCGAACAGCATCGGCACGGTCAGAAAGCCGACCATCCCCATGTCGTGGAACAACGGCAGCCACGAAATCATCACATCGGACGACGGATCCAGCGCGGCCGCGATCTGCATACCGCGGGCGTTGGCCATCAAATTGCCGTGTGTGATTCGCACCGCCTTGGGATCTGCGGTGGACCCACTCGTCAACTGCAGCAGTGCCGTGGCATCCTCGGGAGTGGGAACAGGGTGAGCGATCGGCTCGCCGTCTAGCTCGGAAAGCTTGCGGTACGGGATTCCGTGTTGGTCCAGCACGGGAGCCAGAGCGTCAAAAGGGCTGCCGAGCAGGACCAGACGAGAGTCGATCATGGCGAGCACCCGCAACGTGTCCTCGGCCCACTCGGCCAGGTCGGTGCGTGGTGTGGGTTGATGCAACATCGTGACGCTGCCACCACACAGCCAGGCTGCTTGCACGGCTGGGGCGATCACGGCTGGTTCGGCGGCGAGCACGGCGATCGCGGTGCCCGGCGCCACATCGAGCGCACCGGCCATCCGCCGGGCGCGTTCGTGCACCTCGGCCCAGGTCCGGCGGACGGGCGCGGCGGGTTCACCCGTCGTCATGCCCTTGTCCCTGCCGTTGGCGGCCGTCGCCAGCATCACATCCACGAACTGACTCATGTTCGCGATCGTAGTGGCGCCGTTTGGTCCATCAGGGCGAAACGTTATGCCACGCGAAACGCGATACTCCCCAGTACAGGTACGCAGGAGGAGGTCATTGGTGGATCGGGGCGGCCCCGGAGCGCAGCATCGTCTGCCCGCGCATCCGGCACCTCTGCTCTCCGCGCAGGACGTGGCCCTGGTCGCGTTCCACCGTCCCCCCTCGGGACAACGCGGGTACGACGCGGCTGAGGTGGACGCATTTCTCGACCGCGTCGAGGACACCATGCGCAGCAGAGACATCCTCACGCGCGAGGACGTGCTCAACGTCAAGTTCAGCAACGCGTCCCGGGATCCGGGCTACGACGTCAACGAGGTCAACGTCTTCATGGAACTGGTGGCCGACACGCTGCGGTCCACTCCGCAACGCCAGCAGGCCTCAGCGCCCGCTCAGGGCGCGCACGCCACGTCGCAGGCACTCAGACCCGCGGTGCGACTTTCGCCCGACGACGTTGCCGCTGTGCGCTTCCACAAGCCCAGACCGGGGACCCGCGGCTACCACGAAGGCCAGATCGACGCTTTCCTCGACCGCATCGAGGCCACCCTGCGCGGCGCCGACAACCTGACCGCGCAACAGATCCAGGACGCCGTGTTCGGCGAGACGGCGCCCGGCACGTTCGGTTACGACGAAGAAGACGTCGACACGTTCCTCGACCTCGTCGTGCTGATGTTCGAAACCGCGCCGCCGCCGCTCAAGGGCACGCCGCCGCCACCGCCCAAAGCCGCGCCTCCGACGACTCAGCTGCCGCAGCTGCCGCAGCAACAGCAACGGCCCCAGCAGCGCCGTCCACAGCCCCAGCAGCGCCCTCAGCCGCCGCAACCGCAGGTGCAGCCGCCGGTGCAGCAGCCAGCGACGCCCAGGTCCGTCGACTCGCCGAAGCTCACCGCCGCGGACATCCGCAAGGTCGCGTTCCACCGTCCTCCCCGCGGCCGCCGCGGATACCAGGAGTCCCAGGTGGACGCCTTCCTCGACCGCATCGAGGCGACGTTGCTCGGCCAGGACAACCTGACCGGCAAGGACATCCGGGACGTCCGGTTCTCGCGCCCGCTGATCGGCCGGCGCGGCTACGACGAGACCGAGGTGGACTCGTTCCTCGGCCAGATCGAACAGCAGCTCGCCGGACCGATGCGCAGCATGCCGCAGGTCAGGTCGTGGAAGGACCTGCGCCAGCTGCGGATCCCGCAGGCAGCGGCCGGCCAGCGCGGCTACCGCACCGCGCAGGTCGACCGGATGCTGGAGGAGATCGGCGTCGCGCTCGACGGCATGCTCGGGGCGACCTCCGAGGAGGTCATGAAGGCGCGCTTCAGCTACGCGCTGCTCTCCGGCCAGGGCTACGACACGTCGTTCATCGACGAACTGCTGCCCATGCTCGCGAACGAACTGCGTCGCCGAGGTCGATGAAGGGACCCTTCCTCCACGTGAGGTGGAGCAAGGGTCCCTTCATCGTCAGCCCTCGACCACCTCGGCCGCGGCCATCCAGGCGGCCTCGACGTCGGTCTCCTCCGCCAGCACGGCACGGAGCTCGGCGTCGAGCTTCAGCAGCCGGTCCGGATCGGTCGCGGCCTCGGCCAGCGCGGCGTGCAGCTCGGCTTCCTTCTTGTGCAGCACCTCGAGCCGCCGCTCCAGCCTGGCCAGCTCCTTGCGGGCGGCGCGCTGGTCGGCGGCGTTCGACGGCGCCTTGTCGGTGGCTGGGCCGGCAGCGGCGCCTTCCCTGTCCCGCAACGAGTCCCGGCGCTTGAGGTACTCCTCGATGCCGCCGGGCAGGTCGGTCAGCTTGCCGTCACCGAACAACGCGACGACCTTGTCGCACACGCGCTCGACCAGGTAGCGGTCGTGCGAGATCACGACGAGCGTGCCGGCCCACGAGTCGAGCAGGTCTTCCAGCTGCTGCAACGTGTCGATGTCCAGGTCGTTCGTCGGCTCGTCGAGCAGCAGCACGTTCGGCTCGGCCATCAGCAACCGGCACAGCTGCAGCCGCCGCCGCTCGCCACCGGACAGGTCCGACACCGGCGTCCACTGCTTCTGCGACGAGAACCCGAACCGCTCGCCCAGCTGCGAGGCCGACATCTCGTACTTGCCGAGCACGACCCGCCGCGCGATCTCCTCGATCGCCTCCAGCACGCGCATCGACCCGTCGAGGTCGAGCAGCTCCTGCGAGAGGTGCGCGATCTTCACGGTCTGGCCCTGGATCCGCTTGCCGGACTCGGCTTCGCGCTCCCCCGCCAGCAGCTTGAGCAGCGTCGTCTTGCCGGATCCGTTGACACCGACCAGACCGATCCGCTCACCGGGGCCGATGCGCCACGTCAGATCGCGGACCAGCACCCGGTCCGGAATGGACAGTGTCGCGTCCTCCAGCTCGATCACCGTGCGGCCCAGGCGCTTCTTGGCGAACGCGAGCAGCTCCACGTTGTCCCGCAACGGCGGCACGTCCGCGATCAACGCCTCGGCGGCCTCGATCCGGTAGCGCGGCTTCGAGGTCCGCGCGGGCGCGCCACGGCGCAGCCACGCGAGTTCCTTGCGCGCCAGGTTCTGCCGCTTCTCCTCGAGCACGTCGGCCAGCCGGGTGCGCTCGGCGCGGGCGTAGATCCAGTCGGCGTAGCCGCCCTCGTACTGCTCGACCTTGCCCTGCACGACTTCCCACGTGCGGTTGCAGACCGTGTCGAGGAACCACCGGTCGTGGGTGACGACCACGAGCGCGCACTTGCGGGCCAGCAGGTGCTCCGCGAGCCACCGCACGCCCTCGACGTCCAGGTGGTTCGTCGGCTCGTCCAGCACGAGCAGTTCGAGGTCCTGGATCAGCGCGGCCGCCAGTACGACGCGGCGCCGCTCGCCACCGGACATCGTGGAGACCACGGAGTCCAGTCCCAGCGCGGTGATCCCGAGTCCGTCCAAAATGGACCGAACGCGGGCGTCAGAGGCCCACTCGTGCTCGGCGTCGAACCCGAGCGGGTCGATCACCGCGTTGCGCACGGTCGAGCCGTCCGGCAGCTCGGTCCGCTGCGTCACGACGGCCATTCGCAGGTCCCGCGAGCGCGACACCCGGCCGTCGTCGGCGGGTTCCACCCCGGCCAGCACCTCGAGCAGCGTCGTCTTACCGCCACCGTTCAGGCCGACGACACCGATCCGGTCGCCCTCGTTGACGCCGAGCGACACGCCGTCGAGCAGCGGCCGGACGCCGAACGACTTCGACACGGACTCCAGGTTGACCAGGTTGGCCATCAAAACCTCACGACTAGTAAGAAACTGCCCGGTGCAGGCTACCCAGGCAGGCAAAGCCCCCGTGGCTACGCGTGTACCTCAGGCGGCGTGGGCTTGGGCTCTTCGGTCGTGATGACGCGTGCGCCGGGCACCGGGCCGTGTGCGACGCGAACCGTGCGGCACACACCGGCGCCGGCCAGTTCGGCAGCCACGCGCACCGCCGTGTCGCCGTCTTCGCACAGGAACGCCGTCGTGGGGCCGGAACCGGACACGATGCCGGCCAACGCGCCCGCGTCGACGCCCGCGCGGAGCGTGCGGCGCAGGTTCGGCCGCAGAGACACGGCGGCGGCTTGCAGGTCGTTGCCGAGCAGCAGAGCGAGCTGGCGGGGGTCGCCGGAGGACAGTCCCTCCAGCACCGCCTCGACCGGGCCGACGCGCGGCGGATCTCCCTCGGCGCGCAGGCGGTCCAGCTCGTCGAAGACGTCCGGAGTGGACAGTCCACGCCGGTCGAACGCGAGCACCCAGTGGAACTGGTGGCGGCCCAGCACCGGCACGATCCGTTCGCCGCGGCCCGTACCGAGCGCGGTCGCGCCGTACAGAGCGAAGGGGACGTCCGCGCCGAGCTTCCCGGCCAGTTCGGCCAGCTCGTCGCGGCTGATCTCCAACCGCCACAACGAAGAGAGGCCGACCAGCGCCGCGGCCGCGTCCGCGCTGCCGCCCGCCATGCCGCCCGCGACGGGGATGGCCTTGCGGATGACGACGCGGACCTTGGGGTCGTCCGGGTCCTTGCCCACGTGCGCCGCGAGCAGCCGGACCGCGCGCCAGGCGAGGTTCGAGGCTCCGGTGGGCACCTGGTCGGCGCCCTCGCCGTGGACCTCCACGCCGGGCTCGTCGGCCACCGCGACGGTGACCTCGTCGACCAGTGACAGCGCCTGGAAGATGGTCACCAGGTCGTGATAGCCGTCCGGGCGCACGTCACCGACGGCCAGGTGCAGGTTGACCTTGGCCGGGACGCGAACTGTGACCGGGGGTGGAACGACTGCGAGCACCATGTCAGCCTACGGGCGTTCTGGAGTCCCGGACTCCTCCCCCGGTCACTGCCGCTCTCAAACCGGGATGACCGAACCGTTGAAGGTCTGCTTGATGTAGTCCTTGACCTGCTGCGATCCGAGCAGCTCCGCCAGCTCGCGGATGCGCTTGTCGTCCTTGAGCTCCGTGCGGGTGACCAGGCCGTTCGCGTTCGGGTTGCCCTCGGCCTTCTCCAGCGCGAGCGAGTCGGTGGCCGGCTTGAGGCCCGCGTCGATCGCGTAGTTGCCGTTGATCACCGACGCGTCGGTGTCCTCCAGCGACCGGGGCAGCTGAGCGGCCTCCAGCGGCACGAACTGCAGGTTCTTGGGGTTCTCCGCGATGTCGCGGACGGTCGGCTGGTCCACGGCCTTGAGCTTGATCAGGCCGTTCGCCTCGAGCAGCTTGAGCCCGCGCGCCTCGTTCGTGGCGTCGTTGGCCAGCGCGACCTTGGCACCCGAGGGCAGCTCGTCGAGCTTCTTGACCTTCTTCGAGTAGAGGCCCAGCGGCTCGACGTGGACGGGCTGCACCCACTCGACCTTGGCGCCGCTCTCCGAGGTGTACGTCTCCAGGTACGGGACGGTCTGGAAGTAGTTGGCGTCGAGCGAACCGTCGACCAGCGCGGTGTTCGGCTGCACGTAGTCGGTGAACTCGACGACCTCGATCTTCAGACCCTTCTGCGCGGCGAGGTTGTCGGCCACGTACTTGAGGATCTGGGCGTGCGGAACAGGCGAGACACCGACCTTGAGGGTGTCGGACGCGCTGGCACCGGACGAGCAAGCGGACAAAGCAGTCACAGCGGTCAAAGCGACTGCGATCAGGGCAGCACGAATACGCATTACGTTCCTTTTGAGAATTTCTACGGGGTCAGACGGAGGCGTGCCGGCGCCGGTCGGACGCACGGGCGGCACGGGTGAAACCGAGTTGGATCACCGTGGTGAGCACGGCGAGCCAGGCGACGGTGCTCCACAGGATCCGGTCGTTGAAGCGCTGGTAGCCCTCGCGGATCGCGAGGTCACCGAGGCCGCCACCACCGATCACGCCGGCCATCGCCGAGTACCCGATCAGGGCGATCACGGTGACGCCGATGGCGTTGATCAGCGCGGGCAACGACTCGCGGATGAGCACGCTGCGCACGATCCTCAACGTCGAGGCGCCGGTGGTGATCGCGGCCTCGACCACGGTCACGTGCACCTCGGACAGGATGTTCTGCACGAGCCGCCCCACGAACGGGATGGCGCCCACGGCCAGCGGCACGATGACCGCCGTGCTGCCGATGGAGCCGCCCACGATCAGACGGGTGACGGACGTCAGCGCGACGAGCAGCACGATGAACGGCATCGAGCGGCCCAGGTCGGTGATGAAGCTCAGGACGCGGTGCACCGTGACGTTCGGCCGCAACCCACCCTTGGCGGTGAGCTGCAGCCAAACACCTACGGGAACTCCCAGTGCGGTGGCGATGACGGTGGAAACGCCGACCATGTACAGCGTTTCGCCGGTGGCCTCGACGAGGTAGCTGACGACGTCGGACCAGGGTGTAGCAGACCTCACGCAGCTACTCCCTGCGGTCCCTTCAGGGACCTCTGCACCGCACCGCCGGCCTCGCCGATCCACTCGAGCGCGGAGTCGGAGCGCTCGCCGTTCAGGCCGAGACGGAACCGTGCGACCGGGGTCTCGCCCAGACGCGTGAGGCCACCGCCGACGATGTTGAGCTCGACGCCGAACCGGTGCGCGGCCTCGGGCAGCAACGCGCCGACCGCGGCGAACCCGACGAGCACGACGTCCGCGACACGGTCGTAGTTGCTCTCGTTGATCGGGTTCAGGTCGACGGCGGGCAGCAGCGCACTGCTCGTGCGGCTCGCGGCGTCGTTGACCAGGTCGAGGACCTTGCCGTGCTCGACAACACGACCCTGCTCCAGTACCGCGACGTCATCGCAAATCTTGCGGACCACGCCCATGTCGTGCGTGACGACGAGAACGGTCACACCCAGCTCAGCGCGCGCACGGTCGAGCACGGTCAGCACGGAACCGGTGGTCTCCGGGTCGAGTGCGGACGTCGGCTCGTCAGCGAGCAGCACAGAGGGGTTCGCGGCGAGCGCCCGCGCCACGGCGATGCGCTGGCGCTGCCCGCCGGACAGCTGGTCGGGGTAGGCGGCGGCCTTGTCGGTCAGCCCGACGAGGTCCAGCAGCTCGCCGACCCTCGTCCGCCGCTGCGGCCCAGGCACGCCGGCACTTTCGAGCGGCAGCGCGATGTTGCCGGCCGCCGTGCGCTGCCGGAGAAGCGAATCCCCTTGCGGCACAACGCCGATCTGCCTGCGAGCGGCCCTCAGGGCCGACCCGTCGAGGCTGGTGATGTCGGTGCCGTCGACGCGGATGGCGCCCGAGTCGGGACGCTCCAGCAGCGCAACGCAACGAGCGAGCGTCGACTTGCCGGCCCCGCTCGGGCCGACGACGCCGAGCACGGTGCCCGCTTCGACGTCGAGGGTCACGCCGTTCAGGGCGTTGACACCCTGGAAGGACTTGGTGAGGTTTTCGACAGTGATCACATCTGCTCCACGGCTGCGCGCGACGGCACACACGCCTCTTGGGCTGTGCGCGATCGGAGTTCTGCTCAGGTGTGTGCGCCCCTCGTGTTTGGAGAGGGCCGCGTCAAAGGACTTTGAGAAGGCGCCTTAGACGAGGTGGCGACGACATGCAGATGCGGTGCGACGGCACTGGTCGACAACTCGACGGCGCGTCAGCATTCGCGTGGTACCCATGTGATCCTCCATCGGTCCTGGCGTTAGCACCTGCCCGCATCCAGCGGGTGGTTGCTGCGACGTCGTAGAGCCAGGTCTCTCAATCGCTCCGGATGGCACTTAGCAGTCAACCGGACGGACGTTCGGTTGCGCAAGCCAGATTCGGATTCGTTCGACAGATCACACTGATGGCCGAAGGATCCCCGGCCTAGACCTCGGCAATCCGGATGAAGTCGATCACGCTGAGCTGCTCGCCCCTCAGCTGGGAATCGACCCCGGCCTTCTGGAGCAGCTCGTCGACCTTTTCGGCACTGCCGGCCCAGCCCTTGAGCGCAGCGCGAAGCGTCTTCCGGCGCTGCGCGAACGCGGCGTCGACGATCTCGAAAAGCCTCTTTCGGTCCACTGTGGACAGCGGCTTTTCGTGACGCTGGAACCACACCAGGCCCGAGTCGACGTTGGGCGCCGGCCAGAACACGTTCTTGCCGATCGACCCGGCCTTCTTGGCGTCCGCGTACCAGGCGAGCTTCACGCTGGGCACGCCGTAGATCTTGTTGCCGGGCCTGGCCGCCATCCGGTCCGCGACCTCGGCCTGGACCATGACGAGGCCTTTTTGGAGGCTCGGGAGCTCCTTGAGGAGGTGCAGGACCACCGGGACCGCGACGTTGTAGGGGAGGTTCGCAACGATCGCGGTGGGTTGAGCCGGCAGGTCCGCCTGGGTGACCTTCATGGCGTCCTTGAGGACGACGTGGAGCTTGGACGCGTTCTCCGGGTCCATCTCGTTCACGGTCTGCGGGAGCCGCTGGGCCAGGGGTGGGTCGATTTCGACGGCCACGACCTGCTTGGCGGCGGGGAGGAGGGCGAGGGTCAGGGAGCCCAGGCCTGGGCCGACTTCGAGGACGATGTCGTTTTCGTCCAGTTCGGCGGCGGTGACGATCTTGCGGACCGTGTTGGGGTCGTGGACGAAGTTCTGGCCCAGTTTTTTGGTCGGGCGGATGTCCAGCTCTTCGGCTAGACGGCGAACTTCTACAGGTCCCAGCAGGCTCACTGGGGCATTCTCGCAGGCTTGGGGGTGGGA
>NZ_MUYM01000004.1 GCF_002150765.1 Lentzea kentuckyensis
GGCCACGACGTCGTGGCCCTCCTCGGCCAGCAGGCGGATGAGGCCCTCGCGCAGCAGCGTCGAGTCCTCGGCCAGGATCACGCGCACGGCACCCTCGCGCAGATCGTGGTGGGACCGCCCCGCGGGCTGATCACCTCGAAGCCGCCGTCCACCGCCTTGACCCTCCTGGCGAGCCCGGACAACCCGCTGCCGCTCGGGTCCGCGCCGCCGACGCCGTCGTCCCTGACCACCACCACGATGTCCTGCTCGCTCTGCCACACCGAGATCTCGACGACCGACGGCGCGGCGTGCTTGGCCGCGTTGGTGACGGCCTCGGACACCACGAAGTAGATCACCGTCTCCAGCGCGGTGCCGGGCGACTCGCGCAGTTCGTTGCTGATCTCGACGCGCACGCTCGACCGTTCCGCCAGCACCTCCAGCGCCGTGTCCAACCCGGAGTCGTCGAGCACGGCCGGGTAGACCCGCGTCGCGACCTCGCGCAGCTCGTCGATGGTCTCGCCCGCGGTGTCGTGCGCCTGCCGCAGCAGCTGCTGGAGCTGCTCGTCGTCCTTCGCCCGCCGCGCACGCCCGATCAGCATCCCCAGCGCGACGAGCCGCTGCTGGACCCCGTCGTGCAGGTCGCGCTCGATCCGGCGGCGCTCGTCGTCGATCGCCTCGATCACCTCGGCCCGCGTGCTGGTGAGCACCGCGACCCGTTGGCGCAGCAGCGTTTGCTGACTGGTCCCGAGCATCGTGGTGGCGAGCCACTGGTCGAGCTTCGCCACCCCGGTGATCCCCGCCAGCGTGACGAAGATGAGCAACGTGCCCGGCACCGTCGCCACCAGGATCAGCTGCGTGTCGACCACGTCGCCGTCCCTGACCAGCCCCCACTTGCCGTCGAAGAGCCACGCCGTGATCATCGACAGCGCCGTGGCGATGAACAGCATCAGCATCGAGATCACCCCGACACCCATGCCGCCCACCAGCCACCGCACCCCGAGGTACCGCTGGCACCGCCGCGGCGTGAGCGGATCGGCGTGCGCCGCCTCGCCGTACCGCGCGATCCGGCCGAGTTCGAGTTGGGTCATCTTGACCACGCCGACGCCCAGCATCGCCGCCAACAGGTCGGGCAGGGCGGTCCACGCCCCCATCAACACGCCGTAGAACGTCCGGAACCACCCGCGCACCAGCGATCCCGCGCTGAGCTGCTCCTCCTGATGCACGTTCGCCACGGTACTGGCCACGATCAGCCCCGGCATTGCGGTTTCCCACAGTATTCCCCTGCGGTTTCCCACCCTGATTCTCAACGGTCCACCTCATGGCGCCCGCCGTTGTGAATTCCTAGCGTTGACCCCGACCCAGAACCATTGCTGCGAAAGGGAAATCAATGCTGGCTGAGTGGGCAGTGCACGTCATGGAAACGCTGGGAGGCTTCGGCGCGGCCGTGATCGTGGGCCTGGACAACCTCTTCCCGCCGATCCCGAGTGAACTGGTACTACCCCTGGCCGGCTTCTCCGCGAGCAAGGGCGTGTTCAGCCTGCCCGCCGCCCTGTTCTGGACCACCCTGGGCTCTGTGGCGGGCGCCATCATCGTCTACCTCGCGGGCATGCTCCTGGGTCGCGACCGCACCCGCCGCCTGGTGGCCCGCATCCCGCTGGTCGACGTGAGCGACTTCGACAAGACCGAAGCCTGGTTCACCCGCCACGGCACCAAAGCCGTGTTCCTCGGCCGGATGATCCCGCTGTTCCGCAGCTTCATCTCCCTGCCCGCAGGCGTGGAACGCATGAACTTCACGGTGTTCCTGGCGCTCACCACGCTGGGCAGCCTGATCTGGAACACCATCTTCGTCGGCGCCGGCTACCTGCTGGGCGAGAACTGGCACCGCGTGGAGGACTACGCCGGCATCTTCCAGAAGCTGGTGCTCGCCGCCGTGGCCGTCGCACTCGGCCTGTTCGTGGTGACGCGCCTGCGCCAGCGCTCGAAGGGCGACCCGGAGGCCACCGCCGTGTTACCGCGCGTCAAGCGATAAGCGTTGCAGCGCAACACAACCCGGACCCGAGTCCGACTGAGACTCGTCGCCAGCGCACCATGAAGCGTCTGCTGGTCAGGCGGGATCGGTGTACGAGATCGGCTTGCCGGTGGCGCGGGCATATGCGATCTCCCTGCTCGTGGACTCGCCGATGTACCCGCCGGGGTTGACGACCAGAACCCGGTCAGCCAGATCGATCTTGCGCAGGTGGAGAGCGTCCAGCGCGGCCTTCTGCTCGTCGGTGAGCAACTCGCCTGCTTCGCCCGGCGCGACGACGATGACACCTGCGAGGGTCAGATCACGGTTCGCCGCACGCATCTCGTCCACGAACCGCGTGGAGCCGCAGATGCAGACGATCTCAGGCCGGTCGGGCACGGCTCAGTCCTTCGGTCGAACGGGAGTTGTCAACGTGACCACGAGCCAGCAGTTGCGCACTGTCCGAAGTGGACCCGGAAGTGCTCCAGCTGTGGCTCCCGAAGACGCCGGTACCCCAGGCCGGGGGAGTGGCCTGGGGTACCGGGGAAGGGCTGGATCAGACGTCGTAGCGGTCCGCGTTCATGACCTTGTTCCAGGCCAGGACGAAGTCCGCGACGAACTTCTCGGACGCGTCGTCACTCGCGTAGACCTCGGCGACGGCGCGGAGTTCGGAGTTCGAGCCGAACACCAGGTCGTTGCGGGTGGCGGTCCACCGGACGGCACCGCTGGCGCGGTCGCGGCCCTCGAAGTTCTCCTGGTCCTCGGTGACCGACTTCCACTCCGTCTCCATGTCGAGCAGGTTGACGAAGAAGTCGTTGGTCAGCGTCTCGGGCTTGGCGGTGAGCACGCCCGCGGTCGAGCCGCCGTGGTTGGCGCCCAGCACGCGCAGGCCGCCGACCAGCACGGTCATCTCCGGTGCGGAGAGACCGAGCAGGTTCGCCTTGTCGATCAGCAGGTACTCCGACGGCAGCGGGGTGGCCTTGTTGCCGTAGTTGCGGAAGCCGTCGACGGTGGGCTCCAGGACGGCGAACGACTCGGCGTCGGTCTGCTCCTGCGTGGCGTCGGCGCGGCCCGCGAGGAACGGCACCTCCACGGAGTGGCCCGCGGCCTTGGCGGCCTGCTCGATCGCCGCGGCGCCGCCGAGGACGATCAGGTCGGCCAGCGAGACCTTCTTGCCGCCGGTCTGCGCGCTGTTGAAGGCTTCCTGCACGCCTTCGAGGACACGCAGCACCTGCGCGAGCTGGTCGGGCTCGTTGACCTCCCAGCCGCGCTGCGGCTCGAGGCGGATGCGGGCACCGTTCGCGCCACCGCGCTTGTCGCTCTGGCGGAACGACGAGGCCGAGGCCCACGCGGTCTTGACCAGCTGCGAGATCGAGAGGCCCGACTCGAGGATCTTGGCCTTGAGGGCGGCCACGTCGTCAGCGGAGACGAGCTCGTGGTCGACGACCGGCAGACGGTCCTGCCAGATCAGCTCCTCCTGCGGCACCTGCGGGCCGAGGTAGCGCTGGATCGGGCCCATGTCGCGGTGGGTCAGCTTGAACCACGCGCGGGCGAAGGCGTCCGCGAACGCCTCGTGGCTCTCCGCGAACTTGCGCGAGATCGGCTCGTAGATCGGGTCGAACCGCAGCGCGAGGTCCGTGGTCAGCATCATCGGCGTGCGGTTGAGCGTGCCGTCCTCGGGGTCCGGCACGGTGTTGGCGCCCGCGCCGTCCTTCGGCTTCCACTGGTGCGCGCCGGCCGGGGACTTGGTGAGCTCCCAGTCGAACTCGAACAGGTTCCGGAAGAACAGGTTCGTCCACTTGGTGGGCTGCTGCGTCCAGGTCACCTCGAGGCCGGAGGTGATCGTGTCGCGGCCCTTGCCGGTGCCGTGCGTGCTGATCCAGCCGAAGCCCTGCGCGTCCAGCAGCGAACCCTCGGGCTCGACGCCGACCAGCGACGGGTCACCCGCGCCGTGAGCCTTGCCGAACGTGTGGCCACCGGCGATGAGCGCGACGGTCTCCTCGTCGTTCATGCCCATGCGGCCGAACGTCTCGCGGATGTCGCGGGCCGCGGCCAGCGGGTCCGGGTTGCCGTTGGGGCCCTCCGGGTTGACGTAGATCAGGCCCATCTGCACCGCGGCCAGCGGGGACTCGAGGTCGCGCTCACCGCTGTAGCGCGCGTCACCGCCGAGCCACTCGGTCTCGGGGCCCCAGTACACGTCCTCGTCCGGCTCCCACACGTCCGCGCGGCCACCGGCGAAGCCGAAGGTCTCGAAGCCCATGGTCTCCAGCGCGCGGTTGCCCGTGAAGATCATGAGGTCGGCCCAGGAGACCTTCTTGCCCCACTTCTTCTTGACCGGCCACAGCAGCCGGCGGGCCTTGTCCAGGTTGCCGTTGTCCGGCCAGCTGTTCAGCGGAGCGAAGCGCTGCATGCCCGCGCCGGCGCCACCGCGGCCGTCGTGGGTGCGGTAGGTGCCCGCGCTGTGCCACGCCATGCGGATCATGAACGGGCCGTAGTGGCCGAAGTCCGCGGGCCACCAGTCCTTCGACTCGGTGAGCACGGCGTCGACGTCGCGGGCCAGCTCGTCGAGGTCGACGGTCAGGAATTCCTTGCCGTAGTCGAACTCGCCGCCCATGGGGTTGGCCTGGACGGGGTGCTTGCGGAGGATCCGGAGGTTGAGCTGGTTCGGCCACCAGTCGCGGTTGCTGCCGCCCTCACTGGGGTGGCTGCGCCGGCTGTGAGCGACCGGGCACTCACCCTGCTGCGACTCGCTCACCTTGGTGTCAGTGCTGTCGGACACGGGAATCCTTCCGGGTGTTCAGGAACTTTTCGCGGCGGTCGTGCACTCGGGGCAGGTGCCCCAGTAGATGACCTCGGCCTCGTCGATGACGAACCCGTGGTCGTCGGATGCGTCCAGGCACGGCGCGGCGCCGACTGCGCAGTCGACGTCGGCGATGGCACCGCAGGATCGGCACACGACATGGTGGTGGTTGTCCCCGACGCGCGCCTCATAACGCGCAACGGAGCCCTGAGGTTCGATGCGTCGCAACAGGCGTGCTCCGGTCAGTGCCCGGAGCACGTCGTAAACGGCCTGGTGGGAGACCGCGCCGAGGTTCTGACGCACGACACCGATGATCGAGTCCGTGTCGGCGTGCGGGTTGCTGTGCACGGCGGACAGCACAGCAATCCGCGGAGCCGTCACCCGAAGTGACGCTCCACGCAACATGCGCTCGAAGTCGGAAGCCGTGGGCACGGGAGCCACCCTGCCGTCTTTTCTGGATTGAGTCAAGTTAATGAACGATACAAGTCACCCGACCGGGTCATCACCGCACGTCAGACACGGCGGCCACGGCGTCGGCCAGCCGCCGCACGCCCTCGGCGAGCACGTGCTCAGGTGCGCCGCCGTAGGTCAAACGGAGAAAACCGCCCGGTGGTTCAGCGGCGAACCACGGCCGTCCCGGGAAGACCACCACGTCGCGGGCCGCGGCAGCTGTCGTCAGCTCCTGCTCGTCGACGCCGTCCGGCAACGTCGCCCACAGGTGCAGGCCCCCGGACGACCGCGCGACCTCGAACTCCGGCAGGTGCTCGCGGATCGCGCGGGCCAGAGCGTCGCGCCTCGACCTCAAGGACTGCTGGAGCGTGCGCAGGTGCCGGCGCCAGACCGGTGACGTCACGAAGTCGATCGCCGCCTCCTGCAACGGCCCGGCGACGTACAGGTCCTGCCGCGACCTGGTGTTCTTCAGCCGGGTGCCCGCCGGTCCGCGCGCCCCGATCACGGCCACGCGCAGCCCCGGCGCGGCGACCTTGGTCAGCGAGCGGACGTAGACGACGTGGCCGTCGCTGTCCTGCGAGGCCAGCGTCGGCGGTGCGGCGCCGTCGATCGTGAAGCCGCGCGCCCAGTCGTCCTCGACCAGGAACGCGCCGACTCGGCGAATGATCCGCATGACCTCGGGCCGTCGTTCGTCGGACAGCACCGCGCCGTGCGGGTTCGCGTGCAACGGCTGGCAGTAGAAGAGCTTCGAGCCGGTGCGTTCGAACGCGGCCTGCAGCAGGTCCGGCCGCACGCCGTCCTGATCCGCCGGCACGGGAACGACCTTGAGTCCCGCGTCGCGCGCGGCCGCGATCGCGCCCAGGTAGGTGGGCGACTCGACGAGCACGGTGTCACCGCGGTCACCGAGCCCGCGGAAGACCGTCGCGAGCGCTTCCTGCGCGCCCGCGCACACCGTCATGTCGCCGGCCCTGAGCTCGCCGCCCGCCTCTTTCGCGAACCAGGCGCGCAACTCCTCCTTGCCCTCCACCGGAACGCGCCCCCACGAGGCGGGCCGCCGAGCCGCCCGGCTCAACGCGGCGCCGAGTGCGTCGGCGGGCTGCAGGTCGGGGTCGAGGTAGCCGCTGGACAACGGGATGGCCTCGGGTTTCGGCACCGCGAGGAGGTTCGCCACGAGCTCCTCACCCGGCCTGCCCTCGCCGAGCGCGACAGCCTGCCACGACAGGTCGTGGCTGGTGGCGGGCGTGTGTTGCGCGACGTAACTGCCCCGGCCGGGACGCACCTCGACGAGTCCTTCTGCCGCCACGCGCTGGATCGCCTGCTGCACCGTCGCGGGAGAGGCCCGGTGCCGCGCCATCAGATCGCGCACCGACGGCATCCGGTCGCCCGCTCGCCCGGCGAGTGCCGTGGCTCTCAGGTCCTCGATAACGCGGACGGCTGCGTTATCATCATTCATGAGAGCCAAGAGTAACGTTATCTTGCCCGCAGGGGTAACACTCGGCGCGCTGGGCGTGCTGGGTTTCAGCTTCTCCCTCCCAGCAACCCGCTTGGCAGTGGCAGGTCTCGACCCGTGGTTCGTCGCGTTCGGCCGCGCGGCCGTCGCCGGCGCTCTGGCGATCGCCTACCTCGCGTTATCCCGTGCGCCACGACCTTCGGTAACACAGGTGCGCCGCCTGGTCATCGTCGCCGCGGGCATCGTGATCGGCTTCCCGCTCTTCACCTCCCTGGCCCTCACCACCCAGACCTCGGCCCACGGCGCCGTCGTGATCGCCGTCCTGCCCATGAGCACGGCGATCTGGGCGGTCCTGCGCGCCGCCGAACGCCCACCCATCGCCTTCTGGCTGGCCAGCGGCGCCGGCCTGCTCGCGGTGCTGGCCTTCGTGGCCACCGGCGGCGGTTTCTCCGGCTCCCTCGGCACCGCCGACGTCTACCTGCTGATCGCGGTGGTGCTGTGCGGCCTGGGCTACGCCGAGGGCGGCGCACTCTCCCGCGAACTGGGCGGCGCGCGAACGGTCTGCTGGGCGCTGGTCGTCGCGCTCCCCGTGACGATCCCGATTTCCTGCTACACAGCGGACTTCTCGCGCACCACGCCCGTCGTGTGGCTCAGTTTCGCTTACGTGGCCCTGATCTCGATGTTCCTGGGCTTCTTCGCCTGGTACGCGGGCCTGGCCGCGGGCGGCGTGGCCAAGATCGGCCAAATCCAGCTGGCCCAACCGGTCCTGACTCTCATGTGGTCGGCCGTGGTGCTGGGCGAACCGGTCGGCTGGCCCGCCCTTGCCACCGCCACGGTGGTGGTCGTGTGCGTCGTGCTGACCCAACGCAGCCGTGTCACGCCCACGGCGGTCGCCGTAGAGCAACCAGTTCGGTGAAGTCCTCATATACTGCTGCTCTTCCGCTTTTGGGGGTCGGCAGTGGCAACACGGGACAAGCAGCTCTTCAAGATCGTGGACGGGCTCGCCGAGGTGCAGCGCTCCTCCGGTCAGCAGTACGACACGTTCCGCGTGCGGGGCAAGATCTTCGGCTACTACTGGCCGCGCACGCAGACCGTCGGGCTGAAGCAGACGCTGTCCGAGCAGCTGGCGTTGGTCTCCGAACGACCGGACGTGTTCGAAGTGCAGTTCACCGCCGGCGGTTTCGGCTGGGTCGTGGTGTACCTGGAGGGCATCGAGGCCGACGAGCTGGCGGAGCTGGTGTTCGAGGCGTGGCGGTTGTCCGCGCCGGAAGAGCTCGTCGCCCAGGTGCCGGACCTCGCGCGCTGACCAGCGTCGTGAACGAAGGCTTGACCTCCGGCGAGCTGGAGGTTGCACCATCCCGGTTGTGAACGTGGTGATCACCGGTGGTGGCAGGGGTTTCGGACGCACGATCGCGCGGCGGTTCGCGGAACAGGGTGCGACGGTGGTGGTCACGGCCCGTGATCTCGTTGCCGCACAACGCACGAGCGATCTGCTACCGGACGCACACGCGCTGCGATGCGACCTGACGGACGCGGCGTCGGTCCGGCGTTGCGCCGAACAGGTGGGGGAACTGCTCGGTCATGTCGACGTGCTGGTCAACAACGGGGCCGCGTTCCTCGCGGAGTCGCAGGCGGATGACGACGCGATCGTGCGGACCATCCTGTCCGGTACGGCCGGAACGGTGTTGACGACCGAGAGTTTCCTGCCGTTGCTGCGTCGTTCCGAACGCCCGGACATCGTGACGATCGTGTCGCTGGAAGCCGAGTCGCGAAGCGATCCCGCGCACGTCGCGCACGCGGCATTCCACGCGGCCAAGGCGGGACAGGGGCGTTATGCGGAGATCATGTCGCAACGGTTGCGGCCCGAGGGCATTCGCATGATCTCGCTGTACCCACCGGACTTCGACAACGACGACGACGCGGCGCGCGAGGGTGTGCTCACCGCGCGGTCGGTGGCCGACTGCGTGCTGTTCGCCGTGAACCAGCCCCGTGACTGCTTCATCCGGTCATTTCACTTCGAGCCGATGCGGGTCCGCTGATCAGCGGAAGAGCAGGCGGGTGATCTCCGTGTCGGTGGCGCGGCCCGCGTCGTAGGCGCCCTCGCCCTTGAGGTTGTTCATGATCGCGAGCGTGTACCGCTCGTCCTGCCCGACGAACCCGACCGAGTTCATCACCCAGCCGCCATCCTCTTCGGACCAGCCGTTCTTCGCGCCGGAGTCAGGTCCCCAGACGCCCCACTGCTGTTCGGGGCCGACCTGCCGCATCTGCCCGACGATGTAGGTGCGGTCCTCCGCCGGCACGGTGTCGAGCACGTAGTTGATCAGGCGGTCGAGGTCGTTCGTCGTGCACTTCTCAAAGCCCCAATAGGGAAAACTGGCCGAATAACCCTTTTGGGCCACCAAATCGGTCATGCCGTACTTGGGGAACGCCGCGTTGAACGTCGCGCCGCCGTAGCGCTTCCACAGCGTGTCCGCCGCGTCGTCGTCGGAGCTGTGCAGCATGGCGGTCATCAGCCGGCGGTCGTCCGCGGTCAGCGTGATCTTGCCGGCCCGGTTGCGCTCCAGCAGGTTCACCACCATCGCGAGCTTGATCGTCGACGCCGTCCACGTCATGTCGTCCGCGTGCTCGTTGCGCCACGTGACCCCGGCCTTGCGGTCGCGCAGCACGATCCCGACGCTGCCCGGCCTGGTCTCGGCGTAGTTGCGCGCCTCCACGATCCGCTTCTGGAAGCCGCACTCGAAGCCGCTGTCGGGCAGCGGGCACACCTCGGGCGTGGCGACCATGGGCGCGGCCGCCGGGGAGGGGGCGGGCTGCGACGACGACGGTGGTTGCGTGCTGGTACCGGCGGGCGGTTCCGCCGGCGCGGCCTGGCCGCACGCCGTGAGGGCAAGCGCGCACGCAACAAGGATCGGACGGAGCATGTGTCGCACGCTAATGGGTCCGATCGGAGGCAGTCGACCGCCATACGGACGCGCTGATCAAGTCACAGCATAAGTCAAAGATGTTTGACACGGTGTCTGCTTCGCTTTACCTTGGTCGTGTCAGGTTTCTTTGACATCAGGAGCTGGACCATGGCGGTCGAGGAGAAGCGGGCGTGGGCGCTGGCCATCACAGCGGTGGTCGGCTATGCCGCATATGTACTGGTCGTCCTGCTTGGGGCGGACGGGAGACCGCTCGTCGAGGCGCCGTACGCGGGCGCGCTGCTGTGGACGATCGTGTTCGGGATCGTCGTCGGCATCGTGACCGGGATCTGGTTCGGCATCGCCGCGCGCAACGACGGCATGCAGACCGACGAACGCGACCGCGAGATAGGCCGGTTCGGTGACCACGTCGGCCAGTCGTTCGTCATCATCGGCGGCGTCTCCGCGATGGCGCTGGCGGTGTTCGAAGCGCCGTACTTCTGGATCGCGAACGTGCTCTACCTGTGCTTCGTGCTGTCCGCGGTGCTCGGTTCGGTGGCGAAGATCTTCGCTTACCGGCGGGGGATGGCATGAAGCCCACGAAGGTCACGAACTCCATCCGCGCCCTGCGGTTCGCGCACGGCGAGATGAAGCAGGCCGACCTCGCGTCGGCGATCGGGGTGACGCGGCAGACGTTGATCGCCATCGAGCAGGGGAAGTACTCGCCCTCGCTGGAGGTCGCGTTCAAGATCGCGCGCGTGTTCGGGGTGTCGCTCGAAGAGGTGTTCCAGTACCCGGAGGAGGAAGAGCTGTGAAGGCTGTCGTGCAACGAAGATACGGATCGGCAGTGCTCGGTGATCTCGATGTGCCTGTGCCTGGGCAAGGGCAGGTTCTGCTGGAGGTGCGGGCCGCGGGCGTCGACATGGGCGTCTGGCACCTGCTCACCGGCAAGCCCTACCTGGTGCGGGTCATCGGGTTCGGGTTCCGCGGGCCGAAGTCGCCCGTGCCGGGACGCGACGTGTCCGGCGTGGTGAAGGAGATCGGGCCTGGTGTCACCGAGTTCGACCTCGGCGACGAGGTGTTCGGCACGTGCGAGGGGTCGTTCGCCGAGTACGCGGTCGCGCCGGTCGCACGGCTGGCGCGCAAGCCGCGGGGCATCTCGTTCACCGAAGCGGCCGCGGTGCCGATCTCGGGTGGAACCGCGCTGCAGGGACTGCGCGGAGTTCAAACCGGGCAACGGGTTCTGGTGCTCGGCGCCGGTGGCGGCGTCGGGTCGTACGGGGTACAGATCGCGAAAGCCCTTGGCGCCCACGTGACCGGCGTGTGCAGCACACGCAAGGTGGATTTGGTGCGCTCGTTGGGCGCGGACGAGGTTTTCGACTACACGGTCGCAGACTTCACCGGCACGTACGACCTCATCCTGGACTGCGGCGGCGGCAGACCGTTGTCCAGGCTGCGCAAGGCGGCCAACGAGCGCGGCAGGATCGTGCTGGTCGGCGCGGAGACCGGGGGATCGATCACGGGCGGGTTCCAGAAGTCGCTGGGATCGGTCGCGCTGAACCCGTTCTCCTCGAAGAAGTTCGTGCCGCTGATGTCCACCGAGCGCGGTGAGGTCTTCGACGAGCTGCGTCTGATGATCGAGGCGGGCAAGCTGAAACCCGCGGTGGACCGGACTTTCCCGTTGTCCGAAGCACTCGACGCGATCGAGTACGTCTACTCGCGACGGTCGCGCGGCAAGGTCGTCGTCACGATCTGACCGCCGATGATCACGGTGGTCACGTCGTGCAGAGCCGTGATGTCCCGCATCGGATCACCCTGCACAGCGATGATGTCCGCGTCCCAGCCGGGTCTGAGCATTCCCTTGGTGACGCTGAGCGCCCTCGCCGCCTGACTCGTGGCCGCGGCCAGCGCGGCCTTGTTCGGCACACCGCCCTTGACCAGGTCGGTGACGGAGTAGGCGATCACCCCGTGCCCCTTGCCGCCTCCGATGCCACCATCGGTGCCGGCGACGGTCCTGACGCCGTGGTCGTACATCAGGCCGGCCATGCTGACCTTGCCGGCGTAACTCATGCCGATCTTGTCCCACGCCTCCCTGATGAAGGGCGGCGGTTCCTGCGTGACGCCGAGCGTGTGGCAGACCGTGATCTCCGCCTCCGCCAACGCGTCCAGCAGGTCCGCGGGGACGTGCATGCCGTGATCGGTCAGGCACGACAGGTGTTCGATTCCGTCCACACCCGCGGCCACGGCCCGCTGTGCCGAGGCGAGGCTGTGGGAGTGGGCGGTCACCGGCAGCCCGTGCGCGTGGGCCTCCTCGACGACGACGCGGAGTTCGTGCTCGGTGAACTGGCAGTCGGAGACGTTGCTACCGGGCGTCGCGAAGCCGCCGCTGGCCATGATCTTCACGACGTCGACCCCGCGCTCGGCCCGCTCGCGGACGGCCCGGCGCAGTTCCTCCTCGCCACAGGCTTCACCGCCCATCGACCAGCAGTGACCCCGCTTGCAGGTGATGGGCGGGCCGGAGCCGAGCACGCGCTGCCGGTGGCGGTCCCGCTGGTCGATCACGGACCACTGGTGGTCGCCCAGGTCGCGGACCGTGGTGACGCCGGCCTTGAGCTGGCGGTGCAGGCTTTCCGCGATCACCGCGTCGAGCTGGTCGGCGGTGTAGCCGGGCAGGCGGTCCAGCGCGCCGTTCTCACTGTCCGCGCCCAGGTGGACGTGGGTGTCGATGAGTCCGGGTAGGACGGTCGCGGTGCCGAGATCGACGACCTCGGCACCGGGTACGTCCGGAAGACCCTGCTCGACGGCCTTGATCGTGCCGTTCTCGGTGATGACCGTGACGGGACCGGCAAGCGTTCGCTCACCGTCGAAGGCACGCCCTGCTCGCAGCGCCAGCATCGAGACATTCTGAGCGCCACATGCTGGGAAAGCAACGGTCAGCGGGCGTGCGGCAACGGGAAGGAGTCGACCTGCGGCAGATCGTGACCGAGCCGGTCGCGCTTGGCCGTCAGGTACGCGATGTTGTGCGCGTTGGGCGTCATCAACGACGGAACCCTGGCGGTCACCGGAATTCCGTTGGACTCCAGGGCCGCGATCTTGTCCGGGTTGTTGGACATGAGGCGCACCGACTGAACCCGGAGGTGGCGCAGCACGCGGGCGGCGGGGGTGTAGTCGCGGACGTCCACGGGCAGGCCGAGAGACGTGGCCGAGTCCAGCGTGTCGAGACCCTGGTCCTGCAGGACGTGCGTGCGGATCTTGTCGACCAGGCCGATGCCACGGCCCTCGTGGCCGCGCAGGTAGACGAGGATGCCGCTGCCCTCGCGCACGATGGTGTTCAGCGCGGCGTCCAGCTGTTCGCCGCACTCGCAGCGCATGGCGGCGAAGATGTCGCCCGTCATGCACTCGGAATGGATGCGAACGAGGACGTTCTCGCGCAGCTTCGTCTTGCCGTAGACGAGCGCCATGTGCTCGTGGCCGTCCGCGCGGAACGCGACTGCGCGGAAGGTGCCACGGCGGGTCACCAGGTCGGACTCCGCTACGTCTTCGTCGTTGAAGGCCTGTTCGAACATCTCGGGTCCCCTCGTCCACACGGCGCCTCCCGAGCGTGCAGCTACGCTCGGATGGAGATCGCACCGTAACCCGACCGCACAGCGGAGGTCATCCTGTTCAGCATCACCGTCCGCGATCACGTGATGATCGCCCACAGTTTCCGCGGCGAGGTCTTCGGTCCGGCACAACGTCTGCATGGAGCAACGTTCCTGGTGGACGCTACGTTCAAACGTGCTGAGCTCGATTCGGACAACATCGTTGTCGACATCGGACTCGCCACGCAGGAGCTGGGCAAGGTCCTGGCCGCGTTCAACTACCGCAACCTGGACGAAGAACCGCAGTTCGCGGGCATCAACACGTCCACGGAGTGGCTGGCGAAACACATCGCCGACCAGCTCGCGGACCGGATCTCCGAGGGTGCTCTGGGTGAGGGTGCTCACGGCATCGATGCGATCGCCGTCACACTCCACGAGTCCCATGTGGCGTGGGCCGGCTACGAACGTGCACTTCGTACTGCCGGCTGACGTCGACGATCCGGACAGTCCCAGCGGCGGCAACGTCTACGACAGACGGGTCGGTACAGGCCTCAACCGACTGACCGTCGCTGGTGACTGGCCGCGACCGAGTGATGCCACGGCGTTGGAGCAAGCGCTTGCGGGAATCCCGGACGGGGACGTCGTGCTCCTCGACGGCCTGGTCAGCTGCGGTGTACCCGAAGTTGTCGTGCCGCACGCACGACGGTTGAAGCTCGCCGTGCTGGTGCACCTGCCGCTGGCGGACGAGACCGGGCTCGATCCCGCGACCGCCGCGCTCCTGAACGAGAAGGAACAGCAGGTCCTGCGGGCCGCGAGCGCGGTCATCGCGACCAGCCCGACGGCGGCGCTCGACATCAGGAACAGGCACGGGCTCGACCACGTCCACGTCGTGCTCCCCGGCACCGATCCGGCGCCGGAAGCGACCGGCACGGACGGCGTGCACCACCTGCTCTGCGTCGCGTCCATCACACCCCGCAAGGGCCACGACCTGCTGGTCAGAGCGTTGCGGAAGATCGACGTCGACTGGCGGCTGACGTGCGTCGGCCCACATCGGCCGTTCCTCGCCCAGCTCCCGCGAGACGAGCGCGTCAGCTATCCCGGACCACTCACCGGTGAGGCTCTGAGCAGCGCGTATGCCAGCGCCGACCTGTTCGTGCTGGCGTCACGCAACGAGACCTACGGCATGGTCGTCACCGAGGCGCTCGCACGGGGTTTGCCGGTCATCGCGAGCGCGGTGCCGGACGCGCTCGGAGACGGCGGCCTGCTCCTCCCGCCGGGCGACGAAAATGCATTGGAAGCTGCACTAACGCGCTGGTTCCAAGATCAGGAATTCCGGGCGGAGCTGCGCGCCAGAGCGATCACCAGACGGGTCAATCTGTCCACTTGGGACGAATCCACAGAGGACCTGCGGAGGGTGCTGGCTAGTCTGCGGCCATGACCTTCGCCCCGGAATGGCTGGCACTGCGGGAAAGCGCCGACGCGTCCGCACGCTCGACGGAGCTCGTGGACGTGGTCCGCGAAACTCTGGTGAACCGAAACCCGCTGACGATCCGTGATCTGGGTTGTGGCACGGGATCGATGGGACGATGGCTCGCCGGGAGGCTCGGCGGCGTACAGCACTGGGTGCTGCACGACCGCGACCCCCGGCTGCTCGGGCTGGCGGAGGCCAGCATGAGCGAGCTGAAGGACGTCACCGTCGAGACGCGGCAGGGGGACCTGACCGCGCTCACCGCCGCTGATCTCGCGGGCGCTGACCTGGTCACGTGCTCCGCACTGCTCGACTTGCTCACTTCTGACGAGATGAACGCTCTGGCGGTTGCATGCGTAGAAGCACATGTGCCCGCACTGTTCACGCTCTCGGTGGCAGGCCGGATCGACATCGAACCGGCCGAGCCGCTCGATGCCGCCTTCCAGGACGCGTTCAACGCTCACCAGCGCCGCGTCGTCGACGGGCGCAGGCTCCTCGGGCCGGATGCTCCGGCCGCTGCTGAAGAAGCATTCGTGGCAGCCGGAGCTTCGGTTCGAACGGCTTCGAGCCCCTGGCACCTGAACGCCGACGCCCTGCTCGGGGAGTGGCTGAAGGGCTGGGTCGGTGCGGCGGTCGAGCAGGAACCCGCACTCGCCGATGAGGCGTCCGAGTACCTGCGCCGCAGGTCAGAGGCTTCCGCGGTGGTCCACCACGTCGACCTGCTAGCGATACCGAGGGCTGTGTGATGAAGAAGTTCTGGCCGTGGCTTCGCCTGTTGCTGGCGGTGGCGATCCTGGTGGCCATGGGCGTGCGCCTGGGCACTGGAGCGTTCCTGGACGGACTGCGCGCGATCGACGCGTTCTCCGTCGCCGCCGCGCTGGCGATCGGGTTCGTGACGACGTTGCTCAGCGCCGGTCGCTGGGTGCTCATCGCGCGCCGCCTCGGCCTGTCGCTGTCCCTGCGCACCGCGGTCAGCGACTACTACCGCGCGTTGCTGGTCAACGCCGTGCTGCCCGCGGGCGTGCTCGGTGACGTGCACCGTGCGGTCAACCACGGCCGTGAGTCCGGCGACGTCGGACGAGGCGTGCGCGCCGTGTTCTTCGAACGCTTCGCCGGACAGATGGTGCTCATCGGGATCGGGCTCGCGGTGCTGTTCCTGCACCCCGCGCCCGGCCTCGACCTCGGGCTGAACGGCATGGCCGCCGGTCTCGTGCTCGTCGGTCTGGTGGCGCTCGTCGCCGTCGGCTGGCGCATCAAGCCCGTGCGGAAAGTCCTGGTCAACACCCTCGCGGACGGCATCCGGCTGCTCTCGCTGAAGACCCTGCCGGCGGTGCTCGGGCTGTCGGCCGCGACGGTCGCCGGCTACGTGGCGATGTTCGTGGTCGCCGCCCGCGCCGCCGGGTCGGACGCCACGATCACGCAGCTCGCGCCGGTCGTGGTGCTGGCCCTGCTGATCATGGCGATCCCGGTCAACATCGGCGGGTTCGGGCCGCGCGAGGCGTTCCTCGCGGTGGCGTTCAGCGCCGCCGGACTGGGGGCCCAGCACGGCTTCACCACGGGCATCGTCTACGGCGTGCTGGCGTTGATCGCGGCGCTGCCCGGCGCGGTCGTGCTGTTCCTGTCACGCCGTACCAAGGTCGAAAAGTCCGAGGTAGTGGCCGAAGGACTCGGCCAGCCCCGCGAGCAGGAGCTCGCCCTTGCGCGCTGACGCGAGCGAAGGACGCCCGATGACGCCGGACGACGTGTACGGCGCCAGACCCAGGGTGAGCATGTGCCGCCGGTCCTCCGCCAGGTGGTCAGCAGTCTCGTAGCCGGGCCGGATGAGATCGGGGTGGGCGTGCAGCAGGATCGAGGTCTCCAGCTCACCCGCGTGCATGTCGCTGTACGCCGAGGTCTCGATGCCGGCCTTCTCCCGCGCGAACGCCCAGTCGTCGCGGCCGGGGAACAACGCCAGGCCCTGCGACTCCTGCACGATGTTCGACAGCACGTAGTTGCCGCCGTGGCCGTTCACCAGCACCAGGCCGGTGACCCCGGTACGCCGCAAAGAGTCCGCGATGTCCGTGACCACTGAGATCAACGTGCTCGCGGAGATGCTGACGGTGCCCGGCCAGTCGGCGTGCTCCTGCGAGCACGAGAACTGGATCGGCGGCAGCAACCGGACCGGGTGCCGCGCCGCGATCTCCGACGCGATGGTCCACGCGATCACCGAGTCCGTGGCGAGCGGCAGGTGCGGGCCGTGCTGCTCGGTGCTGCCGACCGGGAGCACGGCCACGCGCTGGTCGCGGACGTCGACCGTGGTGTCACGAGGAAACATGGCTGTGTCCATTCTCCTTGGGACCGTAGTCAATCCGGTGGCACAGCGCCGGAATCTCGCCGTCGGCCAGCTTCGGCATCACGTCCGGGAGCTCCTCGAACGCGCTGTGGCCCGTGATGAGCGCGTCGAACCGGTCGTCGTCGAGGAGGTCGAGCGCGAGCGCCATGCGTTCGGCGTAGCTGCGGTCCGGGCGGCCGACCGTGCCGACCTGGCTGCTGCGGATCGTGAGCCGCTTCGAGTGGAAGAACTCGCCCAGCGGCACGGCGATCTTCCGGTCCCCGTACCAGCTGAGCTCGACGACCCGGCCTTCCGGCGCGAGCAGGTTCAAAGCGGTGGTGAGGCCGGGTTCGGTCGCACTGGCGTGGAAAACGAGATCGCAGCCGTCGAGAGCGTTGTCCGGCAAGGCGAAACCCACACCGAGCTGGTCGGCGACGGCCTGCCGGGCAGGATCCGCGTCCACCAGCTGGACGCGAGCGCCGGGGAACGTCGCCAGCACCGCCGCGATGCTCGACCCGACCATGCCACCACCGACCACCGCGATCCGGTCACCGATCAACGGATGCGCGTCCCACACGGCGTTCACGGCCGTCTCGACGGTGCCCGCGAGGACCGCGCGACCGGCAGGAACCGCGTCGGGCACGACCGTGACCGAGCTTTCCGGGACCACGTAACGAGTCTGATGTGGATAGAGGCAGAACACCGTGCGCCCACGCAGTTGTTCGGGCCCGTGTTCAACCACGCCCACGTTGAGGTACCCGTACTTGACCGGCCACGGGAACTCGCCCTCCTGGAAAGGAGCCCTCATCGTCGCGTACTGGTTCTCCGGCACGCCACCGCGGAAGACGAGGGTCTCCGTGCCACGGCTCACGCCGGAGAACAGCGTGCGCACCTCGACCTCACCCGGACCGGGCCCGGCCAGCGTGACCTGCCGGACTTCCCCTTTTCCGGATTCATTGAGCCAAAAGGCACTCGCCGTACGTGTCACTCACAACACCTCCGCCGCACGAAGTCCACTAGGGGCACCTGATGATCACACTTCAGCACACCAGGACACCTGTTGTCGTTCGGGAGCCTGCCGCGTGGGCGATCGCCCAGGTGCTCCTGCTGGGCGTGGTCGGTGTCACCACCGGTCTCGGACCGCTGGGCTGGGCCGCCGGTCTCGCCTACGGGTTCGCCACGTGGGCGTTCCTCGGCTACGGCATGCAGCGGCACCGCACCAGGTCGCTGGGCCCGGCTGACCGGGTCACGCTGGCCCGCGGCCTGATGGTCGGCGCGGTGACCGCGCTGGTCGCCGATCGCGCTGGTCAGGACGTTCCGGTGACGCTGGTCGTGTCCTTGGCGGCCGTCGCGCTGTCCCTCGACTGGGTGGACGGTCAGGTCGCGCGCCGCACCGGCACCTCGTCCGCGCTCGGTGCGCGGTTCGACATGGAGGTCGACGCGTTCCTGATCCTGGTGCTGAGCGCGTACGTGGCCGTGCACATGGGGCCGTGGGTGCTCGCGATCGGGCTCATGCGGTACGTGTTCGTCGCCGCGTCGTGGCGTTTCCGCTGGATGAACGCACCGCTGCCGGCCAGCTACGCGCGCAAGGTCGTGGCCGCCGTGCAGGGCATCTTCCTCGTCGTCGCGGCCTCGGGGCTGCTCCCGTTCGCGGCGGTTCTCGTCGGCCTCGCGCTGGCGTCGCTGGTGTGGTCGTTCGGCCGCGACGTGCTGTGGCTGTGGCGTCACGCCGGAGTCGCGGTGGCAGGATCCGGTCATGTCTGAGCAGACCTCGACCGCGGCGAAGATCGGCAACATCGTCGTCTGGATCCTGCAGATCGCGCTGGCGCTCCAGTTCCTCAAGAACGGCTACGCGCTGTTCACCGACGACTTCGTGAAGAAGTTCGACGACATCGGCTTCGGCCAGTGGTTCCGCTACTTCACCGGCGTGCTGGAGATCGGTACCGCGATCGGCCTGCTCATCCCGCGCGTGTGCGGCATCGCGGCGCTGGGCCTGGCCGGCATCATGGGCGGCGCCGCGCTCACCGAGTTCTTCCTCGTGACCAACGGTGGTCTCGACGACGCGACGATGCCCCTGATCTTCATGGTGTGGGCGCTCGTGATCGCGGTCTACCGCCGCGAGCAGATCCTCGGACTGCTCAAGCTCGTCAAGAAGTGATTTTCGGGAAGTAACGGAGCACCGCGACGTCTCCGACTTTCGTGACGTCCTCCAGGTGGAATCGGCGCGCCGGTCCACCGGGGAATTCGGCGGGATTCACGAAACGCGGAGCGGTCGCCTGCCCGATCAGCATCGGTGCGACCGCCACCCTGATCTCGTCGGCCAGTCCGGCTTGCAGGAACGCCGTGTGAATGCTCGTGCCGCCTTCGACCATGAGTTTTCGCACGCCGCGTGCGCCGAGATCGTCCAGAATCTCTGAGAATTCGCTGAAGGTTTTGACTTCGGCCAGGTGGTCGACCGTGGTCGTCGGGTTCTTGGTGTAGACCAGCCTGGTGCCGCCGCAGTGCCAAAATCGCAGCTCAGGGTCCAACTGGCCACTCCTGGTGACGGTGACCCGCAGTGGGAACTCCGGTTTGCCGTCCGCTATTCTCTGCGCGCGCCGCTCGTCGCTGTAGACGAGCAGGCGTGCGTTGTCGCGTCGTAGCGTCTCCGCCCCGGCGAGAATCGCGTCCGACTCCGCGCGCATCCGGTCGACGTGATCGAAGTCCTCGGCGTTGGAAAGCGGAAACCTCTCGGTGCCGCGATCGTCGATGTGGCCGTCGAGGCTGACGGCGACGCTCAGCAGAACGTGCGGGCGGGTCACGGACTCGATGGTAGTGCAGTTGAACCGGACGCGGGTCGCCGTGCGTTTATCTCATAGGTCAGGAAAGGGGAATCTCGGTGAGGATGTTGCTGCGGCGGACGGCCACGGTCTTGGCAGGGCTGTTCGTGTTGTTCGTGCTCATCGCACCGAGCGACCTGGAGAAGTTCACCCCCGAGGCGTTCCTGCGGGTGCCGCTCGAGGGTCTCGTCGGAGTCATGGTGCTGGTGCTGCTGCCGGACCGGTTCCGCAAGCCGGCCGCGATCGTCGGCGGCGTCGCGCTGGGCGTGTTCACCATCGTGAAGATCATGGACATCGGGTTCGACATGGTGCTGTACCGGCCGTTCGACCTGGTGCTGGACTGGCCGCTGCTGGTGCCCGCGATCGACTTCGTGGACGTGACGTTCGGCCGCTTCGCCTCGGTCCTGGCCGTGGTCGCGGCGGTGGCGCTGGTCGGCGGGATCGTGTTCCTGGCCTCGGTCTCGGTGCTGCGGCTCAGTTCTGCCGCCGCCGGCCGGCGTCCGGTGGCGATCCGCGCGGTCGCATTGGTGGCGGTGGCATGTGTTTCGCTTGCGCTGCCTGGGATTCCGGTCTACTCCGACGCCGCCGCGACCTCGTTGGTCGACCACGCGCGGCGCGTTCAGGCCGGGCTGCACGACCAGGAGGTGTTCGCGGAGGAGTCCTCGGTCGACGCGTTCCGCGGCCACCCAGGGCTGCTGTCCTCGTTGCAGGGCAAGGACGTCGTCATCAACTTCGTGGAGAGCTACGGCAAGTCGGCGCTCGACATGCCGGAGGTCGCCGCCAAGCTCGCCCAGGGCAATGATCGTCTGAAGGCGGCCGGCTACACGGCCAAGTCCGCCTACCTGACGTCGCCGACCGCCGGCGGCGGCAGCTGGATGGCGCAGGCGACGCTGCTGTCCGGGTTGTGGATCGACAACCAGCAGCGCTACCGCAATCTCGTGGCCTCGGACCGGCTGACGCTGCCGCGGGCCTTCCGCGAGGCGTCGTGGCGTTCGGTCGGCGTGGTCCCCGGCATCACGCAGGCGTGGCCGGAAGGCGACTTCTTCCACTACAACAAGGTTTATGCCGCGCAGGACCTCGGTTACAAGGGCCCGCGGTTCGGCTACGCGACCACGCCGGACCAGTTCACCTTGGAGTCGTTCCAACGCAACGAGCGCGCCAAGCAGGACGGCCCGGTGATGGCCGCGATCCCGATGGTCTCGTCGCACGCGCCGTGGTCACCGACCCCGGACTCGGTGGAGTGGGACAAGCTCGGCGACGGCTCGATCTACTCGACCATGCCCGCCTCGAACGACCCGCCCGAGTCGATCTTCGGCCGCGACCCGGCGGCCGTGCGCGGCGACTACGCGCACTCCATCTCGTACTCGCTGGAGTCGGTGGTCTCGTGGCTGGAGCGCTACGGCGACGAGAACCTGGTGTTCGTGTTCCTGGGCGACCACCAGCCGGCGCAGATGGTGACCGGTGAGGGGGCGTCGCGGGACGTGCCGATCACCATCGTCGCCAAGGATCCCGCCGTGCTCCAGCGCGTCGAGGCCTGGAAGTGGGACGACGGGATCAGGCCGGGAGGATCGGCCCCGGTGACGCGGATGAGCGACTTCCGGGACCAGTTCCTCTCGACCTTCTCGCCACCGAGGCCCTGAGAAGGAACCTCAGCCCATCGTCTTCTGGCCGTCGATCGTCTCGCGGATGATGTCCGCGTGGCCCGCGTGCTGCGAGGTCTCGGCGATGATGTGCACCAGCACGCGGCGCGCCGACCACGTCTTGCCCTCGGGGAACCACGGGGCGGCCGGCAGCGCGTGCGCCAGGTCCAGGTCGACCGTCTCGACCAGCTTGTCGGTGTAGGCCGCGACCTCGTGGTAGCGCGCGAGGAGACCCTCCAGCGTGTCCTCGGGCTCCATCCGGAAGTTCTTCTCGTGGTTCTCGTGCGTGTCGGCGGTGGGCTCCATCGCCGACGTGCCCTCCTCGATGAACCGGATCCAGTTCCCTTCGACCCGCGTGACGTGCTTGATCAGGCCGCCGATGGACAGTGCGCTGACCGTCGGCGACGACGCCGCCTGCTCGTCGGTCAGACCCTGCGCGGTGAACGTCAGGAACCAGCGGTGCTGGCGCAACGTCTCGAGCAGGTCCGCGCGCTCGCCGGTGAGGGTCTCGGTGGTGGTCATCGTCCAGTCCTTCGCTCGTTTGTCCCGACATGAAGGACTGTATGACCACTTGCGGTCAGGTTGTGTCCTAGACGAACGGCCGCTCAAGCGAAACTTGAGCGGAATTCGAGTGATCGGACCCTGACCTGCTGCGAGACTCCTCGCATGCGCCTCGCCCTGTCGCTGCTGCTGGTCCTGGCCGGGTGCACTGCGGCGCCCGCTGACCCGGTGGCGTTGCTCGGCCGGTGGCTCGACACCATCCGCGAGCAGGAGTCGGTGCGGTTCAAAGTCGAGATCGAGGTCGAGGGCGACGATCCGCGCCGGCGCACGTTCGCGGGCGTCATGCACGTCAACAGGAACGGGGGCGCTGTCGCGCAACAGGACGTGACAGCGCACGTGCAACAGCGGTACGGCGTCACGGACTACCGCGCGGTGAGCCTGGACCAGGACGTCTACCTGCAGCACGACGACCTCACGCTGCCGCCGGGCAAGACGTTCGCACGGCTGGAGACCCAGGGCATGAGCTGGTGCTGGAACTACCTGACGGACCTGTCCCTCGCCGAGATCGACTACCACCCCGGCAACGTGTTCCGCGACCTCGACCGCGAGACGATCCGCCTCGTCGCGCACGACGACAACCGGTTCGAGTTCAGCGCGGGCGGAACGCCGCACTCCGGCAGTTACGTGCAGGGCGACGTGCGGCTGGTCGTCCTGGTGGACGACGAGGACCGCGTGGTCAGGGCCGAGCGCAGTGGGCCGTCGGTCGATCGGCAGCGGGAGCGGAGCGTCGCCGAGTACAGCCAGTGGGGTACCGCAGCCGACGTGCTGCGGCCGGTGGACCCGTCAGTGGCGAAAGCGGCCGAGGTCGTCGTCCACGAACGTTAGTGTCGCGGCATGATTACCGAAGTTCTCCAGCGCTACCTGCGGGCGTCACGCGACTCCGTGTTGTCCACTTTGGACGGACTGAGCGAGTACGACGCGCGCCGCCCGATCGTGCCCAGCGGCACCAACCTGCTCGGCCTGGTGAAGCACCTGTCCGGCATCGAGTTCGGCTACCTCGGTGACAGCGCGGGGCGTCCCACGCCGGTGTCGTTGCCGTGGGTCGAGGACGGCTCGGTCTGGGAGAACGGCGACCTGTGGGTCAAGCCGACCGAGACGCGTGAGTACATCGTCGGTCTGTACCGCAGGGCCTGGCAACACTCGGACGAGTCGATCGCGGAGCTGCCGCTGGACGCGCCCGCGTCGGTCGCGTGGTGGCCGGAACACCGGCGCCAGACCACGTTCGGGCATCTGCTCGTCCGCGTCGTGGCGGAGACCGCGCGGCACGCCGGGCACTGCGACCTCGTGCGGGAGCTGATCGACGGACGGTCCGGCGCGGACAACCCGGAGGGGTACTACGACCTGGTCCTCAGCATGGCGAGCGCGCCGATCACCGGGCCCGGCACGAGCAGCAGGAACGCGTAACGCCAGGTCACGACCTCGGCGAGGAGCGGCACGAGCTGGATGCTGACCACCGTCAGCCCGAACCCGATGGCGGTCAGCGCGGTGAGGGCCGTCCCCACGTAGCGCGGGTCGGCCACCTCGCTCAGCGACGTGGAGAACACCCCGGAGTCGGCGATCACCGACGCGCCCCACACCGCGCAGAACGCGATCAGCAGCGGCGTGCCCCACGCCAGGGGCGAGAGCAGGCAGCAGAGTCCGCTCACCGTCAGCGCGCCCACGGCGGCGGGCGCGCGGCCGAACCTGTCCGCCGCCCAGCCACCGGCGAGACAGCCGGCGAAGCCCGCCACGCCCATCGTCAGGAACACGGTGAGCCCGACCGGGGCGTTGGAGCTCAACAGGAACGTCGGCAGCCATGTCCACAGCGCGTACAGCTCCCACATGTGTCCGAAGTAGCCGAGGTTCACCAGTCGCGGCTTGCGTTCGCGGAACATCTGCAGGGCGTACCGCGGGTTGAGCTGCGCGGTCGTCGCGGTCAGGAACGGTCCCGGCCGGACGAACACCAGCGCTGTCAGCGCGCCGAGGAACGCGATCGCGGCCGCCGTCACGAGCACCTCGCGCCACGGCAGCTGTCCGAACACGTGAGGGAGTGCGCTGCCGAGCGTCAGCGCCCCGATCAGCACGCCCAGCGCCCGGCCCCGGTTGCGGGTCTCCGACCAGGACGCCATCAGCTTCATGCCCACCGGGTAGACACCGGCGAGCGCCACCCCGGTGAGGAACCGCAGCGGGATCGCGGCACCGAGCCCGTGCACGGTCAGCCCGAGCATCAGTGTGCACACCGCACCGGCCGCCGCCGAGACGGCGAGCAGCAGGTGCGGGCGGACGCGATCGGCCAGGTTGAGCACCGTGGCCCCGACCGCGCCCGTGACGAACCCGAGCTGCACGGACGCGGTCAGCCACACCGCCGCGCCCGCGCTGATGCCCCACTCGGTCCGCAGCGAGGGCACGACCGCGGACATCGAGAACCACACGGCCAGGCCGAGGACCTGGACGAGAGCGATGGCCGCGCGCTGGATCAGCACCGGGTGAATCTGCCACGTTCCGCCCGTCGCCGCAGCGCGTGCCGCGCCGACCTTGTCGAAAGTAAGGTCCGATCGGTTCCGATCGGCAGAGGTGCGCCGGCCGAGATCTTCGTAGGTTCGGCTGGGTGACCTGGATGGTGATCGGCACCGACGCGGTGCTGGGTGTGTTCGCGGTGATGTTCCTGTTGTTGTGGTTCAAGCACCGGCTCAGGGCGTTCCTCGCCGGAGCGGGCGTGGTCGTGGCCTACGTGATCAGTGAGGTCATCAAGCTTGCGGTACAAGAAGAACGGCCCTGTCGCACGGCGCCGTCACTCGCGAAGTGCCCGGAGCCGGGCGACTGGTCGTTCCCCAGCAACCACTCGGTGATCGCGGGCGCGTCCGCGATGGCGATCTGGGCGCTGCACCGGACCTACGGCTGGGTGGCGGCGGTCTGCGCGCTCGCGGCGGCCTCGTCGCGCGTCATCGTCGGTGTCCACTATGTACACGACGTGCTGGCCGGGCTGGCGCTCGGAGCGTTGGTGTCGTGGGGGATCGCGGTGCTGCTGAAGAGGAACGAGCGGAGCGAGGACGACGCTCCGACCGTGGTGATGCAGCGGCTGGGATGATGGGTGCCGTGTGGGTGCGGCTGATCCTGTGGGTGTGCGCGGCGACGCTGGTGGTGGCCGCGGCGGCGACCTCGCGGCCCGGCCGGCTCCCGGTCTGGGAAGTGGCGCTGTACCTGGTCGTGCTCGCCGTCGCGTTCGTGGTCGTGCGCCGGCGGCCCGCGGCGGCGCTCGGCCTCGTGCTCGGCGCGTGGCTCGTCTGCTACCTCGTCCGGGTCGAGTTCGACAGCGCCACAGGTGTGCTGGCACTCGCTCCGGCACTCGCCATCACGAGCTTCCTCGCCGGCCGGCACGCCGCGGACCCGCGGGGGACGGCCATCGCGCTGACCATCGCCGAGATCGCCGGTGTGGTCGTGGCACTGACCGAGCGCGGTGGCTCGGACACCGCGCTCGCCGTCACGTCCGGCATCGGTGTGCTCGGGGTGGTGCCGTGGGTGGTGGGACGGTTCCGGCGGCGGTACGTGGAGCTCCAGGGCGTCGGCTGGGAGCACGCTTCCTTGCTGGAACGGGATGCCGACAACGCTCGCAACGCCGAACGGGCCCGGCTCGCCGGTGAGATGCACGACCTGGTGGGTCACGAACTGGCGCGCGCCGCCCTCCTCGTGGGTGCGCTGGAGCTGGAACCGACCCTTACCGCGCAACAACGTGAGGCAGCCAAGACCGCGCGTGCGAGCGTCACGGCCGCGGCGGAACGGCTCGCCGACGTCATGCAGGTGCTGAGAGCCGACGAGGACGAACCCGTCGCGACGGTCGAGGAAGTCGTTGCCAGGAGCGGACTCCACGTCGAACTCACCAACGGGCGCAAGACGGCGATCGACGGCATCATCGCGAAGACGGTCCACCGGGTGGTCGCTGAGGCGCTCACGAACGTGATCAAGCACGCGCCCGGCGCCGAGGTCACCGTGAGCCTGTCCGCGAACCTCGAAGTCCGGATCACCAACGGGCCGGCGCCGAAGACTCAGGCGGTGGGCAGTGGCAAAGGGTTGGTGGGCCTCGCCGAACGCGTCGCGCTCGTCGGCGGCTGGTTCGAGGCAGGACCCTCGGACGACGGAGGGTTCGAGGTCAGGGCCAAGCTGCCGGAACGCCCGCGGGCGAGAACCATGCCCACGCACGTGCGTCGCGAACGCACCGAGGAAGAGATTCGCAAGAGCGCGAAACGCACTGTGCTGATCACATCTGTCGTGTGTGCGGGAATCGCGATCGGTGTGCCGGGGTACATGGTGTTCGACGCGGCGACGTCCGTTCTCACCCCGACGCAGTTCGAACGGGCGGAAATCGGGCAGGACGAGGACGACCTGGACCTGCCGCTGCGCACCCGCGTCGACAACCCGCTCGGCGTCACCGCGCCGCCCGGCACCGAGTGCCGCTACTACAGCACGCACCCCAACCCGTTCGACAGCAACCGCCATGACCTGCACCAGCTCTGCTTCCGGCAGGATCGGCTGGTGTCCAAGGAGTGGCTCGCGAGGAGGAGCGGTTGATCAGGGTGGTGCTCGCCGACGACGAGCCGGTGGTCCGCTTCGGCGTGAAGGCGGTGCTCGCGACCGCGCGGGACGTCGAGGTGGTCGCGGAGGCGGAGAACGGGAGCGAGGCGATCGACCTGGTCGCGCGGCACCGGCCGGACGTCGCCGTGCTCGACATCCGCATGCCCGTGTTCGACGGGCTGGACGCGGCGAGGGTGATCCGCGAATGCCATCCGGGCACGAGCACGTTGGTGCTGACGACGTTCGCGGACGACGCCTACATCAGCCGGGCGCTGGGGGAGGGCGCGGCCGGGTTCGTGCTGAAGACGGGCGATCCGCAGGAGATCATCTCCGGCGTCCGCGCGGTCGCGGGCGGGGGCGCGTTCCTGTCTCCGCTGGTGGCGAAGAGAGTCGTCGACCAGCTCTCCCGGGCACATCCCCGACCGCTTGCCACGCAACGGATCGAGGTCCTGACCGCACGTGAGCGCGAGGTGCTCGGACTGGTCGGCGCCGGCCTGTCCAACGCCGAGATCGCGGCTCGCCTGCACGTCGTCGAGGGGACCGTGAAGGTGTACGTGAGCACCATCTTCCGGCAGCTCGGCGTCCGCAACCGGGTGCAGGCCGCGATCATCGCGCACGAGTCGGGGATCATCCCCGACTGATCGGCTCAGGCCTTGGCGCCGATGCCCGAGATCGCCCGGACTTCCATCTCCGCCGCCTTGCCCGCCATCTCCGGCTCCCGCTTCGACAAGATCGTCGCGAGGAACCCGCAGAGGAACGAGAACGGGATAGACACGATGCCGGGGTTGCCGAGCGGGAACCAGGCGAAGTCGACGTTCGGGAAGATCGACGTCTTCGCGCCGGACAGCACCGGCGAGAAGATGATCAGGAAGAGGCACGAGCCGAGGCCGCCGTAGATGCTCCACAGCGTGCCGATGGTGTTGAAGCGCCGCCAGAAGATCGTGTAGAGGATCGTCGACAGGTTCGCCGAGGCGGCCAGCGCCAGCGCCAGTGACACCAGGAACGCCACGTTCTGGCCGTTCGCCGCGATGCCGCCGATGATCGACAGGAGGCCGACGACGATGGCCGTCAACCGGGCGACCCGGATCTCCCTGCGCGGCTCCGCGTTGCCGCGCTTGATCACGTTCGCGTAGACGTCGTGGGCGAACGAGGCCGACGCGGCCAGCGTCAGGCCCGCGACCACGGCGAGGATCGTCGCGAACGCCACCGCGGACACGATGCCGAGCAGTACGGCGCCACCGATGCGGAACGCCAGCAGCGGCGCGGCGGAGTTCTCGCCACCCGGTGCCGCGGCGATCGTGTCGGTGCCCACCAGGGCCATCGCGCCGAAGCCGATCACCAGCGTGCACAGGTAGAAGATGACCATCGTCCAGGTCGCCCACACGACCGAACGACGGGCTTCCGAGGCGTTCGGCACGGTGTAGAAGCGCATCAGCACGTGCGGCAGGGACGCGATGCCGAGCACCAGGGACAGGGCCAGCGAGACGAAGTCCAGTTTGGACATCGCGCTGAAGCCGTACTTGGCGCCGGGGTCGAGGACGGCCTCGCCGAGCTTGTTGTTCTCGGTGGCCTGCTGCATGATCGCCGACAGGCTGAAGCCGAACTTGCCCAGCAGGAAGATCGTCATCAGCGTCACGCAGAGCAGCAGCAGGACGGCCTTGATGATCTGCACCCAGGTCGTGCCCTTCATGCCGCCGACCAGCACGTAGAGCACCATCACCATGCCGACCACCGCGATCAGCAGCGCCTGGCCCCACTTCGAGTGCACGTTGAGCAGCAACGCGATCAGGCCGCCGGCGCCCGCCATCTGCGCGATCATGTAGAAGAACGAGATCACCAGGGTCGCGTTGGCCGCCGCCGCGCGCACCGGGCGTTGCCGCATCCGGAACGCCAGCACGTCGCCGACGGTGAAGCGGCCGGTGTTGCGCAGGCCCTCCGCGATCAGCAGCAGGCCGACCAGCCACGCGACGACCCAGCCGACGGAGTACAGGAAGCCGTCGTAGCCGTGCGCCGCGATACCGCCGGAGATGCCGAGGAACGACGCGGCGGACAGGAAGTCACCGGACAGCGCCACGCCGTTCTGGGCACCCGTGAACGAGCTGCCCGCGGCGTAGTAGTCCGACGCCGTGACGTTGCGGCTGCTGGCGCGGTAGACGATGTAGAGGGTGATCAGGACGAACACCGCGAAGACGCTGAGGTTCAGCACCGGGTTGCCGGTGGTGGGCATGCCTTACTCCTCGACGCCTGTCTTCTCTGCGAGCAATTTGCGCTGCGGGTCCAGCCGTCGCTTTGCGTAACGGGCATAACCGAGCGTGATGATGATCGAAGTCACAAACTGGCTCAGTCCCAGCAGGATGCCGAGGTTGATGACGCCGATCACCTTGGTGCTGACGAAGTCTTTCGCATACGCGGACAGCAGCACGAAGGTCAAGTAGGAGGTGAGGAAAAGCGCCGTCATCGGGAAGACGAACGTCGTGAGGCGCCTGCGCAGAGTGCGGAATTCGTCGGTCTGCCGAATGAGCTCGAAGTTCGGTTTGCCGTTCGAATCCACGTACGACAAAGCCTCGGGGTCGTCGAACGACGCGAAACCCCGGCTTTCCCGATGCTCGTGCTGCGTTTCGCCAGGCGACCACATCGCCTTGGTCATGTACCCCTGCCCCTCGCGTGTGCGGCGCCCACTGTAGCGCTCTCACGTGTGCAGTCAACGCATCGGAGTCGCCGGAACCGGGCAAAACCGGGCCAAACCCGGACACTGCATTTGTCTCAAATGGTGCGCAGTGCAGGTTGTACCACAGCGAGAGCTCGAGGTTGCATCGGATGCAACGCCGTATGCAACAGCGAACGACAAGGTCCAGACCGTTGTCGCACGTGTACACCTGGCCTAGGATCGGCCGGTCCGCGTTTTTGGTGACGGTTGGGGATAAAGTGGGGTTCTTAGCGCGCGAACGCCAAGTCGCGCCTCCCGGATGGAACCGCTGGCTCGTTCCGCCCGCAGCACTGGCGATTCATCTCTCCATTGGCCAGGCATACGCCTGGAGTGTCTTCAAGACGCCGCTGGAGAAATCGCTCGGCATCACGGGAACGCAGTCCGCACTGCCCTTCCAGCTCGGCATCGTGATGCTCGGGCTGTCCGCGGCCGTGCTCGGTACGACCGTCGAACGCAGGGGTCCGCGCTGGGCGATGCTCATGTCGCTGATCGCCTTCTGCTCCGGCCTGCTGATCTCGGCCGCCGGTGTGTGGGCGGGTCAGTACTGGGTCGTGGTCTTCGGCTACGGCCTGATCGGTGGCATCGGCCTCGGCATCGGCTACATCTCGCCGGTGTCCACGCTGATCAAGTGGTTCCCCGACCGGCCGGGCATGGCGACCGGTATCGCGATCATGGGCTTCGGCGGCGGCGCGTTGATCGCCTCGCCGTGGTCGACCTCGATGCTGACGGCGTTCGGCAACACCTCGACGTCGGGCATCGGCAAGGCGTTCCTGGTGCACGGCATCGTCTACGCGATCTTCATGAGCGTCGGCGTGCTGTTGATCCGCCTGCCCTCCAAGGAGTTCACGCAGGAGAAGGCGGAGCTGCTCAAGGACAAGCCGAAGTCCACCGTCGGCTTCAACGTCTCGGCGAACAACGCCATCAAGACGCCGCAGTTCTGGCTGCTCTGGGTCGTGCTCTGCTTCAACGTCACCGCGGGCATCGGCATCCTGGAGAAGGCCGCGCCGATGCTGGTCGACTTCTTCAAGGAGTCCTCGACGCCGGTCGCCGCGACGGCCGCCACCGGTTTCGTGGCACTGCTCAGCGCCGCCAACATGGCCGGCCGGTTCATCTGGTCGTCCACTTCGGACATCGTCGGCCGCAAGAACATCTACCGCCTCTACCTGGGTGTCGGCGCGCTGCTCTACCTGGTGTTGCTGACGTTCGGCCCGACCAGCACGCCGCTGTTCGTGGTCGCGGCGATGGTGATCCTGTCGTTCTACGGCGCGGGCTTCGCGACCGTCCCGGCGTACCTGCGCGACCTGTTCGGCACCTACCAGGTCGGCGCGATCCACGGTCGCCTGCTGACCGCGTGGTCGGTGGCCGGCGTGCTCGGGCCGCTGATCGTCAACGCCATCGCGGACGCGGGCAAGAAGGCCGGGCACGTCGGTCCTGACTTGTACGCGACGTCGTTCTACATCATGATCTCGCTGCTGGTCGTCGGTTTCGTCGCGAACGAGTTGATCCGCCCGGTCAACCCGAAGTTCCACGAGCCGACGGCAGAGGCGGAGGCAGAGGTCGTCGACGAGCCCGAGGCCGCGGCCGAGGCTGAGGTGGAGAAGTCCGAGCCGAAGGCCGCGAAGGCGGAGGACGTCGTCGCCGAGCCCGAGGCGGAGAAGTCCGAGCCGAAGGCCGCGAAGGCGGAAGACGTCGTCGCCGAGGCCGAGAAGCCCGGGCCGAAGTCGGACGACGAGGCGACGGTCGCCAAGTGGAACGAGGCCGAGGCGGCGGAAGCCGCGGACGTCGCGGAGTCGGCTGAGAAGGAAGAGGCGGAAGGCGTGGTGCAGAAGTGAACTCCCAGCGCTTGTTGCTCATCGGAGCGTGGCTGTGGGTGGGTCTTCCGCTCGCCTACGGCCTGTACCGGCTCTTCCTGAACGCGGCCAAGCTCTTCGTCTGATGTTCAACGCGCTCGTCAACTGGCGCAACTGGCGCCTGCCGGTGAAGCTCGCCGCGGTGTTGATCGTTCCGGTCGCCATCGCGGTGGGCGCCGGCGTGCTGCAGATCCAGTCGCACATGGAACGCGCCGAGTCGTACGCGGCGCTCCAGCGGCTGGTCAAGGTCCGCGCGGCCCTCATCCCCGTGATCGAGGGGGTGCAGGCGGAACGGCGGATCATCGCGGAGGGCGTCGGCCCGCAGATCCTGTCCGAACAGGTGCGGCGCACCGACGACGCCCGCGCCGCGTTGCGCGAGCAGATCGCCAAGACCTCGTTGAGCGACGTCGTGATCGCCCAGATGAACGAGGTCCAGGGCAAGATCGGCGGCCTGACCGCGTTGCGCGAGCAGGCCGGCGACGTCCCGACCGCGATCAACACCTACACCGAGCTCACCGACTCGTTGCTCGACATGGACGAGGTGCTCGCCAGCGAGTTCGGCGACGCCGCGCTCTTCCGCACGGCGATGGGCCTGCACCACGTCGTGCACGTGCAGGAAGAGGTCCTGTACCAGCAGGCGGTCGTGCTGTCCGGGCTCACCCGCGGCCAGTTGCTGACCGCCGAGGTGCGGTCGCTGGTCGAGTCGAACGTGAAGCTCGGCTACATCGCCGGCGAGTTCGCCTCGCTGGCGACCCCGGAGCAGTTGAAGGCCTATGGCGTGGACTTCAACGGCCCGGACATCGAGGCCCACCGCAAGATGCTGGCGACCGCGCTGCTGCATCCGACCTCGGACGCACCCAGCACGAGTACCAACAACGGCAACAGCAACGGCAACAACAGCAACAACAACGCGGCCAGGCCCAAGCCGTTGCCGATCGCGGCCTCGGACTGGAGCAAGGCCTCCGGCGCGGTCGCGACCTCGCTCGGCGGCGTGGTGGACGGTCTGCAGAACGATCTGCGCGACACCGCGAACCGCCTGCGCGACGAGACCAGTGACGCGGCCGGTACGGCGTCCGCGATCCTGTTCGCCAGCCTGATCCTGGCCGGCACCATCGGGTTCGTCGTCGGCCGCTACCTGCTGCGCTCGCTCAACGCGTTGCGCCGCTCGGCACTCGAAGTGGCGTGGCACAAACTTCCCGAAATGGTGGCAACCGGACGCGGCAGCACGGAGATCGACCCGGTGCCGGTGGACACGACGGAGGAGTTCGGCCAAGTGGCGCGCGCGTTCGACGCGGTGCACCAGCAGGCCGTCCAGTCGGTCATCGAGCAGGCCAGCATGCGCGCGAACATGCGCAACATCTTCGTGAACCTCTCGCGGCGCAGCCAGAGCCTCGTCGAACGCCAGCTCAAGCTGATGGAGGAGCTGGAGAAGTACGAGGAGGACCCGGACCAGCTCGCGAACCTCTTCAAGCTCGACCACCTCGCCACCCGCATGCGCCGCAACAACGAGAACCTGATGGTGCTGTCCGGCGGTGACGTGGCGCGGCGGTTCACCCGCCCGATCCCGCTGACCGACGTGCTGCGCGCGGCGGCCGCGGAGATCGAGCAGTACCAACGGGTGATGGTGCACACGGCGCCCAATGCCGAAGTTGTCGGTTATGTGGCAAGCGACCTGGTTCGGCTGCTGGCCGAACTTCTTGACAACGCAACGGCTTTCTCGCCGCCGCACACCCAGGTCTCGATCAGCGCGTCGATCGAGGCCGGCGACATCGTGCAGATCGACGTGGTGGACCACGGCATCGGCATCGACCCCGAGGCGCTGGCGGCCGCAAACCACCGGCTCGAGGCCGCTGGCGAGGGCATGGACGTCCAGGTGTTCCGCGAAATGGGACTTTTCGTCGTGGGCAGGCTCGCCGCACGCCACCAGATCGTGGTACGCCTCGATGCTCAACAGGGCAAGGGAACTCGCGCGATCGTGTTGGTTCCGGCGGAACTGGCCCCACGACGAGAAGAGTCCTGGGAGAGTTTCCGCGGGGAAGCGATCGAGCAGCAGCAGGCGTCGTGGTTCCAGACGCCCGCGGCCGGCCCGCCGCCTCCCCCCGCACCCGCGCGTCAGACGCCGGAATCTGCCCGAGGATTCCTCAACGCCTTCCAGCGTGGTGTGCAGCGAGGCCTTCCCGACCACCAGGAGAGTCGATGAGCACGCAGGTGGACCAGTTCGGCTGGCTGGTCACCAACTTCGCCGAACGCACACCCGGCATCGAGCACGCCGTGGTGATCTCGGCCGACGGCTTGGTGTTGATCTCGTCCTCGAAGCTGCCGGGGCACGTCGCCCCGCAGTTCGCGGCGATCGTGGCCGGTGTGGTCTCCCTCGCCGAGTCCGCCTCCCAGTGCTTCGCCGGCGAGTCGGTCGTCCGCACGGTCGTGCAGATGGACAAGGGCGTGATGCTGCTGTCGTCGATCAGCGACGGCTCGGTCCTCGCGGTGCTGGCGTCGGCCACCTCCGACGTCGCGCAGGTGGCGTACGAGATGACGGTGGTCGTGCGCCAGGTGGGCCAGCTGCTCACGCCGGAACTGCGGGCCGAGCTGGCATGAACGGACAGTCCGACGAACAGGTCAACTTCGGCGATCTGATCAGCGGTTTCAGCTTCGACAGCGAGCGGATCCGCAAGCGCGGCAAGAAGAAGGCCCAGCGCGCCCCGGAACCCGTGCCGGAGCAGCCGGACCCGTACGCCACGCTGCCGTTCGAACCGCCGGTCCCGCCGCTGCCGTCGATCGAGCCGTCGTCCTTCGAGACGTCGTCCTCGATCGTGCGCGCCTACGCGTGGACCGGCGGCCGCACCACGTCCGACGTGCACCTGGAGATCGAGACCCTGGTGTCGGTGAACGAGCGCTCGGCCACCGCCGTGCGCCCGGAACACCACGACGTGCTGGCGTTGTGCCACTCGCCGCGGTCGGTGGCGGAGATCGCCGCCCTGCGCGGGTTGCCGTTGGGCGTCACCAAGGTGCTGCTGGGCGACATGGCCTCGCACGGGTTGATCGACGTGCACCGCACCGCGTCGTCCTACGGCGATGACGCTCGGCCGGACAGCGCGCTGCTGGAGAGGGTGCTGGCGGGCCTGCGACGCCTCTGACCGGTGCTGATCGGCTTCGGCCGACTTTGGCAGACCCTCTGAGTACGTTGAGATGCAGGGGTTCCCGGCTCGGGGCAGGGCCCCGGCAAAGTCCCGTCAGGCCATCCGCCTGGCTGGCGATGGCGTGTGCAAGTACCACCAACCCAACATCAACAAGCACTTTGCTACTACCAACTGGCCTCGTCGATCCCAGCGCCCGGCTCAGCCATGTTCGGCAACTGGCGAACATGTTGGGTGTAGTTGGCGGCGATTTGATCAAGAGTTGGTAGTACTTGCAGACGCCTACCAGCAGAAACGACTTTGTCCGGGCCTTGGCGGCTCGGGGGTACCCCTGCGCAAGCACGCCCGGGGCAGCCCCAGTTCCGCGAGCAGCCGCTCACCCTCGGGGTCGCCCAGCCGCACCAGCGTCCGCATCAGCTCCAACGGCAGCGAGATCCGCCGGAAGATCCCCGCCGCCTCCTCCCACAGCGCGCGCTCCCCGGTCACATCCCCGAGCCGGCGCAACGCCGCGGCCGTGCCCTGCGGATCCCGGTGCTCGCGCAACACGGCCAGCCCGGCACGAAGCCGCGAAACCGCCAGGTCAGCCCGCCCGGCAACGAAGTCCGCGTAGCCGTGCGCCAAGTCGAGGTGCGCGAGCCCGGGCCGGTCGTCCATCTCCAAGATCGCCGAGCGAGCCACCGCCAGCGTCTCCAGCGCCTCCTCGGGCCGGCCGGCGTCGATCAGCAGCTCCGCGTACTCCTTCAATCCCATCGACGTGAGCCGCGACGGCGGGTCGCCCAGGAACGTCTTCAACACCACCGAAGCCTCGGGAGACCCCAGATCAGCCAAAGCGATCCCGAGGCCCCACCGCGTCAGCGCGTCGTGCACGGGAGTCCCGCACGAAGCGAACTCCGCCGCACACTCCCGAAACGAAGCGACCGCCTCGTGCAACTGACCGAACCGGGCGGCGGTCGCGGCCACCTGCCAGCGCGCCTCGGCGATGTCGAGCGGGTTGCCCACCTGGGCCGCGATGGCCTGCACCTCGGCGGCGAGGGCGGGGAGTTCCAGGTTGCGGTCCTGCTGGGTGTACAGGGCGAACAGCGCGCGGATGTTCACGAGTTTGCGCGGGTCGGGGCCGGGCAGGCAGTCGATCACGGCTCGGGTGACGGCCTCGCCCTCGGTGAAGTACTGGCGCACCGAGAAGAACGCGCGGGCGCGCACGGCCAGTTCGGAGGCCTCGTCGGCCAGTGAGAGGGAGGCCGCGCGCCGGATCGTCGAGACCAGGACCTCGCGTTCCGCCTCGAACCAGTCGAACGGACGGGCGCTCGCCACCTCCAGGGCCGGCGGTGCGTCGCCCGCGACGAGGGCGTGGGAGAGCACGGCGCCGTGGCCGAGGCGGTCATCGGCGGTGGCGGCCAGCGCCAGCAGTCCGTGGACCAGCCGCGTCACGGCACCGCGCTGCTCGGCCACCGGCTCCTGAACCACGAGCTCGGAGGCGAACTCGTGCACCAGGTCGTGCAGGAAGAACCGGGTCTGACCGGCCTCGTCGACCCCCGCGGGCTCGGCGAGGTGGCACGACAGCAGGTCGTCCAGCAGGCGCTCGCCCGCCTCCCACGGCTGGTCGGCGAACGCGGCCAGCACCCACGCCGGCATGGTCACGCCGCCCAGCAACCCGAGCCGGCGGAACGCCACCGCGGCGGCGGGGGACAGGGCGCGGTAGCTCAGCGCGATGCTGCCGCGCACGTCGAGATCACCGACCGCCAGCTCGTCGAGCAGGGCGCGTTGCCCCGCGAGCCGTGTCAGCAACCGGGCCGGCGTCATGTCCGGGCGGGTGAGCCGGGCCGCCATCACGCTCAACGCCAGCGGCAGCCGTCCGCAGAGCACCGCGAGCGACCTGGCCGGCTCGTCCGACGCACCCAGCATCGCCGTCGCGTCGTCCAGGGAGAGCAGCGGAACGACGATGTGCCGAGCCTCGCGCAGTGCGGCCAGGGAACGGCGCGACGTCACCAGCAACGCCGAACCCGGATAGCCCGGAAGAAGCGGCCGGACCTGGCGCTCGTCCACGGCGTCGTCCAGCACGACCAGCACCCGCCGCGACGCCAGCAGGGAGCGGTATTCGGCAGCCCGTTCGTCCTCGGACGCGGGCACCTCCGCCGGTGGCACGCCCAGCGCGCGTAGGAACCGGCCGAGCACCTCGAAAGCGGACGTCCCCTGGAGCTTGGCGTACAGCTGACCACCTGGGTACCTGGCCGCCAGATCGTGCGCCACCCGCACGGCCAGCGCGGACTTCCCGACACCGCCCTGCCCGGTCAGCACCACCACCGGCAGTGAGGAGACCACCTCGGCGACCAGTGCCGTCCGTCCACAAAGGACCACTGCGGGAGGTAGCTGGCGCGGTCCGGAAACCCCGGGGTCCAGGTCGTGGCGCAGGATCTGTTCGTGGAGCGACCGAACGGCCGGCGAGGGAACGACACCCAGCTCGGCGTCCAGCAGGTCGCGCAAAGTCTGAAAGGCGGCCAGAGCGTCGGCCTGACGCCCGGCCAGGTAGTAGGACCGCATCAGCAGTGCGACGAGAGGCTCGCGGTACGGGTGCGACGAAACGAGCGCGCGCACCTCTTCCAGCACGTCGAGACCGAGGTCGAGGTCCTCGCCGATCCGTTGCTCCAGAGCCGAGAGCCGTCGCTCGTCCAACGCCTGGGCGGCGGGGACCAGCGCCGCACTGCCCAGCCCGTCCAACGCCGGACCGCGCCACAACGCCAGCGCCGCACCGACGTCGGCGGACACCAGCCGATCGAACTCCGCCAGGTCGAACCAGCACCCCGTCAGGTCGAGCACGAAACCGGGTTCGGCGGCAGCGATCACCCCGTCCGAAGCACCCGCCGCGACCAGATCACGGCGCAACGACGTGGTCGTGTTGCGGATCTGCCGGGCGGCGGTCGCGGGCGGGTCGGCATCCCACACGGCGGCGGTGAGCTGGTCGACGCTCACCACGCGGCCGGCGTTGAGCAGCAGCGTGGCGAGGATCTTGCGCTTGCGCGGGCCGACAACCTCGCAACCGGAGACGTCGAGCGGCCCTAGCACGCTAAATCGCACAAAACCGAAACTAGCAGCACAAATGCGCCGACGGTGCGGAAACGATGCACGCCGTCGGCAGGCTGCGGCCCGTGACGGCTCAGATTGTCAGCGACCCGATCGCGACCACAACGAGGGAAACCCCTCGGGTCGGCCGCGACCGCGAATGGCAGCAGCTCACCCGGCACCTGGACAACGGCGCCGTGGCCCTGGCCGGTGATCCGGGCATGGGCAAGTCCACGTTGCTCGGCGCCCTCGCCGGCCGCCACCCGCGCGTGCTCTCCGGGCGGATCGGCGAGTTCGAGCGCAGCATCCCGTTCGGCGTGTTCGTGGACGCGCTCGGCGAGCACTGGACGCTGGACCTCAGCGCCGACCTCACCGCCGCCGGACGGCACTCGTTGCACCGCGAGATCAGGTCGTTGCTGCACGACCTCGGTGACGTCCTGCTGGTGCTCGACGACCTGCACTGGGCCGACGCGGCGTCACTCGACCTGCTGCACCACCTGGTGCGGCACCGGCCACCGGGCACGAAGATCGCCTGCGGGTTCCGGCCGCGGCAGCTGCGGATCGACTGGCTGCCGGTCGTCGAACTCGGTCCGCTGACGCGACAAGAAGCCGGAGAACTGCTCGGAACACCCGTCACACAGCAGTTGTACGACGAGAGCGGAGGCAACCCGTTCTACCTGGAGACGCTCGCCGGTGGCTCGGAGGCGCTGCAGGCGGCGTTGCGCGGCGAGATGTCCGTCCTGGCGCCGCAGACCGCCAGGTTGTTGCAGGTCGCGGCGGTGCTGGGGGACCAGTTCGAGGCCTCGGTCGTCGCCGAGATCGCCGATCAAGACGTCGATGACGCCCGCACAGCGCTCGACGACCTCATCACCGCCGACCTGATCAGGCACGACCAGCGCGCCTACCGCTTCCGGCACCCGACCGTCCGCACCGCCGCCTACCACTCGGCCCCGGTCGCCACCAGACACAAGGCCCACAGCAGAGCCGCCGAAGTGCTCGAACGCCTTGGCGCGCCGGCGGAAGCCCGCGCCCATCACGTCGAACTGGCCGCGACACCGGGAGATCGGCACGCCGTCGGCGTCCTGGCCGCCGCCGCGCACTCGGTGATGCACAAGGCTCCGGCGACCGCCGCCCAGTGGTACGCGACGGCGTTGTCGCTGAGCACCGGCGACGAGTGGGAACTGCGCTGGGGACAAGCCCGCGCACTCGGCCTGTCCGGACGCCTCAACGACAGCCGCGCCGCGTTGCACGACCTGTTGAACGCCCTGCCCAAGGACCACCCGCAGCGGGTCGACGTCGTGGCCTTCTGCGCCCACGTCGAACGCGCGCTCGGCCGGCACGCCGAGGTCAGGGCGCTGGCGGCGCGAGAGCTGGAATCCGTGCGGGACAACGCGGTGCTGAAGCTGGTGCTGGCCGTGTCGCTGCTGCAGGTCATGGAATCGGCGGACACGATCGCGGAACTGCTGGCGGACGTGCGGGAGATCGCGCGAGCACAAGATGACGCGGTCCTGGAAGCGGGCGCGGCGGCGGTGGCCTCGCTGTCGGACGGCGACGTGTCCCGGCTGGCGTTCGCCGCGTCCGCTGTGGACGGTGCGACGGACCAGGACGTGGCGCGCAGACTGGAATCCGTGGTCTGGCTGGCGTGGAGCGAACTGCGGCTCGGCCGGTACCAGGACTCGCTGAGGCATTACGAACGCGCGCTCGCGGTCGCCCGTTGCACCGGCCAGCACCACGTCCTCGGCAACCTCCTGCTCGGCGTGGCGAACGCGCTGCGCTGGCTGGGGTGCCTGGACGAAGCATGTGAAGGTGCGGCGGAAGCGGCCGAGGCGGCGTTCCTCAGCGGCAGCAAGGACTTGCATGCCCTCACGCTGTCCGTGCACTCGTGGCTGCTCACGTTGCGGGGCGACCACGTGACCGGGCTGGAGGTGGCGCGCCGGGCCGTCGACGTGGCCCGCGCGATCGAGGGCTGGCACCCGACGATCGCCCGGCTGCGGGTCGGTCACGCGCTGCTCGCGGCGGGGGAGAAGGACGCGGCGGCGGCCGAGATCCTCTCCGCCGGTGGCGGCGCGGAACTGCCGAAGGTCCCGGCGGTCTACCGCGCCGAGATGTACGAACTTCTTGTGCAGGCAACGGGTTCCGCCGAATGGGCCGAGCACGCGTCCGAGGCGGCTGACCTGGCGGGGCTGGCTGGCTGCCACGGGTTCGCGGAACTCGCCTGGGCCCAGGTGCACCAGGCGCTCGGCGAGCACGCGGAGGCCGGGCAACGGGCCGCGCGCGCCGTCCACCACTTCGAGCAGGCAGGCCAGCGGCTGGAGGAGGGACGAGCGCGGCTGGCGAGGAGCGTCGCGCTCGGCTCGCGCGCGGAGGGCGAGGCCGAACTCCGCCGCGCACAAGGGTTGTTCGCCGCCTGTGGTGCGCCGATGCCGGCCCAGGACGGGCTCGACACGCTGACCTCCCGCGAACGCCAGGTCGCCGGGCTCGTCGGCGAGGGCCTGACGAACCGCCAGGTCGCCCGGCAGCTCCGGATGGCCGAGAAGACCGTCGAAGGTCACCTGTCGCGGATCTTCGCGAAGCTGGAGGTGCGGTCCAGGGCCGGTGTGGCGGCCCAGGTGGGAAGACTGGGGCGCTGATACGGTGCTTTTGGGAAAATAAACAGGACTTGGTGACTTTTCGCCTCACGAGAAGGGCGCTCGTGAGGCGAAAAGTCAAACCCTGTCTCTTGGGGGAGGTCGACATGGAGTTCCAGGACGTCGTCCGGCGCCGCCGCATGGTGCGCAAGTTCACCAGCGAGCCCGTCAGCGACGAGAGCATCCAGCGGATCATGCGCAACGCCGTGCGTGGTCCGTCCGCCGGGTTCTCGCAGGGCCAGGGTTTCCTGGTGCTGCAGGGCGAGCAGCTGAAGCGGCTCGCCGAGAAGTTCGAGTGGTGGGCCGGGGAGGAGACCAAGAAGGCACCCGTCGTCGTCATCCCGTTCTCGGCCAAGGAGGTCTACCTCGACCGGTACGCCCAGGCCGACAAGGGCTGGACGGACCGCAGCGAGGACCACTGGCCGGTCCCGTACTGGGACATCGACACCGGCATGGCCGCGTTGCTGATCCTGCAGACCGCCGTCGACGAGGGCCTCGGCGCGGTGTTCTTCGGTACCAGCAAGGAGGAGTGGCCGGCGCTGCGCGCGGAGTTCGGCGTGCCGGACAAGTACGTGCCGATCGGCATGATCGCGATCGGGCACCCCGCGGAGGACGGCATTTCCGAGGGCGCCTCGCCGCGGACCCGCAAGCGTTTGCGGTTCGACGAGATGGTGCACTGGGGTCAGTGGCAGTGAGATCGTTCGGCCTGCTCGGGCCGTTGGACGTGGTGCTCGACGGGCGCCACGTCCACGTCCCGCCCGGCAAGCGGCGGGTGGTGCTCGCCGCGCTGTTGCTGCGGCCCGGCCAGGTGGTCGGCGTCGACGAACTGGTCGAGCTGGTCGGCGGTTCGCGCAACGCCCTGCAGACCACCGTCGGCCGGCTCCGCGAGGACCTCGGCGACGCAACGCTCGTGCAGACCAGGCCCGGTGGCTACCTGCTGGACGTGCGGCCGGAAGAGGTCGACGTCCACCGGTTCGACCAGCTGGAACCGCGGGAGGCGCTCGCGTTGTGGCGCGGCCGGCCGTTCGCCGACATCGGCAGCGACGCCCTCGAACGCGACCACCTGCCCGCGTTGACCGAGAAGCACCTCGCGACGCTGGAAGCGCGGATCGAGCACGACCTGCGCGACGGCAGGCACGAGCAACTGGTCCCCGAACTGCGCACGCTCACCCGTCAGCACCCCACCAGGGAACGGATGTGGGCCCAGCTGATCATTGCGCTGCACCGCTGCGACCGGCAGACCGAGGCGCTGCGGGCCTACGACGACATCCGCACCCGGCTCGCCGAGGAGCTCGGCCTCGACCCCGGCAAGGACCTGCAACAGGCCCACCAGCAGGTGCTCACGGCCGACAACCGGCCGCGGACCCGCAACGACCTGCCTGGCGACATCCCCGACTTCGCCGGCCGCGCCGACGACCTCGGCGAGATCCTCGCCGCCGTGCCGTCCGGCTGCGTCGCGATCACCGCGATCGACGGCATGGCGGGCATCGGCAAGACCACGCTCGCGGTTCGCGCGGCGCACCGGCTCGCCGAGAAGTTCCCGGACGCGCAGCTGTTCGTCGACCTGCACTCCTACACCGAGGGCGTCGAACCGCGCACCCCGGCGGACGCCCTGCTGGCGTTGCTGACCGCCCTCGGCGTGCCCGCCCACGACATCCCGGACGGCCTCGACGCCCGCGCGGCGCGGTGGCGCGCGGAAATGGCCCACCGCAAGGCACTCGTGGTGCTCGACAACGCCGGCAGCGCCGCGCAGGTCCGTCCGCTGCTGCCTGGAACGGGTCTGGTCCTGGTCACCAGCAGGCGCAGGCTCGTGGACCTGGACGCCGCGTACACGATCTCGCTCGACGTTCTGTCCGAAGAGGACTCGCTGAGCCTGCTCGCGAGCATCGTGGGACGGAGAGCCGATCTCGACGGCTCCCGCGAGATCGTCCGGCTCTGCGGTTACCTGCCGCTCGCGGTGCGGATCGTCGGTGCCCGCTGGCGCACCAGGCCCGCGTGGTCCACGCAGGACGTCATCCGGCGGCTCACCGAGCACCGGCTGACCGAGCTGACCGCGGGCGAACGCAGCGTCGCCGGCGCGTTCGCCCTGTCGTACCAGCAACTCACGCCCGAGCAGCAGCGCCTGTTCCGGCGGCTCGGCCTGCACACCGGCGAGGACTGGGACGCCTACCTCGCGGCCGCGGTGATCGGCTCGACGCGGGCGGACGCCGAACGGCTGCTGGACGAGCTGCTCGACGTGCATCTGGTGCAGCAGAAGGAGAACGGCCGCTACCGGTTCCACGACCTGCTGGCCGACCACGCGAAAGCCAGTGTGGAACAGGAGGAAACCGAGGAGGTGGTGCTGCGCATCCTCGACTACTACCTGCACATGGCGAGCCTTGCGGAGTTCCGGATGTCCCCAGGCCGCCCGCAGATCCACTCCGTCCTGCGGTACCTCCCGTTCGACCCGCCGCCGCTCACGACCGTCCGGGACGCGGCGCAATGGCTCGACGCAGAGCGCTTGAACCTCAGGGCATCCGTGTATCTGGCGGCCTACCGCGGCCATTACGCGCACGCTTGGCAGGTGCCGCACCACATGGCGAACTTCCTGCTGGGCTATGGCCGCGAACGGATCGAGCTGCAGAACGTCGCGCTCGCCGCCGCACGCCAGCTCGGCGACCTGAAAGCCCGCGCGGAGGCGTTGAGGGGCCTCGGATCGGCCTACATGGCGCGGCAGGACGCGAAGCCGCTTGATCACCTGTACGAGTCGTTGGAACTGATGCGCCAGATCGGCGATCTGCGCGGGGAAGCGTCCGTACTGGCGTTGCTCGGCATCATCGCGCGGGAAACCAATCAGCTCGACAAGGCGCAGGAGTACTTCGAACGAGGGTTGAAGCTGATGCGGGCCGCGGGAGCGCCGACGGGTGAGGCGAGCGCGCTGCACAACCTCAGCCTCGTGTACGTGCTCCGGGGCCAGAACGACGAAGCATTGGCGCACGTCGAGGCAGCGCTGTCGTTGCTCGAAGAGCACGGCGACATCTGGCGCGCCGCAATGGTGTTGCAGGACCTCGGTTATACCCACTTCTACTTGTTCAACGACGACGAGTGTGTCGAGTACCTGGAACGATCCCTGCTGGCGTTCCAGGAGTACGGGGACTGGCGCAACGAATTGCTCTCGCGGTCCGACTTCGCCTACGCGGTACTTGAGTTCGGCATGCCGGGCAAGGCGCTGGAGTTGACGCGCGCGGCAGTGGACCTTTGCCGGGAAGGCCTGGGAGTGGCCGGTGACGACGAGGCGCTCAGGGCCATGGACGAGATCGAGGACCACGCCGGTGAACTGGAGCTGGCCCTGGTGCTCGCCATCCGCGCGGAGCTGGAAGGACGGTTGACCGAGGCCGTGCGGTACGGCGAATGGAGTCTGGAGGCGATCAAGAAGGCCAGGCGTCTGTGGATGGGCGACCGCGTGCTCGGCCAGCTGTGCCGGCTGCATTTGGCGCTCGGCGACCGGGAGACCGCCGTCCGCTACGGCGAGGAGGCGGTCCAGGCCGCCGAGCGCTTGCGTCAGCCCAGGGCGGTGGCAGTCGCGAAGCGGATTCTCGCTAGAGCCACAGCGCCAGCAGAACCAGCGTCGTAGCAACTCCCGCGATCAACGCGAACGCCGCGTATTGAGCGACCTTGTCCTTGGTGCTGCGCATTCCCGGCTCCCCTCGGTGGTGGTGCCACCGAGGGTGTTGGAGAGCGTCCACACATCGTCCCCACCACGATCACACGGCCTTCCGCGAGGTATTGCTCCAACAGAGTGCTTGGCGGGCTCGTAAGATTCCGTTAGGGTCGCATTCGCGGACAATTGGCAGGGGCGATGGCGTTACCGAAAATCGCCCGAAAATTGATCAAAAATTAGCCAGTTGTTCGATTGCAACCAAAAGGCTGCTCCGTCCGGGTGGCGCCTTCCACGGCAGGACCACTCGACGCTCACCCAGCGAGGCGGGCGTGACGGAGACGTGTGCGCGCAGTGGTGTGAGGTCGGCCAAAAGGGGCTTGTGAGTCGTGCGAATCGGACCAGTCTTGTCTAATGGCATCGCCGGGATCCGTCCGGCGGACAGTGGCCTCGACACGGGGGTGGAACGCACCATGGGTGGTGTCCCGACGTTTCCCCACGGCAGGCCATTGACGTGGGCGGACCTGGAGGCGATGCCTGATGATGGGCACCGTTTCGAACTCGTCGACGGGGTGTTGGTCATGAGCCCCTCACCCCGCCCCGTGCACCAGCGGGTCGTCGCGCGACTGCTGGTGGCGCTGACGGCTGTCTGCCCGCCGGAGCTGGAGGTCCTCCCCGCTCCGGTCGACGTGGTGCTCGCCGACGACACGGTGTTCATCCCGGACCTGGTGGTGGGCCGGCGCGAGCAGTTCACGAAGCAGGCGCTCATGGGACCGCCCGTGCTGGCGGTCGAGGTCCTGTCGCCCCGCACGCGGCACGTGGATCTGGAGCTCAAGCGGGCGAAGTTCCAGGAAGTCGGCTGCGAGAACTACTGGATGATCGACTACGACAGTCCCTGGCTGCGCTGCCTGCACCTGGAGAACGGCGTGTACGTCGAGCAGGCCCGTTCGGACGGCGAAGAGATCATCGAGCTGCAGTTCCCCTTCGCGGTGAAGCTGAGCGCGCAGTCGCTGGTGCGCTGAGTGCCTGCCTGTCGAGACCTGCTGGGCTGAACGGGCGACACCGCACTACAAAAGTGTGGATCAAGGTTCCACCATCTGGCGCGGCCTCGCGTCGGACTGGTTGCGTGCATCGCGATCATGTCCAACGCACGGAGGTCACATGCAGCCGTTCCAGTTGCCGGAGTTCTACACGCCTTATCCGGCCCGGCTGAACCCGAACCTCGAGCGCGCCCGCGTCCACACGCGGGCCTGGGCGCACGAGATGGACATGATCGACGTACCGCAGCACGGCACGGTGATCTGGACCGACGACGACCTCGAGTCGCACGACTACGCGCTGCTCTGCGCGTACACACATCCCGACTGCGACGGTGAGACGCTCGACCTCATCACCGACTGGTACGTGTGGGTCTTCTACTTCGACGACCACTTCGTCGAGCTCTACAAGCGCAACCCGGACATCGAGGGCGCGCAGCGGTACCTCGACCGGCTGCCGTTGTTCATGCCGGTCAACGGCCGGATCGCCGAGACCCCGACGAACCCCGTCGAGAAGGGTCTCGCGGACCTCTGGCGCCGCACGGTCGGCAGTCACTCGCAGGGCTGGCGCGAGCGGTTCGCCGCCAACACCAAGCACCTGCTCGACGAGTCGATGTGGGAGCTGCGGAACATCAGCGCGGAACGGCTGGCCAACCCCATCGAGTACGTCGAGATGCGCCGCAAGGTCGGTGGCGCGCCCTGGTCGGCGAACCTGGTCGAGCACGCGGTGGGCCTCGAAGTGCCCGGACGAATCGCTCTCACCAGGCCGATCGGGGTCCTGCGCGACACGTTCTCGGACGCCGTGCACCTGCGCAACGACCTGTTCTCCTACGAACGCGAGGTGCTCGACGAGGGCGAGCTGTCGAACAGCGTGCTGGTGTTCGAGACGTTCCTCGACATCCCCACCCAGGAAGCCGCGGAGGCCGTCAACGACCTCCTCACGTCCCGGCTGCACCAGTTCGAGCACACGGCCCTCACGGAGGTCCCGATCCTGCTCGACGAGCACGCCGTCGACCCCATCGGACGCGCGGCCGTCCTGGGCTACGTGAAGGGCCTGCAGGACTGGCAGGCCGGCGGGCACGAGTGGCACCTGCGGTCGTCGCGGTACATGAACCAGAACGTCAGAACCGGGTCGATCCTCGGCTCGTACGCCAAGACCATGCCGCAACGGCTGAGCCAGTTCACCAGCACGCCCAAACGGGTCGAGCCGTACACACTGCCGTCGTTCGAGGTCCCGTTCACGCTGACCCTCTCGCCGCACCTCGACCAGGCCAGGGAGCAGGTCGTCGCGTGGGCGGTCGAACAGGGCATGACCAGCGAGGGCGTCTGGGACGAGCGCAAGGTGCGGGGCTTCGACTTCCCGCTGTGCTCGGCCGGCATCGACCCGGACGCGACGCCGCAGGAACTGTTCCTGTCCGGCTGCTGGCTCACCTGGGGCACGTACGCCGACGACGTCTACCCGCTCTGGTTCGGCCAGACCCGCAACCTCCTCGGCGTGAAGACGCAGACGGCCCGGCTCAAGGCCTGCATGCCGCTCGACCTCGTGCAGACCGTCGTTCCAGCCAACGCCATGGAGCTTTCACTGGCCGATCTGTGGCAACGGACCGCGGCGCCGATGACCCCCGAGTTCCGTGCCACGTTCCGGGACACCGTCGACGCGATGCTCGACGCGTGGGTGTGGGAAGTGATCAACATGCACTTCAACCGCATCCCGGACCCGATCGACTACGTGGAAATGCGGCGCAGCACGTTCGGTTCGGAACTCACGACCTCGCTCAGCCGTTTCTCGCATTCCGCGACCGTGCCGCCGGAGCTGTGGGAAACGCGGGTCGTGCAGACCATGGAACGGTCGGCCATGGATTACTGCACGATGCTCAACGACGTGTTCTCGTACGCCAAGGAGATTCAGCACGAGGGCGAGGTGCACAACATGGTCCGCGTCGTCGAGAACTTCCTCGGCGTCTCACAGTCCCGCGCTTTCGAGATCACCTACGCGTTGATGGACGCCCGCCTGGACCAGTTCGTCAGGTCGGTCGACGAGCTGCCACCGAACTCCGCGCTCACCCGGTACGCCGACGAACTGAAGGACTGGATCGCCGGAATCATCCACTGGCACCGGGAAACCAGCCGTTACGATGAGGCCGGACCGATCCCGGTGTTCCACCAGGGTCCCTCCGGCCTCGGCACGTCCGCCTACCGGCTCACATCCCGAACTTCGAGCTGAGCCACGCGCGGGTCGCGTCGCGGTAGTCCTCGGCGTTGCGGTGCAGGGCGAGGGAATGCCCTGCACCGGGCAGGACGTAGGTCTCCAGCTGCGCTTCCGGCCGGTAGTACAACGCTTCCTGGGCGCGCAACGCCGCGGCGTTCGAGCAGTCGCGCAACGCCAGCAGGCCGCAGAACAACACGTCGTTCGTGCCGACCGCCTGGAACACCGGCACGTCGATCCCGTACGTCGTCGGCAGCACGATGCCGAACACGGCCACGGTTCCCATGCCCGGCACGGAAACCTGGTCCTTGGTCGCCTCGTCCGCGTTCAACACGAGCTGCTCGGCGTCGTCCATCGCGTAGAACAACCCGGCCCGCGCACCCGGCCGCGTCGTGAAGTACAGCGGGTCGCTGCCGAGCGCGGCGAGGACGTTGTCGAGGAACACCGGCTGAAGTCCCAGTGCCGCACCGAGAGTGAGCACCGGCACGGCCGGCATGTGCGTCATGCCGGACAGCACGACGCCGTCCACGTCGTGGTAGGTCGCGGCCTCCATCGCCACGATGCCCGACCCGACGGAGTGTCCGACGATCACGACCTTCTGGTAGGCGGTGCCGCCGACGTGTCCGGCGCGCAGGTGCTGCACCACCTCGTGCAACGACCGTGCCTCAGCGGAAATCAGCATCGGCAGGCTCAGCGGGTGCGTCGAGGCACCGGTGCCGAGCCGGTCGACGGCGAACGTCGCACGGCCTTCGCGCGCCATGTTCCGCTGGTACGAGTAGGACTCCGGCACACCCGGCAGGTCCCAGTACGCGCGGTTGTACGTGCCGCCGTGCACCAGCAGCTGGATCGAGGACGGGTTCACACCTGTCGGCGTGCAGAGCTGACCGGAGACCGTGGCGGTTCCCGTTGTGGGACCGGAAACCGGGAGTGTGGCCATCGAACACGCGACACCGGAGGCGTGGGCGGCAGGCGTCAGGGACGTCATCGCCAGCACGGCGGCGAGAACGGGGAGCAGTTTCACGCTTGGGGCCTTCTCTGTGTCGGCTTCCTTCGGGTGGCGACCAACGGCAGCTGGTTCGGCTGCATGGTCGCCTTCACCTGGGCGTAGACGCGTTGTCCCGCAACGGGAACGAGATCCCACCGGGTGGCGATCGTCGCGGCCGCGATCGCGATCTCCGTGTGGGCGAGGAAATGTCCAGGGCAGAACCGCGAGCCGCCGCCGAACGGGATGAAGGCGCCCTTCGGCACCTCGGCCGCTCTGGCAGGCTCCCAACGGTCCGGGTCGAACCCGTCGGGATCCGGGAACCAGCGCGGATCGCGGTGCAGCGTGTGCTGCGAGACCGCGATCTCGGAGCCCTTCTCGATGAGCACGCCACCGATCTCGACGTCCTCACGGGCCCGGCGCATCAGGATGATCGGCGGGGTGCGCCGCAGCACCTCGTTGATGATCCGGCCGGTGTACTCGAGCTTCGCCACGTCCTCGAACGTCGCCGGCCGATCGCCCAGCACGGCGTCGACCTCGGCGTGGAACCGCCGGCGCACCTCGGGTCGCGTGCCGACCTCGTGGAAGAACCAGGCCAGCGCCACCGCCGTCGTCTCCGCGCCGGTGGTGAGGATCGTGACGACCTCGTCGTGGATCTGCTCGTCGGTCATCGCCTCGCCGGTGTCCGCGTCCCGCGCGGCGAGCAGTGCGGAGAGCAGGTCACCGTGGTCGGCGCCGCCCTCCCTGGCCCCGACGACGACCTCGGGAATGATCCTGCGCAGCCGGGCGGCGGCCTCGTCGAACTCGCGGTTCGCCCTGATCGGCAGCTTTTCCACGAAGCCAGGCGAGAACGCGCGCACCAGCACGTGCTGGAGCATGATCGGGATGGAGTGCTTGATCTCGGCCAGCACCTCGGGACCGAGGTCGGCGGAGAACAGCGTGCGACCGGCGACGGTCATCACGAAGTCCTGCATGACCTCGTCGAACTCGAGCCGCTGACCGTCGTGCCACGAGTCGCGCAGTTCGGTCGCCAGCGTGGTGATCACGGTCTCGGCGTAGGTCGAGACTCTGTTGCGGCTGAACGCGGGCAACATCATCCGGCGCTGCCGCTGGTTGAACGCGCCGTTCGAGGTGGCGAGCCCGTTGCCGAACAACGGGCGCATCTTGTCGAAGACGATGCCCTTGTCGAACTTGTCCGACGTGAGCAGCTTCGTCGCCAGCTCGGGTGTCGTGACCAGGTGCACCGGTAGGGGACCGAGGAAGACTCTGACCACGTCGCCCTTGGCGGATAACGAGGACAGGAACTCGACCGGCGACCTGAGCAGGGTGACGGTATGACCGATGAGAGGCCATCGGCCCGGCACCGTCGTGACGCTCGGCATCACACCACCCTCTCGCGACCCCGAACAACCTAGAGCCATCGCGCCAGTGGTGGCGAGCAGATACACACGATTGGATGCTCATCCGTTCGGCCGATCTGCCGCACACATCGGCAGGTATGGCGTACACAAGTACGCTCAGTCGGTGAGCAACGACCTCGGTTGGGTTCCACCAGGTGTAGACACGACGGTGCCGTCACCGGCACGGGTGTACGACTACTGGCTCGGTGGCGGTCACAACTTCGCCCCGGACCGCATGCTGGCCGAGAAGATCCTGCAGATCATGCCCGGCGTCCGTGACGCCGCGCGGCTCAACAGGTCGTTCCTGCGCAGGGCCGCGCTGCACATGGTCCAGCAGGGCGTGCGGCAGTTCCTCGACATCGGCTCCGGCATCCCCACCGTGGGCAACCTGCACGAGATCGTGCAGGCGGAGGCCCCCGACTGCCGGGTCGTCTACGTCGACCGGGATCCGGTGGCGGTCGCGCACAGCGAGCTGATCCTGGCCGGCAACGGCAACACCGCCGTGGTGCAGGCCGATCTGCGCGACCTGGACGCGATCTTCAACGCCGACCCGACCCGCAAGCTCCTCGACTTCGACCAGCCGGTCGGCCTGTTCATGTTGCTGGTGCTGCACTTCGTTCCGGACGACTGGGAACCGGCGGCGGTCGTCGGCCAGTACCGCGACCGGCTGGCGCCCGGCAGTTTCCTCGCGTTGTCACACGCGTCGGCCGAGGCCAAGCCCGCCGGCATGGACGAGGCCGTGCAGGCCTACAACACCAAGAGCTCCCAGAACCAGGCCTTCCCGCGCACGCACGACGAGGTGCTGGCGTTCTTCGGCGGGTTCGAGCTGGTCGAGCCGGGGCTCGTCGGCTGCCCGGCGTGGCGGCCGGACGGTGCGGGCGACTTCGCGGCGAACCCGGAGATCAACGAGGTCCCGTTCGCGGGGGTCGCTGTCAAACCCTGACTGTCAAACCCTGAACGGGGCTGACAGCCGTTGGACAGCGGACGGTCAGTGCTGGTCGGCACCTTGTGAGCAACACCGACTCACAGGGGGCAACACCATGACGAACGTCCTGATCTCCGGCGCCAGCATCGGCGGTCCCGCACTCGCGTACTGGCTGCGCCGCTACGGTTTCAGCGTCACCGTGGTCGAGCGGGCACGCGGCCTGCGGCCCGGCGGCCAGGCCATCGACGTGCGCGGTCCCGCGTTGGAGGTCGTCGAGCGGATGGGCCTCGGCGACCAGCTGCGGTCGTTCGACACGAACATGCGCGGCATGAGCATGGTCGACGCGGACGGCAACGAGCTGTTCAGCTCCACGACGCACACCCTCAGCGGCGGCGACCTCGCGAGCCCCGACGTCGAGCTCCTGCGCGACGACCTCGCGAACATGCTGTTCGACGCGGCCGAGGGCGTGGAGTACCTGTTCGACGACACGATCACCTCGATCGACGGCACCCGCGTGACGTTCGAGAAGGCGGCGCCCCGCGACTTCGACATCATCGTCGGCGCGGACGGCCTGCACTCCAACGTCCGCCGGCTCGCCTTCGGGCCGGAGCAGCGGTTCATCACCAACCTGGGCATGAACCTGGCCGTCTTCACCGCGCCGAACTTCCTCGGCCTGGACCACTGGCAGACCTTCCAGCAGGGTGAAATCGTCGGTGGCGGCATCATGAGCGCCCGCGCGAACGCGGAATGCCGCGTCTACATGGGTTTCAACGGTGAGGTGGACTTCGACTACCGCGACGTCGACGCACAGCGCGCGTTGATCGCCGAGAAGTTCGCCGACGCCGGCTGGGCGTGGCCGACCGCGCTGAAGCACATGTGGGAGGCGCCCGACTTCCACTTCGACTCGATGAGCCAGATCCGGATGGACTCCTGGTCCCGCGGCAACGTCGTGCTGCTCGGTGACGCGGGCTACTGCGGTTCGCCGTTGTCCGGTCAGGGCACCAGCATGGCGCTGGTGGGCGCGTACGTGCTCGCCGGCGAACTGCGCGACAACCCCGGCAACCCCGCCACCGCCTTCCAGCGCTACGAGGAGATCCTGCGGCCGTACGTGACGGCCAACCAGGACATGGCGCTGCGCAACCAGGAACGCGGCGGTGCTCCCGGCGACGACTTCGCGGAGATCGTGAACAGTCTCAGTCTTCCCAGCTACTGAACAACTCCTCGATCGCCGCGCGGACGTCGTCCTCGGGGATCACGGCACCGGTGAACCTCACCGCCGCCGTGATCCCCTTGGCGTTGCGGTGCCGCCAGTCAGCGAAGTTCAGGCCCTCCACCGCCTTTCCCACCTCCGGATCGACGTTGGTCCACTCCGGGTTCAGCACCTCGCGGGCGTCGACCACCTGACCGTCGCGGGCGAACGACAGGCACGTCAGTGCGTCCGCGGTCCAGAAGTGGCTGGCGGCCTTTCCGTTGCGGGACAAGCGTTCCAGCACCTCAGGCCGGGAGCCCTGATAATTGTTGACCTCGATGACGATCACGTCGCTGCCGATCTCCACGGCGATCGAGTCCTCCTCGAACTCGTCCACCACGTCGTCGACGTCGATGTTCGTGATGATCGTGACGGTCGCCGCCACCTCGAGCTCGTCCTCGAGCCACCAGTACGGACGCTCGGGACGGGAGAGCGGTGGCGGCGCGGGTTCTCCGCGCAGCAGGTGGCCGACCCGGTCGGTCGCCTTGCGCAGCACCGGATCCCGATGCGGCTCCGGCCAGATGAGGAGTTCGTACCGCTCGTCGCCCTCGTCGCGGCCGGTCGCACACACGCGGACCCGGAACTCGCCCGGCCACGGTGCGGTGGCGCCGTGGCCGAGCTTCGCGTCGCCCTGCACCGCGCGGTAGCTGATCTCCGCGATCTCGTCCCACATCTCGGCGTTCGGCAGCGGTGGCGCCTGCATCAGCACGCTCACCGACACGGGGACCTGGCCCTCCGCGATGCCGGTGCGGACCGCGAACCCGGTGTCGATCGCGCTCACCAGACCCGTCGCGGTGAAGTCGGCTTTGGTGAGGCCCAGTTCCTCGACGAGCACGAACTCGTGGTCGAACACCACGGCGTTCGTGTACCACGACGCACTGCGGTACTCCGCGCGTCGCTTGTCCAGCAACGCTTGTTCGTACGCGGGCGGCATGGCGACGTCCGGGAGGATCTCCGCGGTGGCACCGATCGCGATCCCGACGGCCGCCACCGGGTCGGACGCGGCGGGCGTGCCGAGCGCGTTCAGCACCGCCCTGGACACGGCCACGGCGACCGCGAGATGTGCGGCACCGCGCTTGGTGACGATGGCCGCCTCGTCGCCGGTGAAGTCGGTGAGGTCCGGGAGCAGTGCCCGCACGTGCCGGACGATCAGGCCGGTCGCGCCGGGGTGCACGCCCTCCACCAGGATCATCGGAGTGGCCATCGCGCTCTGACCGGTCGAGGTCAGGTACGAGAACGCGCTGCCGTCGGGCAACGGCTTCAGTTCCGCGACGAGCTCCTGCGGCGCGGTCAGGTCCAGCCGGGCCACGGCCAGTTCCAGCGCGCCGAGCAGCCGTTCCGCCGACAGGCCCGCAACGTCGCGCAACGCCTGCTGCACGAGTGACCCGCTCGGGAAGGCGTCCCGCCTCCCGCGTTCGGTGCGCCTGCCCAGTTCCGCCGCCGGAGCCGCGGGGATCAGCGCCTCGATCCGCGCCGCGGTGTTCATGATCAGTTCTCGGAAGTCCCCCACTCCGGCGAGTGTGGCAGTCGATGGCCCAGCTCACAGCCATTTGACTCGAATTGATCCCTCCCGCACGATCGGGAGTCGACAACAGCATCCGCACGCCGCGGGGGAAGCCGGTGCAACTCCGGCACTGACCCGCAACGGTGAAAGTCCGACTGCCCGTGGCGCGCGGTAGCTCCACCAACCCCGTCGAGGAACAGCGGGGCAGGGAGGCGTAGTGATCAGGAAATCCGCGTTGGTCGCGGTCGTCGCGGCCGCGCTCGTGGCGGCACCGCAGGCGCAGGCGGCCGAGCTCTCGTCGGGAACCTGGCTGGCCGGCCAGTTCAGCGGGGGTGATCGACTGCTCCGCTTCCCGAACGACCCCTCCTCCGGTGATCCCGGCCTCACCGCCGACGGCGTCTACGCGTTGGCGGCCGCGGGCGTCGGCAAGTCGACCGCGGTGAAGGCCGCCGCGTGGCTGGCCGCGTCACCGCAGCTGGAGACGTTCATCGGCGACGGCGAGGCCGAGTCGTACGTCGGCGGCCTCACGAAGCTCGCGCTGGTCGCGCAGACGCTCGGGGACGACCCGGCGGAGTTCGGCGGCGTGGATCTGGTGAAACGGCTGGTGGCGCTGGAAGAGCCGACCGGGCGGTTCCGCGACAGGACCGATCCGTCGTTCGACCAGACCAACGCGTTCACGCAGGCGCTGGCGATCATCGTGCTGAAGCGCGCGGGGCAGGACGTCGCGCAGCCCGTCACGTTCCAGGCCGCCGCGCAGTGCCCGGACGGCGGGTTCCCGATCGTGTTCGGCGAGGCGGCCTGCAAGTCCGATGTGGACGGTACGGCGATGGTGTTGCAGGCACTGCTGGCCGCGGGGGAGAAGACCGCGTCGGCGAAGGCCCTCGACTGGCTCGTGGCGCAGCAGCAGGCCGACGGCGGGTTCCAGGCGATGGTGCCGCCGACGAACGCCAACACCACCGGCCTCGCCGTCGGTGCCCTGGTCGCCGGTGGTCGGACGGCCGCCGCGGACAAGGCCGTCGCCTTCCTGAAGACGTTGCAGCTCGGTTGCGCCGCACCTGGGGCCCAGCGCGGCGCGATCGCGTTCGACAGCAAGGGTTTCGACGCCGGAACCACCCTGCGCGCGACCGTGCAGGGCATGCTCGGGCTGGCTCGGGTGAGCCTCGCCGAGGTGTCCGCGGCGTCCGCTGCTGCCGGCGTGCCCGCGATCGTCTGCTCCGCACCGGTCACCTCCGCGCCGGTCACCTCGGCGCCCGCCCCGGCCGGCCCCGCCGAGCCGCCGGTGGATCCGCCGCTCGCCGCCACCGGCCCGGACCAGGCCGTGCCGCTGACGCTGTTCGGTTCGTTCGCGGTCGTCGCCGGTGCCGTGCTGCTCGTGGTTTTCCGTCGTCGGAAGGTTGGTGCGTGATGCGCCGGATCCTCGTTGTTCTCGCCCTCGCCGCGAGCTCGTTCGTCGTCGTTCCCGCGTCGGCTGCTGACTGCGCGTACGTGAAGGTCGTCGTGGACTTCACCGCGTTCGGGGGCGGCGTCGAAACCGCTTGCACCACAGCCGATCCGGCCAACGGTCTCGAAGCGCTGAAGCCGAACTTCCCGTACACCACCGTGCCGCGCCAACCCGGTTTCGTGTGCACGATCAAGAAGCTGCCGAACCCGTGCACCATGCCCACGACCAGCGCGTACTGGTCGTACTGGCACGCCACGCCCGGCGGCACCTGCACCTACAGCACCTCGGGCGCGGGCAGCTACGACCCGGCGCCGGGCACCGTCGAGGGCTGGTCGTTCGGCGCGGGCACCGCTCCGAACGCCACTCCGTGAAAAGGCTCTTCGTCGCGCTGGCACTGGTGGTCGCGTTTCTGCCGGTGCCGGTGCCGGCGCACGCGGCGGGCTGCGACGGCGTGACCGTCGTCGTGGACTTCCGCGCCCTCGGGGGAGGCGTGCAACAAGGTTGCGCGCCGGGCAGTCCGACGTCCGGGGTGGCGGCGCTGACGGCGGCCGGGTTCGGCTACACGTACGCGTCGCGCCAGCAGGGTTTCGTGTGCCGCATCAACGGAAAGCCGGGCGCGGACGCGGACAGGTGCGTCACCACCTCGCCCGCTTCGGCGTACTGGTCGTACTGGCACGGCTCGCCGGGCGGTTCCTGGTCGTACAGCAACCAGGGCGCGGCGACGTACGTGCCGGCTCGCGGAACCGTCGAGGGCTGGGCGTTCGGCGCCGGGGAACAGCCCGGCATCGCACCGCCCGCGGCTCCGGCACCCGTGCCTCCCGCACCGCAACCGCCACCGGTGCAGCAACCTCCGGCCCGACAACCGCCGGCACAACAACCACCAGCCGTGACAACGACTACCGCGCCGCCCACCTCCTCGGCGGTTCCGACGTCGTCTTCGGCAACGACTTCCTCCTCGACGCCTTCGACCACTGTGTCGTCGGTGGCGGTCGAAGAGAAGTCGCAGCAGGTTGCGGAGAAGTCGGGGTCCGGGTGGCTATGGACGGGGATCGGCGCCCTGTTGATCGCGGCGCTCGTGGTGGCCGGCCTGCTGATCGCACGACGTCGCCGCGGCGCGGAAGACGCGTGAGGCTGCACTCCGGTGCGTGGTGGCTTTGGGCGCTGGGCCTGGCCACCGCCGCCAGCCGCACGACGAACCCCCTGGTGCTGGGCCTGATCCTGGCCGTGGCGGGCGTGGTCGTGGTGACCTGCCGGGCGAACACGCCGTGGGCGGGAACCTACGGCGTGTTCCTCAAGTTCGGCCTGCTGATCATCGGCCTGCGCGTTCTGCTGCACGTCTTCCTCGGCGGCATCGCGGGCCCGACGATCCTGTTCACGCTGCCTCAGGTCCCGCTCCCGGACTGGGCCCAGGGCATCAGAATCGGCGGCCCGGTCTCCACCGAGGGGCTGGTTTTCGCGCTGTACCAGGGTTTGCTGCTCGCGACGATCCTCAGCTGCGTAGGTGCCGCCAACGCCCTCGCGAACCCCAAACGCCTGCTCCGCTCGCTGCCCGCCGCGTTGTACGAGGTGAGCGTGGCCGTCGTGGTGGCGCTGACCGTGGCACCGCAGCTGGTCGCGTCCGCGCGGTCGGTGCGGAAGGCGCGTCAGCTCAGAGGTGACACGGCACGTGGTGTGCGGGCGGTCCGCACGATGTTGGTGCCGGTGCTGGAAGACGCCCTCGAACGGTCGTTGGTGCTGGCCGCCTCCATGGACTCCCGCGGCTATGGCCGCACGGCCGGTATCTCGCGGCGGGACCGGGCGTTGACGGGAACGTTGGTGCTGGCCGGGCTCTTCGGGTTCTGCATCGGCATGTACGGCCTGCTCGCCGACGCGTACTCCGGCTGGCCGCTGCTGGCGCTCGGCGGTGTGCTGGCGATCGCGGGCCTGAAGGTCGGCGCGCGCCGGGTGCCGCGCACGCGTTATCGGCCGGACCGGTGGACCGCCAGGGCTGTCGGGGTGGCGTTGAGCGGGGCCGTGGCGGCTGTGGTGCTGGTGTTCTCGGCGGATCCGGCGTTGTCGCCGTCGACGGTGCCGCTGACCGCGCCGGAACTGCCGCTGCTGCCGGCGTTGGCCGTGTTGGTGGCGTTGGCACCGATGGTGATCGCGAGGGAAGCATGATCGAGTTCGAGAACGTCACGATCACCTACGCCGAGCAGCCGGTGCTGTCGGGCATCTCGGTGGAGATCCCCGAGGGCGAGCTGTGCCTGGTCGTCGGCCGCACCGGCTCCGGCAAGTCGACGTTCCTGCGCGCGATCAACGGCCTGGTCCCGCACTTCAGCGGGGGCACGCTGGCCGGACGGGTGCTGGTGGACGGCCGTGACACCGCGAAGCACCCGCCGCGCGAACTGGCGGACGTGGTCGGGTTCGTCGGCCAGGACCCGATGGCGGGCTTCGTCGCGGACAACGTCGAGGACGAGCTCGCCTACTCGATGGAGTCGCTCGGCCTGCCCGGCGACGTCATGCGCAAGCGCGTCGAGGAAACCCTTGACCTGCTGGGCCTTGCCTCGTTACGAGACCGTCCACTCGCGACTCTGAGCGGCGGCCAGCAGCAACGGGTCGCGATCGGCGCGGCACTCACCGCCCACCCGAGGATCCTCGTCCTGGACGAACCGACCTCCGCGCTCGACCCCGGCGCCGCCGAAGACGTTCTGGCCGCCGTGCAACGGCTTGTGCACGACCTCGGCATGACGGTCGTGATCGCCGAGCACCGCCTGGAACGCGTCGCCCAGTACGCGGACCGGGCCCTCCTGCTGCCGCAGGGCGAGATCGGCGACGTCGGTGAGATCCTGGCCGCCGCACCGGTCGCGCCACCCGTGGTCAGACTCGCGCGGGTCGCCGGGTGGTCGCCCGTACCGGTGAGCGTGCGAGACGCGCGGCGGGTCGCGGCACCCCTGCGCGCACGACTCCCGCAACCCACGACCGAGACCCGCGAACCGACCGCGACCGTGCTCGAAGCGCGGGACGTCGTCGTGAAGTACGGCGATGTCCGGGCCGTGCAAGGGGTTTCGCTGGCCGTCGGTGCCGGGGAACGCGTCGCGCTCATGGGCCGCAACGGTTCCGGCAAGTCGTCGCTGCTGTGGGCGGTGCAGGGCAGTGGCAAGCGCGCGTCCGGCACCGTGTCCGTCGGTGGCACCGACCCGAAGACGTCGAAGCCCGCCGTACGCCGCACAACCGTCGCGTTGGTGCCTCAGCAGCCGTCCGACCTGCTCTACCTGGAGTCGGTCGCGCAGGAGTGCGCGCTGGCCGACACCGAGACCGGTCGACCGGCCGGTACCTGCCGGAGGTTGCTGGACGGCCTGGCTTCCGTGCCGCAGGACGCGCACCCGCGCGACCTGTCGGAGGGCCAACGGCTCGCGCTCGTGCTGGCCGTGATGCTGACCGGGGCCCCGGGCGTGCTGCTGCTCGACGAACCGACGCGCGGCCTCGACCACCCGGCGAAGGCAGCGCTCGCCGAGGTGCTCAAGAAGTCGGGCAGTGCGATCGTGCTGGCCACGCACGACGTCGAGTTCGTCGCCGAGTACGCGACGCGGGTGATCGTGATGGCCGAGGGCGAGGTGGTCGCGGACGGCCCGGCGCGCGAGGTGGTCACCTCGTCACCGATCTTCGCCCCGCAGGTCAGCAAGATCCTCGGGCCGTGGCTGACGGTCGCCGACGTCGAGGCAGCGCTGTGATCGCGATTCCACGCCGGTCGGCGATCGCCCTGGTGGTGTCCGGGGTGATCGGCCTGGCCGCGTTCACCTGGCCGCTGTTCGTCGCGCCGTCCAGCGACATCGCGCACGGCGGTGACGCGCCGTGGACGTTCGCGCTGCTGCTGCCGTTGGTGCTGGCGGTCGTCCTCGCCGAGTTGAGCGACAAGGGCATGGACTCCAAGGCGATCGCCATGCTCGGGGTGCTGTCCGCGCTCGGCGCCGCGATCCGGCCGCTCGGCGCGGGCACGGCGGGCATCGAGACGGTCTTCTTCCTGATGGTGCTGGGCGGCCGGGTGTTCGGCCCCGGCTTCGGTTTCGTGCTGGGCAACACCACGTTGTTCGCCTCGGCCCTGCTGACCGGCGGCGTCGGCCCGTGGCTGCCGTACCAGATGCTCGGCGCGGCCTGGGTCGCTCTCGGTGCCGGCCTGCTCCCGCAGTGGCGCGGCCGGGCGGAGATCGCGCTGCTGGCGGGGTACGGCGTGATCAGTTCACTGCTGTTCGGGTTCCTGCTGAACCTGTCGTTCTGGCCGTTCGCGGTCGGCGAGGGCACCTCGGTGAGCTTCGACCCGGACGCGTCCGCGGGCACGAACCTGGTGCGGCTGGCGGCTTTCACGCTCGCCACCTCGCTCGGCTGGGACGTCGGGCGAGCCGTCACCACCGCGGTTCTGGTGGTGCTGACGGGACCCGTGCTGCTGCGGACACTGCGCCGCGCCGCACGGAGAGCCACGTTCGAATTGGCTCAGACCATTGACGGCCGATGGGAAGGATGGTCACGCTGGTCCTCGGGTCGCCGCCCCTCGACTCATGAGGAGGAGTCGTGAGAACTCGGGTTCTCGCCGTGGTCGTCACCGTGACCGCGGCGCTCTCCGTGAGCGCGCAGTCGCAGGCCGCGGAACCGTTGCGGAGTCTCGTCCCGATACCTGTCTCGGTCCAGGCCAGGGCAGGCGTCACGCACAACCTGACGGCCGCCACCAAGATCTACACCGCCCCGGCCGCACGGGACGTCGGCACCTTCCTGGCGGGCGTGCTGCGGCCGTCGACCGGGTACGCCCTGCCGGTGTCCGACGCGGTCGGCACACCCGCTGACGGCATCTCGCTGCTGCTGTCGGGGGCACCTGGCCAGGTCGGCCAGCAGGGTTACCAGCTCGACGTCGCGGCGAACGCCATCGTGGTGCGCGCCAACACTTCGGAGGGCTTGTTCGCCGGCGCGCAGACGCTCCGGCAGCTGCTGCCCGCCGCCGTGGAGAGCCCGACCACGCAACCCGGTCCGTGGAGCGTGCCGGGTGCGCTGATCATCGACCACCCGCGGTTCTCCCACCGTGGCGCGATGCTCGACGTGGCCCGCCACTTCCACCCGGTCGCCACGGTCAAGCGCTATCTCGACCAGCTGGCGCTCTACAAGATCAACTACTTCCACCTGCACCTGAGCGACGACCAGGGCTGGCGGATCGTGATCGACAGCTGGCCGCGGCTCGCGACCTACGGCGGCAGCACGCAGGTCGGCGGCGGCCCCGGCGGTTACTACACCAAGGCGCAGTACAGCGAGATCGTGCAGTACGCGGCGGCGCGCGGGATCACGGTGATCCCCGAGATCGACATGCCCGGCCACACCAACGCCGCGCAGGCCTCGTACGCCGAGCTCAACTGCACCAACCAGGCCCCGCCGCTGCGCACGGACATAGAGGTCGGCTACTCCTCGCTGTGCGTGAACAAGGACATCACCTACCAGTTCATCGATGACGTGGTGCGCGAGATCGCGGCGCTCACGCCCGGCCCGTACTTCCACATCGGCGGCGACGAGGCGCACGCGACCTCCGACGCCGACTACCAGACGTTCATGAACCGCGCCCTGCCGATCGTGCGGAAATACGGCAAGACCGTGCTCGGCTGGCACGAGTTCGTGAAGACCACGACCGACACCACCGCCATCCCGCAGTACTGGGGCACCACGACGTCCAACGCGACGGTGCAGGCAGCGGCGGCGCGCGGCAACAAGGTCATCATGTCGCCCGCGAACAAGGCGTACCTGGACATGAAGTACAACTCCAGCACGCCGCTCGGCCTGTCGTGGGCGGGCTACATCGAGGTCCAGACCGCCTACGAGTGGAACCCCGGCACGCACCTGAGCGGTGTCCCGGAGTCCGCGGTCCGCGGCGTCGAAGCTCCACTGTGGACCGAGACGATCGTGACCGGGCGCGACATCGAGTTCATGGCGTTCCCGCGGCTCGGGGCGATCGCGGAGCTCGCCTGGTCGCCGTGGTCGACGCACAACTGGGACCAGTTCAAGGTGCGTCTGGGCAACCAGGGCCCGCGCTGGACGACCATGGGCATCAACTTCTACAGGTCGACCCAGGTCCCGTGGGACACCGGCGGCCCGCCGCCCGGCCCGTGCTCGCAGCCGGCGTGGGAGCGCGCGAAGGTCTACACCGGCGGCAACGTGGTCTCGCACAACGGCCACAAGTGGACCGCGCAGTGGTGGACGCAGGGCGAGGAGCCCGGCACCACCGGCCAGTGGGGCGTCTGGCGCGACGGCGGAGTCTGCTGAGGCCGGGGCGTGATTCGGTGCGGGCGAATATCGTTCGCCCGCACCGGGTACCAGGATGTCGTGGATGCCCGAGTTGCCGTATTTGCACCTTCTCCTCAGCTCACCGTCACCGTCGAGGACCTCGACGGCGAGCCCGACGTGCACCTGCACGCGGGCGGCCAGGGCTTCTGGCAGTCGAGAATGATCGCCGCGCTGGGCGTCGAAGCCGTGGTGTGTGCGACGTTCGGTGGCGAAACAGGCCGTGTGCTGCGCACGTTGCTGGAAGGCGAACATGTCGACGTGCGCGCGCATGACGTCGCCGCGCGCAACAGTGCGTACGTGCACGATCGCCGTGACGGCCACCGTTCCGAGATGGTGGAGATGCCGCCGGACGCGTTGTCCCGGCACGAGCTCGACGACCTGTACGAGGCAACGCTGATCGAAGGCATACGCGCGGGCACGGCCGTGTTGAGCGGTCCGTCCGACGACCGGGTGCTGCCCCACGAGACGTACTACCGCCTGACCGCCGACCTGACCAGCAACGACTGCCGCGTGATCGTCGACCTGTCCGGCGACCGGCTCGCCGAAGCGGTGCGCGGCGGCCCGCACGTCGTGAAGGTCTCGCACGAGGAACTGGGCGAGGAAGACGTGCCCAAGCTCGTGCACAAGGCCCGTGACATCGCTTCTTCAGGCGTGCACGGTGTCGTCGTCTCTCGCGCTGACGAACCGGCGTTGGCGCTGCTCAACGACCAGTTGTACTTCGTGCGAATGCCTCAGTTGCAACCCGTCGACACGCGCGGCGCCGGCGACTCCATGACCGCGGGGATTTCGGCGGGACTCGCGCTGGGTATGTCGTTGGAGGACGCGGTGAAGCTCGGCGCGGCCGCCGGTGCGGTCAACGTGACGCGGCACGGCCTCGGCAGCGGAGGGGGAGAAGCGGTGCGCGAGCTGGGCAAACGCGTGGAACTGGAGCCGATCGAGGAATGAGCGGATGCGCGCGCTGATCACCAACGACGACGGAATCGACTCTCCCGGCCTCGCGACCCTGGCCACCGCGGCGCTGGACTGCGGGCTCGACGTGGTCGTCGCGGCGCCGTCGGCGCAGGCCAGCGGCACCTCGGCGTCGGTCGTGGCCGTCAGCGACACCGGCCGCGTGGCCAGCTCGCGCCGCACGCTGCCGGGTGTGGACGTCGAGGCCTACGCGGTGGCCGCACACCCAGGCCTGATCTCGCTGATCGCGTGCCGTGGCGGGTTCGGCGGCAAACCGGACCTCGTCCTGTCCGGCGTGAACCTGGGCGCGAACGTCGGCCGGGCGATCCTGCACTCGGGCACGGTCGGCGCCGCGCTGACCGCCCACCTCAACGACGTCACGGCGATGGCGGTGTCGCTCGACGTCGGATTGGACGGGCCCGAACCGTTGTGGGACAAGGCGGGCGAGGCCGTGCGCGCGGTGCTGCCGGTGTTGCTGGAGATGCCCGCGGCCTCGGTCGTCTCGCTGAACGTGCCCAACATCGTTGACGTGCAAGGACTTCGCTGGGCCGAGCTGGCGAGGTTCGGCACGGTGCAGAGCCGCGTGGACGAACTGGACGACGGCGAGGTCGAACTCGTCCACGTGTACTCGGAGGAATCGCTCGTACCGGGCACCGACGCGGCCTTGCTGGCCGACGGCTACGCGACCCTGACGGCCCTGCGCTCGGTGGGCCGCGACGTCAGTTCGGAGCGCGCTTTGCCGGCCTGGCCAGCGTGATCACGAGCCCGATCAACGCCGTCCGCACCTCGAGAAAGCTTTCGGTGGTCACGTCGTTGAGCGAAAAAGCCAGCGTTCCGAACGACAGCAGCAACAGAATCCCGTACATCCGCGCGAGGTCGTGCCGCCACGCCATCGCGACGCCCAGCGCCCCGACCCCGACCTGGATCACGTGGTAGTTCGGGTCCAGCCCGAACACGTCGAACCATCCGAACGCGAGCTGCAACAACCCCGCTGTCAGCGTGAGCACCTGCGGCCTCGTGAACTCGAACTGATCGCTCAACAAGGCCATTCCGGTCCTACCCTTCGGATTGCCGCCAGACCGCGTCGTACTTCGCTTGTCGTTCGCGGTCCTGCGCGGCGTTTCGTTCTCGGCGCCCCTCGGTCGCCGACCCTCGTGGGTACCCGTACTTCGTGAGCCGGTAATCCACACTTTCAGGTGCGTAGGACAACGCGAAGTACAGTCCTACAACGAAACCGAGCGCTCCGCACGCGATTGCCAGTGGCCACGCCGAGCCAAGTCCGTACACGAGCGCGAGAGCGATGACCGTGACCAGCGGCGTGACCTGCACCAGGCTCCGGATCGTGAAGCGCACCAACCACTTCGGACCGGTCACGTCCTCGAAGACGAACTCGCGGTACTTCTGCGGCAGCCGTCCGCCCGCGTAGTACCAGACCTTCAGCGCGGGGTTCATCTCGTCGCCTTGGCGATCACCTTGTGCAGCACCTCGTTCAGCTGCGCGAGCTCCTCGAACGACATGTCCAGCTGCTCCACGACCTTGAAGGGGATCTTGAGTGCTTCTTTGCGGAGCTCCTGGCCTTCCGCGGTCAGCGTGAGGGCCAGCGCGCGCTCGTCGGTTTTGTCCCGCTGCCGCGTGACGTACCCGATGGCCTCCAGCCGCTTGAGCAGCGGGCTGAGCGTGCCGGGGTCGAGCTGCAGCGCGTTGCTCAGGTCCTTGACGGTGCGCGGGGACCGTTCCCAGAGGGCCAGCATCACCAGGTACTGCGGGTGGGTGAGGTTGAGCGGCTCGAGGATCGGGCGGTACACCGCGATCACCGTCCGGGAGGCCACGGCGAGGGCGAAGCAGACCTGCCGTTCCAGCTCGAGCGGGTTCTCCGGAATACTTGGTGTACTAATCATTTGTGTACACGGTAACTCGCGGGCGCACTGCGCGCCAACCGGTGTGGGCGAGGTGACAGGATCGGCGGGTGATCGATTCCTGGGGGCAGGCCGTCGAAGACTGGGTGTGGGGCTGGGCGTTGTCCCGCGGCACCCCCGATCCCGTCACGGAGCCCGACGGCTACCGCATCGACGTCGGGCTGCCCGGCCACCAGGTGCGCTACGTCCTGCGGAATCCTGGTTCGGTTCGCCCGCGCGCCGCCGGACTCACCGAACCCGGCACCTGGCTGAAGGTGTGCGGCTCGCCCGCGCGGGTGCGGTCCGGGCTGGGCGCCGGCTGGACGATTCGCGCGCCCGAGTACCTGATGAGCACCCAGTTGGAGGACCAGCCGCCCGTCGCCGCTCCGGACCCCTACACCGTGGACCTGTACAGCACCGGTGACGTGCACGATGTCGTCGTCCGCGCCGCCGACGGCGAGTGTGCGGCGAAGGGACGGGTCGCGGTGCACGGCCGTGCGGCCGTCATCGACATGGTGGAGACCGACCCAGCGCACCGGAGGCGCGGTCTCGGCAAGGTCGTCATGGCTGAGCTGTCGCGCGTCGCCGCGGATCGTGGTGCGGTGCGCGCCGTGCTGGTCGCGACCGAGGACGGCCTCGCGCTTTACGAGAAGATCGGGTGGACGGTGGAAGCGCCGGTCACGGCCGCGCACATCGCCTGACCGCGGTCGGACTCTCAGGCCTTGCCCGGGTTGAAGAGGTTCAGCGGGTCGAGCGTGTTCTTGACGGCCTGCTGCACGGCGCACACGTCGGGGCCGAGTTCGCGGATCATGCCGTCGCGTTTGAGCAGGCCCACGCCGTGTTCGCCGGTGACGGTGCCGCCCAGCGCCAACGCCTGGTCGATGATGTCCTCGAACGCTGCCTGCGCGGCGATCCGCGCGTTGTCGTCGCCGGGCGGGGTGATCAGCAACGGGTGCAGGTTGCCGTCGCCGGCGTGGGCGATCGTGGCGATCCGGACGCCGTGCCTGGCGCCGATCGCCTCGATGCGGGCGAGCATCACCGGCACCTTCGACCGCGGCACGCAGACGTCCTCGGTGAGCAGCGGGCCGAGCCGTTCGAGCGCAGGGTAGGTGAGGCGGCGAGCGGCGAACAGGGCTTCGGCCTCGGTCGAGTCGGTGGAACGCTCGGTCCAGACGGCGCCCGCGTCGGTGAACGCCGCGGTGAGCCCGTCTGCGTCTTCGCCGGTCTCGGCGCGGGCCAGCAGCATCGCTTCGGTGTCCGGCTCGATGCCGAGGTGCTTCCAGTCTTCGACGGCCTGCAGGCAGGCCCGATCGATCAGCTCCAGCGCAGCCGGCTGAAGACCTCGGCGGGTGCACAGCGCGACGGCCTCGCCCGCGTCGACGAGGGTGGCGAAGGCGCCGACGACGGTGCCGGCCGGGCGTGGAGCGGGGCGCAGCCGCAGGGTGATCTCGGTGACGACGCCGAGCGTGCCCTCGGAGCCGACGAGCAGGCTGGTCAGGTCGTAGCCGGCGACGCCCTTGTTGGTGCGCCGGCCGAGCCTGACCGCGGTGCCGTACTCGACGGGGCCGCCCATCACGGCCTCCAGGCCGAGCACGTAGTCGCGCGTCACGCCGTACTTGAGGCAGCACAGGCCGCCCGCGTTGGTGGCGACGTTGCCGCCGATCGTCGACCACGGCGAGCTGGCCGGGTCCGGCGGATACCAGAGTCCTTGTGCCGCGACGGCTTTCTTCAGGTCGTCGTTCACCACGCCCGGCTGCACGACGGCGAGGAGGTTGTCCTGGTCGATCTCGATGATGCGGTTCATCCTGCTGAGGTCGAGGACGAGACAACCGTCGACCGCGTTGGCGCCGCCGGACAGTCCGGTGCCCGCGCCCCTCGGCACGATCGGGATGTTGTGCTCCGCGCAGGCTTTCACGGCCTGCTGAACGTCCTCAGTGGACTCCGGGCGGAACGCGGCGAACGGCGTGCCCGCAGGCGCCCACTCCGCCTCGTCGTGGCTGAGGCTGTCGAGGGTGTTCGGGTCGGTGATGAGGTTGGCCAGCTTCATGACCGTTCCAACGCGCCGTGGTTCCGAGGCAGCAGGTGTTCCGGCAGCGACGTCCGCTGCCGGAACCCCTGGAGGCCTGGATCAGGAAAGCGAGCGAACGGCCGCGGCGAGGCGGGTGATGCCCTCGTCGATCTGCTCCGGCGTGACGCCCGAGAACGCGAGGCGCATGGCGTTGTCGCCGCCCTCCAGCAGGAAGTCCGAGCCCTTCACGAACTCGACGCCGTGCTCCTTGGCGACCCCGAACAGCTTCTCGATCGACACGCCCGGCAGCTCGACCCACATGAAGTAGCCGCCCTGCGGCGCGGTGAAGACGGCTTCCGGCAGCTCACGCTGGAGCGCGGCGACCAGGGCGTCCTTGCGGGCGCGCAGCGCGGTGCGGACGTTCGCGACCGACTCCTCGAGACGGCCGGAACGGCAGTACGAGTTCACGATCGACTGCGCCACCATGTTCGGCGAGATGTACGTGGTGGTGGCGATGTCCTGGATGGCCTTGATGGTCGCCTTCGGGCCCACCAGGTAACCGCAGCGGATGCCGGGCGCCATGGTCTTCGAGAACGACGACGCGTAGACGACCTTGTCGTTCTTGTCCTGCGACAGCATCGTCGGCAGCGGTTCGCCCTCGAACCGCACCTTGACGTACGGGTCGTCCTCGAACAGCACGAAGTCGTACTTCGCCGAGAGCTCCAGCAGCCGCGCGCGCTTCGCCTCGGACAGCGTGTAGCCGGCCGGGTTGTGGAAGTTGGGGATGATGTGCGCGAGCTTCGGCCGCACACCGCTCTCCAGCAGCTTCTCGAGCGCGTCGACGTTGATGCCGTCGGTCTCCAGCTCGATGGCGTGCACCTTGGCGCCGCGCTGGCGCAGGTTCAGCAGCGTGCGGTCGTAGGTCGGAGCCTCGACCACGACGTCGTCGCCCTTGCCGACGAGCAGCTCGAACAGGAACGCGTCGGCCTGCATCGAGCCGTTGGTGACGAGCACCTGCTCCGGCTCGACTCCGTGCTGCTCCGCGAGCCATGCGCGCAACGGCACGTAGCCCACGCTCGTGCCGTACGCGAAGGTGCCGCCGGGGTCGTCCGTGAAGGCTTTCTGCGCCGCTTCGCGCAGGCCTTCCTGGTCGATGATGTCGAGAGAGGGCGCTCCGCGCGTGAACAGGATCGAGGCCATGCGCGGAGCGTACAACTCCCACGATTTGGGCTACGGCCCATATACGTATGCGTTGAGCTGCTGCACCGCCTGAGCCGCGTTGCCCAGGTGGTAGAGGTCGACCGCCAGGAAGTTCGGCTTCTTCCTGGCCGCCGGCTGGCAGAACTGCTGGGCCCGGTTCCCGAGCTTGCCGTTGTCCGTGGTGGCGGTGCTCGTGAACGGAACATCGCGGAAGTGGTTCATGACGAACAACGGCTGGAACGCGCCCGTCGCCGTGAGTGGTTTTTCATCCCATCGGCTGTAGCAGGACCAGTCCGAGGTGCCCAGGCCCGAGCCCATCGACCAGTAGTTCTCGACGGTCCAGTCCCGCTGGTAGAGCACGCCGCTGTCCTCGCGCCCGTCCTTGCCGTGATCGGTGAAGATGATCAACCGCTTGTTCGCGGCCTGCATCTGGCTGCGCGTGGGCCACCCGTTCTGCGGCACGCCGTCAGCCCGGTACAGGACATCGCTCAGCCCCTGCACCCTGCGGAGTTCGGCGCGCAGGACGTCCGCCGACACGTAGTCCTCCAGGAAGACCGTGATGATCTCGCTGCGGTTGGCGCGCAGGAAGTCCACGATCCGCTGGATGTCGACGTTGAGCGCCACCGGCTTGCTCACCAGCGTGCAGCTGTTGTGGCAGAGGATCGCGCCGTCCGGGGTCTGGTGGATGTCCAGCATGAAGCCCCGCACGCCGTCGTTCAGCTGCTGAACGATGCCGCGCGTCTGGTTCTTGGCGAGGTTGACGAACGGCGGCGCGAACCCGCCGTCGACCCCGTTCGCGTACGCGTTGTGGGCCGTCAGGAACGTCATCTGGTCGAGCCTCGGATCAGCCGGCATCGGCTCGGTCCGGGCCTGCACGGGCGTCAGGTACCAGCGGGACTCGCCGTTGAGGCTGAAGAATTCCCATTGATCACCGAACTGACGCGGCTCGTGAACCGTATCCCCCTGTGCACACGAACCCATGGTGAGCTGACGGGTGATGCACTGACCCGGCGAGTCGGTGTTCTCGAACCTCCCGTCGCTCAGTCGCCATTGCTGGTGGTCTTCGTTGCCCTTCGGGCGGTTCAGGGCGAGTCCACCGCCGCTCTGCGCGACGTTGAGGCCGGTCCGGACGCTGGTGATGTAGTACGTGCCCGACGGAGCCGCGTGCGCGGCGGTGGGCACCAGGGGAAGTAGCAGCAGGGCTGCGACAGCAGGGAGGTATCGCACGGTGACCAGAGTCACCCACCCGAGTGAAACATGAAACGGCCTCGACCGTTTGGACGTTTAACACAGTGGGTATCTCCAGTGCTCGAAGAGCCTCTTGAAGTGCAGGACAACTCCACGGCAGCCGTCGCCCAGCCGAAGGGCTCGGGCCGGTTCTGAGCGCCGCCTTCACAAGCCGCGCAGGGTTCGACTCCCTCGGTTGCCACTCGCTTCAGACGTCCGTTCCCGCGGCGTCGAGTGCGGGCGCCGCGGTCCACGGACTGCGGCGCCCGCTTCGTTTCCTGGCGCGGTCTTGCTTCCCGGCCGCTGGTTTTCTCATCGCGCCCGCTGCTGATGGCGTCTGCAAGTACTACCAACCCAAGATCATCGAGCGCTTTGCTACTACCAACTGCCTCGTGCTTGCCACGCGCCCAGCATGGAGACCGGGCGAGTTGGGTGTAGTTGGAGGCGATTCGATCAAGAGTTGGTAGTACTTGCAGACGCCCGTGGTCGCCACCAGGTCCGTCCGGGCGCGGAAACGGCCCACCCGGTAAGACCGAGCGGGCCGTTCGACGAGAGAAAATCAGAGGGCGCGGACAGCCTGCGCCTGTGGTCCCTTCTGACCCTGGCCGATCTCGAACTCCACGCGCTGCTGCTCTTCCAGCGACTTGAAGCCGTTGCCCTCGATCTGCGAGTAGTGGACGAACACGTCCGGACCGCCGCCGTCCTGCGCGATGAATCCGAAGCCCTTCTCGCCGTTGAACCACTTCACGGTGCCCTGCGCCATACGAATTGCTCCCTAAGTTTCAGCCCCCGTCGCGCGGGGGTGCGCGGGCAGTCTGCCAGTGGACGACCTCTCTCACATCGTGGTTAGCCCGGTGGTGTGAAGAAGTAAGTTGGACCGGGTACCACCGAGAGGAGCAGGGATGACGAACTGGCTGGACGTCGCGCACGAAGTGGCGGCGACGCTCAGGTCCGACGCGGCGGACCGGGACCGGGCCAACCAGCCACCCGCCAAAGAGGTGGAACTGCTCCGTCAGAGCGGCCTGCTGAACGTCAGCGACTGGGACGTGCAGCAGAAGGTCACGCGGATCGTCGGGGCCGCCGACGCCAACGTCGGGCACCTCCTCGGGTACCACTACCTGCAGATCTGGCGCAGCGGGCTCTTCGACGTCCCGTTCCGCCAGGCCCCCGACCAGTTCTGGGCCGGCGTCAGCAACCCGCTCGACGCGGCCCTCGAACTGTCGCCGACCGACACCGGGTTCGTCCTCAACGGACGCAAGACCTTCGCCACCGGCGCCTCCCAGGCCGACCGGATCGTGGTCAGCGCCACTCGTACCGACAACGGCGAGAAGCTCACCTTCCTGCTCGACGGCAAAGCGACGGGAATCACCTACCTGGACGACTGGGACAACATCGGGCAGCGCCTCACCGCGTCCGGTGGCGTGCAGTTCGAGAACGTCGAGGTGACCGAGATCCTCGGCGTCCAGCCGGCGAACGAGGACCCGCGGCTCAGCCTCGCCGCGATCGGTTTCCAGCTCGTGCTGGCCCAGCTCTACGTCGCCCTCGCGGAAGGCGCGCTGCACGAGGCAGCCGACTACACCCGCACGAAGACCCGCCCGTGGTTCGTCAGCGGTGTCGAGCAGGCCATCGAGGACCCGTACATCGTCGCCGCGTACGGCGAGATGGTCGCGCAGACCAGGGCAGCCGGGTTGCTCACCGACGAAGCGGCGCGGCAGCTCCACGAAGCGAGTGAACTCGGCAGGCACCTCACCCCGGCCAGGCGCGGCGAGGTCGCCGTCACCATCTCCGCGGCCAAGGTCGTCAGCACCAAGCTCGTCAACGAGGTCACCAGCCGCATCTTCGAGCAGGTCGGCGCGCGCGGAACGGCCGCCAAGTACGGCGTGGACCGCTTCTGGCGCAACGCCCGCACGCTCACGCTGCACGACCCGGTCGTCTACAAGGCCCGCGAGGTCGGCGAGCACTTCCTGACCGGCGCGCGCCCCGCCTACACCGGGTACAGCTGATGCAGCCGGTGCTCGCCGACTCGGTGCGGCTCACCGACGAGGGCGTGTTGATCCTCGATCGCCGCCAGTTCCCGTTCGAACGCGACTGGGTGCTGTGCCGGACGGCCGAGGACGTCGCGCAGGCCGTCGAGGACATGGTCACCCAGTCCTCCGGCCCGTACTTCGCGGTCCTCTACGGCATGGTGCTCAAAGCGCGAACCCTTGAGCACCAACCGTTCGAGCGCGCCCGCGAAGAGCTCGCCCGTACCGCGAGCCTGCTCGAGAACACCCGGCGCACCAACAACGCCCTGCGCAAGGCGACCAAGATCGTCCTGGACGCGGTCGACGAGGCCCAGGACATCAGCAAGGCACTCGCGGGAGCCGAAGAGGGCGACCGCCGGTACCGCGCCAAGAGCCAGGCGCTCGGCGAGCACACGGCGAACCTGCTGCCGGACAACGCCACGGTCCTGACCCACTGCTGGGCCGACCTCTACCTGACGGAAACGGTCCTGGCGGCCCAGAAGCAGGGCAAGACACTGCGCTTCTTCTGCACCGAGACCAGGCCCTACCTGCAGGGAGCCCGGCTCACCGCGGAGACGTTGATCGAGATGGGCGTCGACACGACGCTCATCACGGACGGCATGGGCGCCGCCGTCCTGCAAAGCGGCGAGATCGACGCATTGGTCACGGCGGCCGATCGGGTCACCATGGACGGGCACGTCGTCAACAAGGTCGGCACACTGGGGTTGGCCGTGGCCGCGCACGCGTTCGGCGTACCGTTCCACGCCCAGGTGCAGGCACCCGATCTGCAGGCGCCGACCACGGAGCACGTGGAGATCGAGTACCGCGACGGCGCCGAAGTGCTGCAGGTGCTGGGCAGACCGAGCGCCACGCCGAGGGTGAAGGGGCTGTACCCGGCGTTCGACGTGACGCCGCCGCGATTCGTGACGGACGTGGTGACGGACCGGGGTGTCTACGGCGCCGGGGAGCTGGACAAGTACTACGAGGGAGAACAGCGGTGAGCAAGTGGGTCGTGCTCGACATCGAGGGCACGCTGAGCGCGACGGACCAGGTGCTGGTCGTCCTGTACGACTACGCCCGCCCCCGGCTCGGCCCGTGGATCGAGCAGCACGGTGACGACCCGGTCGTCGCCGACGCCGTGCGGCAGATCAAGGAACTGAGCGGCCACGACGACGTTGTCAAGGCGCTGCACGACTGGATGGACGTCGACCAGAAGGTCACGCCCCTCAAGACGTTGCAGGGCCTCATCTGGCAGCAGGGCTACGCGCAGGGCGATCTCGTCGCGGAGTTCTTCCCGGACGTCGTCCCCGCGATCCGCAAGTGGCACGACGACGGCGTGAAGCTCGCGATCTTCTCGAGCGGCTCGGTCGCGGGCCAGATCGCGTTCTTCCAGCACACCACCGACGGCGACCTGACCCCGTTGCTGGAGCACCACTTCGACACGGTCAACGCCGGCCCGAAGCGCGAAGCCGCGTCGTACCACAAGATCGCGGAGACGCTGCGGTCCGACGACATCACCTTCTACAGCGATGTCCCGGCCGAGCTGCACGCCGCGCAGGAAGCGGGCTGGAAGACCGTCGGCGTCGCGCGCGCCGGTGAGCCGTACGGCAACGCCGACTTCACGCCCCACCCGACGGTCTGGGAACTCTCGTGACGGCAGAGCTCGCCCGCGAGTGCGTCCGGTTCGCGCAGATGGGCTGGATGCGCGGCACGAGCGGCAACCTCTCCGTTGTCCTGCAACGGGATCCGCTGCGCCTCGCGGTCACGGTCAGCGGCGTCGACAAGGGCGAGATCACCGCTGAGGACAGCGTGGTCGTCGACGCCGACGGCAACGCCGTGGACAGCGACAAGATTCCGTCCGCCGAAGCCGGTCTGCACGCCAGGATCGCGCGCGTGGCCGGCGCGGGAGCGGTCGTGCACGTCCACGCGCTGGCAACGGTCGTCGCGGCCGAGCACTGGCCGGACGGCGTGGTGCTCAAGGACCTGGAGATGCTCAAGGGTTTCGGCCGCCACGACCACGAGGAGGTCGTGATCCCGGTCGTCCGGAACTCGCAGGACATGCTCGAACTGGGCGACGCCTTCGAGAAGGGCTTCGACCCGAAGGTGCCGGCGCTGCTCGTCGCACGGCACGGCGTGTACGTGTGGGGCGACGACCTCGTGCAGGCCCGGCACCGCCTGGAATGCCTGGAGTGGTTGCTGCGCTTCAAGGTGGAGACGCGAGACATCTTTACGGGGAGGCACTCATGACGCTGCTGACGGTGTGGCCGGACTCCGGCCCCGACGAGGTCCTCGTCCGCACGACCGACCCCGAGGAGATCGCCACCGAGCTCAAGGAGCACGGCGTGCGGTTCCACCGGTGGTCCGTTGTGGACGGTGTCACCGCCGAGAACGCCTTGCAGGTCTACGAATCCGACGTCGCCCGCGTCAGCGAGACGGAGGGCTACACCTATGTCGACGCGATGGAGATGACCCCGGCGGACACCGACGAGTACCGCGCGAAGGCCGTCGAGTTCCGCGACAAGTTCCTCGCCGAGCACACCCACGACGACGACGAGGACCGCTACTTCGCCCGTGGTTCAGGCGTTTTCTACCTGCACATCGGTGACAGGGTGTACGCGGTGTTCTGCACCGCCGGCGACCTGCTGAGCGTGCCGGCGAACACCACGCACTGGTTCGACATGGGCACCACGCCGGACTACGTGTCGATCCGCTTCTTCCACGACGACGACGGCTGGATCGGCAACTTCACCGGCAGCGACATCGCCACGAAGTTCCCGACCTACGACGAGATCAGCGCAGGGGTGTGAAAGGTCGCGGTGCCCCTAGCTCGCCCTGCGCATGTGAAGCGTGCGGCAACCGGCGGTGCACTTGGAGCCCTCCGGCGAGGACAGGGTGGTCGGCGTCCAGGTGAGGGTCTTGCCGTCGGCGGACGCCTTGAGGCTGAGCCTGCCCTGGCCGATGACGGCGCCACACGAGTACCCCTCCTCGCGGATCGGGAAGGTGCCGGACGCGTAGGTGTCGGTGCCGGTCAACCGGACGTCGGCACCGCATTCACTGGGTGTCGAGTAGGAGCCCGTCCCGGACTTCCGCACCACGTAAGTATTGCCGTCGTCGGCGTTCCACGTGCCGACGATGCCGGTCTCGTCCTTCTGGTTCACCACGACCGTGACGATCGCCGCGATCACGACAAGCAGGAGGAGCGGCAGCAGGCCGGCCCCGGCGGCTGCCGTGCCGGCGGCGGCGGTGGCCCCGACCGTGGCGGCTGTTCCACTGGCGGTGGAGGCCGTGGCCTGCGCGGCCGATGACGTGCCAGACAGGCCTGAGGTGCCTGCGCTCGGGTCGATCGCACTCACGTCCACGTCGTGGGGGCCGGAGTCGGGGACTGGTGCCTGACTGATCGCGTCGGGCTGGAAGGAGACGTCCAGGTAGGACGGCTCCGGGAAGTCGTTGGTGCTCAGGCCGGGGATGTCGTCGAGCGCGCTCATGTGGTCGTCGATCTGACCGGGATCTCCCGGCGGCTCCGGTGCGGTGCCGAGGCCAGGTTCCCCGAGCGCCTCGGAGGAGTCCGGCGGTAGCGCCGTGCTGCCCGTGTGCGCCGCGGATTTCGCGAGCGCGATGGCGTAGGCGGCCAGGGCGGCGGCGATGACGCGCCTTCCGATCACCTTGGCCCGGAAGGACTCCTCGCGGGCGAAGTAGGCCTCGGCTTCCCGGTCGCCGGATCGGCGAGCGGCTGTCCAGCCACGGCCGAGGATCCGGCCCCACGAGTCGAACCGCAGCGAGCGGGACAGCGCGGGGGAGACGGCCCGGCCCAGTGCGACCGCGAGATCCGGTTGACCTGTCGTGGTGGCCAGTCCCGCCAGCCGTTCGAACACACGACTGTGCCGGGCGACGCGCGCGGGGTCGGTTGCCGGGTCCGACGCCCACGACGTGAAGTACTGGCACAGCCAGTCGATGCGGACCACGGAGGTGCCGTGGTCGCGCATCGCCGGGATGACACCGGGGGCGCAGTGGTAGCCGTCCTCGCCCTGCACCGCCAGGCCCAGGCCGGTGAGCCGCACGCAGGCTTCGTCGGTGCCGGATTCTCCGGTCAGGTCACGGATGTGGTCGGGGGCGAGTTCGGCGTCTCCCAGTACCGCGAGCAGGGCCAGCACCGTCTTGGTCCGGTTGTCGAGGCCAGTGAGCAGCGACGGGATCAGGTGGGGCACGGCACCGGGTTGCGGGATCTCCGCACCGCCAGGCCCCGGACTCGCGGATCGGGCCAGCCCGGCGGCCCTCACGAGAAGAAGCGGGTTTCCGTCCGACGCCTGCCACAGCGCGGCCACGGCGGCCTGGTCGGTGTCCGTCAGCGAACGGCCGAGCGCCTCGGACATCAGCAGGGCCGCCGCGTCCTGGCCGAGCCCGCGCAGGTCGTGCACCGCCGAGTCCCCGAGCAGGGTCGCCTCCCGGCTGGCCAGGACGAAGGTCGCGTCCGGGATCAGGTCCGCGAGCCGGCGGAGTTGATCAGCCTCCAGATCGGCGTCGTCGAGATACACGGTGACCCGCACGCCGGTCATGAATCCGCGCAGGTCGGCGGTCGACGGCGCGTATCCCCAAGTCTCGTAACAGGCTTCGAAGATCTCCTGGGCGAGGTCGCCGGCTTCGTGGTGCGCACGGCTGACGAACACCGTCCCGTCGGGCCCGCCCGGAACGGTACGAGCGAGATGACGCAGCAGGGTGCTCTTGCCGACGCCTCCACGCCCGCACAACTGGACCAGCCCGCCCGCGGCGATGTCGGCGGCCAGGGCCGCGATCTCGGTGTCTCGGCCGATCGGGGCACGGGACTGCCTGGGCAGCACCGACACGGACTCCCGCCGTACCGGCTGGGGCCGTTCTTGCGCGGCTTCCAGCGTCACCGACCCGTGGCGGGCGTCGATGACGAGGTTGTGGTGCCCGGCGACAACGCTGGAGTAGGCGTGTCCCTGGATGTGGATGTCGAAGTTCCCGGTCTCGTTCACGTGCCCCCCGATCTCTGTGACCAAGACATGGCCGCTACAACAGACGAAGCCAACCCCTGCCCGTGGTTTCCTTGACGCTCAACGGGATTTGCCGGTAATCGGCTGGTCCGACGCGGCTGTAACCCTGGTCGACCACCTGCATGGCGACATCGGAGAGAACCAGCGCAGCGCACGCGGCCGACGCCGCGAGAGCGTGTTTGGCGGGCGCCGCGTCGGTCAGCCGGGCCGCGTGCACCAACGGCGCACCCGACCACTGCGCGCCGATCCGGTCGACAAAGCCCGCGTGCACCGCGATCCGTAGGTCGATCCGATAGTCCGTGCCGGAGATCCGGTTGTGCTCACGCACCATGTGCACGACGGCCTCGACGAAGGTGTCGAGCGTGTCGACCATGGTGACCGGCTCGGGCAGCACCAGGAGCATGCCGTCGCCCCGGTCGAACATGTCGACCTCGCGGCCGAGTGCGGAAGCTCCCGCCGACATGGCTTCCGCCAGCACGCGCCGCAGGTGACGCTGCCCGGTGTTGTCGTGGCGGCCGGACCCCTGGACGTCGGCGGTCACGATGATCCGATGCACGGCGGACAGGTCGCCGGCCGGCGACTCCTGGTGGGAGCTGGTCGACCCGATGGTGATGTCGCGGCCCGCGGCCACCGGTCCGTGCGCGTTGCCGCCGATGGATACCGACGCGGTGAACTTCGGTCGTTCCCCCATGCTGGCCTTCCTCGTCCGACCGGGCCGGTGATCGCTCCTGGACCAGCGTCGCCGTGTGCGCGGCGGCGTTCTACGACATATGGCTCACAACGGCTAAATCTCGGTAGTTCCGCCCGCCAACGCCATGAGCAGGCCAGGTTCGGCGACCGTCAGACGCATGCGGCCGGTGGCCACCGCACCTCGTTCGCGCAGCACGGCCAATGACCGTGAGACCTGCCGCAGTGAGGCACCGAGATGGTTGGCGACGTCCTGCTGGGTCAGCGGGAGATCGATACCGATCCCATCCCCCGACCTGTCTCCGTGCGATTGCAGGAGGCGTAACAGATAACCGGCGATCCGCCGGGTGACGTCGAGCGTCGCCATGTCCACCCGCACCCTGTCGGCCTCGCGCAGTCGCACAGCCATTCCGCGCGCCAGCGCCAGCCCGACACCAGGCTTCGTGGCGACCAGCTCGAGAAACGTCCCACCAGACACCTGCACGACGGCCACCCGGCCGATCGCCCGCACGTTCGCCCCGCGCGCCTCGCCGAGCAACACAGCCGATTCCCCTACGACGTCTCCGGGCCCGCGCAAGGCGATCAGCACCTCGTTCCCGTCCGCGCCCGCCGTCGTCACCCGGACCCAGCCCGCGACGACGATGTGGACGTAGTCCGGCGAATCCCCCTCCCGCACCAGCGCCGCGTCGACCCCGAACGCCCGCCGCACACCGCTGGCGAGCACCAAAGCGGCATCCTCGGCCGACAACATCGCCAGCAGCGAACCCCGGACCGCACCGTCCATCGCCACCCCGTTTCGAGCGCAACCGAAGTACCCACGGTAGCGAGATCGACACCATGAGCGACACGTCGAAAGCGCGGAGCCCCGCTTCCGCAACATCACCTACTGGCGCCAGTAACCCCCGCCCTCCGCCAACCAGCTGCCATGAACGGCGCTTTTGTGGACCTGGGGTCCACAAAAGCGCCGTTCATGGCAGCGACGGGTGACCCCTAAGGTGAGGGTATGAGCTCACAGGTGGCGGTGGCATCGCTCGGCGGCACGATCACGATGACGGGCGCCGGTGCGGTGTCACCGACCCTGGGTGCGAAAGACCTCGTCCAGGGACTCGAAGTGGGCGAGATCGCGACCCTGGCAACGATTCCGGGCGCCTCGCTCACGTTCACCACCCTGCTGGACGCCTTCGACTGGGCCGACAAACAGGTCTCCCAGGGCGCGCGGGGCGTCGTGATCATCCAGGGCACCGACACCCTCGAAGAGACCGCGTACCTCTTCGACTGCCTGTGGCCGCACGAGGAACCGGTCGTCGTCACCGGCGCGATGCGACACCCAGGACTCCCCGGCGCCGACGGCCCGGCCAACCTCGCCGCCGCCGTCGCCGTTGCCGCAGCACCGAACTCGCGCGGCCGCGGCGCGTTGCTCGTGTTGAACGACGAGATCCACGCCGCCCGCTGGGTCCGCAAGACGCACAGCAGCCTGCTGAACGCCTTCGAGTCGTTCCCCGGCCCGCTCGGCCTCCAGATCGAGGGCGCACCGCAGTACTTCCACCCCGCGCACCAGTTGCCCGCATTGCCACGACCCCAAGACGTGCCAACGGTTCCACTGATCGAGTCGACGCTGGACGACGACGGCGCACTCCTCGACTGGCTCAACGTGGGCGGAGTCGTCGTCGCGGCAACGGGCGCCGGACATGTCTCGGCCGGCATGGCCGAGGCGATCTCGCGCGCGCGGTTCCCGGTCGTGGTGGCGACACGGACCGGCGCGGGCACCACGTTCCGGAACACCTACGGCTTCACCGGGTCCGAATCGGACCTGATCCAGCGCGGCGTGGTGATGGCCGGATGGTTGTGCCCGCGCAAGGCACGTGTGCTGCTGCGGCTCGCTCTGGGCGCGCGACAGCCGATCGAGGATGTCTTCGCGAACCGGGGGAGCATTTCCAGCGACGGCCGGTGAGGTCCGAATCCCGCCAGCGATGCGGACCGGTGTCTCCAGACACTGGTCGACGTGAATGCTGATCAAGCCGAGAAGGCGCCGGCCGCAGCCGGGCTGCGTGGTCCGGTCGTGTTCTTCATGGCACTCGCCGCGGCCCTGGGGACGTCCACGCTGTACCCGTTGCAGCCGGCGATAGCGGACGTCGCGGAGTCGCTGGGCTCGCGGATCACCGCTGTCGGCGTCGCGCTGGCGTTCGGCCCGGCCGGGTACCTGGTGGGACTCGGCCTGCTGGTCCCGCTGGTCGACCGGTTCGCGCCGGCGCGGGTTCTCGCGGCGCAGTTCGGCGTGCTGGCGGTGGTGCTGGCGGCTGGTAGCGCCGCCGGCGGTGTGGTGATGCTGGGAGCACTGACCGGTTTCGCCGGGGTCTGCTCGGCGGTGGGCGCAGGCCTCAGTTCGGTGGCGGGCCGGCTCGCACCGGCGAACAGGCGCGCGACGGTCCTGGGCGTCGTGACCGCCGGGATCTCGGCCGGAATCCTGGCCGGCCGGATCGCCGGCGGCTGGCTGGCCGACGAGATCGGCTGGCGCGCAACACTTCTGGTGTTCGCCGCGGCCTGTGCGGCCGTCGCAGCGGGGTGCCTGGTGCTGGTGCCGTCGGCGCGCAGCGGCACCGAACACCGGTACGGCACGACCCTGCGTTCCATTCCCGGCCTGTTCGTCCGGCACGCCGTGCTCCGGCTCGCGGCGACTCGCGGCGCTTTGTGGTTCTTCGCGTTCTGCACCATGTGGTCCGGGCTCGCGGTCGTCCTCTCCCAGCCGCCGTACTCGTACTCCGCTGAGCGGATCGGGCTCTACGCGCTTGCTGGCGTTTCGGGCGTGTTCGCGACCCAGGTCGCAGGTGTCTGGACCGACCGAGCAGGCGCCCGTCGCGTCGTGCTGGTGGGCCTGGCGATGGCCGGCGTGGCGGCGGTGGCCATCGGGTGGACGCTCACCAGCACCGCCGCCACCCTCGTGTGCCTGGTGGTCTTCGACGCCGGTCTGTTCGCCGCCCAGGTCGCGAACCAGAGCACCGTGCTCTCCATCGATCCCGCGGCACCGGCCCGCTTCAACAGCGCGTACATGATCGTCTACTTCGTCGGTGGCAGCCTCGGCACGGCTTTCGGCGCGGCAGCGGTCGAACATCTCGGCTGGCCTGCGACAGCCACGATCACCGCGGCGGCCGTCGGAGCCGCCGCGGTGATCAGTCTGAAGAGGACCGCGGAGCTCACCCGGTGAAGGCCGCGGCGTTGTCCCGCGCCCATTCCGCCAGCGTGCGGGCGGGCTTACCGGTCACCTGCTGCACGGTCGGCCGCACGACGTCGGGGGTGCCGACGGTGTCCGACCAGTAGTTGAGCAGCATCGAGATGATGTCGTCGCCGACGCCGTACGAACGCATCTCGGCGCGGAACTCGTCCGGCGTCGTCTCGGTGAAGCGCAGGTCACGACCGATGGCCGCGCCGATCGCGTTGAGCTGCTCGACCCTGGTCAACGCCTGCGGGCCGGTCATGGCGTAGTGCTGGCCGGCGTGTCCGGGCTCGGTCAGCGCGACCGCGGCGACGGCGGCGATGTCGGCCTCGTGGATCGGGGCCTGCGCGGAGGTCGGGTAGGGCCCGCTCACCCCTCCGGTGAAGCGGATCGGCTGAGCCCACGGCACCAGGTTTCCGGCGAACGTGCCGGGTCGCAGGATCGTCCAGGCCGCCCCGCTGTCGCGCACGGCGTCCTCGATCGCGCTGTGGTGCACCTGGCTCGCCGAGCCGCGATCACGTTCGTGCTCCAGCGCGGCGGCGAGCGACGAGAGCAGCACCAGGTGCGGCACTCCCGCGGCCGCCGCGGCCTTGACGAACCCGGCGACCTCGGCCGCGGGGAAGACGAACGCGCTGTCGACGCCCTCGAACAACCCCTCCGCGGGCGGCGCGGTCAGATCGCCCGCGATCAGCTCCACGCTCTCGGGAAGGTTCGCGCTCTCCGGAGAACGGGTCAGTGCCCGCACCCGGTGCCCGCCGGCGAGCAGCTGGTCGACGAGGTGGCGGCCGACGGTGCCGGTGGCGCCGGTGACGAGGACGGTCTTGGTGCTGTTCGTGTTCATGAGCACCAGGTTGGTCCACATCGCGGCAAGATCCTTGCCGCAATTCGAGTCCATCATGGAGCCATGACGAACCCGTCCTCCCGCCTGCTGGCACTGCTGACGCTGTTGCAGACCCGCTCGTCGTGGACCGGCGCGGAACTGGTCGACCGGCTGGCGGTCAGCCCTCGAACCGTGCGCTACGACGTGCAGAAGCTGCGTGACCTGGGGTATCCCGTCGAAGCGGTGCCCGGGGTGGCCGGTGGCTACCGGCTTCGTCCCGGCGCCGCGCTGCCTCCGTTGCAACTCGACGACGACGAGGCGGTGGCCATCGCCATCGCGTTGCGGATCGCGACCGGAAGCGGCAACACCGACCTCGGCGAAGCGGCGGGCACCGCCCTGGTGAAGCTCGAACAGGTGCTTCCGCGCCGGCTGCGCGGACGGGTCTCGGCCATGCGCGACTACACGGAGGCGACCGGATCGTCCGGCGGCGTCGACCCGGAAGTGCTGATCTTCCTCACCGGCGCGTGCCGCGACCACCGCCGGGTCCGCTTCGACTACGTGACCCGGGACAGCACGCCGAGTCGCCGCGAGGTGGAGCCGCACCGCGTCGTGCAGGTGGGACGCCGGTGGTACCTCATCGCCTTCGACCCCGCCCGCGACGACTGGCGGCAGTTCCGGCTCGACCGGATGAGCGTGAAACGCCCGGAGGGCGCCAGGTTCGTGCCGCGCGAAGCCCCGTCCGCGGCGGACGTGGTGCAGGGCATCGACTCCGTCTTCGCCCGCCACCGCGCCGTCGTCGTGGTCGACGCTCCAGCCGCCCAGATCACCGCGAAACTGCCGTCGACCGTGCCCGTGGAACTGGTGGACGAGCACCGCTGCCGCGTGCACGCCACCGCCGAGTCACCCAGCGCGCTCGCGCTCAACCTCCTGATGCTGGACGCGGACTTCACCCTTGAGCAGTCCTCACCCGAGTTGGACGCCGCGCTCGGGGCCGTTTTCACCCGAATGAGCCGCTGCCATGGATTGAATCCAAGCCCTAACGTCGAGGGGCATGACAGCGATCATTTCCACCCCGTACAGCCGGGATCTCGGCGATGAGCTGCGCCGCCTGAGGGAGTCGTGCACCCCGTTCCACGGCCGTGCGATGGCTGTCCAGCTCGGCTGGGACCCGAGCAAGGTGTCCGACATCGAACTGGGCAAGGTGCGGGCGAGCGAGGTCGATCTCGTGCAGTACCTGGCGACGTGCGGCAAGGACATCGACTTCGCCAACGAGTTCCGCAACCGCTACTACAACGCCTTCGACCTGTACTTCGCTCAGGTGACGGACAACGTGCGGACGCTCGCGATGGCAGAGGCAATGGCCACGAAGATCTTCTCCTATGACGTCCTGATCATGCACGGCCTGATGCAGACGGAGGACTACGCGCGGCAGCTGTTCGTCGACTCCCACATCGAAGCGCCCGAGGACATCGAGAGGCTCGTCCAGGTGCGCATGGAGCGACAAACGATCATGAGGCGGCCCAACCGGCCGGAATGCGTGTTCTACGTGCACGAGTTGGCCTTGCGACTGCCGCTGGGTGATGCGCGTCTTCGCGAAGACCAGTACCTGCGCCTTCTTTTCAACACCCACATCCTCCGGGTCGTACCCGCGAACGTCTGCGCCTTCCGCTCTCCGGCCACGCTGTACGAGTTCGGCAAGGCAGCCCCGGTGGTGTACAGCGAGTCCGAGACAGCTCAGGTGTGGGCGCAGGACAGCGTGGCCGTTGCGCGAGCCAAGAGGCTCTTTGAGCGACTGGATGCTGTCGCCCTGGATGCGGAACAATCGAAGCGCAAGCTGGCGGAATACGTCAGCGGACTTCGAGAGGATCCTCATGGCGGCGGAACGGACCTGGCGTAAGAGCAGTTACAGCAACGGCGGTACTGCAGAAAGCTGCGTGGAGGTGTCATTGGCCCAGGACGCGTTGGTTCGCGACACGAAGAACGCGAGCGGTGACGTACTCGCGTTCTCGACGACTGCCTGGCGTGCGCTGATCAACTCGCTCTGACGACCGAGGTGTTCGCGGTCTCGACCGTCACGCGCACGGTCTGAGGCGCGAGCGACTGCAGGTACTGCGCGTGGTCCGACCCGATCGTGTCGCCCAGCGCGATGAACGACAGGTTCGGCAGCTCGAACGCGGTGGTGGCGCAGAAGTCCTCCAGCCGGTCGAACCCGCGCCGGATGCCGGTGGCGTCTAGCCCGAACACGGCGGCCCGGTCGAGCTTGGCGGCACCGATGTCGAGCAGGTGCAACGCGTGCATGGCGTGCGTGAACGCCATCGCGCACACCTCGATGCGTGCGCAGGAGGCCAGCAGGGTCCGCACCATCGACGGGTGCAGCGACTTGCCGGACGTCCGGAGCACGACGTCGATGCCGGCGGCGCGGAACGCCTCGACGATCTCGAACAGGCCGGGCACGGTGAGAGGTTCCCCTCCGCCCAGCGTGACGGTCTCCGGGCGCATCGAGATGAGCGCCTGTGCGATGTGCAGCATTCGTTCGTGGCTGAGCCGCGCGTGTGCGACGTCCCAGGTGATGTCCATCTGGCCCCCTTCGGCGGATGACGCCGATCGAATCGGGGGAGCAGTCCCGCCGTCAGGTGACCGGTGTCCCGACTTAGCGGGGACTTCCGAGTCCCGCCTCACGGGCGCGCACGATGGCCTGCGCGCGGTCGGCCACCTGCAGCTTGGTGAAGATCGCGGACACCCGGTTGCGCACGGTCTTGCCGGACAACGAGAGCCGGTGCGCGATCGAGGTGTTGTCGAGCCCGGACGCCATCAGCTCCAGCACGTCCCGTTCCCGGTCGGTGAGCTGCGGGAACAGCACGGCCTTCGTGGACGAGATCGCGGTGAAGTAGCCCATCATCCGTTGCGCGATGGTGGCGCTGAAGATCGCCTCACCGGCCCCGATCGCCTGCACCGCACGCACGATCTCGTCGTCATCGGTCGTCTTGACCAGGTAACCCCGAGCGCCGGCCTTCATCGCCGCGAACACCAGCTCGTCGTCCTCGTGCATCGTCAGCACCAACACGCCCAACGACGGCAGCACGTCCAGGATCTGTTTGGCGGCCTCGACACCACCCAGGCCGGGCATGTGCAGATCCATCACGACGACGTCCGGTTCGAGGTCCAGCACGACCGACACCGCCGACAGCCCGTCCGCCGCCTCGCCGACGACCTCGAGCCCGTCCTCCCCGTCCAGCAACGCCTTCAGGCCGCGCCGGAACACCGGGTGGTCGTCCGCGATCACAACCCGCGTCACTGGGCCTCCAGAGGAATCCGCGCCACCACCCGAGTCCCGTGTGGTTCCGCGGGTCCTACTGTGCACGATCCACCCAGCTCGGCGCAGCGTTCTCGCATCGAGTCGAGCCCGACTCCCGGCCGCGCGTCCGCCGCGACCCCGCGCCCGTCGTCGACGATCTCCACCACCAGATCACCATCGGTCCGCACGCTGATCACGCACGTCGACGCCCCGGAATGCCGCGCGGTGTTGGTCAACGCCTCCGCGACGATCCGATAGGCCGCCACCTCGACCGCCGCCGACAGCCCGTCGAGCTGCTCGGCCTCCACCTGAACCCGCAGCTCACCGTTGAAGCGCGCCGCTTCGTCGCGTACGGCCAACGCCAGCCCCTGGTCGAGGATCGGCGGCCGCAACCCGTCCACGAGCCGGCGCACCTCACCGGCCGTCGAGTCGACATCGCCCAGCACCGGATCGAGCACATCGCCGAGCGACCGGCGCAATGCCCTGAGCTGCAACCGAATCCCGACCAACGCCGGCCCGACGCCGTCGTGCAGATCGCGCCGCAGCCGCAACCGTTCCTCTTCGCGCGCCCGCACGAGCCGTTCGCGCGCGAGCTGCAGATCGGCGGTCAGTTTGATCGACTGCGCGGCCGGCGCGGTCGACCGTGCGAGGTCCACGAGCAAACTCAGCTCACGGTCGCTCAACCGCTCATCGGGTGCACGCGGCTCGACGACGAGTTCGCCGACCAGAGAACCTCGATATGTCATGGGAAAACGCAGCAAAGGCCACCCGCGGCTGCGCCCGTGCTCGGCCAGCACCGATCCACCGCGAATCGCCACGTACGGCAGCTTCAACGACTCCGCCACGGTCTGAGCCACCGTCGGCAACACGTCCTGCGACCGTTCGAGCTTCTCGCTCAATGTCGACAAAGCGCCATAAGGATCCGAGCGCTCGCCGAACAGCCACCGGTCGAGCCTGCGCTGCACCCAGCTGCGAATCGGTGCGAACGCGAGCCCCGCCGCGACCACGCCGACCACCTCGGCGTCGTTCGCGAACAGCTCGCCCGCCCCGACCATCACGCCCAGGTAGACCAGCAGCAGCACGACAGTAAGAGACCCGTACAGCAACGACCGGTGAATCAGCAGGCTGATGTCGTACAACCCGTACCGCACGATCGCGATGACCGCGGCAGCCGGAAACGCCAGCACACCGATGATCCACGCGACGTGCCCGTCCGTGGTCTCCACCACGGTCGCCACGACCGCCAACGCCAACAACGCGACCGCCCACACGAGCAGACGGCGTTCATCACCTTCAGCGCGCCGCCACCGGATGAACAACGACACGACGGCCGCGATCACCGCGACCCCAGCCGCGAGCACGGCGACCAGCGTGATCGTCTTGGCGAGCCCGCCACCGGGCAGCTGCCAGAAGTCGGCCGGGTTGCCCCACGACGCCCAGGCGATCCCGATCGTGCCGGCGACAGCGCTGAACAACGACGCACCGATGGCGATCCACCAGCGGTTGCTCAGCGGCGTGCCGTTGGGGAAAACCAGTGCCACAGCGGGCAACAACGCGTAGGTGGGCCACCAGACCCACGCCTCGACCCAGCGCGCGGGGTGGTCGGCGGGCTGGCCCGCGACCGCGACGGCGACCGCGCCGAACACGCCCATCGCCAGCAGCAACCACCCGACGGCCGACCTGCGGACATGACCGATCACCCGCACCCCGAGCAGGGTGCAGGCGAACGCGACCAGCCAGTTCCGCGGATGCGAGACAGCGCCGGTGACCGCTGTGTGCACGACGGCGTAGAGCACACACGCGGCCACCAACGCGCCAATGACCCGAGCGAGGAGTACCTCGCCTCGGGTCAGTCGCTGAGCCAGTGCCACAGGTTGTGAAACGGCGAACCGGCGTCGAGCGTGGAGATACCTCCAGGCCAGCCCTGGAACGTCATGATCCGGTGCCGCAAATCCTCAACGGTCATCGGCTTGGCGGGTTCGTGGGCGTGGTCGAAATCGACGTCCCCAGGCGGCGCGTTCATCGCGCGCGCCTGAAGCTCCGCGTACCAGGCGAGGAGCTCTTCGTCGGACATGTGCGAAAAGTACGGCGGTACCACTTTCTGCCCGGACTTCGACATGTCTGGAAGGAGTCGTAGGCACTCGTCTGGATACACGAGTGCCCACGATCCTTTTCGGTCAGTTCAAGCGGAGATCACGGCAGGACCTGGATCTTGCGTCCCTTACCCGCCTTGAACTGGTCCAACGCCCCCGCGTAGTCGGCCAGCGGCACCCTGTCACTGATGAAGATCTCGGGATCGAGTACTCCGGTAGCGAAGAGATCCGCCGCCCGTTCGAACGAGTGCAGCACCGCCATCGAGCCGGTGATGGTGATCTCCTCGTTGTAGATCCGGTACGGCTCGATGGTCACGCGCGCCGAGTAGTCGGACACGCCGAACTGGAGGAACGTCCCGCCCTTCGCGACCCGGCCGATGCCGTCCTGGATGGCCTTCTCGTTGCCGGTGGCGTCGATGACGACGTCCCAGCCCCCCGGCCGGTCCAACTCGTCCGCCGACCCCGCCACCGCGCTGACGCCCAGTTTGCGAGCCGTCTCCAGCCGTTCCGCGTTGAGATCCACGACCTCGATCGACGACGCGCCCGTCAGCTTCCCGAGCTGCAACATCATCAGCCCCATGGTCCCGGAGCCGTAGATCAGCACCCGCGAGGCCATGGACGCCCGCAGCACGTCGTACCCGCGCACCGCGCACGACAGCGGTTCGATCAACGCCGCGTCCTCGGTCCGCACGTGGTCCGGCAACTTGACGCAGTTCGCCACCGGCGCCACCGCGTACTCGGCGGCGCCACCGGACGTGGTCACCCCGATGGCGGCCCAGCGCTCGCACAGGTTGTTCTTGCCCGCACGGCACATCCTGCACTCGTAGCAGTACAACGACGGGTCCACCGCGACCCGGTCGCCGACGGCGAGCTCGGTGACCCGCGACCCGATCTCCACAATCGTGCCGGCGAACTCGTGGCCCGGCACGACCGGCAGCGTCGGCGCGAACTCGCCCTGCAGGATGTGCAGATCGGTCCCGCAGAGCCCGCACGCGGCCACATCGACGACGACCTGACGCGGCCCGCACGAGGGATCGTCCACAGTGGTCACTTCGACGGACCCGACGCCGGTGATCACTGCTGCTTTCACTTGACTGCTCCCAACGAAAGGCCCTGGACCAACTTGTCCTGGGCGGCGAACCCGGCGATGAGCACCGGCAGAGAAACCACGACGGCCGCGGCGCAGACCTTGGCCAGGAACAGCCCCTGTGACGTCACGAACCCGGTCAGGTACACGGGCGCGGTACCGGCGACGACACCGGTCAGCACCCGCGCGAACAACAGCTCGTTCCAGCTGAAGATGAAGCAGATCAACGCCGTCGCCGCGATCCCGGGCATCGCGATCGGCGCCACCACCCGGCGCAGGATCGTGATCAGCCCGGCCCCGTCGATCGACGCCGCCTCGAGGATCTCGCGCGGCACCTCCGACAGGAACGACCGCATCAGCCACACCGCGATCGGCAGGTTCATCGAGCAGTACAGCAGCGTCAGGAACGAGATGTTGTCGAGCATCCCGGCGAACTGCGCGATCAGGTAGATCGGCAGCAGCGCCGCGACGACCGGCATCATCTTGGTGGACAGGAAGAAGAACAGGACGTCGGTCCACTTCTCGACCGGCTTGATCGACAACGCGTACGCGGCCGGGATCGCCAGCAGCAGCACGATGATCGTCGACCCGATGGACGCGCTGAACGAGTTGAGCAACGGCGGCCACGCGCCCCCGTCGAAGAACTCCGCGTACCCGTCCAGCGTCAGCGGTGCCGCCAGCGAAGGCGGGTTGGTGGCCGCGTCCGTCTCGCTGTGCAGCGAAGTCAGGAACATCCACGCCACCGGCGCGAAGAACACGAGGCCGCAGAACCAGGCCAGCACACCCATGACGCGGCCACCCAACGTCTGCTTCATCGCGCCTCCTCCCTGAACAGCGAGGACACCACGCGCAACGCGAACGTCGCGATGGCGATCGACCCGGCGACCACGATCACGCCGGCCGCGGACGCCTCGCCGTACTCGTGGGCCTGGTAGAAGGTCTGGTAGATCATGTACGGCAGGTTCGCCGTGCCCAGACCACCGGACGTGATCGTGAAGACCGCGTCGAAGTTCTGCACGATGTAGATCGACCCGAGCAACCCGCCGAGCTCCAGGTACTGCCGCAGGTGCGGGAACGTCAGGTACCGGAAGATCTGGAACGGTGACGCGCCGTCGATCCGGGCTGCCTCAACAGGTTCGACCGGCTTCGACTGCAGTCCCGCCAGCAGGATCAGCATCATGAACGGCGTCCACTGCCACACCAGCGACAACACGACAGCGCTCATCGGCATCGAGCTGATCCAGTCCGGCTGGGCCGAGAAGCCCAGCCAGTTCAGGATGCCGTTGAACAGGCCGTACTCCGGGTTGTAGAGCACGTGTTTCCAGATCAGTGCCGCCGCCACCGGAACCACCAGGAACGGCGCGATCAGCATCGTCCGGACGAACCCGCGGCCCCGGAACTTCTTGTCCAGCAACAACGCCAGCCCGAGACCCAGCACCAGGCTGATCAGCACCACGGACGCCGTCAGCACGATGGTGTTCACGATCGACGACCGCAGGTCCGGGTCGGTGAACACGTTGACGTAGTTGTCGAACCCGGCGAACCCGCGGTTGGTCGGGTCGAGCGAGTTCCACTTCATGAACGAGATGACCAGCGTCGCCACGAACGGCAGCTGCGTCACGACGATCAGGAAGATGAGCGCGGGCAGCAACGGCGCCCGCCTGGCCCACTTCGGGTACCTGGTGCGGGGGACGGGAGGCGGCCGGTCCACCACCGACCGCTCCTCTCCCTTCACCGAGGTGTCGAGGACAGCCATCTCACTGCCCCTTGTACTTCGCGGCGACCTTCTCCGCGAGCCCCTGCCCGTTGTTCAGCGCGTCGTCCACCGACACCGCGCCCGCGATCGCCGAGCTGATCTGCTGCGACACCTGCGTGCCCAGGTCGGTGAACTCGGGGATGCCGACGAACTGGATGCCGGGAGCCGGCCGCGGCTGCACACCGGGGTCGAGCGGCTTCGCGCCCTTGATCGCGGCTTCGGCCTGCGCGGAGAACGTCCCGGAGGACTGCTTGTACTCGGCGCGCTGGTAGGTCGACGACCGCTTGCCGTCCGGCAGCTTCGACCAGCCGAGGTTCTTGCCGACGAGCTCCTCGTAGCCCTTGCCGGACGCCCACGAGATGAACTTCCAGGCCGCGTCCTGCTTCTTCGAAGCCTTCTGGATGCCGAAGGCCCAGGTGTAGAGCCAGCCGGACGAGTCGGTCTTCACGACCGGCGCCTGGGTGAAGCCGAGCTTGCCCTTGACCGGCGAGTCGTTGGCCTCCAGCAGACCGGCGGCGACCGTGGCGTCGTACCACATCGCGACCTTGCCCTGCGTCATGTTGTTCAGGCACTCGGCGAACCCGGCCTGCGGAGCGCCCGCCTCGCCGTAGTTGCGCACGAGGTCGACGTAGAACTTGGTGGCCTCCTTGAACTCCGGCGCGTTGACCTGCGCCTTCCAGTCCTTGGTGAACCACGTGCCGCCGAAGGTGTTCACGACCGTCGTCAGCGGCGCCATGACCTGGCCCCAGCCCGGCTGGCCGCGCAGGCAGATGCCGCGCACCTCGGGCGTGGCGACCTTCTGCGCCGCTTCCGCGACCTGCTGCCAGGTCGGCTTCTCCGGCAGCGTGACGCCCTTGGCCTCGAAGATGTCCTTGCGGTACATGAGGAACGACGACTCGCCGTAGAACGGCTGCGCGTACACCTTGCCGTCCGCGGCGGTGAGCGACTGCTTGATCGGCGGCAGGATGTCGGCCTGGTCGAACGCGCTGTCCTTGGCCACGAAGTCGTCCATCGGCGCGAGCCAGCCGTTCTTGGCGTACATCGGCGTCTCGTAGTTGGAGATCGTCGCCACGTCGTACTGCCCGGCCTGGCTGGAGAAGTCCTGGCTGATCTTGTCCCGGACGTCGTTCTCGGGCAGCACGGTGAAGTTCACCTTGATGCCGGTGTCCTTGGTGAAGTTGTCCGCGGTGAGCTTCTGCAGGTCCTGCATCTGCGGGTTGTTCACCATCAGGACGTTCACCGAGTCCGAACCGCTGCCCCCACCACCTCCAGCGCCCGCGCAGGCGGAAGCCAGAAGCAGCACAGCGGTGGCGGCCCCGAATGTGCGAAGGGGTGTGCGGATCGACAACATCGTCTTTCCTTCCGGGGAGGTTCCGGGCGCGCTGAAGACAGCCCGGTTTTTTCGGGGGCGGGCTTTTTCGGGGTGGCCGGAAAGTGCTCAGGCTCTGAGCACTTTGGGACCGAGCAGGGCGTAACGATGGGCCTCATGTGCGGAAAGGCCGGAATCGGTGACGATCGCCTCCAGGTCGGCGACCTCGGCGAACCGGTGGAAGCTGGACACGCCGAACTTGGTGTGCGTGCCGACGAAGATCTTCCGCCGGGCCGAACTGAGCGCCTTGGCCTTCACCGCGCCGACCGCCGGGTCGGGCGTCGTCAGGCCGTGCTCGCGGGAGATGCCGTTCGCGCCGATGTAGGCGAGGTCGATCACCATCTCGCCCAGCATCCGGGTGGTCCAGTGGTCCACTGTGGCCAGTGTGTGCCCGCGGACCCTCCCACCCAGCAACAGAACCGTGCAGGACGGGTGCTCGGACATCGCCGCCGCGGTCGGCAGCGACGCGGTGATGATCGTGAGCGGGTTGGAGGTGGGCAGCGCCTCCGCGACGAGTTGCGGCGTGTAGCCCTCGTCGATGAACACCGTCTCGGCGTCGTCGATCCGTTCGGCCGCGGCCTTCGCGATGCGCCGCTTCTCCGGCACGTGCGACCCGGACCGGAACCGGAGACCGGTCTCGAAGCCGGCGCTCTCGACCGGGACACCGCCGCCGTGCGTGCGGCGGACCAGGCCGTGCTCGTCGAGCACGCGCAGGTCGCGCCTGACCGTTTCGGGGGCGACGCGCAGTTCCTGCGCCATCTCCACCACGTCGACCCGGCCGTCGGCGCGGGCCCTGGCCAGGATGCGCCGCTTGCGTTCCTCGGCTCGCATGTCACCTGCCCACTCGGCTACAAAGTTTGCCCGTTCGGGCCGTGCCTAGATGAAACACCCTCGGCACATTGTGGTCGCCACCACAACTAAACGAGATGCTGCCCGATTTTTGCCCGGTTCACACGACGAAAGCCGCGCCCACCTGCGGCGCGGCTTTCGGGCGTGCCCGAATGAACAGTCCGAATGGCCCGTTTCTAGCCCAACCAGGCAGCGGCGTCGGCTGGCAGTTGACCGTTCACCAGCGGAACGCTCGTCAACGTCGGCAGGCCGGGCAGGTCGATCGGTCCGTCCGACAGGTTGACCACGCAGGTGTGGCTGCCGCGTTTGAACGCCAGCACGTCCGGGCCGAGGTCGAGCCACTCCAGCTCACCGTCGATCGCGCGACGCCGCGCGAACACCCGCCGGTACAGCTCGAGCATCGATTCAGCATCGCCGGTCTGCGCCGCGACCGAGAACTGCTGCCAGCTTTCCGGCTGCGGCAACCAGCTCGGACCGTCCTCGGCGGACCAGGGGAGTGGCACGCGGCAGCCGTCGCGGCCCCGGTCGGTGAAGCCCGAGCGGTGCCACACCGGGTCCTCGCGCAGCTCGTCCGGCAGGTCCTCGACCTCCCAGAGCCCCAGCTCCTCGCCCTGGTAGACGTACACGCCACCGGGCAGCGCGGCGGTGAGCATGATCGCCGCGCGGGCCCTGCGAGTGCCCAGCTCGAAGTCGGTCGGGGCGCCGTGTTGCCGGTCCGCGAACGAGAATCCGGTCTTCTCGCGGCCGTAGCGGGTCACGTGCCGGGTGACGTCGTGGTTCGACAGCACCCAGGTCGGCGGCGCGCCAACGGGTTCGTGTGCGGCCAGCGTGCTGTCGACGACGCTGCGCAGCTCCCGGGCGTTCCAGGGGCAGCAGAGGAAGTCGAAGTTGAACGCGCTGTGCATCTCGTCCTGGCGCAGGTACCTGGCGAACCTGACGGGGTCCGGCAGCCACATCTCGCCGACGAGGATGCGTTCGCCGTCGTACTCGTCCACGACCTTGCGCCACTTGCGGTAGATCTCGTGCACGCCGTCCTGGTCGGAGTACGGGAGGTCCGCGTCGGGCTTCGAGAAGTCCTTGACCAGGCCGTCCGCCACGTCGATGCGGAACCCGTCGACGCCGCGGTCGAGCCAGAACCGCAGGATGTCCTCGAACTCGGCCTCGACGGCCGGGTTCTCCCAGTTGAAGTCCGGCTGCTCGGCGGCGTAGAGGTGCAGGTACCAGCGGCCGTCGGCGAGCCTGCTCCACGCCGGGCCGCCGAAGCGCGACTGCCAGTCGTTCGGGATCTCCTCAGAGTCCCTGATGTGGAAGCGATCCCACAGGCCGTCCCTGAACCACGGGTGCTGGTCGCTGCAGTGGTTCGGGACGAGGTCGATGATGATCCGGATGCCGAGCCCGTGCGCGTCCGCGATGAGTTTCTCGGCGTCGGCGAGCGACCCGAAGACCGGCTCGATGTCGCGGTAGTCCGCCACGTCGTAGCCGCCGTCGGCGAGCGGGCTCGGGTACCACGGGTTGAGCCAGATCGCGTCGAAGCCGAGGCTCGCGATGTGCTGGAGCTTGGCGCGGAGGCCGGCCAGGTCGCCGACGCCGTCACCGTTGCCGTCCGCGAAGCTGCGCAGGTAGACCTGGTAGATGGATGCGTTGCGCCACCAACTCATCTGGTGTCCTTTCAGCCTTTTACGCCGCCCGCGGTGAGCCCCGCGAGGATGTGCCGCTGGAACGCCAGGAACAGCGCCACCATCGGCAGGCTCGCCAGCACGAGGCCGGCGAGCAGGAGGTTGATCGGGGTGTCCGGGGCGAAGCGCTGCAGCGCCACGCTGAGCGTCTGCTTCGCCGGGTCGGGGAACACGAGCAGCGGCCAGATGAAGTCCTTCCAGGCCGCGACGACCGCGAAGATCGAGACGACGGCGAGGATGGGCCGCGAGATCGGCAGGACGATCCTGGTCAGTGTCGTCCAGGTGTTCGCGCCGTCGATCCTGGCCGCTTCCAGCAGTTCTTCGGGGATCTGGTCGAAGAACCGCTTGAGCAGGTAGACGTTCAGCGCGTTCGCCGCGGCCGGCAGCCAGATGCCCGCCGGGTTGTTGAGCAGGCCGAGGTCGGTGAGCGTGAGGTAGACCGGCACCAGCACGGCCGTCGACGGCAGCATCAGCGTGGCCAGCATCAGGCCCATGACCAGGTTGCCTCCCCACGGCCTCAGCTTGCTGAGCGCGTAGGCCGCGGGCACGATCACGGCCATCTGCACGGCCCACGCGCCGATCGCGACGACGAACGTGTTGAGGAAGAACCGGCCGAGGTCCATGTAGTTCCAGGCGTCGGCGTACGCACCGGGTTCCCACGTCCGCGGCAGGATCGTCGGTGGTTGCCGCGCGAGTTCGGCCGGCGGCTTGAACGCGCCGAGCAGCACCCAGACCAGCGGGAGCAGGAACGCGGCGGTGAACAGGACCAGCGTGATCGTGAGGACGATCCAGTAGGTTTTTCCGGTTCCCCTGGTGAGAGTCCTCATCCGTCGGCCTTCTTCGTGATCTTCAGGTAGAGGAAGGAGAAGACGCCCAACACCGCGAACAGGATCAGGCTCAGCGCGCTCGCGGTGCCGAAGTCGTTGTAGTAGAAGGCGTAGCGGTACAGCAGGAGCAGCACGGTGACCGTGGACTCCTCCGGCCCGCCGCCGGTCATGACGAACGGCTCGGTGAAGATCTGCATGGTCGCGACCACCTGCAGGAGCAGCAGCATGAGGATGACGAACTTGGTCTGCGGGATCGTGACGTGCCAGACCTTCTTGAGGATGCCGGCGCCGTCCAGGTCCGCGGCCTCGTACAGCTCGCCGGGGATGGTCTGCAGCGCGGCCAGGTAGATCAGCGTGGCCGAGCCCATGTTCGCCCACGTGATCACCAGGACAAGGCTGATCATGCTGGTGTCGCTGGAGTCGAGCCACTGGCCCGTGGGCAGGTTCAGTCCTCTGAGGACTGAATTGAACAGGCCTGGACCCGGGTCGTAGAACCACTTCCACAGCAGGGCCGTGACGACCGGTGGCAGCATCACGGGCAGGTAGACGAGCAGCCGGAAGTACCCCTTGGCGTGCCGCAGTTCGTTGAGCACCACGGCGGTGAGAAACGGGACGCCGAAACCGATGACCAGCGCCAGCACGGTGAAGTGGAACGTGTTGCGCCACGCCACCCCGAACAGCGGGTCCGCGAAGAGCCGTTCGAAGTTCTCCCAGCCGACCCAGTCGGGGCTCGTGACGAAGTTGACCTGCTGAAAGCTCAGGACCACCCCGCGCACGACGGGCCACCAGGAGAACACCGCGAAAACGACCAGCGCGGCACTGAGAAAGCCGTACGCGGTGACGTGGCGCCGCATTTACTTCACCTGGGCCAGGACGGCGTTGACCTTCGTCTCGGCGTCCTTGAGCAGTGCCGCGTGGTCAGCGTCCTTGTTCGTGAGAGTGGCTTGCACAACGGAGTCGAGGATCGCGTAGACCTGCTGTGCCTGCGGCGGTTCGAGCGAGCCCTTGGTCTTCTCCGAACCGTCCACATAGGCCTGGAAGTTCTGCACCGGCATGGTGGCGAACTTGCCCTTGAGCTCTTCCTGCTTCTTGCGCGGCTCACCGGTCCAGATGTCGGCGATCGGCGGGATCGGCAGGCCGACGGGCTGGCCGCGATCCTTGTACTTCTGCAGGTTGCCCTCGAGGCGGTCAGGGTTCAGGTACTTCCACTGGATCCACTTCAGGCCGGCCTTGATCTTCTCGGGCGTGGCCTTGGGGTTGATCATGTAGCCCTCGCCGCCGAGCAGAGTGCCTTTCTGCTCCGGGATCGCGGCGAGTCCGTAGTCGTCGTACTTGCCCTTGAACTGGTTGACGATCGCGGCGACGTTGTCGGGCGCGGCGAGGTACATGCCGAGCTGGCCGGCGCCCATCATGTTCTGCACGTCGCCGATCTCCAGGAGCTGCTTCTCGCCCATGGAGTTGTCGTCCCAGCGCATCTCCTTGAGGCGGCGCAGGACTTCCTTGCCCTTGTCGTTGTTGAAGTCGGCCTTGTAGGTGTCGCCGTCCTTGCGCGCGATGTCACCGCCGACGGACTTCATCCAGGTGGTGAAGTGCCAGCCGCCCTGGTTGCTCTTGCTGTACTCGGCGAATCCCGTGACGCCGGCGTCCTTGAGCTTCTTGGCGGCTTGCCTTACCTCGTCCCACGTTTTCGGTGGCTGGTCGGGGTTCAGGCCGGCCTTGGTGAAGTTGGTGCGGCTGTAGAGCAGGCCCATCGTGTAGTTGGCGGTGGGCAGGCCGTACACCCTGCCGTCGACCGTGAAAACGTCCTTCAGCTCCTGCTTGAGGTCGCCGTAGTACTTGACGTCCTTCACGTAGTCCGTGAGGTCGGCGGCCTGTTTCCTGGCGATGAGCGCGGCGGGATCGGTGAAGTAGACGTAGAAGACGTCCTCCAGCTGCCCGCCGGCGAGCTTGGCGCTGAACGTCTTCGGGTCCATGAACCCCTCGTGCGGCACGAGGTCGATGTCCTGGTTCTGCTTCTCGAACTCCGCGACGTCCTCGTCGAAGACCTTGCGGTCGAACGCCTGGGTCTGCGGCGGCTGGCCGTTGATGTCGATGGTGACCTTGCCGCCGGGCTCGGTCGTGGAACCGCTCCCACAACCGGCGACCAGGACACAGCCCAGCAGCACGGCAGCGGACTTCTTCATGGTGGGGCCGCCCTTCTCGCGAGCGCGTCGATGTGACGGCGACCATAAGTCGTCGTTACATCTGAACGCAATATCTAGACGAAAACTCGCAAGAAGACGACTGCGCGGTTTACCTCACCGGCGCACTGGACGCCCGCACCACCAACTCCGGCTCGAACAGCAACTCGTCCGGCGCGACCGCGTTGCCGGAGATCTGGTTGGCCAGCAGTTCGACAGCGGCCCGCCCCATCGCCTCAATGGGCTGCCTGACCGTGGTCAGCGGCGGATCGGTGCAGGTCATGAAGGCCGAATCGTCATACCCGATGATCGACACGTCCTTGGGCACGTCCAATCCAGCCCTTCTGACGGCCCTGATCGCCCCAAGTGCAAGCGGGTCGCTGGCGCAGATGATCGCCGTGACGCCGCGCTGCACGAGCTTGGTAGCCGCGGCCTGCCCGCCCTCAAGGCTGAACATGGCGTGCTCGACGTCCGCCCCGCCACACTTCGTGATCGCCTCGAGTTTGCGTTGGCTGGGCACGTGATCCGGCGGCCCAAGCACGGCCCCGATCCTGCGGTGCCCCAACGAGGTCAGGTGTCCGTACGCCTGCTCCACCGCTACCGCGTCGTCGCACGACACGCGCGGGAACGCCAGGTCGTCTATCGCGGCGTTGACCAGCACGGCGGGAAGTTTGCGGGACATCATCTGCTGGTAATGCCCGTGGCTCGCGTCCTTCTGCGCGTACAGCCCACCGGCGAACACGATGCCTGACACATGCTGCTCAAGGAGGAGTTCCAGGTACTCCGCCTCGGTCACTCCGCCGGCCGTGCGCGTGCAGAGGACAGGCGTGAAACCCCTTTGCGCGAGCGCGTTGCCGACCACATCCGCGAACGCCGGGAAAATCGGGTTCTGCAACTCGGGCAGCACCAGCCCGACAAGCCTGGCCCGTTCGCCCCGCAACTGCGTCGGCCTTTCGTATCCGAGCACGTCAAGCGCGGTGAGCACGGCACTACGCGTGGCGTCCGAGACGCCCGGCTTGCCGTTCAGCACCCGGCTGACCGTCGCCTCGCTGACCCCGACCTTGGCCGCGACCTCGGCCAGCCTCCGTTGCGTCATGGCGCAAGTGTACGCAAGTTCTTGCGCTCGCTTGCGTAGCCCAGGCCGAACGGGTGATGACGCTGCCGAACTCGACCTCGTCCTGCCTAGTCTGGATGACCTGTTGATCGAGCCCGAGGACGCACGATGGCAGATCCGGCCAGGCAGGGAATCTCCCCCGGAGTCGCGGCATTCGTCTCGGGCGCCGTCTCAGTCCTGCTGACGGTTGCCGGCACGTTGGTCAGTTTGCGAAACGAGGCGACCAAGGAGCAACTGTTCGGCGTTCTGAGCTGGGTCATGTATGCAACCGGCGGGGCGACATTTCTGCTGCTGCTTTGGATCGTCAGCACGACGCTGCATCAGCGACTCGACTTGTTGCGTTCACTGCGTGACGTCGATGTGCACGTGTCGCGACAACTGCGCGTGCGCAGGCGAACCGACAGGTTGGTGGTCACTTCGGACGGCAGTGGCGTGTACATGGTCGAACTGGAGGTCGAGGCTGACCGAGATGTCGCAGTGGCGTGGCTGGCGTTTCCGATCTTCTCCTCCGCCCCGGTCGACGCGCCACCGTGGGAGAGCGTGCGTGTGCGGCGGTTGATGATCGATGGCAGAGAATACGACGTGCAGCAGTCCTACATCCGTCGGAGCCGGGCGTTCGTCGAGGGGACCTTGTTCAAGGACCTGGTGATAGAGGAAGGGGTGGTTCGCATCCCTGTGTCGCTGGAAAGGGGCAAGTCGAAACGCCAGATCAAGCTGGAGATCGATCTGCACCGGAGCATGCCGGCACTGTTCACCGAGGAGTCGCACTCGATCGACATCTCCTACATCACCGATGAGATCGACGTGTACGTGGCCGGCAGTGAAGGTCTTGAGATCTTCCCATCGCCCCGCGCTGCCCATCTGGTGGAGGCGAGCCAGAACAAGGGCGAACACGGTGACGCACAGGAGTCGATCCTGCAGTCGAGCACGTGCCGTCATCGAGACGGAATTCATTGGCGCTCCAAGAACACCAAGCTTGGCTACCGCTACGAGATCAGGTTCGTCGGAAGGCGAGACGTGACCGTTGGCCCGGTGTCCGGGTAACCTCTACTGGCAAAGGGGAGGAGATGCGATGACCTCCGATCGTCCGATGTCAGGCGATGTCTCAGCTACGGGGACATGGCCGGTACCTGGAGCTCCTGCATCTCCGGAACGGCCCCGTCCTCAGGGCGAGCCGGTGCACAAGGTCGACTGGTTTCGACGGGCGCCAACCGGCGGCACGGTCAATGCCGCGCTTCCCGCCACATCAGAGCCACCCCATGTCCCGGAAGCAACCACGACCGAACGGTGAGGTCGTCCAGGTCGTCCGCCTTCAACCACTGTCCGGTCACCGTGTTGGAGCGGAACAGGAACGGCATGATCGAGAACTCGTGCGCGGGGGAGTGGTCGTCCACCGAGAGGCGGCGTGCGTCGAAGCGGATCTGTTCCACATAGGACGGATAAGGCGCCTGCCAGTAGCAGAAGCCTTCGTTGGTGCGCTGCAACATGCGTGACGTGACGGTGAGTCCGCGGATCGCGCGAACGAGATGGTCTTCGGCGATGCCGCTGAGATCGCATTCGAAGATGCGCAGATCACCTAGATGGTCGTGGGGGCTCAGTTTCGGCAACGGGCCCATGGCTTCGCGGAAGAAGGTCAGATAGTTCGGCCACTGGTCGAACTTGACCTCCAGCGGAGGAATCTGGCTCGGTGCGGCGGAACGGCTCTTGCCATCGTGGTCGATGTAGTCGATCGCGATCTGCGTCGAGTGGAGTACGTCGTCGACCGAATCGAGGAACAACGACGGGTCGGTGATGTAGTAGAGCTCGAACAGCGGGTAGCGGCAGGCTGCGCTGATCGTGTCGCGCAGCAACACGTTGCTGGTGGCGAAGATGACGAACCGGTCGACGGGGACGTTGTGCCGGAAGTGGTAGCTCTGCGTCGTGATCAGATGGTAGGTCTTGGCGTTGATGCCCTGCAGTTCCAGCTTCACCGTGGTGTTCGTGCTGATCGTCAGATCCTTGCCGTGCGGGCGCAGCCCGTTGCCCCCGAGAACACCGGAGACGACGTCCTGGTTCGCCTCGTTCGAGCCGTAGATCGAAGACAGGAAGGTCCTCAGCACGTCGCTCGGCAACAGGTGCTCGACGATGCTCGGACCGGAGATCTGGCTCAGCTCGCTGATCAGCCGGCGGTGCAGGAAGAGCTCATACGCGCCGAGCAGAAAGCCGGCCAGGGCGGGCAGCGGCCAGAACACGACGAGTACGTCGTGCAGAAGACTGCGTGTTCCGGGTTGCCAGAGGAACGCCAATGCCAGGTCGGCAGCGGCGAGCGCGAGCAACGCGAACGCGATGGCGAGCGCTTGTTTGTGCCTGCGCGCCGCCACCACTCGTCGCCCGCCCCCTCACTCCGCCGCTCGTCCCTACATGGTGGGAGTGATGACGGATCAGCGCCAGACCCTTTCGGTGCATGCCGTATCAGCGCGACTGGCCCCAGATCGGGTTGTCTGACACCCCCACGTACGTGCCGAGGGTCGCTCTGGGAGTCGTGTTGTCAGTGGCCACGTCGTTGTAGAGCCCAAGTAGGTGCGTGGTCATGGCGCTCTTGGCGCCCACCTCGTCGTGCCTGCGCAGGAACCAGATGACCTGTTCGTGCTCGTTCGCGGAGCGGTTGTGCACCTCGCGGGACGGGTGCGCGTGCCGCTTGCAGTCCTGCAGACCGGGCACGAGTGCCTGGTACATCTCCTCCAGCAACGCATTGTGCGACGCGCGGATCAGCGCCGAGTGGAACTCCTCGTCCGACTCGATCACCTCCTGCGTGTCCTCCACCGGTGCCCGCTGGTAGCGGCGGTTCAGCTTGGCCAGTTCGTCCAGCTCACCGTCGTTGGCGCGGACCGCGGCCAGGCTGGTCGCCGTGGTCTCCAGCGCGATCCGCACTTCCAGCAGGTCGGTCTCGGAGAACTGGCGGGCGGCGAGTCTGCCTTCCAGGTGCTCCTCGACGGCGGCCAGGTCGGTGCGGCGCACGTACCAGCCCAGGCCGCGGCGCACCTCGACGATGCCCTGCAACTGCAGTCGCTGAAGAGCTGTACGTAGCGACGACCTCGCGACATCCAGTTTGCGGGCCAGTTCGGGTTCCGTGGGAAGGCGGTCGCCGGCCTTGAGGGTGCCGCCGATGATCTGCTCGCGCAGCTTCTGCTCGATGAGCTCCGGCAGAGGCCGTCGCGAATCCGGCGAGAGCGACCAGCTCTCGCCGAGATGGGAGTCGTCGACAGGCATTGGTTCAGCTTAGGCCTATCGCAGTCTGGTTGCAACTTGTCTGGCAACCTGGCGACCGTTGACAGACAACCTACAACACGGGACCCTTACATCATGGTGAGACGCCCAGGACCGCCCACACCTGGGAGCACGTACTCGCCTAGTCGGGAGGGAACGAGATGTCCGCAGGGAGTGCACTCGGAATCGCAGCAGCCGTCGCAGTTGCCGTCACCGCCATCGGATGGCGGACCGTGCTCACGATGGTCGCCGTCTCAGTCATCGCGCTTGCCGTCGTCGGCTTCGTGAATGTCACCAGCATCATGCTCGGCTGATGAGTAGAACCAGCTAGATCCGGGTGCCCCGGCCCGCGTTGCACGACGCAGGCCGGGGCACCCGGCATTGTGGGGGATCCCTGGTGTTGTGCAAGTCACGATGTGCCGTACGCTAGCGCGCCATCAGGGGCGCTGCCGATCCGGTGGAGTCCGTGACTCCCTGGCGTCGGGGGACGTGAGTACGGAGTCTTCGGTGGTTGGTTCGCCTGTTGTGAGCACGCATGCACTGCATGCTGCGATCGCTCCTGCGGCCGCGCTGGTCGACGAGCGTCGCACGCTCTATCGGCTCGCGGTCGACTTGTTCGCGCCAGGCACCGAGTTGTCCGACAACCTCGCCGACCACCCGATCGTTCGCTATGAGATCGGCCGGGCGCTGGCGGGGCATGGTGGTTTGGATCTGGCGCGGCTGGCCGAAGCTGGCGCGCTTCGCGTACGTGACGTCGGGATCGACGTGATCTCGGACCCTGCTGCGGCCAGTGTGATCGAGGCGCCGCTGCGCATCGTGGCTCCGCCTGGCACGAGTCCTCAGCCTCTGACGGAAGCGGACGGGGAGAGGTTCGAAGCGGTCCTCGCGATCGTTGCCGAGGGCGTTCGCCTGTTCCGTGAGATCGCACCGGACATGGCTGAGGATCTCCTTGCGCATGTGTCGATGCTGGCGGTGCTCAAGGGTGAGACGTCCGGTGGCGTCGTGTCGGCGTCATCGCGCTATGTGCCCGGCATCGTGCTCATCGACGAGCCCTCGCTGCCTCTTGAAGTGGCAGAGGCGCTCGTTCACGAGGGTGCGCATGAAAAGTTCTTCGACCTGGCTATCGCGCGAGAATTTCTTGACGAACGGGCCGAACACGCGGATTATTTCGAGAACTCGTGGTCGCACGCTCGATGGCCACTGGAACAGACTTTCGCGGCATGGCATGCCTACAGCTGCCTCGCGCAGTTCAACATGTCAATTGGCGCCGAACAACTTGGGCCCTTTTCTCTGCTGCCGAAGGCGCGGGAACGGGCGGACGAGATCGGCGGTTGGCTGCTCATGCACGAAGATGTCCTGCGTGCTGATTCGCGCTGGCTACTGCGCAACCTCGCTGGTGAACCTACTGGTGAGCCGGGTGTGCGCGCCGATGTGGACTGTGTCACCCTGTGCACTGAGATCCTCGAAGACGGCCATTTCCGCTTGCCTTCAGACGTGCGCATCCGGCGTGCGGGCACTGGGCGCGTGGTTGTGGGCCGTGCGACCAGCCCCGTCGTCATCTATTGGCTCGATGACGATGCGAGCTGGGTTGTAGGCCAACTCAACGATAAGAACCCAATATCGTTGGACTTCCTGCTATCGCGGGCGGCCGGAGAATGGCAGGTTGCCTCGGATCTCGCCTTGCGGCGCCTGAGAACCTCACTTGGTTCGCTGGAGTCGTGCTCCCTTATTGAGCCAGCTCTGTGAGCACTAACGTCCGAGAAGGAATGATGACCACCCCGAACCAACCACTTCGCCGGCCGCAGACGCCTCAGGGCGCAGGCGTCTCGCTTCCTCATGTTCCGACCGGGGCCGGCCCGGTGATCGGTCAGCCGGTCAACTCCGTCGACTGGTTCCGGCGCATGCCGACCGGTGGTGGCACCGTGTTCCTGAGGCCTGCTGAGGTCGAGCAGAACGACTGAGCTTCGTTCGTGCTTGTGAAGAGGGGGTCGGCCTTCGGGCCGGCCCCTTCGGCGTTTGGTCGTTTGGGGATGCGACTTCACGGACGCATAACAACTAGGCCACAAGGGCACAGTTGATCGTCATCTAACCCGTTCGGGGGACGTCGATCGTCTTAGATCTCGGCATCCCGCCGATACCCAACGGAGTAACACGATGCGCCTGACGCCCCTGAGAAGAGCCGGCCTGCTCGCTTCCGCCGCGGTGGCCGCTGTGGCCACGCTCGCCCTGTCGAGCACCGCGTTCGCCGACGAGCCGACCACGGACGACAAGCGCGCGACGCCGTACACCAAGAACGTCGACATCAACCACCCCGACGCCTGCACCGTTGGCGGGCTGACCGGGGAGACGATTCACCCGAGCCAGTTCGTCTACACCGGCGGGGACAACCAGATCCACCTCAACATCACCGGTGTGCTCTCCGACCTGACGGTCACCGGTGTGGTCGTCAAGGGTGGGCCCAACTTCAACGTCTACCTCGCCAAGGACCTCGGCGCGCTGCCGTGGAACGAGCTGCGCGCCCCGTTCAACGACGGTGGTCAGCAGGCGCAGATCAGCCACTGGTACGGCTGTGGCGTCAAGAAGGACACGACGACCACGACCACCACCACGACTACGACCACCACGTCGGCGTCCGAGACGACGACCACGACCAGCCCCACCGAGACGGTGACGACGTCCTCACAGGTCGCCGCTACCACGACGACCACCGCCGCGGCTGCGGCCGCTGGTGAGAACCTGGCTTCGACCGGTTTCGGGTCCGCCTGGCTGGTCGGGCTCGGTGCCGCGCTGCTGGCCGCTGGTGCCGCCGTGCTGCTGGTGCTGCGCCGCCGTCGCGTTTAAGAGTTCTCCATCAGCACGCCCCAGAGCGTGCCGAAGTTGACGCGGGTTTCGACGTGGAACTCCACGTCTTCAGGAGCCGCCCCGCCGCCGTAGGTTTCTACGGCGCGCTGGGCGGCTTCTTTGCCTTGAGCACCCGCGAGACAGGCCAGATCCCACGCCACGGGGCCGCGCCAGGTGTCCTCGAAGTCGTTCCAGACCGGGCCGGTGGCGGTCATCAGCACGTTGCCGTAGTGCGAGTCGCCGTGCAGCGGTTGGACGTCGTTGTAGTGCGCGTCCCACTCCGCCAGCAGTTCGGCGTGCCGTTCGCGGAACGGCTCCAGGTTCGGCACGCCGCGGCTGTCCAGGTATTCGAGCGTGTGCTCGACGTCGTCCAACGGGCCGCGCACGGGCAGGTCGCCGTCGTAGAGGCGCAGCTCGGCGTGGAGGTCGGGCAGGAGCTTCAACACCTCCGGACGCGAGAGCTCCACCGACGGGTCGTGTGGGACGTACGTGCTGAACGTGAGCACGAAGCCGTCCACCGTGTGAGGGCCCGCGGGCAGCTCGGTAGAGGGCGTCACGACGGGCACGCCGCGTGAGGCAAGGAACGCCGACACCGAGAGGTCGCGGGCGAGGTGTGAGGCCACGAGAGGGCGCACCAGGGCCGTGCGGCTCGCGATACGGGCGACTACCGGGGCCGGGCGCAGGTGCACGATGACGTTGCTGCCGTCCTTCAGCACGAGCGGGTCTGTGCAGACCACGCCGTGTGAGGCGGCCAACGACACTGCGACGCGTACGGCTGCAGAGGTGCTCACGGCAAGAAGGCTGGCATCAGCCCTGTGGGAGAAGCGACTCCATTTCCGTTATCTCCTTCTCCTGGTGGCTGACGACGTCCTGCGCGAGCTTGCGCGCCTCCGGGTCCGTGCCGGCGGAGAGGTGCTTCTGCGCCATCTCCACGGCGCCGCGGTGGTGCTGGATCATCAGCGAGAGCCACTGGCGGTCGAACTCGGTGCCGTCGAGGTCGGCGAGGTTGCCCAGTTCGACCATGCCGTGCGACTCGGAGTGGTCGTGCGAGGCGTGCGACGCGGCCTGCACGGGGGCGTTCCACGTGCGCAGCCAGCCGTTCATGCGGTCGATCTCCGGCTTCTGCGCGCCCGAGATGCGCTTGGCCAGGTCGATCACGTGCGGGTTCTCGGTGCGCGAGGCGACCAGGTCGCTCATCTCCAGCGCCTGCTCGTGGTGCGGAACCATGCCCTGGGCGAACGCGACGTCCGCCGAGTTGTGCGTGGCGGGCGAACCACAGGCGGCCAACATCAGGACTGCGGCGACAGCGGACATTCGGAGCACGGCGGCAGGATACGTGTGACGTGCGCTACGCCGCTGGCCACCGGCCATGGCCCACCCGAATGGAGCTGATCGGCTCCGTCTAATATCCCGGGGAGTTTCCCGAACGAACTGGTCCCACCAAGGCCTGGAGGCACCGTGACGGCCGTAGCCCCGCAGCCGATCGCAACGCGTCCTTATCCGACGCGCACTGCGGTCAAGGGGTCCTTCCTGCTGCGGATGTTCCGCACCACGGACCACAAGCAAATCGGCATCATGTACCTGGTCACCTCGTTCGCCTTCTTCATGGTCGGCGGAGCGATGGCCATGCTGATGCGGACCGAGCTGGCCCGGCCCGGCATGCAGTTCCTCAGCCAGGAGCAGTTCAACCAGCTCTTCACGATGCACGGCACCGTGATGCTGCTGCTGTACGCGACCCCGATCGTCTTCGGCTTCGCGAACTTCGTGCTCCCGCTGCAGATCGGCTCGCCCGACGTGGCGTTCCCGCGGCTGAACGCCTTCTCGTACTGGCTCTACCTCTTCGGTGGCCTGATCGTGATGGCGGGCTTCGTCACCCCCGGTGGCGCGGCCGACTTCGGCTGGTTCGCCTACACGCCGCTGTCCAGCGCCATCCACTCGCCCGGCGCGGGTGCCGACCTGTGGATCTCCGGCCTGGTGGTCGGTGGTCTCGGCACCATCCTCGGCGCGGTGAACATGATCACCACCGTGGTCTGCCTGCGCGCGCCCGGCATGACGATGTTCCGGATGCCGATCTTCACCTGGAACATCCTGGTGACGTCGGTGCTGGTGCTGCTCGCGTTCCCGATCCTCACCGCGGCGCTGCTCGGCCTGCTGGCCGACCGCCATCTCGGTGCCCACGTGTTCGACCCCGCCAACGGCGGCGTGATCCTGTGGCAGCACCTCTTCTGGTTCTTCGGACACCCCGAGGTCTACATCGTCGCCTTGCCGTTCTTCGGCATCGTGTCGGAGATCTTCCCGGTGTTCAGCCGCAAGCCGATCTTCGGTTACAACGGCCTGGTCTACGCGACGCTCGGCATCGCGGCCCTGTCCGTCGCCGTGTGGGCGCACCACATGTACGCGACCGGCGCCGTGCTGCTGCCGTTCTTCGCCTTCATGACGTTCCTCATCGCGGTCCCGACCGGTGTGAAGTTCTTCAACTGGATCGGCACGATGTGGAAGGGCCAGCTGACGTTCGAGACGCCGATGCTGTTCTCGATCGGCTTCATCGTCACGTTCCTCTTCGGTGGTCTGTCCGGCATCCTGCTGGCCGCGCCCGCGATCGACTTCCACGTGTCCGACACGTACTTCGTCGTGGCGCACTTCCACTACGTGCTCTACGGCACGATCGTGTTCGCGACCTTCGCGGGTATCTACTTCTGGTTCCCGAAGATCACCGGTCGCTTCATGGACGAGCCGCTCGGCAAGCTGCACTTCTGGACGACGTTCCTCGGCTTCCACGCGACCTTCCTCGTCCAGCACTGGCTGGGCAACGAGGGCATGCCGCGCCGGTACGCCGACTACCTCGCGTCCGACGGCTTCACGACGCTCAACATGATCTCGACGATCGGTGCCTACATCCTGGGCGCGTCGACGCTGCCGTTCATCTGGAACGTCTTCCGGAGCTACCGCTTCGGTGAGGTCGTGACGGCGGACGACCCGTGGGGCTACGGCAACTCGCTCGAGTGGGCCACCTCGTCCCCGCCGCCGCGGCACAACTTCACCGAGCTGCCCCGGATCCGTTCGGAGCGCCCGGCGTTCGAGCTGCACTACCCGCACATGATCGAACGCATCCGGAACGAGGGTCACGTGACCTTCACCGGCAAGACGATCGCGCACAAGGACGCCAAGCCCGCTCCGTCGGAGCTGGCGGCCGCCGCGATCAAGTCCGGTACGGCGTCCGAGAAGGACGACCCGGACCACGACAAGTAACCTGCACTTCACAGGTTCAACGACGAGCCCCGGCTGCTTCACGCGGTCGGGGCTCGTTGCGTCTTACGAGGAGACGACGACGTGAAAACGCCCGTGCTCATCACCGTGACCGGACCCGACAAGCCTGGCGTCTCCTCGGTGCTGTTCGCCGTGCTGACGAGGCACGGTGTCGAGGTGCTCGACGTGGAGCAGGTCGTGATCAGGGGACGGCTGGTGCTCGGCGCGCTGGTCTCGACCGACCACGACCCGGAGGGCCTGCAGGAGGCGGTCGAGCAGGCGATGGCCACCGTCGCGATGCACGTGGAGATCGAGATCGGCGCCGACTCGAAGCGCACCGCGCGCCTGGAGTCGTCGCACGTGCTGATCGTGCTGGGCCGCCCGGTGACGGCGAAGGCGTTCACCGAGGTGGCGCGCCGGCTCGCGTCGCTCGGCGTGAACATCGACGCGATCCGCGGTGTCGCCGACTACCCTGTCACGGGCCTTGAGCTGCGGGTTTCGGTCGCGGACGACACCTTGGAGAACGACGCGGAGCTGCGGTCCGCGCTGGCCGACGTGTCGGTGCGGGTGGGCCTGGACATCGCGGTCGAACGGGCCGGCCTGACCCGCCGGGCGAAGCGCCTGGTGGTGTTCGACGTCGACTCCACGCTGATCCAGGGCGAGGTGATCGAGATGCTGGCCGCGCACGTCGGGTGCGAGGAGCAGGTGCGCGAGATCACCGAGGCCGCGATGAGGGGCGAGCTGGACTTCGCCGAGTCGCTGCGCCGCCGCGTGGCGTTGCTGGAGGGCCTCGATGCGAAGGTGCTGGACGAGGTCGGCGCGACGCTCGAACTCACGCCTGGCGCGCGCACGACGATCCGGACGCTCAAGCGCCTCGGGTTCTTCTGCGGTGTCGTCTCCGGCGGGTTCACGTCGGTCATCACGGGTCTCGCCGACGAGCTGGAGCTGGACTTCTGCGCGGCGAACACGCTGGAGATCGTCGACGGCAAGCTGACCGGAAAGGTCGTCGGCGAGATCGTCGACCGGCCGGGCAAGGCCGTGGCGCTGCGCCGGTTCGCGCAGGAGGCGGGCGTGTCGCTGGCGCAGTGCGTGGCGGTCGGTGACGGCGCGAACGACATCGACATGCTGAACGCCGCCGGTCTGGGCATCGCGTTCAACGCCAAGCCGGCGTTGCGCGAGGTGGCCGACACCGCGTTGTCGCACCCGTTCCTGGACGCCGTGCTGTTCATCCTCGGCGTCACGCGGGCCGAGGTGGAGGCCGCGGACGCCGCGGACGGCCTGGAGCTGACCCGGCTGTGATGATCCTCGACCTGATCGCCTCGCGGAACTACGCCGAGGAGTCCGAAGTCCGCGCGATGCCGATGGTGTTGCGCATCGAACGTGTGGATCCGCCTTCCCGGACGGCGCTGCTGGAGGCCGCGGCCGCTTCGGCGGTCGCGGTGTGCCTCGACCCGCGCGCCGATGTCGGCGGGGAGTGGCACGAGGCCGTGCGCGCGTGGGTGGCCGGGCGGATCCGCAAGGTCTCGCGGCGGGCCCGTGGTGTGCAGTGGGACGCCGTGCAGGAGCTGCCGGGCGTGACGATCACCGTGGACGGCGCGTCGGTGCGGTCGTTGCTGCCCGTGCTGGTGTCCGAGACGCCCCGCGAGGTCGCGAAGTTGCAGATCTCCGGGTCCGACCTGCCGGTGGACGCACCAGGGCCGGTTCCTGAGGGTGCGCGGCTGCTGTACGTGAACCCGCGGGTCGAGATGTCCGCTGGCAAGCTCGCGGCCCAGGTGGGGCACGCGTCGATGTTGCTGGCGCCGCACCTGTCGGTGTCCGAACTGAAGGCGTGGGAGGAGCTCGACTACCGGTGTGCCGTGCGGACACCGTCCGTGGCCGAGTGGGACTCGCTGATCCACCGCGGCGACGTCGTGGCCGTGCGGGACGCGGGTTTCACCGAGGTCGAGCCGGGCACGACGACGGTACTTGCTGTTTGAGATCGGTCTAATCGGGTAAATCTCCGGCTCGTGGGCTTACTCGACGTGCTCGACGCGAGGCTCGGTGACGGGCTGGAGAACGTGCTGTGCTCCCACCACACCCGCCGGCTGCGGCGGTTGGGGTGGGGCGAGGTGCTGGGCGGGGAGGCAACGGGGTGGTTCACGCCCCGCCGGACCGTCCAGCACGGCAACAAGATCGAGGTCCTGGTCGACGGCGCCACGGCGTTTCCCGTTGTGGCGCAGGCGATCGAGAACGCGAAGAAGTACGTCCACATCGCGAACTGGCATGCTTCGCCGGACTTCCGGCTGACCCGCGAGCCCGGCGCACCACAGCTGCGCGAGCTGCTTTCGGCTGCCGCGGAACGGGTTCCGGTGCGCGTGCTGCTGTGGGCGGGCCCGCCGATCCCGTTCTTCGAGCCGACCCGCAAGCGCGCTCTGGCGGCGCAGAAGGCTTTCTGGGACTGCGGCGCCGTCCGGTGCGAGCTGGACGCGCGGGAACGAACCCTGCACTGCCACCACGAGAAGATCGTGATCGTCGACGACGTGGCGTTCGTCGGCGGCCTCGACATGACCGCGGTGGAGGGCGACCGGCACGACTCGCCGGAGCACCCGCCGCGTGACCTCGGCTGGCACGACCACGTGGCGCGGATGGAGGGGCCGGTGGTGGCCGAGGTGGCGGGACACTTCGCCGCGCGCTGGCTGGAGATCGCGGGGGAGACCCTGCCCGCGCCCGAGGTGCCGCCAGAGGCCGGGCCGTCGTCCGTGCAGGTGGTGCGCACGATTCCGGAGCGCACCTACGGGTTCGCGCCGCACGGGGACTTCAGCCTGCTCGACTCGTACCTGCGGGCGCTGCGGTCGGCCAAGTCGTTGATCTACCTGGAGAACCAGTTCCTGTGGTCGCCGGAGATCACCGAGGTGCTGATCGAGAAGCTGTGCCGGCCGCCGACACCGGAGTTCCGGATGGTCCTGGTGCTGCCGCAGAAACCCAGCAACGGCGCCGACACCACCCGTGGCCAGCTCGGCCGGTTGCTCGACGCCGACGACGATCGGCGGCTGGTCGCTGCAACCCTTGTCGCACACGGCGATGCTCCGGTCTACGTACACGCCAAGCTGGCCATTGTGGACGATCAATGGCTTTCGGTCGGCTCGGCGAACCTCAACGAGCACTCGCTGTTCAACGACACCGAGGTGAACGTGGTGACCGACGACCCGGCGGTGGCTCGTTCGACCCGCCTGCGGTTGTGGTCGGAGCACCTCGGCGCCGATGTGTCGGGACCTGTCGACGAGGTGGTGGACGGCGTGTGGAGGCCCGCCGTGGAGGGGCGTTCACGGGTGACGTCGTTGCCCGGAGTGTCACGGCGGTCCGGAAGGTTGCAAGGACCGTTACGTGGATTGCTGGTCGACGGCTGATCTCTGGGGCTAGTTTGGCGACGTGGCCAACGAGGTGACCATCCCGCTGTTGCCGTGCGCCTCCATCGACGAGGTTGCCGAGTTCTACGTGATGCTCGGGTTCACGGTCACGTATCGGCAGTACCGGCCGAACGCCTATCTGTCGGTGCGGCACGAGGAGATCAACCTCCACTTCTTCGGCATACCGGGCTACGACCCGTCTGCGTCGTACAGCTCGTGTCTGGTGCAGGTGGACGACCCGCGGGAGCTGTACGACGCCTTCGCCCACGGCATGCGTGCGGTGTACGGCCAGGTGCTGCTCACGGGGATTCCGCGGATGACCCGGCCGCGCCGTGACGGGTTCCTGATGGTCGATCCCGGCGGGAACTGGATCCGGGTGGTGCCGGCGGTGCGCGAGCGGGAGACCGCTTCTCGCAACGGGCTGACGCGCGCGTTGGACAGCGCGGTGACGCTGGCCGGGTCGCACGGGGCGGAGCGGCAGGCGTTGAAGATCCTCGAAGGGGCGCTGGAGCGGGAGGTGCACGCCTCGGAGGAGGAGCGGGAGTCGGCGCTGGAGTTCCGCGATGAACTGCTGGAACGGCTCGGGCTCAGTTACTAGGCCGGTTGCTTGATGCTCTCGATGATCCTCGCGAAGCCTTCCTCGCCGCGGCCCGCGTCGATCTGACGCTGGATGAGCCGCTGGACCGCGGCGACCATCTCGGTGCCGATGCCCTGGTCGGCGCTGGCGGTCAGGATGTCGGTGAGGTCGGAGAACTCCAGGCTCTGCTGCCCCGCGACGGTGTAGTCCCCGCCGTCGATGATCTCGGCGAACCCGTGGAAGCCGCCGGTCATGGCGGTCAGCCAGGGTGCGGCCGCCGCGGCGAACTCGCGAGCCGTGATGCCGGCCGGCGCGACCATGGCGGCGCCGTGCATGAATCCGGCGAACATGACGTACATGCCCGAGAGCAGGGCGAGGTCGTACAGGGACGCCAGCCCGGCGTCCTCACCGAAGTAGGTGCTGGTTCCCCACAGGTCGAGCAGCGGCTGGTACTCGTGGAACACCTCGGCCGATCCGCTGTAGAGGATCGACGACCCCGGCCGGCCGATCATGTCCGGCACGGCCATGATTCCGCCGTCCAGATAGGCGATCCCGGCCTCTGCCGCCCAGACGGCCGACTCCCGTGACTGGGCTGGCGTCGTCGTGGTCACGTTGATCAACGCTCGTCCGGCGAGCTCGTCGGTGAGTGGATCGAGCACCGCGTGCACGGAAGCGTCGTCGAACAGGCAGGCGATCACCACCTGGCCGGCGCGAATCGCTTTGTCCGCCGTGTCGACGGCGTTGGCGCCCAACGCGACGAGGGCGTCCGACTTGCCCGGTGAACGGTTCCAGACCGTCGTCGGATGTCCCGCCTTGATCAGGGCGGCGGCCAGGGTGCTGCCCATCGCGCCCAGTCCGAGGACGCTCACTCCGACGTTGTCGTTCGCTGTCATTTTCCGGATTTCCCCTCGTGTTCGTCGTTCGGAGGAATCCTCTCCGGCGCTGAAAGCGTTGACCAGTACGGACTATTTAGTGGGGTACGCACTTTTTGGTAAGCAGCTCTTGGGGGTTCGAATGACAGCACGACGTGGTCCCTACGTCTGCGGCATCGACGCCGCGATGGACGTCGTCTCCGGCAAGTGGAAGTCGTTGATCCTGTGGGAGTTGCGGCACCACGGCACCCGCCGGTTCGCCGAGCTCCGGCGCGGGCTGCCGGGTGTCAGCGAGAAGATGCTGATCCAGCACCTGCGGGAGATGGAGGAGGACGGCCTCGTGCACCGCGAGGTGTACGCCGAGGTGCCGTCGAAGGTCGAGTACTCGCTGACGGAGCACGGTGTCTCGCTCAACGCCGTGCTCGCCGCCCTGGGGGAGTGGGGTACCGAACGCATGCGGCGGATCGGGGCGGAGAAAGTCGCCGTTGCCACGGCTTAATCTACATAGGTAGTATTGGCGGCGTGGAGCCACTGCAACGCATCGGCAAGGCCACCGTCGACGTGCTCGAGGTACTGCTCGGCGCCGACGAGCCGCGCTGGGGGCTGGAGATCATCAAGCTCACCGGGCGACCGTCGGGCAGCGTCTATCCGTTGCTGGACCGGCTGGAGCGGGCCGGCTGGGTCACGTCGACGTGGGATGACGACGCCGAACGACGTGGGCCTCGGCGGCGGATGTACCGGCTGACGGCCGAGGGGGCCGCTGAGGCTCGCAAGGTCGTGGCGCGGGCTGCTCCGGCGCCACGGTTCGTGCCCAGGACCGCGCAATGAGGGGCGCGTTGTTGTTGGTGCGGTTCGCGGCTGCGGTTGTGGGTGATGACCGCTATCGCGAGCAGTGGGAAGCGGATGTTGCCGGGGCGCGTGAGCTTGGTATGTCGCCGTTAGGGGTGGCGTTCGGTGCTGTGCGCGCTGTCGTGTCCATGCCTTCGAAAGGGGCTGTCGTGGCTGGGATTGGTCCGTTGGGCATGGCGTTGAGGCACGCTGGCGCGTCGCGTGGGCGTGTGCTCGCCATTGCCGTTGTGTCGGCGTTGTTGTTGCTGGGCGGGGTTGTCCTGCTGTTCGCTTGAGCAAATAGCTCGGTGTCGTTTCGGCGGTACCGGGCTTAGCTTCGAGCGGTGGCGAACGAACTGACCATTCCGCTCCTGCCCTGTCCTTCCATCGACGAGATCGCGTCGTTCTACGAGATGCTCGGCTTCTCGGTCACCTATCGGCAGACGCGGCCGAACCCGCACGTCGCTTTGCAGCGTGAGGACATCAACCTGCACTTCTTCGGGATGGACGACTTCGATCCCGAGCAGTCGTACGGCACCTGCCTGGTCATCGTGCAGGACACCGGTCCGCTGTACGAGGCTTTCGCGGCGGGGATGCGTTCGGTGCACGGAAAGGTGCTCGTCTCCGGCATTCCGCGGATGACCCGGCCGCGGGTGCGCAACGACAGGTACACCGGGTTCAGCGTCGTCGATCCTGGCGGCAACTGGATCCGGATCAACAAGGCGGCTCCGGAGCCTGAAGCGACTTCGAAGCTCGCCAAGGCCATGGAGAACGCCGCGCGGCAGGCTGACGCGCGCGGTGACGAGCGTCAGGCGTTGAAGATCCTGGAAGGCGCGTTGAAACGAGCCGACGGCGGCGAGCCCGAGTTCCAGGCGGCGCAGGAGTACCGCGACGAGCTGATCGAACGGATCAAGGGGTCTTGACCTGAGGGGTCTGGGCCGCGTCCAACCGCTTGAGCGCGGCCCTGACCACCTCGGGGTCGTAGGTCGTCCAGAACGGGGGGAGTGAGGCGCGCAGGAAGCCGCCGTACCGGGCCGTGGCCAGCCTCGGGTCGAGGATGGCCACGACGCCCTTGTCCGACATCGACCGCAGCAACCGGCCGGCGCCCTGGGCCAGCAGCAACGCCGCGTGAGTCGCCGCGACCGTCAGGAAGCCGTTGCCACCACGGGAGTTGATGGCTTTCTGCCGCGCGGAGGCCAGTGGGTCGTCCGGCCTCGGGAACGGGATCCGGTCCATGATCACGAGCTGCAGGCTGGGGCCGGGCACGTCCACGCCCTGCCACAGCGACAGCGTGCCGAACAGGCACGTGCGCTCGTCCTCGCTGAACTTCTTGACCAGCAGGCCCGTCGCGTCGTCGCCCTGGCAGAGGATCGGATGGTCGAGCTTGTCCCGCAACGCCTCCGTGGCCGCCTTGGCCGCGCGCGTCGACGAGAACAGCCCGAGCGCCCTGCCGCCGGCCGCGTTCACCAGGCCCTCGATCTCGTCGAGGTACTCCGGCGGCAGCCCGTCCCGCCCCGGCTGCGGCAGATGCCTTGCCACGTAGAGGATGCCGCTCGACCCGTGCTGGAACGGGCTGCCGACGTCGAGCCCTGTCCACTTCGGACCGTCGATGTCCTTGTCCGTCGCCGCGCCCTCGATCTTGCGGACCTTCTCCGACGGCGGCAGGCCCCACTGGCGCGCCATCGTGTCGAAGGCGCCGCCGAGCGTGAGTGTCGCGGACGTCAACACGGTGGTGCGCTTGGCGAACAGCCGTTCTCTGAGCAAGCCGCCCACGCCCAGAGGAGCGACACGGAGCGAGGGCGCCTTCTGGTTGAAGTCGCCCGACACCCACACGACGTCGTGCTCCTCGTCGAACGCCTCGAGGATGCGCACCGCGCAGTCGTGGACCTCCTCCAGCAACGCCAGCGCGAGCTTGCGCGCCGTCGCGCCGTCCGGGTCCTCCTTGCGCTCCGGCCCCATCGCCGACACGCAGTTGTGCGAGGCGTCGCGGGTGGCGGCGAGCGCGCCCGCGAGTGCCCTGGGCAGCGCGTCGAGCCGACCGGCCGGCATGTCCTCGAGAATCATCGCCAGCCCGTCGCCGGCCTCGGCCAGCCGGTCCGCGATGTCCTGGTCGATGAGCCTGCCGCAGCGCCTCGCCGCGATCGCGACCGACGCCCCGCTCAACTCCTCCGTGGCCACCGACGTGATGCGGTCGACGAGGTCGTGCGCCTCGTCGATCACCACCACGTCGTGGTCCGGCAGAACCTGGTAGCCCTCCAACGCGTCGATGGCGAGCATCGCGTGATTCGTGACCACCACGTCCGCCTTGCCCGCCTCGGCCCGCGCCCGTTCGGCGAAGCAGTCGGACCCGATCGGGCACTTGCTGACGCCGAGGCATTCCCGCGCCGTGACGCTGACCTGCCGCCACGCCTGCTCGCTGACACCGGGTACCAGCTCGTCCCGGTCGCCGGTCTCGGTGTCCGACGACCACTCGTGCAGCCGCTTGACCTCGCGCCCCAGCTTCGACACCGCGAACGGGTCGAACAGCGCGTCCTCCTCCGGCTCGTCCGGCGCGCCGTTGTGCACCCGGTGCATGCACAGGTAGTTGCGCCGCCCCTTGAGGATGGCGAACGTGGGCTCCCGGCCCAGGTCCTTCTTCAGCGCCTTGGACAGCCGCGGCAGATCCCGGTCGACGAGCTGCCGCTGCAGCGCGATCGTGGCCGTGGAGACCACCACCGTCTCGGACTCGGCCACCGCGTGCCGGATCGACGGCACCAGGTACGCCAACGACTTGCCCGTGCCCGTGCCCGCCTGCACCGCGAGATGCTCGCCCGTGCGGATGGAGTGGTCGACGGCCTCGGCCATCTCGACCTGACCGGGACGCTCCGCGCCGCCGACGGCGTGGACGGCGGTTTCGAGGAGGCTCAGGGTGGGGGGAACTTCAGGCACGAGACAGACCGTACCCGGCAGGTCCGACAGTCCCCGTCAGGCGTCGCGCACGGGGGACTGCTCAGTCGCCGCCGCCTCCGCCGCACCCTCCGCCACAACCGCCGCCGCTGTCGCCACCGCCGTCACCGCCGCACGAGCTCGACGAACAACCACTCCCGCAGCTGCTGCTGGACGACGTGTCGCGGTGAGGCAACAACCCGATCATCACGGGTGTGAGGCCGAGCATGCCGGCGATCGCGACGCGGCCGACCTTGCCGCGCAGCCCGCGTGCCGCGACCGCGCCCACCGGGTCCTGGGTCGACACCCGCAGGCTCGCCCGCTTCGCCAGCTTGTAGCCGGCCCTCGTGCGCAGGCGACCGGGATCGCGGGCGCTCAGCACCGAGGCCCAGACGAACACCAGCGCCCCGGCGGCGAAGAAGTACCAGGCCGGGTATTCGGTCGCCTCTGGCACCGGGAGTTCCCGCAGGAACTCCGGCGTCACGATCCGGACGAACCCGGCCAGCACGAGGCCGGCGCCCAGCAGGAACAGCCACGGGTGCAGCCGGGGACGCCACGACCGGTGGTGGCGGAGCAGGCCGCGGTCGGCCAGGTGGTGGCGCAGGCCGTCCGCCTCGGGTGAGGTGGCCGCTTCCCGCAGGACGTCGTGCAGGTACCTGCCGACATGGACGCTGTTCAGGATTCGCGCCTCCAGCGGGGTGAGGCGGCCTGGGTTGCGGTGGACCGCGGTCACCACGCCCTCGCGGGAGATCCGGACGGCGCCGATGTGCAGCAGTCGCGCCAGGGCGACCTCGGCGGCGCGGGAAGGACCGCCGACGAGGCAGCCCAGCTCTTCCGGCGTATGCGTCGTCACGCGGATTTCTCGGGCGAAAGCCTCAGGTCGTTACGTCGGCCATGATCCGGTCGAACAGCTCGATGGCCGCCTTCAGATGAGAGTCCGTCAGCGGCACGTCCGAACCCCGTCGCGAGGCCACCAGGTCCGCGATCGGCAGGTCGGGCCAGTGGGCCGCGGTCAGTGCGCCCGCCCGCGACTTGCTCACGATCTCGCCCGTCCGGATCGTGTGCCAGAGCCGCGCGGGTCCGGCTTCCAGTAGCTGACGAGGTTGTCACGGCAGTAGGACGAGACCTCAGCAGCAGTGCCGGGGCATCTGGGGCGTGTGCCGCGCACGGTGTGACCGACGGTTCGCAGTTGTTGCCACAGAACGGGCGTGATTTCACCGAACAGCGGTGTCACGTCGAAGACGGGCTTCTCCAACGAACCTGCGAGCACGACCGCGACATGCGTCGATCACCGAACCCGGAGCGTGATCGTCCAACAACGCCAAGTACTCCCCAGAAGAGATCACGTCACCCGAGCCCAAGCAGATCAACTTCATCCGCACCGGCCAGGACAGCTATGTCGGTGAGGGCTCGCAGGTCGTCCACATCGACACGCCGAAGTTCAACGGTGACGTCCTCGCGTTCAACAACGAGATCTGCGGTGACCACATCAACTCCACCACGGCCGGTGGCGCCACCCTGGTCGACGTCACCAATCCCAAGGTGCACAGCATCTTCATCTGGGACGCCGGCTACGTCAAGCTCGACGTCACCAACCCGGTGAGCCCGGTCTACCTCGGTGACACCGACTTCACGAACCCCGATCCCGAACTGCTCGAGTCGACCGGCATCGCCGCCGCGCCCGAGGGCAACGGCCACCAGGCCGAGTTCACCAACGACTACGTCATCGGCGCGGACGAGGACTTCGGTCCGTACGTGCTGCAAGCTTCCACCGACGACGGTACGAACTTCGGCGCCAACCAGGGCGATCTCACGCCGCAGCTGCCCACGGGCCAGACCCTGTCCGGCACCACGGTCTACGTCGGCAGGGCGTGCACCGGTGACACTGCGGTGCCGGCGGTGCCGGCGGCGCCGGCGGTCGGCACCAAGCAGTTCGCCGCCGTGACACGTGGTGGCTGCACCTTCACCGAGAAGGTCGCCAACGTGGCGGCCGCCGGTGGTTACGAGGCAGCGGTGATCATCAACCGCGAGGGTGCGTGTGGTGCGTTCGGCATGACCGTCGAGGGCACGCTGCCCACGTTCTCCGTCGACCGCAGGACCGGTTTCGGCTTCTTCGACAAGGAAGGCGAGTACAACGAGGCCCAGTGCCTGGCCGGTGGCGACACGCTGGAGGGCAGCCTGATCCCCGGCCTCACCGTCGGTGCCACGGGTGATGTCGTCACGTTCAGCTCGTCGTTCGACGGCTGGGGTTACGTGCACCTGTACGGCAACACCAACGGGAAGATGGCCGAGCTCGACACCTACGCCATCCCCGAAGGCCACGACCCGGCGAAGGCGTCCGGTCACGGTGACCTGTCGGTGCACGAGGTCGCGACCTCACCGACGCGCAACGACCTCGCGTACTTCGCCTACTACGCGGGCGGGTTCCGCGTCACCAAGATCAAGAACAACAAGCTGGTCGAGGTCGGCCACTTCATCGACGAGGGCGGGAACAACTTCTGGGGCGTCCAGGTGTTCTCGCACAACGGGAAGGAGTACGTCGCGGCCAGCGACCGCGACTACGGCCTGTACATCTTCGAGTACACCGGTCCGTGAGTGACTAACGGCGCTTGACGAGAGCCCAGGCGGCGGGCAGCACGCCCGCCGCCAGGGCGATCTTCAGCGCGTCACCGATCAGGAACGGCAGCACACCAACGGAAAGGGCCTTGGCGAGCGACATGCCGGTCATCGCCATCAGCCACGGCACACCGACCGCGTAGATGGCCAGGTTGCCCAGCACCATCGTGCCGATCGTGCGCACCGGGGTGCGGTCGCCGCCACGGCCGGCCAGGAAGCCCACCAGAGTGCCGGCGAGCACGAAGCCGACGACGTAGCCGAGCGAGACCGGGACGCCGGACGAACCGCCCTGGAACCACGGCACGCCCGCGACTCCCGCGATCAGGTACAGCAACATCGAGGTCGCGCCGCGCTGCCAGCCGAGTGAGGCACCCACCAGGAGCGCGGCGAACGTCTGGCCCGTCAGCGGAACCGGGCTGCCGGGGATCGGCAGTGCCACCTGGGCGGCGAGGCCGGTGAACGCGGCACCGGCGACCACCAGGGTCAGGTCGCGGACGAGTGCGCCCGGCACGAAGTCGGCGAGCACGGTGCGACGAGGCGCGAGTGCGAGAGCCACGTTCCCTCCCTGGCGGATAGGCGAGTGAACTGAGGTTAACCAGGGCGGCTCGAGAACGTCTTTGTTCGATCTCTACAAAGTGACCGGTTACACATCCGCGGTGACCACGCGTCGCTCGGTGTTGCGACGGGTCTTGGTCCAGCCGTTGTTGCCGCGCACCAAGCGGATCAGCGCGCGCCACGACGTGATGTAGAAGGTGTAGATGTACAGCGCGTAGCCGAACCCGTACGCGATGCTCTTCCAGAACCCAACGGGCACACAGCGTGCACGGTAAACCGGTCCCCACAGGACGAACGGCAACAGGCCGAACGCGCCGTACACGGTGAACAGGACCCACGCGCCGTCGAAGAACCACGCCACAACTTCAGCGGGCGACACGAAGAACCGGTACGCCATCATGGCCACCGGGATCGGGTAGATCAGCGTGCCGAGCAACTGCATCCACGGTTGCGCGAGGTAGTACATCATCTCCGCGGCACCCAGAGTCGTCAGGTGCTCGGAGTCCCAGATGCGCCGTAGGTAACGCATGCACTGCATGGTTCCCTGACCCCAGCGGGTGCGTTGCGCCAAGAAGCGGCGCAACGAGTACAACGCCTCCTGGTTCACGTGTGTGTCCAACGAAAACCCCGTGTGCCAGCCCTCGGTCAACAAGTGCACGCCGAGCTCGAAATCCTCCAGCAACGACCCGCGCCACGGGCTCCCGGTCGGTCCGGCGATCGAGTCCAGAGCGGACAGCCGGGTGAACTGACCGTTGCCGCCCATGGAGATCGTGCCGGTGGCGCCGCGCGACATCTGGATCGCCGCGATGGCCGTGCGGAACTCCAGGTCCTGCATCCGCACGAGGCCGGCCCCGAACGCGCGCCGCCACCACGACACGCCCGGCTGCCGCTGACCGGCGTTGATCATCCGCACGTCCACCTGCACGGCGCCGATGCGCGGATTGCCGAAAAGATGAGCAGCCGCACAGACTTCCAGGCAGTTGGGAGCAGGACGGCCGTCCGCGTCCACCACCACGACGATCGCACGGTCCGCGTCCGCGCGTCGGCCCATCCACATCTTCAAGATGCGGTAGGCGTCGTTCAACGCGTTGCCCTTGCCGGTGCGGGCATACGGGCGTTGGCGTTGCACGAGATGAATATGAGGATCTCGCACACCGCCGTTGCGCTTCAACGTCCGTACGACTCCAGCGGTGTGGTCGTCGGAGTCGTCGTCGATGACCCACACGTGCGCGATGGGGAACGTCCCACGCAGGTACCGGATCGTGTCACCGATGACGGCCTCTTCGTCGCGGCACGGCACGAAGAAGTGCCACTCCAACGACGAAGGCTCGCCCAGAGGTGCCGGTTTGCGCCGCAGGTACGGCACCACGATCACGAACACGTACGTCACGAAGGCGACGCTCATCGTCAGAGCGAGCGCCTGGGTGAACCCGAGAACGAGGTCGAGGCTCACTTGCGGGTGGCCAGCCAGACGAACGCGACCAACGCCGCCGCGCCACCGAAAACGCTCACCATCGACCCGAGCAGCGTGTGGCCCCAGTAGTAACCGGTGTCGACACCCAGCCACTGCACCAGTCCGACCAGCGTGAGCACGCGGAACTGGTTCACGACCACGACGGCAAGAGCCGCGACCCCCAACGCGAACAGCACGCGCGACTGGATCCGCGGCCGCAGGGCGATCATCACCGCGCCCACCACGATCAGCGGCAGCACCAGGAACGCGGACGTGCACTCCGGCGTCATCCGCAGGCCCAGCGGCGTGTCCGACCCCAGTCCGAAGTAGACGGTCTGTCGTTCGGGGATCACGTCCACGCCGTAGGAGCTGATGACGCTGAGAACCGCGCCGGACAGCGAGATCTCCGCCGTGCGGTACAGGCGGTGTGCGAACACGAGTCCTGCGGCAACGGCGAGCAGGACGACCACCGTCACCCGGCTCGGGAATGCGGTGCGGCGCACGGCAAGCGTCACCCGAGGATCCTTTCCACCGATGAGGGAGCGCCCAGACGGGCTACTTGACGTTCCATCGGTTGACGGAACGTCAGCCCTCACCCCCGGATCGGGTGACGCCGTAACCGGAAATTGATCAAAAAACCCACGATGAGTGGCGCCGATTGGGCGAGTCGAGTGGTCGTGTCGCCCGATACGGGGAGTAACCCTCAGTTCCCTCGAAAGAAAGCCGATGCCGGTAATTGCCCCCGGAAAGCGTGAAACCACATTGGTATCAACGCGCCCTGGGGCCGGAGGAATCAAGGGAAGGAGTTTCATGCGTGTCCGAATGACGGGACTGGCTGGAGTCATCGCGATTGCCGCACTCCTGGTCGGTGCCGCACCTGCTTCGGCCGCTCCGGGGGACGCCTCGGCGTACGGTGCGAGGCTCAACGTGACGCTGCTCGGCAACCCCGCGATCAACGCGGAACCGTTCGCCGCCGCCAACGCGAACGGGCCGACGCAGAACACGTTCGCCGGCGTCGACCTCACCGGGATTCTGAAGACCGGCGTGATCAACGCCTCCGCGTCGCGGGACGAGAAGTCCGGTGGCGTGTACTCGCGGGCGAGCACCGCGGACGTCCGGCTCGACCTGCTCTCCAAGGTCACCGGGAAGATCTCCGCCGAACTGGTGGAGGCGGAGTGCACGGCGACCCAGAAGGGGCTGGCCGGCAAGTCCAAGCTCGCGGGCGTCAACCTCGGCAAGCTCGGCCAGGTCAACGCCGATCCGGCCGCCAACACCACGCTGGACGTCCAGCTGGCCGGCATCAAGATCGCTGAAGTGATCTTCAACGAGCAGATCAAGAACAACGACGGCAGCCTCACCGTGAACGCGATTCACCTCAAGCTGCTGCAGGGCGTGCTCGGCTCCATCGGCACGGGCGACGTGATCATCTCGTCGGCCACGTGCGGTCCCGCCGGCCTGCCCATCCCGATGGCGTCGGGTGCGGGCCTGTGGATCGGCCTCGGCCTGCTCGGTGTCGTCGCCGCTCCGGTCGCCTTCGTGGCGCTGCGCCGTCGCGCGTCGCTGAACGCGGCTTAAGAGGAGCGGCAGATGTACAAGGTCCCCGGTACCGGCATCGGTGTCGGCACGGGCGTGGGTGCCCTCGCGGTCACCGGCGCGGACGTGACGTGGTGGATCGTCGCGGGAATCGTCCTTCTCGTCGCGGGTGCGTTCCTCATGCACTCGACGCGGAGGAAGCGCCGTGCCGTCCCCGTCCAGACCAGACCGAACCGAGCTGGCTGAAATGGTCCGCCTGGGGTTGCCCCCGGCCTCAGGCGGATCTCCCGGCCTCCCCGAGAAGAGGACAACGGTGAGAAAAGAAGTTCTGCTGGTGGCCGGTACGAGGCCCGAAGCTGTGAAGATCGCCCCCGTCGCCATCGCGTTGAGGGGGCACCCCGGCCTCCGTCCCACGATCGTCCACAGCGGACAGCACGCCGGCCTGGTCGAGCAGGCGCTGGACGCGTTCGACCTGGTGCCCGACCTGCGGCTGGACGTGCCCCGCCACACCGGGACGCAGGCAGAGCTGGTCTCCCGGTTGTTGCCCGAGTTCGACGCCGTGCTGGAGGAGCGCGACCCCGCGATCACCCTCGTGCAGGGCGACACCACCACGACGCTGGCCGCGGCGCTCGCCTCCTTCTGGCGCGGAATTCCCGTGGCGCACCTCGAAGCCGGTCTGCGGACCGGTGACCTCTACGGCCCGTTCCCCGAGGAGGGGAACCGGCAGATGATCTCCCGCATCACCTCGCTGCACCTCGCGCCGACCGACGACGCCGCCAATGCGTTGAACACGGAATCCCTGCCGGACAGCCACATCGTCGTCACCGGCAACACCGTCGTGGACGCCGTGCAGCGCGTCGCCGCCGCCGACGTCCCCGCGTCCAGCCCGGACCTGATCGCCCTGGAACGCAGCCTCGACGCCACCGGCGGCCGGCTCATGCTCGTCACGGTGCACCGCCGCGAGTCGTGGGGCCGTCCGCTCATGCGCGTGCTCAACGCCGTGCGCTCCATCGCCGACCGGCACCCCGACCTGCACGTGCTGATCCCCGCGCACCCGAACCCCGGTGTGCGCGAACAGGTCGTGTCGCTGTTGGGCGGACACGAACGAGTCGTCATCACCGATCCGTTGGACTACCCGGACCTCGTGCGGGTCCTCAAGCGCGCGGCCCTCGTGCTGACCGACTCCGGTGGCATCCAGGAGGAAGCCCCCACGTTCGGCGTGCCGGTGCTGGTGCTGCGCGAGACGACCGAACGCATGCTCGCCGTCGACGCCGGGTGCGCCTGGCTCGTCGGCACCGATACCACCCGCATCCTCGCCGAGGCGGGCTGGGTGCTCGGCTCCCGGTTGCGGCTTCCCCTGGGGCGCAACCCGTTCGGCGACGGGCGTGCCGCGGTGCGGGTGTGCTCCGCGTTGGAGAGGCTGGCCGGCCTCCCGACCGCTTTGCCGCGCCGGGAGCCGTTCGCCACCCTGGTGGGTGTCCGCTGAGGACTACACGAACGGGTGACTTGGGCGCCGAGCTGTTATCAGGGCCACGCAACACAACCATTATCGGTCGGTGGTAATCGAGGCAAAGGGGAGAGGGCACGAAGTGCGCAAGAGTTTGATCGCCGGAGCCGTGGCCGCGTTGGCGTTGGCGACCGCGGTCCCCGCGCTGGCCGGAAACCCGCCAGGCACCGCCAGTTCGGGCTCCGCCGACTTCGCCAAGGCGGACCAGACCTTCAGGGTCGATCCGCTCGCCGTGTGCAACGTCAACCCGGACGCCGCGGGCACCGTCACCGCGGCCAGCCCCGCCGTGAGCAGGAACGGGCTCAAGATCGGTGAGACGTCGTCGGCGTGCACGACCGAGGTGGTGAACCCGGACGAGTTCATCACGAAGACGAAGTCCGCGGCCACGGGCACGGCGTTCGAGCTGTCCGCGCTCGTCGCCGCGAAGGGCCCGCGGCTCAAGATCGCCGAGTGGAAGATCAACTGCGACGCCGACGAGAAGGGCACGCAGGCGGGCTGGGTGCTCAAGGGCATGTCCGGCTGGACCGGTCTGCCGCAGACCATCCCGTCCGGGTACGTCCACGACATCAAGGCGAGCAACGGAACCGTGCTCGCCAGGGCCAAGTTCACCGACACCGTGTTCCCGGTGCCGAACGACGGCAGCCTCAGCATGACGTTGCTGAAGATCTCGTTCGAACCGTCGTCCGGCTACACGGGCAGCATCACCATCGGCTCGGTGGCCTGCACCCCGACTCCCTGATTTCAACGATGAAGGGCTCCTTCATCCACCTCAGGTGGATGAAGGAGCCCTTCATCGTTCAGGAGACAGCGACGCCTGCGGCGCGCAGTTCCTCGACGGCCGCGTCGCGGGTCGTCGGGGCGACGGCGGCCGTCAGCTCGACGAGCACCGTCGTGCGGAAGCCGTTTCGCTGCGCGTCGAGGGCGGTGGCGCGGACGCAGTGGTCCGTCGCGATGCCGACGACGTCCACTTCGGTCACACCCTTGTCCGTCAGCCACCCCGCGAGGTCGTTCTCCGCCTCGAAACCCGAGTAGGCGGCGGCGAACCGGCCCTTCGAGAAGACCTGTTCGACGGCCGACACGTCGAGCTCCGGGTGGAACGACGCACCGGGCGTCCCGGCCACGCAGTGCACGGGCCAGGTGTCGATGAAGTCCGGCGTCTCGGAGAAGTGCGAGCCGGGATCCACGTGGTAGTCCCGCGTCGCCACGACGTGGTCGTACGCCGAGGAGGCGATGTGCCGGGAGATGGCCGCGGCGACGGCCGCGCCACCCGTGACGGCAAGTGAACCGCCTTCGCAGAAGTCGTTCTGCACGTCCACGACGATCAGTGCTTTGGTCATCTCAACCCTCCAGGTAGGTCGTCGGGATCGCGGGCTCACCGCGCGAGAGTTTGAGGCCCTCCCACGGCACGCTCACCAAGGCCGCGCGCAGGCGTTCGCGGCTCTGCTCCAGCGTGGGGACCTCGTCGGTGAGCTGTCCGGCGCGCATCAGCGGCAGCTGCACGAGCCGGTCGTACTGGCCGAGCTCCGGCTCCGCGGAGGCCTGGAACACGACCTCCTCCAGCGCCGTGCCGGTGTCCTTGTGCCGCCGCAACGCCTTCTTCCAGCCGCCGCGCGACTGCTTGGACGTGCTGCGCTTCTCGACGTGCCTGCCGTCGACCTCGACCAGCTTGTAGACCATGCCGGCGGTCGGCGCGCCGGAACCGGTCACGACGGACGTGCCCACGCCGTACGCGTCCACCGGCTCCGCGCGCAGGGCGGCGATCGCGTACTCGTCGAGGTCGCTGGACACGACGATCCGGGTGTTGCGGGCGCCCAGCGAGTCGAGCAGGTCGCGCGCCTGCCTGGCCATCACGCCGAGGTCGCCGGAGTCGATCCGGATCGCGCCGAGATCGGGGCCCGCGACGGCGACGGCGGTCTTGATGCCCTCGGTGATGTCGTAGGTGTCGACCAGCAACGTCGTGCCGACGCCCAACGCCTCGATCTGGCTGCGGAACGCCTCTTCCTCGGAGTCGTGCAGCAACGTGAACGCGTGTGCGCACGTGCCGGCCGTCGGGATGCCGTGCCGGCGGCCCGCCTCGAGGTTGGAGGTCGCGGTGAAGCCTGCCAGGTAGGCCGCGCGGGCGCACGCCACGGCGGCTTCCTCGTGCGTGCGGCGCGAGCCCATCTCGATCATCCGGCGGCCGTTCGCCGCGGTGACCATGCGAGCGGCGGCGGACGCGATCGCGCTGTCGTGGTTGAGGATCGACAGCGCGAGGGTCTCCAGCACGACGCCCTCGGCGAAAGACGCCCGCACCGTCAGCACCGGCGAACCGGGGAAGTACAGCTCGCCCTCGGGATAGCCGTCGATCTCCCCGGAGAACCGGTAGTTCGCGAGCCATTCCAAGGTCGAGTCGTCGACCACGGCGTTGCGGCGCAGCTGGTCGATCTCCTCCTCGCCGAAGCGGAAGCCGGCGATCGCGTCCAGCAGCCTGTTCACGCCCGCGACGACGCCGTAGCGACGCCCGTCCGGGAGTCTGCGGGCGAAGACCTCGAACACGCACGGACGGTCACCTGTCCCGTCACGCAGCGCGGCCGCGAGCATGGTCAGCTCGTAGTGGTCGGTCAGCAACGCCGTCGAGTTCATGGTCGCCAACCCTAAGGTCGCATCCGGTTTAGCCGCATGCGGTCTCCGCCACTGCGGCGAACATGACACCATTGGCGGTATGACCACGCCCGTCGAACAGGAACGGACGCAGCCGGAGGCCGTAGGCGCGGAGATCGCAGCCGAGGACCGACCCTGGCAGACCGTGGTCTGGAACGACCCGGTCAACCTCATGTCGTACGTGACGTACGTCTTCCAGAAGCTGTTCGGCTTCAGCAGGGACAAGGCGACCAAGCTGATGCTCGACGTGCACCACAAGGGCAAGGCGATCGTGACATCGGGCACCAAGGACAAGGTGGAGGCCGACGTGGCGAAGCTCCACGCGGCAGGGCTCTGGGCGACCATGCAGCGGGCCTCGTGAAGAGGTGGATCCGCGACGGTGACGTCGTCGTCGGCAGGCTCGACCGCCAGGAGGCCGCGGTCGTCCGCGGTCTGGTGAGCCAGATCCAGGACATGCTGCTGGCTCGTGCCGAGGAAGCGCCGCAGGACGAGCTGGCCGAGCTGACCGGCATCCGGACGGGCTCGTCGGAGGCCCCCGACGACCCGATCCTCGGCCGGCTGCTCCCGGACTTCCACCGGCTGGACGACGACGCGCCGGACCCGGACGAGGTCAACTCGGCCGCGGCGTTGCGCTCGCTGCACGAACCGGAGCTGCTCGACCAGAAGACGGGCGCTGCCGAGATCGTGCTGCGGACGTGCTCGCCCGACGGCGGCGAGATCCGGCTGAGCGTCGGCGAGGCCGAGGCGTGGCTGTCGTCGTTGAACGACGTGCGTCTGGCCCTCGGGACAGCGTTGGACGTCACCGAGGACATGCCGGACGAGCTGCCGCCGGAGGACCCGCGGTCGCCGCATCTCGGCGTGTACCACTGGCTGACCTGGGTGCAGGACACCCTGGTCGAAGCGATGATGCCGTGATCCCCGGCGTTCTCGTCGGCCACCACCACCGCGTCGAACCCGGCTGGGCCACCGGCACCACCGTCGTGCTCGTGCCGTCCGGTGCCGTCGGTGCGGTGGACGGACGCGGCGGCGCGCCCGGAACCCGCGAGACCGACCTGCTGGACCCGGCCAACCTGGTCCAGCAGGTGCACGCGATCTGCCTGTCCGGCGGCTCCGCCTACGGGCTCGCGGCCGCGGACGGCGTCATGCGGTGGCTCTCGGAGCGCTCGATCGGCTTCCAGGTGGGTGCTCAACCGCACCACGTGGTGCCGATCGTGCCGGGCGCGGTGATCTTCGACCTGCCCATGTCCGAGTGGGGCAACCGGCCGGACGCGTCGTTCGGGTACGCGGCCTGTGAGGCCGCGGTGGAGGATTTCGCCCTCGGCTGCGTCGGCGCGGGTGCCGGTGCGCGGGTCGGTTCGTTGAAGGGCGGCGTCGGTGTCGCCACGACTTCCGTCGGTGCGCACCAGGTCGGCGCGCTGGCCGTGGTGAACGCGGCCGGTGAGGTCGTCGACCGCGCAACGGGTCTGCCGTGGCTGCCGGCGCTCGGCACCACCGCTGTCACGTTGCCCGAACGCAAGCCCGAGGGCCTCAACACCACGATCGGCGTGGTCGCGGTCGACGCGGCACTGTCCAAAGCGGAGTGTCAACGGCTCGCGATGGCCGCGCAGGACGGGCTCGCCCGCGCGGTGCGGCCCGCTCACTCCATGTTCGACGGCGACACCGTCTTCGCGCTGGCCACGGGTGCCGTGCCGCTGGCAGAGCCCCGGCCGTTCGCTTTGGACGCCCTGTGCGCGGCCGCTGCCGAGATGTTCGCGGAGGCCGTGGTGTCCGGTGCCCGCGAAGCCACCTCGCTGGGCGGGGTCACGGCGTTCCGCGACCTCTGAGCCGGGGTACCCGCCCGGCATGACCGATGTGATCGACCAGGCGGCCGGAGTCGTCGCCGAACTCGTGCCGCCGCCCGTGCGCCGTCATCCGCCGCACGGCCGCAACACCGCGTTGCTGCGCGTCGCCCTCGGCGCCACCACGGCGGCGGCCGCGGTGGAGGTCGCCGAGTGGGCCTCCCTGTCCGAGCAGGAACGGCGTGGGGGCGTGTTCCGGCTCGGCGCGCTGGCCGCCGCGGCGTGGTGCCTGGTCAAGGCGTTGCGTTGTCGATGAACGCCTTGAAACTGTCGATGTTGCGTTCGGCCTGATCGCGCAACGACTTCTCCAGGACCCGCCGGACGAGCTTCAGCGGACCGGAGAGCTGGAACTCGTTGTCGCTCACCAGCTTCGTGCGCTGGTCGTCGATGGCGGTGTATCGGTTGGTGATGGTGTGCACCATGCCGCGCGTCTCGTAGCGGGACGTGCGCTCGTCGGCGTTCGCGGTGAGCACGGTCTCTTCCAGCTCGAACTTCCGGTACGTGAGCGTCGCGGTCGAGCCCGGCGCACCGGGGGTGTCGCTGTGCTGCGTGATGCCGACCAGGTCCGGCTGCCACTCGTGCAGGTGCGCGGGGTCGGACGTCAGCACCCGCACGCGGTCGATCGGCTGCTCGAGCACGACCTCCTTGGTGAACCTCATCCGAGCACCTTCACCCATTCTCCGGCGATCTCGTCCGCCAGTGCGTGTGCCGCGGCCAGGTCTTCCGGCGCGGAAGCCGCGATCCAGTCGACGGCGCGGCCCTCGGGCAGGTCGCCGGCGAGGTGTTTCTCCAGCGCGACGAGCCCCAGCTCCCACCCGGCACCGGTGCCGGGGACGAACTCGCCGGGCATGGGGGAGTGCGTCAGCGTGAGGATCGTGGCGTCGCCGTCCGCTTCCAGGCGGACCAGCACGTCGGTGTTCATCTCACCGATCTCCCAGGTCAGGCCGATCTCGCTGGGCCGGTCGCAGCGGACGATCTCGCCGCCCGCGTTGCCTTCCAGCTGGTAGCGGCCGCCGACCCGGAGGTCGCCGCTGATCGGCAGGAACCAGCGGACCAGGCGTTCCGGCGTCGTGATGGCGTCCCAGACGTCCTCGCGCTCGGCCTTGTAGTGCCGCCGGATGACGAGCTTTCCGTCCTCATAGCCGCGGTCAGTCATGTTCAGCCTCCAGCCTGCGTTCCCGTTTGCCGCGCGCGAGCTCGGTCTCGAGCGCGTCGAGGTGCGGTTCCCAGAACCGCCGGAAGTGGTCGAGCCACGAGTCGATCTCCTGCAGCGGGTCGGGCGTCACCGCGTAGACCCGGCGCGTTCCCTCGGGCCTGACCTGGACGAACCCGTTCGAACGCAACACCTTCAGGTGCTGCGAGACGGCGGACTGGGTGATCCCGAACTCGGCCTGGACCGCCGCGCCGACGTCCCCCGCCGCCCGCTCGCCACTGGCGAGCAGCTCCAGGATCCGCCTGCGCACCGGGTCGCCGAGTACGTCGAACGCGTGCACAGCGGCCACTCTAGTAGTTTCCACTAATATAAGCCATAGCTAAAACAAGCACGTCGGCGCGGTTATCTCGCATACCGAGACAACTTTCGCCAGCCCGTAGGATTGAGCACGTGCTGGTGATTCGCCGTGACCTGGTGGACGCGATGGTGGCCCACGCGCGCCGCGACCATCCCGACGAGGCGTGCGGGCAGATCGCGGGGCCGGAGGGCTCCGATCGCCCTGAACGCATCATCGAGATGGAGAACGCGGAGCGGTCGCCCACGTTCTACCGGTTCGACGCCGCCGAGCAGCTCAAGGTGTACCGCGAGATGCAGGCCAACGACGAGGAAGCGGTGGTCATCTACCACTCGCACACCGCGACGGAGGCCTACCCGTCCCGTACGGACATCAAGTTCGCGAACGAGCCCCAGGCACACTACGTGCTGGTCTCCACGCGTGATCCGATCGAGCACGAGCTGCGGTCGTACCGCATCGTCGACGGTGTCGTGACCGAGGAACCGGTCAAGATCATCGAGTCCTGAGTTACGTTTCCCGGAGGTAGAACCATCATGGCCGTCACCGTGTCGATCCCGACCATCCTGCGCACCCACACCGGGGGCGAGAAGTCGGTGTCCGCCAGCGGCGCGACGCTCGCCGAGGTCATCGACGACCTGGAGAACAACCATGGCGGCCTCAAGGCCCGCCTGGTCAAGGAGGGTGCGCTGCACCGCTTCGTCAACGTCTACGTCAACGACGAGGACGTGCGCTTCTCCGGTGGCCTCGAGGCCGCGGTGAAGGACGGCGACAACGTCACCATCCTCCCGGCCGTCGCGGGCGGCTGATCCTCCGATGGCCCGCTACGACTCGCTCCTGGACGCGCTCGGCGGGACACCCCTGGTGGGCCTGCCGCGCCTCGCGCCGTCCGAGAACGTGCGCATCTGGGCGAAGCTCGAGGACCGCAACCCGACCGGCTCGATCAAGGACCGGCCCGCGCTGGCCATGATCGAGGCGGCGGAGCGGGACGGCGTGCTGCGTCCCGGCGCGACGATCCTGGAGCCGACGTCCGGCAACACCGGTATCTCCTTGGCGATGGCCGCGAAGCTCAAGGGCTACGGCCTGGTGTGCGTGATGCCGGAGAACACCTCGACCGAGCGCAAGCAGCTGCTGCAGGCCTACGGCGCGCGGATCGTGTTCTCGCCCGCCGCGGGCGGGTCGAACCAGGCCGTCGCCACGGCCAAGGAGCTCGCCAAGCAGAACCCGGACTGGATCATGCTCTACCAGTACGGGAACCCGGCGAACGCGGAGGCGCACTTCCGCGGCACCGGTCCGGAGATCCTCGCCGACCTGCCCACGATCACGCACTTCGTGGCCGGTCTGGGCACCACCGGCACGCTGGTCGGCGTCGGTCGGTACCTGCGCGAGGCCAAGCCGGACGTGCAGATCATCGCCGCCGAACCCCGGTACGGCGAGCTGGTCTACGGCCTGCGGAACCTGGACGAGGGCTTCGTGCCGGAGCTGTACGACGAGTCGGTGCTGACCGGGCGGTACTCGGTCGGTTCCTACGACGCGTTGCGCCGCACCCGGCAGCTGCTGGAGACCGAGGGGATCTTCGCCGGCATCTCGACCGGCGCGATCCTGCACGCCGCGCTGGCCGCGGCGCAGAAGGCGGAGATCGCGGGGAAGGCCGCCGACATCGTGTTCATCGTGGCGGACGCGGGGTGGAAGTACCTGTCCACCGGCGCCTACGCGGGCACCCTGGACGAGGCGGCGGCCCGGCTCGACGGCCATCTCTGGGCTTAGTCGGCGGGAGGGTGCGTCAATCGCGTCCGCCCGTGGTCGCTTTTGGCGTCTGCAAGTACCGCCAACTCATGATCGAACCGCCTGTAACTACGCCCAACTTGTTCGGCGAGTGTCGAACAGGTTGGGCGTAGTTACGAGCTTGTTGATGTTGGGTTGGTAGTACTTGCAGATGCGATAGCGGACATCGGCGGGTACCCCCGCGTCAGCCCGCGAAGGCCGTTCCGGGCTGCCCGGCACCGATGCCGGGCAGCACGAGCACCGAGCCGTTCAGCTGCCGGTCCATCAACGCCTGATCGGACAGACCGACCCGCGCGGACGTGACGTACAGGTCCGCGAAGTCCTGCCCGCCGAAGCAGCACGCAGTCGGCTGATCCACCGGCAGCTCGATCTCCCGGTCCAGCTCGCCGGCAGGCGTGTAGCGCCGCACCGCGTGGCCGCCCCACAACGCGACCCACACGCAACCGTCGGCGTCGACGCAGAGGCCGTCCGGCCAGCCGTCGGTGTTGCCGACGTGGGTGAGCGGACGGCGGTTCGCGACGGTGCCGGTGGCGTTGTCGAAGTCGAAGACGTCGATGCGGCGGGTCGGGGTGTCGATGTAGTACATCAGCGTCGCGTCCGGGCTCCAGCCGACGCCGTTGCTGGTGTTCACCTTGTCCACCATGACCTTCGCGGCGCCCTCGCCGGTGATCCTGGCGAGCCAGCCCTCGTCGGCGGCCTGGTCGTAGCGCATCGTGCCGGCCCACAGGCGGCCCGACGGGTCGATGCCGGCGTCGTTGCCGCGCACGCCCTCGCGCGCCCAGTAGACGAGCCAGGTGCGAGTGCCGTCGCGGTCCACCAGTGCGATGCCGTCGCGCAGGTTGCAGACGATGCCGCCCATGGCGCGCGGTTTCGCGGCGCCCACGTGCTGGGGGAGCACGAGCACCGCGTCGTCGTCCCGCGCGGGGGCGTACCGGTGCACTTCGGACGAGAGGATGTCCACCCACAGCAACGTGGAGCTGCTGTGGTCCCATGTCGGCCCCTCGCCGAGCTGGGCCGATGCGCGTACCGCTACTTCGATCGACACCACATCAGCTTATGGCCACGTACGCTGGAGACGTGGACCGCACCGCCCTCGCGAAACGGGTCATTCCGCCGCACCCAGTGCTGTCGTTGCTGGTCGTCTCCGGATTCGTCGGATTCCTCTACGTCGTGGAGGCCTTCGACGTCGCGACCGGCGGCTCGCTGGAGGGCGACGGCGTGCGGCCGCGCGACTTCAGCGAGTGGGACAACCTGCTGTGGATGCCGTTGATCCACGGCGACTGGAGCCACCTCACCGGCAACGCGGTTCCGTTGCTGCTGCTGGGGTTCCTCGCGACCTCGGGCGGGCTCAAGCAGTTCTTCCAGGTCACCGTCGTCATCTGGTTGACGAGCGCGCTGGGCGTGTGGGTGTTCGGCAGTCCCGGCAGCCACATCGGCGCGTCCGGGCTGGTGTTCGGGTTCCTCGCGTTCCTGCTGGTGCGCGGGATCTTCGCGCGGTCGTGGCTGCAGCTGCTGATCGCGGTCGGCGTGTTCGCCCTGTACGGCGCGGCGCTGTGGGGTGTGCTGCCCGGTCAGCCGGGTGTGTCGTGGGAAGGCCACCTGTTCGGCGCGATCGGTGGAGTTGTGGCCGCGTGGGGAGTGTCTCGGGACAACCGCCGCCGCAGCAGCGCACCGGCTACATTCACGCCGTGACGATCGGGATCATGGACTCGGGCGTCGGCGGCCTCACCGTCGCCCGCGCGATCATGGACCAGCTGCCGGGCGAGTCGATCCACTACATCGGCGACACGGCGAACGGTCCCTATGGGCCACTTCCGATCGCACAGGCGCGCAAGCACGCGCTGGAGATCTGCGACCGGTTGGTCGACGAGGGCGCGAAGATGCTCGTGATCGCGTGCAACACCGCGTCCGCCGCGTGCTTTCGCGACGCCCGTGAACGCTACGACGTGCCGGTGGTCGAGGTGATCCTCCCGGCGGTGCGCCGTGCGGTGCGCACGACCCACAGCGGACGCATCGGCGTGATCGCCACGGTCGGCACGATCAACTCGCACGCCTATCAGGACGCTTTCCAGGCAGCGCGCGACGTGACGGTGACGGCGGCGGCGTGCCCCCGGTTCGTCGACTTCGTCGAGCGCGGCGTCACGTCCGGCCGGCAGGTGCTCGGGCTGGCGCAGGCGTACCTGGAACCGTTGCAGCGCGCCGAGGTCGACACCGTGGTCCTGGGCTGCACGCACTACCCGTTGCTGACGGGCGTGATCCAGATCGTCATGGGTGAGGCCGTGACGCTGGTGTCGAGTGCGGAGGAAACGGTGAAGGACGTCGTGCGGTTGCTGACCGAGCGCGACGACTTCGCCGCCGACCCACCCGTCCACCGGGTGACGTGCACTGGTCCGCCCGAGCGGTTCGCGAAACTGGCGGCCCGTTTCCTGCCTACCTTTGAGCAATGGGGCTGACGTGCTGCTGACCGTGCTGGGCTGCTCCGGCAGCATTCCCGGACCCGGCGCCGCGGCGTCGGGCTATCTGCTCGAGGCCGACGGGTTCACGCTGGCGCTGGAGTTCGGGAACGGCGTGCTGTCGCGGTTCCAGGAGGAGCGCCCGCTGTTCTCGATGGACGCGCTGGTGCTCTCGCACCTGCACCCGGACCACTGCATCGACGTGTCCTCCCTCTACGTGGCCCGGAAGTACCACCCGTCACCGCCCGCCGCGGTGCTGCCGGTGTACGCGCCCGCCGAGGCTCCGTCGCGGTTCGTCGCCGCCTACGCGCCCAACGAGCTCGAACGTTCTTCGCTGGACTTCAGCGACGTCTTCGCCTTCCACCCGCTGGGTCACACCGTCCACATCGGACCGTTCACGGTCGAGTCCGCTCTGGTGGCGCACCCTTGCGAGGCTTACGGGTTCCGGATCTCCTGCGGTGACGTGTCCTTGGCCTACACCGGCGACAGCGGGCCGTGCGCCGCACTGGACGCGCTGGCGTCCGGCGTCGACGTGCTGCTGAGCGAGGCGAGCTGGACGCATGCTCCCGATCGGGTGGAAGGCCTGCACATGTCCGGACTCGAAGCGGGCGAACTGGCCACGCGGGCGGGTGCCGGTCGGCTGTTGATCACGCACGTGCCGCCGTGGACGTCGCGCGAGGACGTGCTGCGGGAGGCCAAGTCGGCGTTCGGCGGGCCGTGTGAGCTGGTCGTAGAAGGCGGCCGGTACGAGGTGGGGGAGCAGGCATGATCAAGCTGGAGCGCGTCGGCGAGCACGAGTTCGTCGCTTCCAACGAGCGTGGCGCCTCGGTGCGGATCGGGCGCAAGGGCCAGGAGGGCTCGTTCAGCCCGGTCGAACTGCTGGTCGCGGCCGCCGCGGGCTGCGCGCTCGTGACCTCGGAAACCCTGATCCTGCGCCGGACCGGCGGTGACCAGCTCACCGCCGTCGCGGACGCGGTCCAGTCCGAGAGCGGCAACGAGGTGATCTCCATCCCGGTGACGCTCTCGTACGACCTGTCCTCCGTGGACGACCCGGAGGCGCTCGAAACCGTCGTCCGGCGCGCCGTGGAGCAGTTCTGCACGGTCACGCGGACGTTGAAGCAGTCGGCGACGGCGCCCCTTCAGCTGCCCGCGCCGCTCCAGACCGCCTCGGACCCGCTGTGACCGGTGCGCACGGTCTGGTAGACGGTGCCGATCGCGAGCAGCACCACCAGCACGGACACCACGACTGAGATCACCCGCCACGTCTTCGTGGTGGGTGCCTCCGCCTGGCGCTCCCGGTCCGCGAGCCGGCCCGCGACCAGCAGCGCGATCACCGCGACGCCGAAGCCGAGCGCGATGGGCAGCAGCATGGTGCCGAGGTCGGCGTGCGTCTGGATGGCGGGGTTGTTCACGCCGTTCTTCGCGAGCGCGGCCTGGAAGTCCTCGCCGGCCTGCTTGGCCATCGGGACCGCCGCCACGCCGACCAGGGTGACGCCGAGCACGGGCCACGCGTACTTGCGCCGCCAGCCAGGGACCAGGGCGATCGCGACCGAGCTCAGCGCCGCGAGGGGCAGCAGCACGACCACCGCGTGCACCAGCAACGGGTGAAGCGGAATACCGTCGATCGTCAGCATGTCTCTCCCTACGCCATCACGCTCCGCAGGGTTCATTAGGGTAGGGGCCGTGGTGCGAAGCGACGGCCGAAACGATGACGTGTTGCGTGACATTCGGATCACGCGTGGATATCAGACCTGGCCCGCGGGCTCGGTCCTGATCGAGTTCGGGAACACCCGCGTGCTGTGCGCCGCGAGTGTCACCGAAGGAGTCCCCCGCTGGCGTCAGGGCTCGGGTCTCGGTTGGGTGACCGCCGAGTACGCGATGCTGCCGTCCGCCACGCACTCCCGCAGCGACCGCGAGTCCGTGAAGGGCCGCATCGGTGGCCGCACGCACGAGATCTCGCGCCTGATCGGACGCTCGTTGCGGGCCTGCATCGACCTGGCGGCGCTCGGTGAGAACACCATCGTCATCGACTGCGACGTCATCCAGGCCGACGGCGGCACCCGTACCGCCGCGATCACCGGTGCCTACGTGGCGCTGGCCGACGCGGTGACGTACCTGGGCGCGGCCGGTCGCCTGGCCGACCCGAACCCGCTCTCGTGCGCGGTGTCCGCGGTCTCGGTCGGTGTGGTCGACGGCAGGGTGCGGCTCGACCTGCCGTACGAAGAGGACTCGCGGGCCGAGGTCGACATGAACGTCGTCGCCACCGACGCCGGCACGTTGATCGAGGTCCAGGGCACCGGTGAGGGCGCGACCTTCGCCCGGTCCACTTTGGACCGCATGCTGGACGTGGCGCTGCTCGGATGCGCCGAGCTGAACCGCCTGCAGGCCGCCGCGCTGGCCGAGCCGTACCCCGGCGTGCTGCCGGAGCCCAAGGCGAGCAAGCGATGAAGCTGCTGCTGGCCTCGCGCAACGCCAAGAAGCTGCGCGAGCTGCAGCGCATCGTGGTCGCCGAGGGCCTGGACGGCATCGAGGTGCTCTCGCTGTCCGACGTGCCGGAGTTCCCCGAGGCCCCGGAGACCGCGCCCGACTTCGAGGGCAACGCGCTGGCCAAGGCCCGCGACGCCGCCGCGGCCACCGGGCTCGTGTCGGTCGCGGACGACTCCGGGCTCGCCGTCGACGAGCTGAACGGCATGCCCGGCGTGCTGTCCGCACGGTGGTCCGGCAAGCACGGCGACGACGACGCCAACCTGGACCTGCTGCTCGGCCAGCTCGGCGACGTGCCGGACGAACGCCGTGGTGCGGCGTTCGTGTCGGTCGTGGCCATGGTCGTCCCCGGCGGCGAAGAGGTCGTCGTGCGCGGTGAGTGGCGCGGCACGCTGTTGCGTGCGCGGCGCGGAACCAACGGCTTCGGTTACGACCCGATCTTCGTGCCCGAGGGCTACGAGATCACTTCCGCGGAGATGACCGCCGAGGAGAAGGACGCGGAGTCGCACCGCGGCCGCGCGTTGAAGCTGCTGGTCCCGTACCTGCGCAAACTCGGCTAACCGATCCACTCGATGCGCACATCGGGGCCGAGTTCGTCGACCCCGATGTGCGTGTTGAAGCGGTGCAACTGGAGCCTCAGGCGCCGGTCCTTGAGCGGCCGAAGATCGATCGGGACGTCTCTTTCGCTACCGATGAACACGCGGTCCAACTGCGGCAGCGGGGGAAGAGCGGCGAGGTCCGGCCAGCAGCTGCAAACGAGGGAACGCAGTCCACGTACCTCTGCGATCGGGCTCAAATCGCAGTCGCGGGTCACTGCGCTCAGCTGAAGGCCCCGCAGCGCTCGTCCGTGCAAGAACTCCAGGCTGATCCACGGTTCGCGTTGGAACAGGGCCAGTGTCTGCACGACTGAGGGCAACTGGTCGAGGTTGACGAACCGTTGCGCACGTGACAGGTAGATCATGTGTGGTGCGGTTCCGGCGAGCAGGCTGAGATCCACCTCGCCGGCCATCGGTGCGTCGAGGTAGCGAAGCCCTGGCATCCATTGCACGAAGCTCAGGTCCGGCTGCACTTCGTGGGGTGGCAGCAACACATCCGTGCCCACCAAATGCCGCAATTGAGACAGGTGTGGCATCAGGCGGGCGGACCGGATTCTGGCGTAGCCGTGTTCGAGCGGCGCGTCGGCCAGGACTTCCTCCGCATAGCGTTGTGGGTCGAAGTGCAGCCACGCGTCGAGCAGCTCCTTCTGGACGCTCAATCGGGCGTCACGTGCGTAACCGGCCAGGCGGGCCATGGCCTCTGGTGACCCGACCAGGGCCGCGCTGCGGACCGTCGCGGCCGCGGCGGCCTCGGACAGGGCGCTCAGGTCGGCCGGGAGATAACGCAGCACGCGATGGCCGATGGTCGCCAGAGAAGTCGTTTCCTTGGTGCTGCGTGGCGGCACCAAGGTGTTCTTGATCATCGAGTTGACCCGTTCGTGCACCTCCGCGTCGACGTCCTTGACCGTCTCCAGGCACGCCGCCGCGAGCAGTCGCAGCCGCCGGCTCCGCCGCGGTTCGCGATCAGCGCGGTCGAGCACCTTGGTGATCAGGTCGCTCACGTCAGCCCGTCGCCCATGGCCGCACGCGAGCACGATCGTCTCCGCCCAGGAGTCGAGATGTGCGTGGGACACCAACGTGTCGATCTGGTCGTCCTCCATCGCCTCCTCACCGGCGAGGTACTCCTGGAACGTCCGGTGCACGAAGTCCACCCGCCCCAACACGGGTTCGCGGATGACTCCGCTGCGTTCCAGCAGGTGCGTGACGATGACGTCCGGCTGCTCGTCGACGTTGGGCATCGCCCGGACTTTGCGCGCCACGTGTTCGCGGACTTTCGCCGTCGGCAGCTGGCTGCGGCCGCCCAACGTCAGCCGCCAGGCCAAGTCCCGCAACAGCACGGTCTTGTCCGAGGTGGTGAGTATCCGGGCGATGCCGCGTTCCGCGTCGCGCATGTCCAGGAGCATCGTGAGCGCGGCCGCGTACAGCTCCATCCGGTTGCGCGGCAGTTCGGAGACGCGTTCGAGGTTCAACGCGCACAACATCGCGCAGAGCAACGGCGAGGACGCCAGCGCGCGCAGGTGTTCCCGGCTGTCGAGCTGGCTGATGAGCCGCCGTTGCGCCTCATCCGGCGCCTTGGCGGCTTCGTGCCAGCGTTGGACGAACGCCTTCACGTCGGCGGAACTCATCTGTTCGAGCAGGACGGAGGTGAACAGAAGCTCGTCCAGCCACTTCTCGTCGGCCGCGGCGGGACGAGCGGTGACGACGAACTGGGAGTCCGGGAAGGCGTGCACCAGTTCGCGCAGCCATTCGCGGACCTTGAGGCGCTTCTGCGGCGGCACCTCGTCGACGCCGTCGACGAGCACCAGGCCTCGGCCCTCGCGCAGGACGCGGTGGACCCACCCCGATGGCATGAGGCCGGCGAGCGGCCCCGTCACGAACTCGTCCGGTCGTGGCAACGGGGAGTCGGCGTAGGCCCGCAGCCGCACGGGAAGCGGGATGAGGCCGTTCCAGCCACGCAGGTCGTCGACGAACCCGCCGCGGGCAGCGGTGACCGCGAGCCAGTCGAGCAGAGTCGTCTTCCCCGAACCGGCTTCGCCGCGCACGAAGGTGCGGCTGCTCAGCGCGGACTCGACGCGCACGCCGGAGCGTGTCCGGTCCGCCTCGCCGAACCACTCGCGCCGCTGCCGTTCCCGGCCGGACACCGTGAGACTCAGATACGCGACGCTCAACGCGAGCCTGGGCTTGTCCTTCATGGACAGCCCCAGGAGTTCCAGGCGATCGAGGTTCGCGGCGACGTAGCGCAGGTACTCGTCGCGGAACTCGTCGTCGTTGTCCGTGCCGGCCGGTGCGTACAACGAGGTCCGGGGCAGGCGGGCCAGCACGTCTTCCAGCAACGCGGTCTGGGCGGTGGCGAGGGACAGCACCTCGGCCAGCGCACGCGGCTGGAACGGCGGCAGGTGCCTGATGATCTGGACGAGGTAGCGACACGACTGGTCCAACGCGATCTCGTAGCACCGCCCCAGGTCGTGGCGCGGCAGCGAGCGGCGGATGCGCTGGGCCAGGACCTCGGGGTCGGTGTCATCGCTGAGCAGGGCCTCGTCGGACAGGTCGATGGACGACAGCGCCTCCTGCACCGCGGTCAGGGAAGCGGCGACGTCCTCGTCGGCGAAGCGTTCGAGGACGGGTTCCAGCTGCTCGGTGACCTGGTGGCCGATGTGCTGGACGAGAGTGTCGAGCTTGGCTCGTTGGGTGGGCTTGTCGAGTTGCGCCGCGGCGAGGTCGGTCAGCGACGAGGCTCGCGTCTCCTCCTCGCAGTGGGAGGCCAGCCATTCCGTCGCGGCGCGCATCGCCACCGACTGACCCAGCTTGGAGACCGCGACGATTGCTAAGCCCACCCAAACGAGATTAGCCGGTGGCGTGCGCGTGGGACGCGACGGACACCACGCACACGCCCGCCGCGATCAGGGCCATGCCGCCCAGCATCGCGAGGTTCAGCGGGTCGGAGAAGAGCACGCGGCTGGTGACGGCGACCAGCGCGATGCCCGCGCCGGCCCAGATCGCGTACGTGATGGCGACCGGCAGGCCCATCCGGATCACCACCGACTCCAGGTACAGAGCGGTGAGGAACCCGGCACCGAGGCCGGCGACCGGCCACGGTTTCGTGAAGCCGTCGGAGTACTTCAGACAAAGGGTTGCGAAAACTTCCGCGGCCACGGCCACGGTCAGCAGAATCCACTTGAGCATTGAATTTTCCCAGCACGAAATGCACGCAGCGCAAGGCATGCGTGTTTGACTACGAACGGACGACAGGGCTCAAACGCCCAGGTCAACCGCCGCGCGTGGGAAAGTGGACGCGCAAGACGAAATCAGACGGGATGTCGGGACCGCGAGGTGCCGTCAAGCGACACACGGTGTATCACCCTCACCGGAACAAGGGGCGGCATTTGTTGCACGCCCTCACCCCGACCATACCCGAAGAAGGGGCCGCCGCCGCAAGAGTTGCGGCGGCGGCCCCCATGTTCGGTGGAAATTCAGGCGGGGAGTTCGCGCAGCAGCTTGGCGACGTGGCCGGTGGCGCGGACGTTGTACATGGCCTTGACGATCTTGCCGTCGGGGCCGACGAGGAACGTCGAGCGGATCACGCCCTGCACGGTCCTGCCGTAGTTCTGCTTCTCGCCGAACGCGCCCCACTCGACCAGGACGGACTTGTCCGGGTCGCCGAGCAGCGGGAAGGTGAGGCCCTCCGCGTCGCGGAACTTCGCGAGCTTCTCCTGCTTGTCGGCCGAGATGCCGACGACGGCGTAACCGAGGTCGTTCAGCTGGGCGAGGCTGTCGCGGAAGTCGCAGGCCTGCTTGGTGCAGCCCGGCGTGCTGGCAGCCGGGTAGAAGTACACGACCACGGACTTGCCGAGGTAGTCGGACAGGGACACCGGCTTGCCCTCGCTGTCGGGCAGCGTGAACGCGGGCGCGGTGTCTCCGGGCTCGAGACGACTGGTCATGCCTGCAGAGACTAGGCCTGGCCCTCGAACAACGTGGCGGCGTCCTGGCCCCGTCCACCGGGCTGGATGGACAGCTGCATCTGCACCGGGGACTCGGACACCGCGAACGCCAGCTGGAACTGGGTGTCGCGGCCCGGAGGCAGTTCGGCCACGGCGCCGGCGAGGCCGTTGAGGCCCTGCACGGAGTCGACCAGTTCGGCGGCCGGGTCGCCGTTCGCCGTCGCGCGCACGGACAGCTGGGACGGGTGGTAGGTCGCCTTGGAGCCGTTGTAGACCGTGATGGTGAAGACCGCGGTGCGCTTGGCGCGCGGGATGGCCGTCTCGGACGGCGCGAGCGAGCGGGGAGCGGACACCACGACGGACAGGCCAGAGGCCCACACGCGCTGGGTGCCGAACGCGGCGGCGCCGGACGCGCTGGGCGTCTCAGCTCGTTGCTCGACTGTCAGGTTCTCGTCCGGGGTGACGGCGACGCTGGGGCCCGCACATCCCGCCACGGCCAGCAGCAGGCACAGGCCCGCGGCCGATTTGGCGAACTTCACGAACTCCCCTTTCCCACCCCGGCGGTGGGTGTGAACGACTCACGTCAACTGTGACGGTGCCGAAGGGGTGGTGGGGACCGAAAAGGGGCCTTGACGCGGACCTGGTGCCAGGCCGTGGCCGTCTCGTGATGGGCGGCGTGGGCGGCGCCACATGGTGCGCCGGCCCCACGCCGTCCAGCGGCTTCATCCGCTTGGAGAAGCTAGGGAGCGCGTCGGGGGGCGTGCGCGCTCACACCGATCATCGCCCACGGTGTGTCTGGCGCTACAAGCGGAGCCGTTTATCACCCGTTCAGACCAGCGTCAGTCGTACGAAACGTGAAGCTCACGCCTGGCCGACTCACGTATGTGCGGCTGAACGGCCCATCGACGGCGTCCGTTCGGCCACATCGCTGAGCAGTTCGAACGAACGGAGCCGGTCCTCGTGCCCGTGCACGATCGTCGTCACCATGAGCTCGTCGGCGGCGGTCGACTCCATCAACTCGTCCAGTCCGGCGCGGACCGTTGAGGGGGACCCGATGATCTGGGTGGCCATGCGGTCCTCGATCACCAGCTCGTCGATCTCCGTGTACGGGTGGTCGGCGGCCTCCTGCGGCGTGGCCAGCGGCGCCGGGCGGCCCTGGCGCAGCCGCACGAACGAGAGCGCTCCCGGGCCCGCGATGTAGCGGGCGTGCTCGTCGGTGTCCGCCACGATCACCGAGGCGCACACCATCGCGTACGGCTCCTGGAGGACCTCGGACGGCCGGAAGTTCCGCCGGTACAGCTCCAGCGCCGGCAGCGTGTTCTGGGCGCTGAAGTGGTGGGCGAACGCGAACGGCAGGCCGAGCATGCCGGCGGCCTGCGCGCTGTAGCCGGACGAGCCGAGCAGCCAGATCGGCGGCTTGTTGCCGGCGGCGGGCACGGCGTTGAGCTCAGCGGCGCCCTCGAAGTACTTGATCAGCTCGGTCAGCTCCTGCGGGAAGTTCTCCGCGGAGAGACCGGCCTCGGTGCGCCGCAGCGCCCGCGCGGTCTTCTGGTCGGTGCCGGGCGCACGGCCGATGCCGAGGTCGATGCGGCCGGGGTGCAGCGCTTCGAGCATGCCGAACTGCTCGGCGACCACCAGCGGGGCGTGGTTGGGCAGCATGACGCCGCCAGAACCGACGCGGATCGTCGACGTGGCGTCCGCGATGTGCCCGATCAGGACGGCGGGCGCGGAGGACGCGATGCCGGGCATGTTGTGGTGCTCGGCGAACCAGTAGCGGTGGTAGCCGAGCCGTTCGGCCTGCTGAGCGAGGTCCCGCGAGTTCCGCAACGCGGTCGTGGCGTCCGATCCCGACGTGATCGGGGCGAGGTCGAGAACGGACAGCGGGATCTCACTCAGACGGCTCATACATCGATCAACACCGATACTTGGTGACTTCTTCCGTGACTCGGGTAACTCGTTTCGAGGCCTGCTGCCAGGTGGTGCCCTGCGGGTGCAGGGTCAGCACCGCGACGATGCTGAACAGGCAGGTCCCGGACGTGTGCATGGCAGGGGACTTCAGGTCCAGCTCCGGCTCGTCCGCGTCCAGCAGCAGGCGCGGGCGGCGCTTCTGGACGCACGGCTCCTCCGGGTCGCCGAAGCCCGACCAGCCCTGCTTGAACGCGGGCTTCCAGGTGACCGACGGCAGCCCGAACGACTGGTCGAAACCGTCCGAGGCGCACTTCGTGGCCCGGTGCAGGTGCCCCATGATCGTGCGCCGGACCGACGGTTTCGCCTTCTCCAGCACGTAGCGATAGGTCTTCACGACGTCGGAAGCACTCACGGCCGTATAGCCCCACATGCCACGCCTCTCCGGCGGGCGCGTGTCCTCAAGACCGATGCGTTCGGCCGTGCGCACGACGAGCTGTTCCCAGCCGTTCTCGACCCACAGCTCGCTCGCCGCGTTGTCGTCGCTGGAGCGCAGCATCGGTTCGATGCGCGGGTCGTCGCCGCGCGTCTCCAGTTGCTCGATGGCGATCAGGATCTTCACCAGCGAGGCGGACCTGATCGGCTTGTGCACGTCTTTGCCGGTGAGGCGGTGGGTGATCCGGTCGTAGACCGCGTAGGACTCGGACGGGGTGGGCGCGGGCGCGACGGGTGCGGGCGCCCCGGCGATCAACGCCAGCGTCAGGATTAGGTGCACGCGACCGGAAGTTAGCGGCGAATGACTCTTTCGTCACACGGGGGCACGGACCGGAGCGCGCTTTCGGTTGACCATGACGTGACGGATGTGGTGGTGATCGGCGCCGGACAGGCAGGCCTGTCCGCCTCGTACTTCCTGCGCCGGCGCGACGTCGACCACGTCGTGCTGGACGCGAACCCCTCGCCCGGTGGCGCGTGGCTGCACCGCTGGCCCTCACTGCGGATGCGGACCGTGCACGGCATCCACGAGCTGCCCGGCATGCCGTTCGAGCAGCCGTCGCCCGACTCGCCGGCCAACGAGGCGATCCCGTCCTATTTCGCCCACTACGAGCGGCTGTTCGACCTGCCGGTGGTGCGGCCGGTGAACGTGACGCAGGTGGTGGACGACGGCGCGCTGCTGAAGGTCGAGACCTCCGACGGCGTCTGGACCACGCGGGGCCTGATCAACGCGACCGGGACGTGGCGCCGCCCGTTCTGGCCGTACTACCCAGGCCAGGAGACGTTCCAGGGCCGTCAGTTGCACACCGCCGACTACCAGGGGCCGGAATCGTTCGCGGGCAAGCGGGTCGTGGTCGTGGGCGGCGGTGCGTCCGCGACGCAGTTGCTCATGGAGATCGCCTCAGTTGCACAGGAGACCCGGTGGGTGACCCGGCACGAGCCGGTGTGGCGCGAGGGCCCGTTCACCGAGGACTACGGCCGCTGGGTCGTCGGCATGGTCGAGGAACGCGTCCGCGCCGGGCTGATCCCGCACAGCGTCGTGAGCGTGACGGGGCTCGCGTTGAACGAGGCGACGCGCGCTGCCATCGCGTCCGGAGTGCTGGACCGCAAGCCGATGTTCGACCGGATCACGCCCAGCGGTGTCTCGTGGGAGTCCGGTGAGGACTTCGACGCCGACATCATCCTGTGGGCCACCGGGTTCCGGCACGACCTGGACCACCTGACGCCGTTGCACCTGCGTGCTCCCGGCGGCGGCATCCAGGTCGACGGCACACGGGTGGTCGCCGATCCGCGCATCCACCTCGTCGGCTACGGGCCCTCCGCCAGCACGATCGGCGCGAACCGGGCCGGCCGCAGTGCCGTTCGCGAGCTGATGGGCTACCTGGGTCAACGGGTTTCCGCCACCTGACGTCGCCCGGCGTGCCAGGATGCCGTGGTGGGCTCTTTCAAGGTCGATCCCGCGGCCGTCGCCGGGCTGGGACAGCTGGTGCAGCGGCAAAGCGACGGCATCGCCGGCCATCTTGCGGCGCTGGAGCACAACGCGGTCTCCGACCAGGGCGACGGCTTCTTCGAGCTGATCAGCAGACAGCTGGTCCACCTGCGCTACTACGCCCACTCCAACACCCGGCAGGGGCTGAGCCTGGCGGGGAACTCGGCTCTGCAGCTGCGCGACACCGCCGCGTTCTACGTGGCGACCGACAACTCGGTCGAAGCACGCCTCGACGGCACCTACCGGCCCGTCACGTCGGTCGACCGCGAGCGCTCCTCGCTGCCGTGCGAGGTGACCCAGAGCGGCTTCGGCGACGTGCACGACGTGAGCGGTTACCAACCGCCGACCTCGGTGGATCTCGAACAGGACCTGGGCTGGCCGGTGGACCTGGAGGCGCGGCTCAACGCCCTCGGCGACCTGGTGTCGACCGGCGCGAAGATCGGCAGGCTCGTCGAGACCGTCACGCACTGGAACCCGTTCGAACGCGCCGCGCTGCTCGTGTCCGGCGACTGGAACGCGATCCACCGCGAAGGCCTCATCATCGCCGACACCGGCAAGGCCTTCGACCACATCGCCACGAACATCGACCACGGCCGCTTCAACATCCAGTCGGCCTGGGACGGCAACGCCGCCGCGGCCGCCGAGAACTGGCTCGACGAGTACGCCAGAGCCTGCCGCGAGCATGCCACCTACTGCCGTGAGGCCGCCGAGAAGATCCGCAACCTCGCCGAGGCCGTCTACCACCGCGCCAAGTCGCTGGAGACCGCGCTCGGCACGCTCGTCGACCTGGTCGGCGAACTGATCTCGCTGAAGAAGATCAACTCGATCCGGGCGACCATCGCCGCGGCCTTCGACGAGGCGCTCGACTTCGCGACGGGGACCGGCGACTTCAACGACCTGTTGAAGGCCCTCAAGGCCTGGGCGGGTGAGGCGACCGCGCTCACCGACCTGATCTTCGCCACCGCGCACGAGTTCTCGGGGATCGTGGCGGCGGCCAAGGGGCAGGGCGAGGTCGTGGCGGCGCGGTGGCCCTGTGCTCCCTACGACCATCCGGGGGTCTGAGTCGTGCTGAACCCGTTCGAGACCTCGGTCGGCCGCCAGGCCCGCCTCGCCGAGTTCCGGATCCTGGCGGCGTCGGGTGACGGGGTGCTCGCGGACTTCGCCAAGGAGGTCGTGGCCGGCCGTGCCGAGCCGCGCGAGCTGCTGACGACCGGCTGGGTGGTCGAGGGCTGGATCGACGAGCTCCAGGCTGAGGCCGAGCGGTTCCGCGACTCCCCGGAGGCCGCTGACGAGTGGTCGCTGGAGCAGGCGCAGGCCTTTCTGGACCAGCATCTCGCCGGTGTCGCTTCGCTTGACGTCGAGGCGGTCGAGGCGGTCGAGGCGGGGCTGACGCGGTCGGCGCGGGTGGTGCCGGTGCCGGACGAGGACGACGAGGTAGGGCCGCCGTTGCTCAAGGACGCTTGGTAGCGGCGTCCGTTGGTCGCTGGGGCAGGTGCGAGCCGGTATCTCGCCGGTGCGCCTCGGTTGAGGTCGAGGTGGTCGAGGTGGGCTTGACGCGGCCGGCATGGGTGGTATCGGTGCCGGATGAGGACGACAGGGCCGCTGTTGCTCAAGGGCGCTTGGTCGCGGCCTCCTTTCGCTTCGACAGGCGGGTGACCACGAAGACGGCCACCACGATGAGCGCCAGGGCCAGGACGCCCTTCGAGGCCAGGCCCACGTACTCCTCGACCAGGTGCCAGTTGTCGCCCAGCAGGTAGCCCGCGAGGATCAGCGCCGTGTTCCAGAGCAGGCTGCCCGCGGTGGTGTAGGCGAGGAACGGGAGCATGCGCATGCGTTCGATGCCCGCCGGGATCGAGATCAGGCTGCGGAACACCGGGATCATGCGGCCGAAGAAGACGGCGCGGTAGCCGTTGCGCAGGAACCAGGCCTCGGTCCTGTCCACATCGGACACGCGGACCAGGGGCATGCGAGAGGCGATGCGGCGGACCCGGTCGCGGCCCAGCAGGGCACCGAGCCAGTACAGGAGCACCGCGCCCGCCACCGAGCCGAAGGTGGTCCAGGCGATGGCGGCGAGCAGCGACATCTTGCCCTGGGCCGCGGTGAAGCCGGCCAGGGGCAGGAAGACCTCGCTCGGCAGCGGAGGGAAGAGGTTCTCCAGCGCGATGGCCAGGGCCGCTCCGGGTGCGCCGGCCGTTTGCATCAGGTCGGTGACCCAGTCGACCAAGTTCATGGGGTCCAAGTTACGGATTGGGGAGGCTGGGGACATTGGGGTGAGCCGTAAAGGTGGGGTGGGGAAAACCCCACCCCGACCTCCGGGGAAAACCACTACGAGCAGCGAATCCTTGCGTCGGCCCAGGAAGCGTGGTCGTTCTGGGTGCCGTCGCCGCCGTCCAGAACGCGCAGGGTGAGAGTGCTCACGCCGGTCACGTCCACGGCCAGATCGCGGGCAGGCGAACGCACGCCCAGCAGGCCCGTGTCGGCCAGGACCACGCCGTCGCCGAGCACCTGGAACGACACCGTGCCGCCGGCCCGCTGCCGGGCGACGTCCAGGCCCGCCTCGTCGTCGACGCCGACCGAGGCGGCGAAACCGGTGCAACGCGTGCCCAGCGCATAAGTGATCTCGGACGACGCGTGCGTGCCGAGACCCTTGCCGTAGGTCACCCGGCGCAGCGCGATGCCCCGCCCGTCACCGGCCGTGGCGCCGCCGTTCGTCAGGTCCTTCTCGACCGGCCCGTCGCCGCCGACAGCTGACACCCACGGCCGATCGCTCAAATAGGACCAGGAGTCCGACAGCGGCCGCACCAGGTGCACACGAGCGGTCTTCTCGGACTCCACACCGCCGTTGAACGACGCCACCACCGGGATGTCGAAGTAGCCGAACGACGAAGGCTGCGCGGGCGGCACGACGGTCCAGGAGCCCGACAGCGCCTGGCCTGGACGCACGACCCGCGCTGAGACGGGCGAACCCTGCACCGACCACCCGGCGGGCACGCGCGGCGTCAGCGTCACGCCTCGCACGTCCTCCTTCGAAGTGAACAACCCGGAAACCACGAACCCGCGAGCAGACGCCGACACCGAAGTCGAAGGCACAGAGGAAACCGGCCGCTCACACGTGCGTGAGCCCGCACGGCACGCGATAGCGGCGAAACCGCCGTTGGCCGCCACGTCCAACGTCAGCACGTCTCCGGAGCGCACGGTCCGTGACTCGCGCACGAGACCAGAGGGACCATCACGCGTGATCTCCACCAGCCACCGTCCGGACGGTAGCGAGAACGGCACGGACACGGTCCGCGCCGCACCGGAGTAGCCGCCGCCGATGAACCACCGGTCACCGGACCGCCGCGCGAACACCGAGTGGTCCGCGGGACGCCCGGACAGCAACCGGGTCTCGTCCCAGGCCGTCGGCACCTGGTCGACGAAGCGTTCCGCGACAGGTCGCGCGGCGTAGTCCTCGGGACGTCCGGCGAGGTTCGCGAGGCCCGACTCGTAGATCACCGTCAGCGCCAGTTCGTGCGCGTCGGAGGTGGTGCGTGACGGGCGGTGCCATGCCAACGGCGTGTAGTCCATGCCACCGACGACACCGCGCGTGAACGGCAAGGCGGTCAGGTGCGCTCCGGTGAGTCCTGAGGACTTCTCACCGCCGTGCACGGCCTCCATCGTCATGACGTGCGGCCACGTGCGGTGGATGCCGTGCGGGATCGTCGAGCCGTGGAAGTTGACCAGCAGGTGGTGCTGGGCGGTCTCCGCGAGAATCCGGTCGTACCAGCGGTAGCGGTCCTGGCCGTCGGAGTCCATGAAGTCGATCTTCACGCCCGCGATGCCCCACTTCTCGAACAACGCCAGCCGGGCGGCGCTCTCCGCGGGCGTGTCGAGCTCGTCGTAGTGGATCCAGAGGTGGATCTTCACGCCACGCGCGCGGGCGTACGAGACCAGCTGCGGGATCCACGACGTCTGCTCCCACGTCGGGTCGTAGTCCCAGTTCGGGTCGAAGTACCAACCGGCGTCGACCAGCGCGTAAGGCCATCCGTGCGCAGCCGCGTAGTCAACGTACTGCTTCTGCATCGCAAGGCTCTGACCTGCCTCGCGGCCACCGGCGAGCCAGCTCCAGAACACCTTGCCCGGCTCGATCCACGACGTGTCGCGCACCTTCGACCGTGGTGCCAAGTCGTCCACAAGTGTCGATGACGACACGTCTGCCAGGGAGCCGACAACGGCTGTGCGCCACGGCGACTGCCACGGGCCGTCCACGAGCACCTTCTCGTCCCAGTACTTGATCGCGTACGACGACGACCCCGCCGTGTGCACGAGCCGCGCACCCGAGTGGCGACCGTCCACAGCGGACTCGGTGAGCAGCGAGTACACGCCGTTCGTCTCGAACAGCGCCGGATGCAGGAACTCCGCGGTCTCGGCGTTCACCGCGTTGGTCTCTACGAACGGGTTTTCGTAGTCACGCCGGTACTTGGCGATCCACGCGGTGGCACTCGACGGCACGACGAACGCCGACGTCTCGCGCAGCACGTTGCCGAGGCCCGCTGGCAGTTCGTAGCGGTAGGCGACGCCGTCACGTGCGGTTCGCACGACAAGATCCAGACGGGCGGCGCCGGCGAACGTGTACCGCTCCTCCTTGTGCACCACCGTGCGCTGCCGTTGCTTGCCGGACGACGCCGTGTAGTGCTCGACCACGCGTCGTTCGGACCGTCCGGTCAACCGCAGACCGGTGGAAAGATCCGCTCTTTCCGTCACCACGCCCACAGGGCTCGGCTCCAGGACGGTGGTGCCGCCACGGGTCACCGACAGTGTCGGCACCCCGTTCGACAGGCTTACCACCGCCTTCGGCCACACGTCGGTTTTCGCTGCTGCTACTGGTGTTGTGACGCCCGCTGCCAGGGCGATGACGAGTGCTCCCGCCGCGCGCAGGCGCACGGTAGACAACCGCATGTCCAGTCCTCCAAGACGTCGGTCGCGGCGGCGACAGATCCGATGTATACGCGCTGCGGCGCCATTGGTCCACAGCCGGGCGGAAAGGCCTTTCCGCCCGGTAACCGGGTGGCTACGATGCGTTCGATGGCCGAATCGGTGGGAACGTGTGCGAACTGCGGCGCCGCGACCGCCACCTCCCGGCGCAGGCACGCGCGGTACTGCTCGAACGCCTGCCGGCAGCGGGCATATCGGCAGCGGGTGAACGAACCCGTTACGACACTGGACAGTTTCATCGGCCGAAGCGACGAGCTGTCCTGTCTCGCCACACTCCAGGACACCCGCGTGCTCACGCTCGTCGGCCCGGCCGGGGTCGGGAAGACCAGGCTGGCCAAGGAGTTCGCCGGCGCCGCGGCCTGGGTCGAGCTCGCTTCGGTGGACCGCGGCGTGGCGCGGGCGTGCGTGTCGGCGCTCGGCATCGGCGAGGTCGCCGTCGAACCCCCGTTGAGCACCCTGGTGCACGCGCTGGCGGACGAACAACTGCTGCTGGTGCTGGACAACTGCGAACACGTCGTGGCGGAATGTGCCGCCGTGCTGGAGCCGCTGCTGCTCGGCTGCCCGGGAGTGCGGGTGATCGCCACGAGCCGGGAGCCGTTGCGGGTGCCGGGCGAGGTGCTGTTCGCGGTGCAGCCGTTACCGCTCAAGCGCGCCGTGGAGCTCTTCACCGACCGCGCCCGGTCGAACCAGCTCGGCCTGCGGCTGGACGACTCGGAGGTGCTGGCCGCGTTGTGCGCGCGCCTGGACCGGCTGCCGCTGGCCATCGAGCTCGCCGCACGGCTCGTGACGGTGCTGCCGGTGCCGGAGCTGCTGGCGCGCCTGGACGACCGGCTGGAACTGCTCAACCGCGGCAACCGCACCGCCGCCGAACGCCACCAGAGCCTGCGCGCGGCGATTGAGTGGAGCTACGACCACCTCAGCGCCGACGAGCAGCACGTGTTCCGGTGCCTCTCGCAGTTCCCCGGCGGCTTCGGGCTCGACATCGCGGTGGCGGCCTGCGGGCTACCGGCGGACCGGGTGCTGGCGCTGCTGTCCGCGCTCGTGACCAAGTCGCTGCTCACACCGGCCGGCAGCGGCCGCTTCGAACAGCTGGAGTCAGTGCGCCTCTACGGCCGCGAGAAGCTCGCGGCCGTAGCGGTGAACCACCACGAACACGCTGATCGGATGAGGTCGGGGGGACTCGAACCCCCACTGGCTGGGACCTAAACCCAGTGCCTCTGCCAATTGGGCTACGACCCCTCGGGTGGAAGCCTATAGGCCGCTCATGTACTCGCTCTCTCGGGTCGGACGTGGGTCGCTCGGAGCCGCGGCCGGGACCGTCCACTACGGTTGCGGGCAGAACCGCTGCTAGGAGGACATGTGGCTCGCGATCCCGACACCATCCAGCGCGAGATCGAACAGGCTCGCACCGCGCTGGCCGCCACCTTGGACGAGCTCAGCGAGCGGGCCAGCCCGCAGAAGCTCGTCGAGCAGGGCAAGTCGTCCGTGCTCGACGTGCTGAGCCAGCCCAAGGTCAAGTACACGCTGATCGCGGTCGGCGCCGTCGTCGGCTTCGCGCTGGTCCGCAAGCTGTTCCGCTAGGACACTCGCACCAACGGCAGAAGGACCTGCTCGACGACCTTCTCCACGAACGGCTCGTCGAGCGGGTCGCCGGTGAGCATCAACCGGTAGATCAACGCCGCACCGGCGATCTCGACCGCCATGCCGCGCGGGGCGTCAGCGCGAAGCTCGCCCCGTTCGGCGGCGCGGTCCAGGATTCCGCGCAGCACGTCGCGCTGCGAGATCAGGAACGTCTCCCGGAACGCCGCCGCCAGCTCGGGCTCGTGCGGCAGTTCGCCGACGAGTGCCTGGGCGGCCTTGCCGATCGGTCCTGAGAGGAACGCGGCGAACGACGAGAGGAACTCGCGCAGGTCGCCGGCCAGTGAGCCGGTGTCCGGTGCCGCGAGGTTCTGCGTGGCGAGCTGGGTGCACGTGTCGATCACCAGATCGAGCTTCGACTCCCAGCGCCGGTAGATCGTGGCCTTGCCCGCCCTCGCGCGGGCCGCCACGGCGTCCATGGTGAGAGCCCGGTATCCGACCTCGGCCATCACCTCGAGCGCTGCCTGACGTAATGCGTCGTCCCTGCTGGCGTCGCGAGGGCGGCCCCGCTGGGGGACCCTGCCCTCGTTGAACGCCGTTGTCGACACGGCCATGCCACCTCCTCGTACAAGGGCACGGCTGATGCGTGTTCTCCCCGCCCCTTTGGCGGGACATCCTAGGCGTCTTACCCATGTCGCAGGGTGAGCAGCACCCGGTTGTTGCTTCGTGTTGTGGTTGGTTGGGTCTTGCGCGATGTGACCTAGAACTCCTACCTTTCCCAGTTGTCTGGACCAGGCTGCACCGCCGCGCAGCAGGACGTGAGTAGTCGTCATGCGCGGACGAGGAGCGGAAATGGTCTTTGGCAGGAGGGGTTTCATTGGTGGAACCACGGCAGCGGTGGTGCTCGCCCAGACGGGGGTAGCGACCGGAAAAGAGACCGTGTCCTCGGATGTTTTCGCCTGCGAGGGCATGTCGGAACGCGATTGGGAAAAGTTCGTCGGGGAGCAGGATCTCGTTTGGCGGAAGCCCCCGACCCAGTACGGGCAGGCGCCGTTCCTCGGTGACGGCCGGCTCGGCAGCGTCGTCTACGTCGAGGGCAACACCGTGCGGTTCACCGTCCAGCACGCCGACGTGCAGGACCACCGCACCACCGGTGGCAGCCAGTTCGGCGTGTGCAGACTTCCGGTCGGAAACCTGAAGATGACCGCGGCGGGCACCGTCACGGCCGTCGACTGGCGGCTGGACCTGTGGAACGCGGAGCTGCGTGGGACCGTGACCACGACGTTGGGCGTGATCTCGTTCGCGGCCTACGTCCACTCCACCCGGTCGGTGCTGTCGGTGCAGGTCACCGCGACCGGCACGGAGCAGCCCGCGCTGGAGTTCGTGCCGTCCAAGGCGATTCCGCCCCGGGCGGACTTCAACCCGCTGCCGGACGGGTACGTGCTCAACCCCGACCCCGTGACGAAAGCCGACGGCCGCGAGACGCTGGTGACCCAGGCGTTGAACGCGGGCGGCCAGACGGCAACCGCTTTCCGGCTCGTCACGACCGGCCGGGTGCAACGCCTGCTGCTCTCGGTCGCGCACACCTACCCCGAGGTCGCCGCGGACAAGATCGTGCTGAAGGCGGTGCGCGAGGCCGCCGGGCTCGGCGGGCTGCTGACCAGGTCGCACCGGAAGTGGTGGAACGCCTTCTACCGGAAGAGCTTCCTGTCGTTCGGCGACCAGCGGCTGCAGGCGTTCTACTGGATCCAGCTGTACAAGGTCGCGTCCGGATCGCGGGCCGGCAGCCCGGTGATGGCGACGACCGGCCCGTGGCTGGAGAAGACGCCGTGGGCCGCCGCCTGGTGGAACCTCAACGTGCAGCTCGAGTACTGGCTGGTCCACGGCTCCGGCCACCTGGAGCTGGACTCGATCACCAGCACGTTGAAGGACAACCAGGACCAGCTCGTCCGCAACGTCAAGGAGCAGTTCCGGCACGACTCGGCGGGCGTCGGCCGCAGCACGGACGCTTCGACGTCCAACGCGGGCACGCTGTACGAGCCGGGCACGGGCGGCACCGGCGTGAAGGAGCTCGGCAACCTCACGTGGGCTCTGCATAACGTCTGGCTGTCCTACCGCCACAGCATGGACATCAGGATCCTGTCCGACGTCGTCTTCCCGCTGCTGCGCCGGTCGATCAACTACTACCTGCACTTCCTCAAGAAGGGCAACGACGGCAAGCTGCACCTCGACGTCACGACCTCGCCCGAGTACGGCGACGCCCCCGACTGCAACTACGACCTGCAGCTGATCCGGTGGGGCTGCCAGACGCTGATCGACTCGGCGCGGTTGCTGAAGATCGACGACCCGCTGGCGCCCAGGTGGGCCGAGGTGCTGCGGGACCTCGTGCCGTACCCGGTCGACGAGAACGGGTTCATGATCGGCGCCGGGGTGCCGTTCGTGGTGTCGCACCGGCACTTCTCGCACCTGCTCGCGACGTTCCCGCTGATGACCGTGAACTGGGACCAGCCGGAGAACCGGGCGCTGATCGAGAAGTCGTTGCACCACTGGATGTCGCTGGAGCCCGCGCACCGCGGCTACAGCTACTCCGGGTCCGGTTCGATCGCGGCGCGCATGTTCCGCGGCGACGAGGCCTACGCGTACTTCGTGAAGATGTTCGACACCACCAAGCGCTATCCGGTGCTCGAGAACACCATGTACACCGAGGCGGGCCCGGTCGTGGAGACGCCGTTGTCCGGCGCACAGACGATCCACGACTTCGTCTGCCAGAGCTGGGGCGGCGTCGTCCGGGTGTTCCCGGCCGTGCCGTCGGTCTGGCCGGACGTCATGATCGCCGACCACTCCTGCGAGGGCGGCTTCTCGGTGACCGCGCGCCGGACCGGTGGCAGGACCGAGTTCGTGCTCGTCCGCAGCCGCGCGGGCGAGCCGCTGGTGCTGCGGCACGGCATCGCGGGCCCGGTGTCCGTCGTGAGCCCCGTCCGGTACCACGACCGCGGCGACGGGACGCTGGAGATCCCGTTGCGCCGCGGGCAGGAAGTCCTGGTGCACCCCAGGGGCCGCCGCCCCGACCTGGCCGTCAGGCCGGTCCCCATCACGACCCCGGGCAAGCCCTGGGGTCTCCCCGCGTGATGCTCGGAAAGGAAAGCCCATGCGCACACTAGCTCTGGCGGTGCTGTCCACAATGGTCAGTGCGGTCCTTGTCGTTCCTGCCGCACAGGCGTTACCTGACGGACTGGCGCTGACGCCACCGATGGGCTTCAACAACTGGAACACCACCGCCTGCCGCGCCGAGTTCAACGAGGCGATGGTCAAGGGCATCGCCGACATCTTCGTCAACAAGGGCCTCAAGGACGCCGGCTACGAGTACGTCAACATCGACGACTGCTGGGCCGAGAAGTCCAGAGACGCCCAGGGCAAACTGGTGCCGCACAAGACCCGGTTCCCCAACGGCATCAAAGCCGTCGCGGACTACGTGCACTCCAAGGGCCTGAAGTTCGGCATCTACACCTCGGCCGGCACCAAGACGTGCAACAAGGACAACGGCTTTCCCGGCGGTCTGAACCACGAGGAGTCGGACGCCCAGCAGTTCGCGTCGTGGGGCGTCGACTACCTGAAGTACGACAACTGCAACAACCAGGGCGTCGACGCGAAGCAGCGCTACCGCAAGATGCGTGACGCGTTGAAGAAGACCGGACGCCCGATCGTCTTCTCGTTGTGCGAGTGGGGTCAGAACAAGCCTTGGGAGTGGGCGTCCGACACGGGCCACCTGTGGCGCACGACCGGTGACATCAACGACACCTGGCCGCGCACGATGGACATCTACGAGAAGAACGTCGTGCTGGATTCCTACGCCGGTCCCGGGCACTGGAACGACCCCGACATGCTTGAGGTCGGCAACGGCAAGATGTCCGCTGTTCAGTACCGCAGCCACTTCTCGCTGTGGGCCGTCATGGCCGCGCCGCTGCTGATCGGCTCGGACCTGCGCAAGGTCAGCGCGGACACGTTCACCATCCTGGAGAACAAAGACGTCATCGCGCTCGACCAGGACAAGCTCGGCAAGCAGGGCAAGCGGATTCGCACGACCGGCAAGACCGGTCTCGACGTGATCGTGAAGCCGCTGGCCAACGGCGACAAAGCCGTGGCGCTGTTCAACAAGTCCGGCTCGACGCAGACGATCTCGACGTCCCTGTCCGAGATCGGCTTCTCGGGTCCCGCTGTGTTGAAGGACCTGTGGACGAAGTCCGTCCGCACCACCACCGGTGCGATCTCGGCCTCGGTCCCGTCGCTCGCGACCGTGGTCTACCGCGTGTCGAAGGGTGACACCGGCCCGCGCCCGACCCCGCCGGCCGGTGTGTCCGACCTGTCCGCGTTCGAGGCGTCGTCGTCCACGAACGGCTGGGGCCCGGTGGAGATCGACAGGTCGGTCGGCAACCAGGCCGCCGGTGACGGCAAGGCGTTGACGATCAACGGGGTGACGCATTCGAAGGGTTTCGGCGCGCACGCGGCCTCGGCCATCGAGTTCTACCTCGGCAAGAAGTGCTCATCGTTCACTGTGGACGTCGGTGTCGACGACGAAGTGGCCGCGGGCAAGGGATCCGTGGTCTTCGAGGTGTTCGCGGATTCAACAAAGGTCGCGGATTCCGGACGGTTGACCGGAACCGACCCGGCGAAGAAACTCACCGCGTCACTCAGCGAAGCCGAGAACCTGCGCTTGGTCATCACGGACGCCGGTGACGGCATCAATTCCGACCATGGTGACTGGGCGTCTCCGCGGATCACCTGTTCGTAGCGTGTTTTTTCGGACGGTCTGTGGGTAGCGATGTAACGCATCTCACAGACCGTCCTATATTCACCCTATGAAAGCAACTCGGCTCCTCCCTGCCCTCGCCGCAGCCGCCGCGCTGGTGCTGGCCCCCGGACTGGGGCTCGCCGATCCCGGTGACGGCAAGGGGAACGGGATCACCAACAATCCTCAGGTCCCACCAGGACAGTCCACCCAGGACACTTCGGTGCCCCAGCCGCCGTCCAACGCCGACTTCACCGGCAACGGCGCGAACGAGCACGGGCCCTACGACTCGACCCGTGACGGCTCGCCGTCGATGAACGGCAACGGCGAGGGCGAAGCGGTCGGCAAGCCGTGTGCCGGCTGCGTCGGCAAGGCGGACAACAAGAATCCGCAGGGCCAGCTGCCCGGCGGCTCGGACGCGAACAAGGGTTACGAGTGCGACGCCAACCACGGCGTCGGCCGCTCGAACCCGGCGCACACGGGCTGCAAGCCCACCGAGACGACCCCGGAGACCCCGCCGCCGTCGACCAAGACCGAGGTTCCGCCGCCACCGCCAGGTGGAGGCGCCCCGCAGGCTCCGGCACCGCAGGTCGTCACGGCCGCTGAGGCCGAGGACCTGGCGTTCACCGGCTTCGACGTGCTGCCACTGGGCCTCGGCGGCCTCGCGCTCGTGGGCGCGGGTGGCGCGGCCGTGCTGATCGCACGCCGGACTAAGCGCTCCTGAGGCGGGCAACGGCGAGCTGGGTCAGGTACCGCTTGGTGACCCGGCCGCCGTACCGCGTGTCGATGAGCCGCCGGATGTCCGCGATCAACCGGTCGCGGTCCGGCAGCGCGATGTGGTTCGAATACGTGAGGAGCAGGTCGACGTACGCCTCGGTGTCGTAGGTCTGCTCCCACTCGTACCGGTGGAACTCCGGCTCGTCGAACGAGGAGCTCTCGTCGAACTCGCGCGGGATGTCGTCGGCGGGCGCGAGCCGGAGGTTCGGTGGCGTGGCAGGATCCCAGCGCTCATAACACTTCTGCACGTCGACGAAGAACTGCCCGGTTCCGCCCGCGACGTGGTGCGTGGAGATCACGGCCAGTGCGCCGCCGGGCCGCAGTGCCGCGGCGCAACGGGCCATCCGGGTGTCCGGATCGAGCCAGTGGAACGCCGTCGCGGACACGACGAGGTCGAACGGTTCTGGCAGCGGCCACTCGTCGAAGTTCGCGACCACCACATGGGCCGCGGGGGCGTGGGTACGGGCGATGGCGGCCAGTTCCGGGCTCAGCTCGACCGCAGTCACGTCACCGAGCGCGGTGAGCGGCAGCGTGGCCTGGCCGGTGCCAGGGCCGATCTCCAGGATGCGCGGGCCGCTCAGCCGGGTGAACAGCTGTGGGGGATAGGTGGGACGGGCCCGGTGGTAGCGGGCCGCGTCCTCTCCGAACGTGGTGCGCAGGCGCTCTCGGTCGGTCACTCGCCGAATTCAAGCGACCGCGACGGCAGCGCGTCCATCCCGTTTCGGGCGAACCCGGTCCAGATGTCCCGCATGGTCTTGGCCAGCACGGGATCCGGTTCCTGGCCGGCGAGCATGCCCGCGCCAGCCCAACCGGCCGGGTCGAACAGGAACGGCAGCTCCATGCAGTGGCACGCTCCCAGCGGCGCGCCGGAAGGCCGCCACCTGAAGTTGTAGGTGGCCGCCTGGCCGCCCGCCGCCGTCCAGTCCACGGCGAGCTGGCGCGCGGGGGCTGCGAACACGAGCTCGGTCACGACCTCCCAGGCATCTGGCTGGTCGGCGACGTACGGGCTGCCGTCGTCGGCCGTGTGCCCGACGAGCAACTCGACCCGCGGTGCCACGGCGGCGAGGTCGATCTCCTCCAGCGCTGGACCGAAGGGCATGCCGCCCGCCAGACCGAACCGAGCCGCCATCGCCGGGACTTCCCGCTGCACGGCCAGCACGTCGTCCACCGGGGTGGAGGCGTCGACGGAGACGAACTCCCGCAGCGCGGCGGTCATCTCCGCCCGTTCTGGACCTCGGGCTCCCATTGGCGGGCTCTGCATGATCGCGCGGTGGAACAGGTTCTCCGAGGCGGCGGTGAGCATCAACGCGTACACCGAGTCCGCGCCCGCGGACTGGCCGAACGCCGTGACGTTCGCGGGGTCGCCACCGAAAGCGGCGATGTTGTCGCGCACCCACCGCAGCGCGACGAGCTGGTCGAGCAGACCGAGGTTGTCCCGCAGGTAGCCGAAGATGCCCAGCCGGTAGCTGACGCTGACCACCACGACGCCCTCGGAGGCGAGCAACGAGGCCTCGTACTTCATGGACTCACCGCTGCCGGTCACGTACGCGCCACCGTGGAACCAGACCATCACCGGCAGGCCGGAGGCGTCAGCGGGCGCGGTGACCGAAAGCACCTGGCAGTGCTCGTCGAACGACAGGCCCTCGACCGAGTTGCCGACCACGTGCAGCAGCGAGGACGGCGGCTGCGGGCAGGCAGGGCCGCGCTGGGCGGTGCCGAGGACGCCGTCCCAGGTGACCGGTTCGGGTTCGGCGAAACGGGCGGACTTCGCGTAACGAACACCGCGGGTGTTGATCAGCACGGCTCGATACTAAGCATGCGTAACCAATTCCACAGCGTCTCGATTCGGCGCGAAGACCTGGACAGGAGGACCATGTAACGGTTGAGCATCGACGAAGAGGAGGCGCCCGGTGCGTGCTACGACGATCTACGGCACCCGAGACATCCGCGTTGAGGAGGTGCCGGACGCGGCGATCAAGGAGGCCACCGACGTCGTCGTGCGGGTCGAGCTCGCGTGCATCTGCGGCAGCGACCTCTGGGCGTACCGCGGCGTGGCCAAGCGCGAGGGCGGTCAGCGGATCGGGCACGAGTTCCTCGGCATCGTCGACCAGGTCGGCAAGGACGTGAAGAGCGTCCAGGTCGGTGACCGGGTCATCGCGCCGTTCGTGTGGAGCGACGGCACCTGTGCGTACTGCCAGGCGGGGCTGCAGACGTCGTGCCGCGCCGGTGGGTTCTGGGGCAGCAAGGGCAGCGACGGCGGTCAGGGCGAGGCGGTCAGGGTGCCGCAGGCGGACGGCACGCTGGTCCGGGTTCCCGCGGACGCGCCGGCCGAGCTGCTGCCCGCGTTCCTGAGCCTGTCCGACGTCATGGGCACCGGGCATCACGCGGCCATGGGCGCCGGTGTCGGTCCTGGTGCGACGGTCGCGGTCGTCGGCGACGGCGCGGTCGGGTTGTGCGGCGTGCTCGCGGCCAGGCGGCTGGGGGCCGAGCGGATCATCGCGCTGGGCCGCCACGAGGACCGAGCCAAGATCGCCAAGCTCTTCGGTGCCACGGACCAGGTCGCCGAACGCGGTGAGGCCGCGATCGAGCGGATCAAGGAGATGACCGGCGGCCTCGGCGCGGCGGCCGTGCTGGAGTGCGTCGGCACCGAGCAGTCGTGGGAGACCGCGATGGGCATCGTGCGCGACGGCGGCCGGATCGGGTACGTGGGCGTGCCGCACGAGATGCCGGGGTTGCCGCTCGGCAAGCTGTTCGGCCGCAACATCGCCATCGGTGGCGGTGTCGCGCCGGCGCGGGCGTACCTGCCGGAGCTGCTGGCCGACGTGCTCGCCGGGCGGATCGACCCCGGACCGGTGTTCGACCGGACGGTCTCGCTCGACGACGTCGCCCAGGGTTACCAGGCGATGGACGAGCGGACCGCCCTGAAGGTCATCGTGCAGCCGTCCTGAGCACGTAGTCCTCGGCGCGCACGCGCTTGGTCCGCTGCCAGTACCGCCAGGTGAAGCCCGGCCACACGGTGCGGTTCACGCCCTGCGCGTCGAGGTACCAGCTCTGGCAACCACCCTGGGTCCACACGCCCTTGGTGAGCTTCTGCTGGATCTCGCGGTTGAACTCCTGCTGGGCCTCCGGCCGTACGTCCAGCTCCGCCGCGCGGTGTTCGTCGAGGAGCCGGAGGCACTGCGAGATGTACCGGATCTGCGACTCGATCATGAACACGACCGAGTTGTGGCCGAGCCCGGTGTTGGGGCCCAGCAGGAAGAACAGGTTGGGGAACCCCGAGACCGTGATGCCGTAGTAGGTCTCGATCCCCTTCTCCCGCCACTGCTTCGCGAGGTCGACGCCACCCTTGCCCTGGATGTCCAGGTAGTCGAACGAGTCGACGACGTGGAAGCCGGTGCCGTAGATGATGACGTCGACCTCGTGCTCGACGCCCGCACTGTCCACGATGGACGATTCGCGCACCTCGGAGATCTGGTCCGTCACCAGGTCGACGTTCGGGTTGCCCAGCGCGGGGTAGAAGTCGTTGGAGATCAGCACCCGCTTGCAGCCCATGGTGTAGTCGGGCTTCAGCTTGCGCCGCAACGAGGCGTCCGGCACCTGCTTCTTCATGTGCCGCAACGCGATGCCCTGCGCGAACTGCATGATCTTCGGGTTGATCGCGAACCCCAGCGCGGACGACTCGCGCACCCAGTAGACGAAGTTCCGGTAGAGCCGTTGCGTGAAGGGCAAGGCGCGGAACAGCTTCTGCTCGCGGCCGGTGATCTCGCGGTCGGCCTTGGGCATGATCCACGGCGGCGTGCGCTGGAAGATCTTCATGGAACCGACCTGCTTGGCGATCTTCGGCACGAACTGGATCGCGGACGCGCCCGTGCCGACCACGGCGACGCGCTTGCCGGTCAGGTCGTAGTCGTGGTCCCACTGAGCGCTGTGGAACGTCCTGCCGTTGAAGGTCTCGATGCCTGGCAGCTCGGGGATGTTCGGGATGTGCAACGCGCCGACGCCGGCGACCAGTGCCTGCGCGGTGTACGTGTCGCCCTGCTCGGTCGTGACCTCCCAGCGCTGGGTGTCCTCGTCCCACTGCGCGCCGGACACCTTGGTGTTGAAGCGGATGTGCGGCCGCAGCCGGTACTTGTCGGCGACCCGCCGCAGGTAGTCCCAGATCTCGCCCTGCTCGGCGAACATCCGCGACCACTTGGGGTTCAGCTCGAACGAGAACGAGTACATGTGCGACGGCACGTCACACGCGCAGCCGGGGTAGGAGTTGTCCCGCCACGTGCCGCCGAGGTCGCCCGCCTTCTCGAGCACCACGAAGTCGTGCTCACCGCGGCGCTTGAGCTCGATGGCCATGCCGAGGCCGGAGAAGCCGGTGCCGATGACGAGCACTTTCGTTTCTCGGTGCATGGGGGTGTCCCTCCGCTCGCGGGTAGCTACTCTGCAGTAGGTTACTCGAAGTAAGTTACGAGCGGTAGACTCCGTCAGTGACTGCTCCACGCCGCCGCATGCCCAAGGCCCAGCGCATGGCGCAGATGCTCACCGTCGCCGAGGAGATCTTCGCCGAGCAGGGGTATCTGGCCACGTCGATGGACGAGATCGCCGAACGCGTCGGCGTCTCGAAGCCGATGCTCTACGAGTACTTCGGCTCGAAAGAAGGCCTGCTCATCGGCTGCGTCCACCGTGCGCGCACCGAACTGCGCGAGAAGACGGCCACGGCGATCGCGGGTGCGGCGAGCCCAGAGGAGTTCCTGCGGCTGGGTCTGCTGGCGTTCTTCGAGTTCATCGACGAGCACCGCAGGTCGTGGGCGCTGCTGCGGCAGGAAGCGGCCGTGGCCGTGCCGTCGGCGCAGGAGGAGGTCGAAGGCATCCGTCAGCAGCAGACGGACATGATCGGCGCCGTGCTGGCGTCGTTCTCGCCGGACATCGACCCGCTGGAGGCCGAGGCGTTCGCGGAGATCGTCGTCGGTGCGACCGAACGCCTGGCGGTGTGGACGGAGCGCAGGCCCCAGGTAGGACCTGCGCTCGCGACCGAGTACGTCATGGCCGTGATCTGGCCAGGTGTTGCAGAGCGACTTAGTGACATTCCTAGAAGCTGAGTTCCTGATTGGAGCGAAAAGCAAATTCGCACGGTCGCCCACACCGCGCGCCCTTTTCGCTCCAATCAGGAAGCTGCCCGCACCCGCTCCGCACGCATAGCGGAGACGGCCGGGAGGTCCAGCGGCGCGACCTTCGTGCCCGTGGCCCACTCGATCAGCAGGTCCGCGAGCTGCGGGTTGCGCGGCAGCACCGGTCCGTGCAGGTAGGTGCAGACGATCCGGCCCTGCACGGCGCCCTCGACGCTGCCGTCGTTGCCGGTGCCGACCTTGACGTGCGCGAGCGGCCGGGCGGCCGGGCCCAGGACGGTGCGGCCCTGGTGGTTCTCGAACCCGGTCAGCACGCCCTCGAACAGGCCGTTCGCCGGCTCGGCGATGACCTCGCCGATCGCGCGGCTGCCGCCGGCGTGCGAGGTCGAGTCGATCAGGCCCATGCCGGGATGGGTGACGTTGTCGGCACGGGTGAAGCTCTCACCGAAGATCTGGATGCCGGCGCACACGCCCAGCACCACGGCGTTCTTCGTGACGGCGCGCTGCAGGCCGGGGTGCTCGCGCAGGTGCTTCACGGCCAGCGTCTGGGCGGTGTCCTCACCGCCGCCGACGACGTAGATGTCGCACGAGTCCGGTACCGGCTCGCCGTAGTTGATCGGCACGATCTCGGCTTTGATCCCGCGCCACGTCATGCGCTTCTCGAGGACCACGGCGTTGCCGAAGTCCCCGTACGTGCCGAGGAGATCCGGCAGCACGAGCGCGATCTGGATTGTCGACTCACTCATCAGCGGCAGCCCTGGCATTCAAGTCGCGGAACGCGGTGTAGTTGGCGATGACCTCGACCGCTCCCGGCGGCATCTGCTCGATGGCCTTCAGCGGGTCGGGCACGATCGTGTGCTGGACCTCGGCATACGTGAGACGCACGGCGAGGTCGGTCGCGCGCTCGCCGGAAGCGATCACCGTGCGGCCCTGCAGGCGCTCGAACGGGACGTCCCACAGCCAGCTCAGGTCGCGGCCGTCGGCCTCGTTGGCGTTGATCACCAGGACGGCCGGGTGGTTGGCCTCCTTGACGACCGTGAGGGTCTCGCTCCAGCCCGCGGGGTTCTTGCTGAGCAACAGGCGCGCGCTGCGGCCGTTGCGCTGGATCGTGCGGTAGCGGCCGCTCACGTTGGAGACGCCGCGCAGCCGGCGCACCGCCTCCTCGGTGGGCACGCCCATGGCGTGCGCGGCGGCGGACGCCATGACGGCGTTCGCCTGGTTGAACTTGCCCGGCAGCGTGAGGCGGAGCTCCAGCTTCTGGTGCTCCGGGGTGATCATCGCCTCGTCGGTGGTGATCCAGTTCGGATGCGGGCGCGCGAGGTCGCAGCCCGTGCAGTGCCAGTGCTCGCCCTGCCAGCGGATCGGGTTGCCGCAACGGGGACAGCTCGCGGAGTCGTGGTGCCAGCCGGTGCCGGTGGCGACCCAGATGACCTTCCGCGCGTTCCAGGCCGCGCTCGTCACCATCACGTCGTCGCAGTTCGCGACGATCGTGCAGTCCTGCAGTGCGGTGATGGTGTCGCGCAGGGACCGCTCGATGGTGCGGACCTCGCCGACGCGGTCCAGCTGGTCGCGGGACAGGTTCAGGATCACCGCGACGGCCGGGTTGCTCGCGCCCGCGACGGCGGGGAAGTAGCCCTCGTCGCACTCCAGCACCGCGTACGGGGCGTCCGGCTGCTTCGACAACGCGGTGACGTGGCCGTCCGGCATGTTCGCGCCGCTGTGGTTCGTGGCGACCTCGCCCAGCGCGCCGACGGCCCTGGCCAGCATCATCGTGCTGGTGGTCTTGCCGTTCGTCCCGGTCACCACGGCGACCTTGCGGCCGTGCGTGAGCCGGGCGAGCGCCTGCGGGTCGAGCTTCAGCGCCACCCGGCCGCCGATCATGCCGCCGGCGCCGAGACCCATCTTCTGGGACAGCGTGGAGCTCAGATTGCCCAGCTTCACGGCGGCTGCGGTGCGCAGAGGGAGGCGGGCGGGGGAATCGTTCACCCCGGCGATGCTACCGGCGGTGGAGAAGTGACCGTTTCGGGCGGTCGTTGCGTTGGTGTGAACGGGGTTCGGTACAACTACCGGCTGAGCGCGCGCAGGGTGCGGATGAGTTCGACGGTCGGGAGTTGGCACAGCTGCGCCATGTTTTCGAGTGCGGGCAGGTCCAGATGCACTTCCGGCGACGCTCCTGGCGGCAACACGTGCAACCTCCCTGCGGCCCAACGCTTCAACGGCACGAGACGCGCGTTGTCGGTGGCGGCGACAGCGGTGAGGTTCAGCGTCAGGTGCCCGGCAGGGGTGTCGCCGAAGAAGCGTTCGTGCACACGAGCGAGGACTTCGTGTGCCGGAACGTCGAGGGCGTGACAGATCTCCACCAGGCGCACCACGGAGCACTGCCGGGTGCCCAGTTCGTACGTCGCCAGCGTCTGCAGCGATATCTCGGTCTGCAGCCGCTTGTTCAGCTCCTTGCGGGTCCAGCCGCGCTGCTTGCGAAGGCTGCGGATCTCATCACCGAGCACGCGCTGGTACGCCGCTGTGTCGATATGGCCTGTCGCAGTCTGCACTGGTCCCTCCACCCCGTGAGCGGGTCTCACGGTGATGGAAGGCGCCAGAGCTTCGGCGCTTACGCAACTTGCCGTCGGATTCCCCCGAATGGGGTACCCAACTCTACTCTCCGTATCAGTTCACGCAGCGTACGTCGCCTGCGGTGATAGGTGCGGGGGCCGTGGGGTCAGCCGGTTGCTGACGCGCACCGTCCAGGGCGAGTACTCCGGATCCGGTGAAACCCTGCGCGCCGGGGCCCGAGTAGTCCGATCCCAGGAAGACGCGGACCCGGCCGGCCGGGGTGTTCACGTCCTCCTCGACCTTGACGCCGCCCAGTGCCTTCTGGACCGCGTCCGCGGCCGCCTCGCCGCCCTTGCCGTAGCGGACGATCGACTTCGCCATCGCCTCGGCGTTGCCCGTCTGGCCCTCGCCGAAGCCCTTCGCGACGAGCGACTGCAGCACCTGGGCCGCGAGGCCCGGCTGGCCGGAGGCGTTGCGGACGTCCACGATCACCGAGGCGTTGTTGAACTTGGGGTCCGGCGCGGTCGAGGAGGCCGGCGCCTTGCCGAGGTTCTTCACGAACGTGCGGACGTCGCCCTCGTCGACCTCGACCGCCGAGCCGTCCTCGGGGGTCTGCAGGTCCGGGTTGCCGGTCGGGATCGTCTGGAACGTCATGTTGCCGCCCGTCATGTCCTTCATCTGCAGGGCGAACTTGGTGATGTCCCAGCCGTCGTCGAGCGTGATCGCGCCGCTCACGGCCTTGATCATGTTGGTGCGCTTGGTGCTGTCGGTGAGCACGCCCGCGGACAGCATCTTCTTGGCGAGGCCCGCCATGAAGACCTGCTGGCGCACGACGCGGTCCAGGTCGCCCATCGGCAGGCCGTGGCGCTGCCGGACGAACGCCAGCGCGTTCTTGCCCTCGATCGTCTGCGGGCCCGCCTTGAAGTTCGCGCCGGAGAAGCTGTCGCGGACGTTCTTGTTGAGGCAGACGTCGATGCCGCCGATGGCCTTGGTGATCTCGTAGAAGCCGACCAGGTTGACCTCGGCGTAGTGGTCGATCTTCGAGCCGGTCAGGTCCTGGATGGTCTGGATCAGGTTGTTCGCGCCGGCCTTGCGGGACTCCATCTCGACGGCCTGCGGGGTCTTGCCGCTGCCCTGCAGCTTCTCGGCCGCTTGACCCTTGGCGTAACCGTAGGCAGAGTTGATCTTGTGACGACCGAAGCCGCCGGCGATCTTCACGTAGGAGTCGCGCGGGAACGACACCGCGTAGGCCTTGCCGCTGTCGTTCGGGATGTGCAGCAGGATCAGCGTGTCGGTGTTGAACCCGCCGTCGTCGCTGCCGCCGGCCTGCAGTTCGTCGAGGACGTTCTGCGGCAGCGGGTTGCCCTTGGAGTCGGTGCGGCTGTCCATGCCGACCAGCAGGATGTCGATCGCGCCGTCCGCGGGCTTCTCGCCGGCGTCGGCCAGGTCGAGGTCCTGCTTGGTGAGGTTCTCGGTCAGCGAGTTGAGGTCTTTCCACGCGATGCCGGTGACCAGCAGGATCACCGCGGAGATCATGCTGACGAAGATCTTCGCGCCGGTGGACGCGCCACTGCGGGCCGCACTCGGCCTGCGGGTCGCGGGCCTCGGGCGCGGACGGGGTGCTGGGGCCGCAGTCTTCGCCTTGGCCGGGGTGGTGCGGACCGTCGGGCGGTCGGCGACCGGACGCGGCCGCGACGACGCGGCGCGGGCGGGCTCACCCCGGCGGGGCGGCTCGCTGCGACTCGCGGACTCCCGGCGCACAGGCGGCTCCCTGCGCGGCGGTTCTGCGCGCTTCGGAGGCTCCCGACGTGGGGGTTCGGCTCCGCCGGGCTGCCGGCGAGGGGGCTCTGACCCGCGCGGAGGCACCTGCGGACGGCGGGGCTGACCCGCCTGGGGACGCGGGGTGGCGGAGGGTCGCCTGGGAGATCCACTCGGGTCTCCCGGCCGTGGCGGCCGGTTGTCCACACCCACTCCTTTCAGCTCTTCCGGGTACCCCAAGTAGACGTGCGGGGACTCCACTCGGTTGTGCAAAGCGTGACACAGTGGCGCAGGCCACCTGATCAAGGCCCCTTGACCAGCGGTTTTGTCTGTTTCGTAGACTCAGGCCCGTGTTGACGATGCAGGACGCGCTGCTCGCGCTGACCAAGTACTGGACCGACCGAGGTTGCATCGTGGTGCAGCCCTTCAACACCGAGGTCGGGGCGGGGACGCTGAACCCGGCCACCGTGCTGCGCGTGCTGGGTCCCGAGCCGTGGCGCGTGGCGTACGTGGAGCCGTCCGTGCGGCCCGACGACGCCCGCTACGGCGAGAACCCGAACCGGCTGCAGACGCACACCCAGTTCCAGGTGATCCTGAAGCCGGACCCCGGTAACCCGCAGGAGCTCTACCTCGGTTCGCTGGAGGCGCTCGGCATCGACGTCCGCGGGCACGACGTGCGGTTCGTCGAGGACAACTGGGCCTCGCCCGCGCTGGGCGCCTGGGGCCTCGGCTGGGAGGTCTGGCTCGACGGCCTGGAGATCACCCAGTTCACCTACTTCCAGCAGGCCGGCGGCATGACGCTCGACCCGGTGTCGGTGGAGATCACCTACGGCATCGAGCGGATCATGATGGCGCTGCAGGGCGTCGACCACTTCAAGAAGATCGCCTACGCGCCCGGCATCTCCTACGGCGAGGCGTTCGGCCAGGCCGAGTACGAGATGTCGCGGTACTACCTCGACGACGCGGACGTGGAGCGGAACAAGAACCTCTTCCAGGAGTTCGCGGCCGAGGCCCGGCGCATGCTGGACGCGCGGCTGCCCGTTCCGGCGCACAGCTTCGTGCTGAAGTGCTCGCACATCTTCAACGTTCTCGACGCCCGTGGCGCGATCTCGACGACCGAGCGCGCTCGTGCGTTCGGCCGGATGCGCGGGCTGGCCCGTGAGGTCGCCGCGCTGTGGGCGGAGCGCCGGGAGGAGCTCGGGCATCCGCTGGGCGTGGCCGAGCTTCCGGCCGCCGTCGCCAGGCCTTCGTCCTTTGCGGACGTCGCGGCGCCGGCGACGTTGTTGTTCGAGATCGGTACCGAGGAGCTGCCGCCGCACGAGGTTCTGCGGACCGTGGACGCGGTGCGCGAGGCCGTCACCGCGAAGCTGGGCGCGACTCGGCTGACGCACGGCTCGGTGACCGTGCACGGGACTCCGCGCCGGATCGTCGTTGTCGTGCCTGAGGTTTCGCCGCGTGAGCCGGATGCAGAGCGCACCGTGCGCGGACCGCGCGTGTCGGCCGCGTTCGACGCCGACGGCAACCCGACGAAGGCCGTGCAGGGCTTCGCTCGTGGCCAGGGCGTCGACGTCACCGCGTTGGGGCGGGTCGAGGAGAACGGCGTCGAGTTCGTCGCGCTGACCAAGTCCGACGCCGGTCGCGGTGCCGTCGAGGTGCTGAGCGGGCTGCTGGGCGAGGTCGTCTCGGACCTGCGCGCCGAGAAGAACATGAAGTGGAACGACCCGAAGCTGTCGTTCACCCGGCCGATCCGCTGGCTCCTCGCGCTGCTGGGCTCGACGCCGGTGCCCGTCGCGGTGTCGTCGCTGGCTTCCGGCACCGTCACTCGGGTGCACCGGACCGCCGATTCGCCGGTGGTGGAGGTGTCCACTGCGGACGGTTACCTGGAGTTCCTGGCCGGGCACGGGATCCAGGCCGACGCCGCGGTGCGTTCGGCTTCGATCGTGGCGGCCGCGCAGGAGCTCGCGGCGTCCGTCGGCGGTGTGGTGGAGGTCGACGGGCTGCTGGACGAGGTGACGAACCTGGTCGAGTGGCCGACGCCGATCCTCGGCTCGTTCGAGGAGCGGTACCTGGAGCTGCCGGCCCAGATCCTCACGACCGTGATGCGCAAGCACCAGCGGTACCTGCCGGTGCGCTCGGCCGACGGTGCCCTGTTGCCGCACTTCGTGGCCGTGGCGAACGGTTCCGTCGACGCCGATCTGGTGCGGGCGGGCAACGAGGCCGTGCTGCGGGCGCGGTACGAGGACGCGGCGTTCTTCTGGCGCGCGGACCTCAAGACGCCGCTGGAGGAGATGAAGGCGGGCCTCGCCAAGCTGACGTTCGCGGACAAGCTGGGCTCGATGGCGGACCGCGCGGGCCGCATCGCCGCTCTGGCCGGACGTTTCGCGGGCGTGGTGGACGTGGACCGCGAGACGCTGGACCGTGCCGGTGCACTGGCCAAGTTCGACCTCGGCTCGCAGATGGTGATCGAGCTGTCGTCGCTGGCCGGTGTGATGGCCCGCGAGTACGCGGCGCGGGCGGGGGAGACCCCGGACGTGGCGTTGGCGTTGTGGGAGATGGAACTTCCGCGTTCGGCCGGTGACGCGCTGCCGTCGTCGGTGCCCGGCGCGCTGCTGTCCCTGGCGGACCGGTTCGACCTGCTGGCCGGCCTGTTCGGCATCGGTGCGCAGCCGACCGGTTCGTCCGACCCGTTCGGTCTGCGCCGCGCGGCCCTGGGCGCGGTGACGGTGCTGCGGGCGTTCCCCGACCTGCGGGCGATCACCCTGCCGGTGGCGCTTTCCCTGGCCGCTGAAGGGCTTGAGGTGTCGGCGGAGGCGCTGGAGACGGCGCGCGAGTTCGCGGTCCGCCGCTACGAGCAGGCGCTGCTCGACGCGGGCCACGAGCACCGGTTCGTCCAGGCGGTGCTGCCGCTGGCCGACTCGCCGGTGCTGGCGGACGAGACGCTGACGCAGCTGGAGTCGTTGGCGGGCAACGAGTCCTTCGACGCGCTGACCGCGGCCCTGCAGCGGGTCCGGCGGATCGTGCCGGCATCCGTCGAGGCTTCGTACGACGCCTCGGTGTTGTCCGAGCCGGCGGAAGTGGCGCTGCACAAGGCGTTCGACGGTGTGTCACGCGATGTCGCCGGCCTGGCGGCGTTCGTCGCCGCCGCCGAAGGGCTGACCGGGCCGATCAACACCTTCTTCGACGAGGTGCTGGTCATGGCCGAGGACCCGGCCGTGAAGGCGGCCAGGCTGGGGCTGCTGGCGTCGATCCGCGACTTCGCGGCACCGGTGCTGGACTGGCCCCAGCTGTAGTCATGGCAAGAAAAGAGGGGCGTCCGCGGACGCCCCTCTTCTCGTTCGTGCGCTACTTGATCACTTGATCTCGAAGCTGTCGCCGTAGACCTTCCACTTGAGCGGCGTCTTCAGGTCGAAGTTGCCGGCCTTCAGCCACACGCGCTGCGCGGTCTCGATGCGGGAGACGTCCTCGTGGGCCGCTTCCTGCTTCATGGCCCACACGCGGGCGTCCATGAAGGCGTTGAGCCACGTCTTCTCGTCCCCACCCTGCGACGGCGGCTTCGCCTTGCCGAGGGCGCGCTTGCGGATGTTGCTGAAGCTCGTCTTGTCGCCGCCGTCGCCGTGCACGACGATCGCGTCGTAGTAGGCGAACTGGCCCAGGGCCCGCACGCCGTCGGCCTTGCCCTGCTTCACGGCCGGGTTGAAGTACACGCGGTCGCGTTCGGACTCCTGTGCCGCCTTGAAGACGGAGTCCTTGGCCGCGGTCTTCCAGTCCTTGGTGTAGTTGGGGTCGAGGCCCGAGTGCGAGTCGGAACCGTTCACCTTGCGCAGTGCGGGGAGGTACTTCTCCAGCACGTTGCCGGGCTTCTTGGACTTGTAGAGCTCGACCAGGTCCAGCATGTCGCCGGTACCGCTGCAGAAGCCGATGATGCCGGCGGTGTAGCCGCGGCCGTCGTCGATGTCCTCGATGTAGCTGAACTGGGCGCGCCAGTCCGTGGAAGAGTTCTCCGCGCTGGACACGATCTGCATCGCGATGTCCTTGAGGCGCGGTTCATCGAGGTTGGCCGCCGAGGCGGTACCGATCGTGGTGGTGAAGAGCGCGGCGCACGTCAGCAGTGCGGCCGCGATGCGACCAGTGATTTTCACGGATTTCCCTCCGGGGCAGGGATGTCGAGTTCCCGGGCGGCGTGAGAGCAACGGTAAGGGGTCCATACCTTTATTGGCAAGAGCCTTTACTATTTCGCGAAACGGACATACTGGTGTCAGGTGGGGCATTCCGGTCACCAGATCGCGTAGGAGTCCCCGTAGACCTGCCACTGCAGCGGGCGCTCGAGGTTCAGCTTGCCCTCGTTGAGGAACCTGCGCTGGGCCGTGTCGACCCGGCTGGTCTCCTCGTGCGCGGGCTCCTGCTTCATCACCCACACGCGTGCGTCGAGGAAAGCGTGCAGCCACTGGACCTCGTCGCCGCCCTGGGCCGGCGGACGTGCCCCGGTGTCGAGGGCGCGCCGACGGATGCTGGAGAAGTCCAGGTCACCCCAGCCGTCACCGTGCATGACGATCGCGTCGTAGTAGATGAACTGGCCCAACGCCTGCACGCCGTCCTGCTTGGCGCGGTTCACGGCCGGGGTGAAGTAGACGCGGTCGCGTTCGTGTTCCTGCGCGCCCTGGAAGGTGCCGTCCTGGGCCGCGGCTCGCCAGTCGCGCTGGAAGTCGGGGTCGAGGCCGTCGTGGGACGGGGTGCCGTTCACGCGTTCCAGGGCCGGGAGGTACTTCTCCAGGACGTTGCCGGGCTTGCGGTCGCGGTAGAGGCGGACCAGGTCGAGCATGTCGCCGGTGCCGCTGCAGAAGCCGATGATGCCGGCGGTGTAGCCGCGGCCGTCGTCGATGTCCTCGATGTAACCGAACTGGGCGCGCCAGTCCAAAGAGGAGTTCTCCGCGCTGGACACCAGCTGCATCGCGATGTCCTTGAGCTGCGGGTCGTTCAGGTCGGCCGCGGAGGCGGTGCCCGGCGTGGTCAGGACCGCCGCGCAGAGAACTGTTGCGGCCAGTCGTGCAAACGTATTCATGTCGCTCCGTTCCACTGTGGAATCGGCGGCGACGTACGTGGGGACGGACCCTAGCGTGGGAGCGCTTGCACTACAAGGGCCGGCTCGCGACGAAGCGAACCGGCCCTTGAGCGTCAGCTGTTCTCAGCTGCGCACTTGACGTCGTCCGGACGTTCCCCGCCGAGCAGGTAAGCGGTCACCTTGTCGTTGGCGCACTTGTTCCTGCCGATCAGGTAGACGCCGTGCCCGCCCTGGTCGACGGTCACCATGGCGGCCCGGTCGCCGAACGCGCGCCGCGTCGTCCGGGCACCGGCCAGTGGCGTCGCGGGATCGCGTTCGTTCTGCACCATCAGCACGTTGCGCGGTCCGCGGTCGGACGGCCGTACCTGCTTCTCCACCGGCTTCGGCCAGAACGCGCACGGCTGGATGTTCGCGGCCGCCGCACCGAACATCGGGTGGCGGACGCGGTCCACGGCGACGTTGCGCTCGTAGGTCCCCACCGACGACGGCCACTCGGAGTCACCGCAGATGACGTGCAACCGTCCCGCGAGCAGGGCCTGGGGGCGCGGGACGTCCGGTACCTCCTCCGGCGGCTGCGGCGAGTTCGTGTCGAACGCCTTCCACTGCGCGGCCAGCTTCGAGAACACCGCGTCGCCGGTGCCGTAAAGGGCGGCGAACGTCAGGATCCGGAACCCCTGACCGTTGATCCCCTCGACGGACGGCTTCGCGTCCAGGCGGGCGGCCAGGTCGAAGTACTTGGCGCGCACCAGTTCGGGCGTGGTGCCCAGGCCGAGTTCGGGACGCGCGGCCGCCCACTTCGCGAAGTCCGGGAACGTGTCCTCCACGCCGCGGCCGAACATCCGGCCGCCCTCGACGTCCCAGCCACCCGCGCCGAGGTTGCTGTCCAGCACGACCCGGTCGGCGGTCTTCGGGAACAGCGTGGCGTAGACCGAGCCCAGGTACGTGCCGTACGAGTAGCCCAGGAACGAAGCCTTCTTCTCACCCAGCGCGGCGCGGACGCGGTCCAGGTCGCGGGCGATGTTCGCGGTCGTGTTGTACGGCAACACGTCCGCGGTCGAGGACTTGAGGCACTGCCGCGCGATCGACTTCGTCTCCTCGGCCCGCTTCCGCACGTCGGCGGGCTTCACCGCGTACGGTGGCACGCTGCCAGGCGCCATCTGTTCCTCGGTCAGGTCGCACGTCACCGGCGAGCTGTAGCCGATACCGCGCGGATCCATGCCGATCACGTCGTACGAGTCCTGCACGCTCTGCGGCAGCCCCAGGGTCTTCAGGAGGGACGGGAACGTCAAACCCTCGCTCGGCCCACCGGGGTTGGTCAGCAGGATGCCCTTGCGCTTCTCCGGGTTCTTGCCGGCCAGCCGCGAGATCATCACCTCGGTCCGGCGTCCGTCAGGCTTGCGGTAGTCCAACGGCACCCGGAGCGTCCCGCACTCCAGTCCGGGCGACGCCACGTCCGCCGGGCACGCGACCCAGTTCACCTCGCTCACGGGCGCCGCCGACGCCACCCCCGGTACCACCAACGCCGCCGCGGCGGTCATGACCGCGGCCAGAGACAACGACTTTCGCACTGTGCACCTCCCCGACGACACGCCCCCTCGGCGTGCCGGAACCCAGTCGAAACCATGCCGTTACGGCACGGTCAAGGCGGGGGCGGAAGGTTGCGACGAAGGTGTACGCCCCGAATGCACTTTCGTCGCAACCAAAAGGCTCCCGGCCGAGATGGCCGGGAGCCTTTTGGTGTCCTGACAGGACTTACAGGAACTGACCGCCGCGGGTGACCGCGCCGTAGGCGTCCACGATGCCGTGACCGTAGAAGCCGTTGAACTTCGCGTCACCCTCACAGGTGGCGTCGAACTCCGGCGAGCGACCCACGTTCACGTACGAGACGGTGCGCGGGTTCGGGCAGGCCCGCTGGGTCGCCGTCTTGTAGAGCACCTTCTCGACCTTGTCCGGGTCCATGGTCAGACCGGGACGGCCCTTGTCCTTCTTGCCGTACTGGCTGACGATCAGCGCGGCGACACCAGAGGCGTGCGGGGCGGCCATCGAGGTGCCCTGCAGGAACTGGTAGTAGCCGACCTTGTCGCCCTGCACGGCCTTCTTGACGCCGGCGGCGAGGCCCTTTTCGGTGATGTTGCCGGCCTCGTCGACGTTGCCCTCGGCGATGGCGACGTTGCGCGGATAGGTCGACAGGATCAGGTTCTCGTTGGTGCGGTACCACGGCGTGCCGAGGCCGCTGCGGAAGTAGCCGCCGGGTGCCGAGATCGCGGTCTGCTCGAGCCCGTAGTTCGAGTAGTCGGCCTTCTCGGTCAACGGGCCCAGGGACGACACCGAGATGACGTGGTTGCCCTCGGTCGGCAGGTTGAGGCAGGTCGCGTTGTCGATCGGACGCGGCCGGTTGTGGTTCGGCGGGTAGTTCGGGCTGACCGTGTCGGTGCGCGGCTTGCCGAGGTCCTCGTGGTTGTTGCCACCGGCGCCGATCAGCGTGACGCCCTTGCGGTGCGCGTAGTTCAACGCGCGCTGCACGGACGCGATGATGGTGCGCTGCTCCAGCTGCTCCTCGGCCGTGGCCGTGGAGTCGTTGACGCAGTTCATGTACCAGGGGTCGACGTAGAACGACATGTTGATCACGTCGAGGCCGATGTCGGCGCCGTAGGTCAGCGCGTCCACGACCGGCTGCAGGAAGAACGAGCCGGCGTCCTGGCCACCGCGGATGTTCACGAGCGACACGTTCGGCGCGACACCGGAGATGCCGAAACCGTTGGCAGCGGCGCCGATGGTGCCGGCGACGTGCGTGCCGTGGCCGCCGTCGTCCCAGTTCGCCGGGTCGACACAACCGCGGAACTCACACGGGCCGTCGAACTCGCCACCGTCGGAGTCGTTGGGGATGTCGATGGTGAAGTTGCGCGACAGCTCGTTGTTGAAGTTCGGCGCGATGTCCGGGTGCGAACCGTCCACACCGGTGTCGAGGATGCCGACGTACACGCGCTTGTCGCCGGCCTGCTTGGCCCGCGCGATGTTGGAGCGCACGAGGTTCAGGCCCCACAGGTCGCCGTCCAGCGGGTCCATGCCCGCGGTCGACTTCGACGCGGCAGGAGACTTGTTCGCCTGCGTTGCCGTGTTCTCCTTCTCGACGTTGTCCCGCTTGACCTTCTCGGCCTTCGCGACGGGAGCGTGCCCGATCGGCTTGGTGCGGGCCGCACCGACGATCTGGTCCGATGCGGAAACCTTCTCCACGAAGCCGTTCGCGGGCGCCTTGACGGTCAGCACGCCGATGGCGTCGTTGCCCCGGACGACCTCGCCGCCCGCCGCGTGCACGGCGTTGATCGCGAAGTCGCGGTTTCCGGGGTCCTCGAGAAGGACGGTGTACTCCGTGTCCTGCTGGCCCGCGGCAGCGGCCGGCGCTGCCCCCGCAGCCGAAGTGCCCGCGGCGATCAGCGACATCGTTGCCGCCACCGCCATCACGGTTCTGCGCGTTCTCACCTAGCTGTCTCCTCACACCCGGTCAGGGCTGGATCCAACAACACAGCGCGGCCCCCGATTGCCGCCCAAGTCCGACACACTGGCACGAAATTCCGCCAAGCATCAGCGCCTTTCGTACGGAATCGAACTGTAGCCGATCGGAAGCGGAGCGTGATGTTATGAGAAGAAATCTTGACTTAACAACATTCAAGCGATGAACTCCGCGTTTATGCGAAGACGGGTAATGGCATCGTCGGCGTGCCTGCTCTTTCTCCTCTCTGCCTGCGGTGACGCAGGTCAGGGCTCTCCGACGCTGCCCGCGCGTGGTCCCAAACCAATCGTCGGGGTAATCCTTCCCGACCGAACGACTTCCACGCGCTGGGAAGAACAAGATCGCCCCTTGCTGACGCAGGCGTTCAACTACGCGGACATCGAACCGTTCATGGAGAACGCGGAGGGCGACGAGGCGAAGTTCGCGCAGATCGCCGACGAGATGATCCGCCGTAAGGTGAAGGTCCTGATGATCACGCCGTTGTCGGCGGCGGGTGGTCTCGCGGTGCAGAAGAAGGCGAAGGCCGCGGACATCCCGGTGATCGACTACGACCGCGTGACGCTCGGCGGCCAGGCGGAGTACCACGTCGGGTTCGACAGCGTGAACGTCGGCCAGCTCCAGGCGGACGGTCTGCTCGCCTGCCTCGGTGACAAGCCGGGTGCCCAGATCATCGAGATCGAGGGCGCGCCGACGGACCACAACGCCACGCTGTTCACCCAGGGTCAGAAGTCACGGCTCGCCCCGAAGTACGACACCGGCGCGCTCAAGCTCGTGAAGTCCCAGCCGGTCGCCGACTGGAACAACGATCTCGGCGGGCAGCTGTTCGAGCAGATCCTGAACGACAACGCGGGCAAGGTCGACGGCGTGGTCGCGGCCAACGACGGCCTGGCCGGCGCGGTCATCGGGGTGCTCAAGAAGAAGAACCTGGCGGGCAAGGTCCCGGTCACCGGGCAGGACGCCACTGTGGACGGCCTGCGGGCCGTGCTGCGCGGCGACCAGTGCGTCACCGTCTACAAGCCGGTGCGCGACGAGGCCGAGGCCGCGGCGCGGCTGGCCATCGCGATCGCCCGCGGTGACCTCGACGGTGCCGACGACCTGGCCACCGGCAACCTGCGGGACCCCGTCTCGCGGCGGGACATGAAGTCGGTGCTGCTGGGCGCGACGTTGATCAAGAAGGACACCGTGCGGACGCTGGTCACCGAGGGCATCGTCAAGCCGGCCGAGCTGTGTGCGGGAGACCTCGCGGCGGCGTGTGCCGCGCAGGACATCGTCGGAGGGTGATCTCGGCGTTGATCTCGGGGGGACCTGGTCCCCGTCACGGCCTGTCGTGATCCGGCAGGTCGTGACGTCCCGAGATGAACTCCTGCACGGCGATCTTGGCGCGGATGATGGGCTGCCGGATCCGCGCCTCCCTGCGGTATGCCCGCGCGAGCTTGCGTGAGCCCTCCAGATAGCGCCAGCGGGCCCACGGCGAACCGGGCCGTGCGAGCCGCACGGCACCCACGGCGGGCACCACCGGCACCAGCAGGCCGAGCAGCCCCGTCCAGATCTTCCCCTTGAGCAGCGCCACGATCGCGAAGCACAGGTTCACGCCGATGGCGATCAGCCTCAGCGTGAACGTGTCGGACGGCGTCGTCTCCGGGTTGAGCTGCAACACCTCGTCGTAGCCGAGCGGGCGCGCGCCGAGCAGGAACGTCCCGGTCAGACCGATGGCGAGGAACACGGCGTCCACGGACAGCCGGCCAGCCTTGGTCCAGTACACGTCGCGCAGGTGCAGGATCAGCGCGAACTCGTCGAGCACCAGCGCCGCGCCCACGCCGAGGCCCGCCGCGGCTGCCAGCCGGGCGCCGTACATGTCGTCCGGGATGACGAGGCTGGTGACGCTGGACAGAAGCAACAGCACGGTGCCGAACACGACGTGATGCACGTGCGTGTCGCCGTGCACGATGTTTCGCGGCCACCAGCGCACCTTCGCCCTGATCAACCGCACGCTGATGCGGATGAACACGAACGTGGTCACCAATCCGACGAAGAAGAAGAGCAGTCTCTCGCTGCCGGTCAAACACGGCCCCCTGGGTCAACGACCCACCAGGTTACCGGCCCCGGTTGTCGTTGACCTGTCCGTGCACCCTGCCGATCTGGAACACGGTGTCGTGGGCGGTCCCGGAGAAGGTGTTCGTGATGACGTCACCCGTCCGGCGGTGTTCCCGCGGCGCTGCTTCGGCGAGGTGTTTCTGCACGAGCGAGTGCAGGCCACCGGCGATCTGGGGGGCGATCGAGGCCTTGATCGACAACGTCGGTTGCTCGGGCACGAGGACCTCCGCCGGGCTCGTTTGGGATCTCACGGTAGCAGTGCGAATGATGGCTCGACTGGAAGCGGGGAGCCGTGGTTGACTGTCCATGGTCGTACGTTTTCGTGTTCGTGGTACCACGCTCGCGCAAAACGAGGTCGCGAGCGTGAGGGTTCTCCAGGTTCCGGAGAAGTCGCTGTTCCGACTTGACCCGGTGGTCGCGAACGCGATCCGGCACCTGTTAGAGGAGAAGTAGCAAGATGGCAGTACAGGGCACCGTCAAGTGGTTCAACGCGGAGAAGGGCTTCGGCTTCATCTCCCCTGACAACGGTGGCGCCGACGTGTTCGTCCACTACTCCGAGATCCAGATGAACGGCTACAAGGCTCTCGAGGAGAACCAGCGGGTCGAGTTCGAGATCGGTCAGGGCCAGAAGGGCCCGCAGGCCCAGGGCGTTCGCGCCGTCTGAGTCTGACTGATCAGCGCATCTGATCTAGACAAGCCGCCTGTCCAGTATCGGACAAGCGGCTTTGTCGTATCTTGTGCCTGAATGATCGCGATCAGTAGCTTCGGGGCATGGGGAGACTGTTCGTAGCAGCGGTGTTGCTCTTCGTGGCCGGATGCGGCGGCGGCTCGGACGCGGTGCCGGGCGGCGGCAAGATCGACGCCCTGCTCGCCAAGGCGCCCGTTTACACAGGTCAGGTCACTCCTGGCTCGGCTGTCGACCGCATCAAGAAGCGCGGCAGGCTGCTCATCGGCGGCTCCCAGGACGCCCCGCTGCTGTCCCAGCTCGACCCGATCAGCGGCGAGCTCACCGGCTTTGACGCCTACCTCGGCAAACTGCTCGCCCAGTACGTCGTCGGCAAGCCGGAGACCGAGCTGCTCAGCGCCACCTCGGAGACCCGTGAACCGTTGCTGGCCAACGGAACCGTGGACGTGATCCTGCAGACCTACACGATCACGCCGGCTCGCCGGGAGCGCGTGGCGTTCGCCGGGCCGTACTACCAGTCGGGGCAGTCGATCGCGGTGCGCAAGGGCACGTCCGGCATCGCGAAACCCGCTGACCTGGCAGGAAGAACGGTGATCGTCGGCGCGAACACCCCTGGGGTGAAGGCGGTGCGCGACGCGGCGCCGACGGCGAAGATCGTCGAGTTCGGCTCGGATCCCGAGTGCCTGACCGCGTTGAAGCAGGGGCGCGGCGACGCTTACGTGCAGGACCAGGCGATCCTGGTCGCCGACGCGTCGAAGGACAGCGAACTGCAGCTGGTCGGCGAGCCGTTCACCGAGGACCCGTACGGCATCGGCATCAAGCACGGCGACGCGGAGTTCACCAGGTTCGTCAACGACTGGCTGCGCGAGATCGGCAAGTCGGGGCTGTGGCAGGACGTCTGGAAGCAGACGATCGGCACGGTGGTCACCGGCGACGCGCCGGCGCCACCCGCGATCGACTCATGAGCCTGGTCCTCGAAGGCTTTCTGAACACCATCGCGCTGACCCTGCTGTCGTTCGCCGGAGCCCTGCTCGTCGGGCTCGTGGTCGCGGTCCTGAGGATCGTGCCGGTGCCGTTGCTGCGCGGGGTCGGCGCGGTCTACGTCGAGGTGTGGCGGAACATCCCGTTGCTGGCGTGGCTGGTGCTGTTCGTGTTCGGGCTGCCCGAGGTCGGCGTGAAGATGCCGTTGTTCTGGACGGCGTTCACGGCGATCTCGCTGTACGAGGCCGCTTTCGTGGCGGAAGCGCTGCGGTCGGGCGTGAACTCGGTGGCTGCAGGACAGGGTGAGGCCGCACGGGCGTTGGGGCTGTCGTTGCGGCTGTCGTTGTGGCACGTGATCCTGCCGCAGGCGGCGCGGCGCGTTGTGCAGCCGTTGGCGAACATCGCGATCGCGTTGACCATGGCGACGGCGCTGGCCGGTGTCGTCGGCGTGGTGGACATGACCCGTGCGGCCCAACGGATCAACCTGGAGCTCGCCCAGCCGTTGCTGGTCTTCACCGGCGTCGGCCTCTGCTACCTGGTGCTGGCCGCGGGGATCGGGTTCGGGGCACGGGTGCTGGAACGGCGGCTGGCCTGATGTTCGACGCACCTGGTCCCCGCTTCCGCCGCCGCGTCTTCTGGGTTTCGGTGGTGTCCGTTCTCGTCCTGGCCGGCCTGGTGGCGTTGGGGCTGCGGCAGTTCGCGGCCGGCGGCCAGCTGGACCCAGTTCGTTGGCGGCCGTATCTGACCTGGCCCGTGTGGCGTTATCTGCTCGGAGGCCTGTGGTCGACGGTGGTGGCGGCGTTCGCGACGGGGGTGCTGGCGATGGCGGGAGGGCTGCTGCTCGCGTTGCGGCCCAACCGGTTCACCCGCGCATACGCCGAGGTCATGCGCACGGTCCCGGTGCTGCTGCTGGTGTACGTGATGCTGTTCGTGCTGCCGTCGTTCGGCGTCAACCTGCCGCTGTTCTGGAAGCTCGTGGTGCCGCTGGCGTTGTCGCACGCGGCGTCCTACGCGGTGATCTTCCGGGCGGGCGTGGAGTCCGTCGATCCGGGGCAACGCGAGGCAGGGCTGTCGTTGGGCATGGCGCAAGGCGTGGTGACACGGTTCGTGGTGCTGCCACAGGCTGTTCGGCACATGACGCCGTTGCTGGTGACGCAAGCTGTCAGTCTGTTGAAGGACACCTCGCTGGGATATGTCGTGTCCTACACGGAGTTGTTGTTCAACGGGCGTGTGCTCGCGAACTACAACGGTCTGCTGATCCAGACCTTCATCGTCGTGGCGTTCATCTACCTGGTGGTCAACCTGGCGCTGTCCCGGCTGGCCCACCGCCTGGAGGCAGCTCGTGCCCGCACTGCTCGCTGAGGTCACGCGCAACGGATTCGTGGAGAGCCTGCACCACGGCAGCGTCGTCGGCCTGCTGCCGTCCGGTGAGGTGGGCGTTTCCGTTGGCGCGGTGGGGGATCCGGTGCTGCCGCGGTCGTGCCTGAAACCGTTCCAGGCGCTGGCGTGCCTGTCCGCAGGCGCGCCTCTCGCGGGACCCGCGCTGGCGATCGCGGCCGGGTCGCACACGGGGGAGAACCGGCACGCCGAGCTGGTGATGCAGCTGCTCGGCGGGTTGCCGGTGGGGTTGTTGCGCTGCCCGGCGTCGTGGCCGGAGGACGAGGAGACGCGTCAACGTTTGACGGAACCTTCTCGGGTGCGGATGAACTGCTCCGGCAAGCACGCGGCGATGCTGGCGGCGTGCGTCGCGGCGCGGTGGCCCACGCAGACCTATCTGGAGCCGGAGCATCCGTTGCAGCAGCTGGTGTTGCGGACGGTGGAGGAGCTGTCCGGTGAGTCCGTCGCGCACGTTGCGGTCGACGGCTGTGGCGCGCCGGTGTTCGGGTTGTCGTTGCACGGCTTGGCGCGCGCCATGCAGGGCCTGGTGCGCACGCCCGTTGCCGACGCGATGCGCAAGTATCCCGAGTACGTCGCTGGTACCGGGCACGTGAACACCGTGATCATGCAGTTGCTCCCCGGTGTGGTTGCCAAGGGCGGCGCCGAGGGAGTGCTGGTGCTGGCGACGGCGGCCGGGCACGCGGTCGCGGTGAAGGTGCTGGACGGCAATCCCCGTGCCACCACGGCGATCGGGCTCACGGCGTTGGCGGCCATGGGCTACGACGTGTCACCGGCCAAGGAACATCTGTCCGTGCCGGTGCTGGGCGGCGGTCAGGTCGTCGGCGAGGTGCGGGTGGTGTTTCAGTAGGGCCCCGCGTACTCGTCGGGGGTGTTCAGCAGGCCGAGCTGCTGCATGACGGTCGTGGTGTCGCCGTAGACCCGTTCGCAGAGCAGGACATCCTTCTCGAACAGGAAGAAAGCCACCATCCTGACCTTGAAGGTCTTGTTCGACGGTTCCTCACCGAGGAGGCTGCCCAGGTGTGTCCCCTGCAGTTCGAACTCGACGACGACGGCGTCATCGGCGTGGTGGATCTCGATGACCTTGCTGTGCTGGTCCGGGAACGCCGCGCGGGTGCGCTGCCAGTACGCGCGGACCTCGTCCACGCCGTCCAGCACCTGTCCGGACGCCATGATCTCGTACCGCGGGTGCGGAAACGCGTTCAGGGAGGTGTCGAAGTCGAAGTCGTTCTGGCATTCCATGTGTTCCAGGACGATCGCCTCACGCAGCGCTCTGAGCGCCTTGGACTCGGTCATACCGGCCGACCCTCCTACGTACGCCGTACGTCGCAGGGAAGTTACTCCACGTCTTGTGGTCTCCGCCAGTGTCCTCCTCACGTGAACCGCTGACCCGCGACCGCATCGTGGATGCGGCCGTGCGGTTGATCGAACGCGAGGGCGTGGAGGCCGTCTCGATGAGGCGCCTCGCCGCCGAACTGGGCGCGGGCACGATGTCGCTGTACAACCACGTGTCGAACAAGGCCGTGCTGGTCGACCTCGCCGCCGAGCGGATCATGGCGCAGGCGCGGCCGTACCACGTCGACAGCGACGACTGGCGTGATCACTTCCGGGCGCACGCACGGGCGGTCCGGGAAGTGGCGCGTGCGCACCCGCGGGCGTTCGTGCTGCTGGCGACCCGGCGGCTGAGCACCGAGGCCGGGTTCCGGACGATCGAGGCGGCGCTGATGAACTTCGAGCGGGCCGGGTTCCGGGGCAAGATCGCCGTCGGGATGATGCGCGCCATGGTGTCGTACCTGCTGGGCACGCTGATGAGGGAGGTCGCGACCTCGCCAGAGCTCGGCGGGATCGCCCTGTCACCGTACGAAGACGTTGACACGTCGGCGTTTCCGTTGTCCGCCGAGGTGATCGACGAGCTGGGCACCTACGACCACGATCATGAGTTCGAGTTCGGGCTCGAACTCATGATCGCGGCCTTGGAGCGGTACCAGGGCTGACAGGTGAGTGCTACGGGCGCATCTCGTACTGGCCGGAGAGCGCCACGACCTGCTGCCAGACGGCGTCGAAGCGGGCCTGGTCGGCGTGCGGCTTGCGGATCTGCTGCAGGGCCCACTGCTGCTGGGCCTCGGTGCTGCTCGGCTTGCCGTGCAGGGCGGTCGCGTAGCCGGCGAAGTCGCGGACCAGGACGTCGAAGATCTGGTCGAGGACGTGCTGGTCGGTCCCGGTGATCTTGGCCTGCTCCAGGACCAGCTGGCCGTAGACGACCAGGGTGAAGAGGTGGCCGAGGTTCAGCAGGAAGTCGAGGTCCTTCTGCTGGTTCTCGTCGGGCGCGGCGGTGGTGAGCAGCGTCTTGATGGCCGCGGCCTGCTCGTGGAACAGCCGCACGTTGGGCAGGTGGGCGTGCTCGGCGTAGATCGGCTCCCAGTCGTGGAACTGGATCTTGCCGAGGCCGCGCGCGGGGCCCTGGTGCCAGAAGAAGTCGTCGTCCTTCGGTTCGTGGACGCTCGGGACCTCGTCGTAGGCCTTGGGGTTGAAGAGGTAGTTCGGCATGAACTTCAGCACCAGGGCCAGGTTCACGTGCACGGTGCCTTCGAGCTTGGGCAGCGCGCGGATGTCGGCGGTGGCGCGGGTGAAGTAGGTGTCCTTCTCGAAGCCCTTGGCGGCGATGACGTCCCAGAGCAGGTCGATGACGTTCTCGCCCTCGCTCGTCACCTTCATCTTGGTGATCGGGTTGAAGAGGAGGTAGCGGCGGTCGTCGTCGTTCGCCGTGCGGAAGTAGTCGACCGACCTGTCCGCGAAGAGCTTCATCGCGGCGAGGCGCGCGTAGGCGTCGACGAAGTTCTGGCGCACGTGCGGGAAGTCGGTGACCGGGTTGCCGTAGAGGATCCGGTTGTGGGCGTGGGTGATCGCCTCGTAGAAGGAGTGCTCGCAGATGCCGATGCTGGCCGTGCAGAGGTTGAACTTGCCGACGTTGACGGTGTTCAGCGCCGCGGAGAAGGCGTCCGGTCCCCGGTGGAGGATGTCCTGCTCGGTCAGCGGGTAGTCCTCGAGGCGGAACTCGCTGACGAACATCTGGCTGTCGACGACGTTCTTGACCAGCTTGAAGTTCTCGTGCTGGCTGTCGACGGCGAAGAAGACGTAGTCGTCATCGTGTTTGCCGAAGACGCTGACCATGCCGGCGACGTTGCCGTTGCCGATGTAGTACTTGCCGCCGTTGGCTTTGTAGCCGTCAGCGGTCTTGGTGAGGATCATGTCGGTGCTGTAGACGTCGGCGCCGTGCTCCTTCTCGGAGAGGCCGAACGCGAAGACCGCGCCGCTGTCGAGGAGCGCTGCCGCCTTCTGCTTGGCTTCCTCGTTGCCGCTCATCCAGATCGGGCCGAGGCCGAGCACCGTGACCTGCCAGGCGTACCAGTACTGCAGACCGTAGAACCCGAGCACCTCGCTGAAGGCGGCGTTGCGGGCGGCGTCCCAGCGCTTGGTGCCGTCGACCGAGCTCGGCGTGCAGAAGGTCGCGAAGAGCTTCTCCCTCTTCACGAAGTCCAGGAACTCGGTGTACCAGACCTTGTCCTGCGCGTCGGCGATCAGCTGCCGCTTGCCGCGGGCCTCGAACCAGTCGACGGTCGCCCTGAGCAGGCGGCGGGTCTCGTCGTCGAGGTGGGCGGGGTCGTAGTGGTTCGGGTCGAGCAGCACTGGCGCCTCCTTGCGTCTCCTCATTCGGACGCTACCAGTGAGTAACTTGTCGGTCTACGTGGGGTTTCTCCCTCGCTCAGAAATTGTCAGACCCCCGGCGTAACGTGCCCTCCATCACATTCGGCTGTTGGGAGGCTGTGTTGCGATGACGGTGGTCGTGGCGATCGGGACGCGTAAAGGGCTGTGGCTCGCCCGCAGTGAGGATCGGGTCACGTGGCAGGTCGACGGACCGCATCACGCGATGCAGGAGGTGTACGCCGTCGCCTTCGACACGCGTGGTCCGGTGAGGTTGCTGGCCGGCGCGGCGTCACCGCACTTCGGTCCGGGCGTGTCCATCTCGGACGATCTGGGGGCCACCTGGGAGGAGTCCTCCTCGCCCCCGATCGCGTTCCCGGTGGAGGACGCCGCGCTGGAACGCGTGTGGCAACTCCAACCGGCCCCCGCGTCCCAGCCGGGCGTCGTGTGGGCGGGCACCCAGCCGTCCGCGCTGTTCAAGTCGTCGGACGGCGGCCGTTCGTTCGAGTTCGTCGAGGGCCTCTGGAACCACCCGCACCGCCCGGAGTGGGAGGCGGGCTTCGGCGGCCAGGCCATCCACACGATCATGCCGGACCCGGCCGACCCCGACCGGATGCTCGTGGCCATGTCGACCGGCGGCGTCTACCGCACGGCCGACGGCGGCAAGTCCTGGGAAGCCAGCAACAAGGGCATCAAGGCCTACTTCCTGCCGGACCCGTGGCCGGAATTCGGCCAGTGCGTGCACAAGGTCGCCCAGCACCCTGCGCAGGCGTCCCGCTTCTACGCCCAGAACCACCACGGCGTGTACCGCAGCGACGACGGAGGCGACTCCTGGCAGTCGATCGCGGCCGGCCTGCCCACCGACTTCGGCTTCGCGATGGTCGTGCACCCACACGACCCAGACACGATCTTCACCTTCCCGATCGAGGCGGACGGCCGCCGCTTCCCACCGGAAGGCAAATGCCGCGTCTACCGCTCGCGCGACGCGGGTTCGACGTGGCAAGCCCTGGGCACCGGCCTGCCAGACGACTTCTGGACGGCCGTGATGCGCGACGCGATGTGCACCGACGACGCCCCAGTCCCCGGCGTCTACTTCGGCTCCCGCTCGGGCGAGGTCTACGCGAGCCCGGACGAGGGCGAGACCTGGCACCAGGTGGCCGCCCACCTGCCGGACGTGATGTCGGTGCGGGCGGCGGTGATCCCGGCGTGAAGGTGACGGTCCTGATCCCAGGCGTCCTGCGCACCGCCACCGACGGCGCCTCCCACCTGGACGTGGACGTCCCAGAGCCAGCCACCCTCGGCGCGGCCCTGGACGTCCTGGCCAGCACCTACCCAGGCCTGGACCGTCGCCTACGCGACGAGCGCGCGGCCTTACGCCGCTACGTGAACTTCTACGTCAACGGCGAGGAGTGCCGCCGCCTCTCCGGCCCGGCCACGCCCTTACCGGCAGGCGCCGAGATCCAGATCCTGCCGTCGGTGGCGGGCGGCTGACCGCTGAACGCGGTTGCGCCGCACCGGGGTTGGCGGCGCAACCGCGCGAGGTTGCGCGGCCGGCCAGCGGCGTGCCCCGGCGAGTGGTGCGCCCCGGCCAGCGGCGTGGCAGGGCAGCGGTGTGCCCCAGCCGGCGGTGTGGCCCGGCCAGTGGAGTGACTCGACGAGTGGTGTGGCGGGGGCAGTGGCGTGACTCGGCGAGCGGTGCGGCCCCGCGAGTGGCGTGACTCGGCGAGCGCTGTGGCCGGGCAGCGGCGCAACCCGGCTATGACGTGGCCGGGCAGGGAGGTGATCTGGCCAGCGGCGTGACCAAGCACGTCGACTCTGCGGTTGCGGCGCGGAAGAGCATCACGACGCGCCGTCCGTCCGTCCGCGAATCCGCCCGGTGACGTGCGGCCCACGCCACTAAATCAGCAGCAGCGACTTGCCGAGGGTGGCGCGTTCTTCGAGCGACCTGTGCGCCTGGGCCGCCTGTGCCAGCGGGTACGTCGCGCTGATCACCGGGCGGATCCGGCCCTGCGCGGCGAGGGTGAGTGCCTCCGTGAGGTGTTCGCCCACGGTTGCCGGGTCCGGAGCCACGGCGAGCACGTTGTCGACGTGCACCTGTCGACGGCTCGCCATCGCCGGATCGATGTCGGCGAACCCGTCCGAGCTGCCGTAGGTGACGAAGCGGCCGCCGTCGGCCACGGTCTCGAACGTCGCCTTGCCGAGAGCGCCTCCCGCGCCGTCGAAGGCCAGGCCGACGCCGCCGGTCGCGTCCCGGACCTGGTGCTGCCAGCCGTCGAGCGAGTAGTCGACTGTGACCTCCGCGCCTAGTTCGCGGGCCAGGGCGAGCTTGCGTTCGCCGCGTGCGGCGGCGATGACCCGTGCGCCTGCGTCGCGCATCAGTTGCACCAGCAGCGAACCCGCCCCGCCGGCGGCCGCGGTCACCAGGACCCAGTCGCCTCGCTCGACCTTCACGCGGCGGGCGAGGTTCACCGCGGTGGCTCCGTCGTGGAGCATCGCCGCTGCCTCGGCCGAGCCCAGGCCGTCCGGGACGGCAACGATCTCGTCGGCCGCGAAGACGACCTGTTCCGCGTAACCCTCGGGTCCGCGGCCGATGACGTGCCGGCCGAGCCAGGCCGGATCCACGCCCTCGCCGACCGACAGCACATGTCCCGCTCCGCCTCCGCCAGGCACGTAGGGCGGATGCCGCGGGAAGAACTCGCCGCCCCAGCCGCCGCGCAACAGCGTGTCGAGGAAGATCACGTCGGCGACCGTCAAGCCGACCACCACCTGCCCCGGACCGGCCACCGGCTCGGGCACCTCGTCAGGGCGGAGCACGTCGGGTCCACCGAACTCGTGCACGCGGACAGCCCTCATCACGACCACATCCCCATCTCGATCACCTTGGTCGGGTCCACCGTAAAAGCTCCAGATTGGTGGAGATCAAGGCCGAGATTTCCGTCAGCAGGAAGCGAAGTCGTCCAGCAGGCCAGAAGCAACCTCGACGTCCGGGCTGAGCTGCCGGTCCGACATGTCCGGGTTCAGCTTCGACTCCGCCAGCTCGAACGCGGCCAGCAACGCGGGCGTCTCCGGCCGGATCCCGCGCAACCGCAACGCCCGCACCGCCGCGACGATCTCGCAGGCCAGCACCAGCCGGAACGCGCGCAGCGATCGCAGGGCCTGGGAGGCGGACTGGAAGGCGAAGCTGGAGTTCTCCTCCTGGCCGCGCGACACCACGGCGTTGCCGATGCTCGCGGGTTCGGCGAGGGTGCGGACCTCGGCCAGCGCGGAGTTGGCGCTGTACTCGAGGATCATCACGCCCGAGCTGCCGGGCACGCCCTCGGCCAGGAACGGGCGCAGGCCCGTGAAGTTCGGCTCCACCAGGGTGGCGAGGCGTGCCGTCGACAGGTGGCCGGTGTGCAGCATCGACAACCTGAGCCGGTCCAGGGCCTGGCCGAGGTACGCGCTGTGGAAGGCGCCGTGGTGGTAGGCGGCGTCGTCGTCGGGGCCGAACTGGTCGGCGACGATCAGCGGGTTCTCGGCGGCGGCGTTGAACTCGACGTCGAGCACGCGGCCGAGGTCGGTGGCGGCGTCCACGGCCGGGCCGTGGATCTGCGGGAAGCAGCGGTAGCCGAACGGGTCCTGGATGCGGGCTGGCGGGCGGGACGGCTCGGCCAGCAGGCGGCGCATCTCGGCGGCGACCGCCACCTGGCCGGGGTGGGGGCGGCCGAGGTGGACGCGTTCGTCGTAGGCCTCGACGGCGCCGTCTACGGCGAGGAACGACAGCGCGGCGACCACGTGGGTGGCCTTGAGCAGCTGGTGCGCGTCCTGCCAGGCCAGGCCCGCCATGCCGATGGTGAGGGCGTTGCTGCTGATCAACGCCAGCGCGTCGCCCGAGTCGAGCTCGATCGGGTCTGGCGTCTGGGTGGAACCGAGCCAGTAGCGCTCGCCGAGCAGGGTCAGGCCGGTTTCGGCCAGGGCGGTGAGGTCACCCGTGCCGATGGCGCCGTACTCGTGCACGCCGGGGTAGCAGCTGCTGTTCAGGGCGGCGAGCAGGGCGTCGGCCACGGCTCTGCGCACGCCCGCGCCGCCCGCGAGGAGCTGGTTGAGGCGCACGACCATCATGGCGCGCACCTGTTCCTCGGGAAGCATGCCGCCGAGGCCACCTGCGTGGCTGCGCAGCAGGCGCAGGCCGTGCTCGGCCCAGCCCTCGGTGCTGACGATCTGGTCGCGGTTCGCGCCGACGCCCGTGGTGCGGCCGTACACCTGTCGTCGCACCACAAGGCGCTGGCTCGCGCGCCACGACGCGTCGAGGCGCGCGAGGCCGTCCTCGTGCAGAGCCACCGGCGAGTGGTATCTCGCCACGCGCACCACGTCGTCGGCGCCGAGGGACTGTCCGTCCAGCACGACAGGGGAGTCTTCGACCATGGCGCCAATGTGAGCACATAGGGTTCAAAGGTGCTCGTACTGCATGGCCTCTGCACGACCGACGGCGTCCTCGCGCTGTGGGCCGAGGACTCCGGGCTGCCCGCGCGCAGCGAGAGCGCCAGGCGGGACGCGCCGCACCCCTTCGCGGCGACGGCCGAGGCGGTGGCTGCCGCGCTCGGGCAGGAGGCGCCCAAGACGATCACGCGGGCGTTGCTGCTGCCGTCGTTCTCGTCAGGGCCGATGGCGTCGCCGGAGCTGGTGCGCGACCCGTTGGCGGCGGGCCGGGCACAGCGCGGCAAGGTGCAGCTGCGGCAGTGGGGTGTACCCACGATCCGCCTGGCGGGCAAGCCGGAGCCCGGTGCCGAGGTGCGGTTGAGCGACTCCGCGCGGTTCGTGTTCGACGTGGCGGGGTTCGCCGTCGATCTCGTCGATCGCGGCCGCGTGCTGCCGGCGGTCACGGCTGACCAGGCCGTCGCGCGGTGGGTGCCGGTGCTGTCGGGCACGGACTCGGCGCGGTTCGCGGCGTTGCAGGCCGCGATGCCGCCGGCCAGCCGGTGCGAGGAGATCGCGGGCGACCCGGCCGAACTCGTACGCGCGGCGCTCACGACGGCGGTCGACGAGCAGGTGCGGGACCGGCTCCACGGCGTGGAGCTCGCGCCGAAGCGGCGGGGCAGGGAGACGACCGCGGAGGCGTGGCTCGCCGCGCTCACCGGGGAGCCGGTGTTCGACGCGGATCCGGTGGAGCTCTACGAGCTGCGCGAACAACTCGACCGCTGGCGGGACAGCGCGGGCAACGAGAGCCCGGTGCGCACCTGCTTCCGGCTGCGTTCGCCCGAGCAGCGCGCCGACGACGAGTGGGCGATCGAGTTCCTGCTGCAGGCCGTCGACGAGCCGAGCGTGCTGGTGCCCGCCCATCAGGTGTGGTTCGCGGACGACGGCGTGCTGCGGCGCTGGATCCCGGCGCCGCAGGAACACCTGCTGGCCGATCTCGGCCGGGCCAGCAAGCTGCACCCCGACCTCGACGAGGCGTTGCGCGGATCGCACCCGGCCGAGATGGAGGTCGACGCGGAGGGCGCGTACCGGTTCCTGACCGCGGCGCCGGTGCTGGCGCAGGCCGGGTTCGGCGTGCTGCTGCCGTCGTGGTGGCAGCAGACGACCAGACTGGGCTTGAAGCTCACCACGAAAAGCCGTGGCACGGCCGGAACCGTCGCCAAGGAGAGCGAGATCGGCCTGAAGTCCATTGTGGACTACAAGTGGGAGCTCGCCCTTGGTGAGGACACGTTGACCGATGCCGAGCTCGCCGAGCTGGCCAGGGCGAAGGTGCCGCTGGTGAAAGTGCGCGGCCAGTGGGTTCAGGTAGACCAGAAGCGGCTTGCCGCGGGGCTCGCGTTCCTCAAGCGCGGCGGTGGCCAGATGACCGCGGCCGAGGTGATGCTCCACAGTGGACTCACCGAGGAGGATGAGAGCCTGCCGCTCCCGCTGACCTCCGTCGAGTCCGACGGCTGGCTCGGCGACCTGTTGTCCGGCAAGGCCGACGAGCAGCTCGAACCCGTCGAGCCGCCGGCGAACTTCGGCGCGCGGCTCCGTCCCTACCAGCAGCGCGGCCTGGCCTGGCTCGCGTTCCTCGACAAGATCGGCCTGGGCGCGTGCCTCGCGGACGACATGGGCCTCGGCAAGACCGTTCAGCTGCTGGCACTGGAAGCGCTGAACCGCGCGCACGGCAAGCGGCCGCCGACGTTGCTGATCTGCCCGATGTCGGTGGTCGGCAACTGGCAGCGCGAGGCCGCCCGGTTCACGCCGGAGCTGTCGGTGCACGTGCACCACGGCGCCGACCGCCTGGACGGCGACGCGCTGCGCGAGGCCGTCGAGAGTCACGACCTGGTGCTCACGACCTACGCGCTGGCCGGCCGCGACGCCGACGCGCTGGGCGACCTCACCTGGGATCGCGTGGTGCTCGACGAGGCGCAGAACATCAAGAACAGCGCCACCCGCCAGTCCCAGGCCGTGCGCCAGCTCAAGGCGCGCCACCGCGTAGCACTGACCGGCACCCCGGTCGAGAACCGCCTGGCCGAGCTGTGGTCGATCATGGACTTCGCCAACCCCGGTGTGCTCGGCACGATCAACACGTTCCGCGCCCGCTTCGCCGTCCCGGTGGAGCGCCACAACGACCAGGACGCCGCCGCCCGCCTGCGCAAGATCACGAACCCGTTCGTGCTGCGTCGCGTGAAGACCGACCCCCGCATCATCGATGACCTGCCCGACAAGGTCGAGATGCGCCAGCTGTGCAACCTCACCACCGAGCAGGCCTCGCTCTACCAGGCCGTCGTGAACGACATGCTGGAGAAGATCGAGGAGTCGGAAGGCATCGGCCGCAAGGGCCTGGTGCTCGCCACGATGTCCAAGCTCAAGCAGGTCTGCAACCACCCGGCGCACTTCCTCGGCGACGGATCCCGGATCGCCGGCCGCTCCGGCAAGCTCGCGCGCCTCGAAGAAGTGCTGGAAGAAGTGCTCGCCGAGGGCGACAAGGCGTTGTGCTTCACGCAGTTCACCGAGTTCGGCAGCATGCTCGTGCCCTACCTGGCCGCGCGCTTCGACACCGAGGTGATGTTCCTGCACGGCGGCACCAACAAGGCTTCCCGCGACCGCATGGTCGAACGCTTTCAGGACAAGAACGGCCCCTCCCTCTTCCTGCTGTCGCTGAAGGCGGGCGGCACCGGCCTGAACCTCACCGCCGCCAACCACGTGATCCACCTGGACCGCTGGTGGAACCCCGCGGTCGAGGACCAGGCGACCGACCGCGCGTTCCGCATCGGCCAGCGCCGCAACGTGCAGGTGCGCAAGTTCGTCTGCATCGGCACCCTCGAAGAACGAATCGACGCCATGATCGAAGAAAAGCGCGCGCTGGCCCAGCTCGTGGTGGGCGCCGGCGAGAACTGGCTCACCGAGCTGTCCACCGCCCAGCTGCGCGACCTGCTGACACTGTCCGGGGAGGCCATCGGTGAGTGAACACTGGTCCGGCCCCCGCTACGGCAAGACCATCAAGGTGGAGAACGGCCTCAAGGCCAAGAGCAAACGCGGTGACATCGGCGCCACCTGGTGGTCGCGCCGCTTCATCGAGGTGCTCGAGTCGTTCGGCATGGGCGGCCGCCTGACCCGCGGCCGCAACTACGCGCGCCAAGGCCAGGTGCTGTCGCTTTCGTTGTCCACCAGCATGGTCATCGCTCTGGTGCAGGGTTCGCGCCCCACTCCGTACAAGACCCGGATCGCGATCAAGGCGTTCACCACCCCGGAATGGCAGCGCATCGAACACGCCCTGGCCGGCAAAGCCCTGTACGCGGCCAAGCTGCTGGCCGGCGAGATGCCACCGGACATCGAGACCCTGTTCGCCTCGCTGGGCCTCCAACTCTTCCCGGCCTCCTCCCGCGAGCTGACGATGGACTGCACCTGCCCGGACTGGGAAGTCCCGTGCAAGCACCTCGCCGCCGCCTGCTACCTGCTGGCCGAGTCGTTCGACAACGACCCGTTCGAAATCCTGGCCTGGCGCGGCCGCAACCGCGAGGACCTGCTCGAACGCCTCCGCACCCTGCGCGGCACCACCCGCGCGGTGGCGGCCCGCGAGGAGGCGCCGCCGCTGACGAAGTGCCTGGACACGTTCTGGCAGCGGCAAACCACGTCGAGCCTGAGCTTCGGGGACCCGACGGCGGTGGTGCGCGCGGACGCGGTGCTCGACCAGCTGGACACCGTGCCGATCACGGTGGGCTCGTCGGACCTCGTCGACCTGCTGCGGCCGGCTTATCTGTCGTTGCAGCCTCCTTCGGATTCTGACCGGGTAGCTGAGTAGGCAGCTCGCTGATCGATTTCGCGGGCCATGCTGAGGACCGCTGCCTCGACCTGGATGGTGGCCGGGTTGGGGGGAGTCGGGTTCCCCCCGGAGGGTGTGGCCGGGGGTCAGGCATGCGGCATGGCGACCTCGGGGGTTGGGATCGGGGACGCGGGATTGAGGGACGTGGGGTCGGCAGTGGGTCCTTTGGCGGCGCTGAGGTCCACGCGCGTTGAACGGCGGAGGGCAGTGCCGCTTGGGTTGTGTATGGAGAGGTATGGCTGTCCGAGGGGGAGGGAACGCGGCCGAAGCCGTGCGCAATGTGATGTGGCCACCCGCGAAAGCGAGCGCGGGCGGTGCTGCTCGGGTGGCGCGGGGTAAGCGTTAGGCGGGGTCAGTCGGGTGGATGCTCCTGTCGGCTCACGGGTCACAGGCAAACGGGATCCGCTGGTGCCGCTGAGGTCCAGGCGCGTTAGATGCTGGCGGACAGGCGCGGCTCGGGCGGTGCGCGGCGTGGTGTGGCTGCCCGAGTGGAAGCGAGCGCGGGCGGCGGGTGGTGGGTGCTGTGTGTGCGGCCTGTCGAAGGGTCGCTGGTGGACGGCAGCGGGGGCGGATGCTCCTGCTGGCTCAGGAGTTGTGGGCGCACGGGATCCGTTGTGGCGCTGGGGTCCGGGCGCGTTGGGCGTCGGCGGTCAGCGGGGCTCGGGTCGTGCGCGGCGTGGAGTGGCTACCCGAGCGGAAGCGAGCGCGGGTAGCAGGTGCTGTGTGTGCGTGGGCCAGCGGCGGCGGAGTGGGCCGTGGACCCGTTGGTTGCGGTGCGGTCCGGGCGCGTTGGCGGCGGAAGGCAGGGCTGGCTCGGGTCTGCGGCCTGACAGGTGGGGGATGG
>NZ_MUYM01000040.1 GCF_002150765.1 Lentzea kentuckyensis
CGGTGATCCCGTTGTCCATCAACAGAAACCCGACCAGTTGCGACAGCGCGCGGCGGCGGGTCACCAGCACGAAGAACCCGATCAGCACCACGGTCATCCCGACCGGAATGGCTTGTGTCGCGGGCGACGGCGCCAAGGCCACCAGCGGCTGCGACACCGCGTAGGCCAGCAACGTCAACACGGCGGCGGCCAGCAGCGACGCGGACACGTTCACCAACGGCCTGGTCTCCCGCTGCGACTCCCCCACCAGCGCCCGGCGCAACAGGTACGGCAGCACTCCCGCGCGCAGGATCAGCACACCCACTGCCACAACCCACAGCTCGGCGGAGTTCTCGTGCACCGCCAGCACAGCCACGACCACCGCGAGCGCGACGCCCTGCAACGCGAACACCCGGATGATCACCGCGAGTTCGCGGCGCCACAGCACCAGCACGGCGGTGAGCAGCAGTGCGCCGCAGGCGAGATACAGGAGCTGCACAGGTTTCCCCTCTACGCCAGGAAGAACGAAGCCGCGACGGCCAGCAGGGCGAGCAGGAACGACCCGGCCAGCAGCTCCGGCACCCGGAACAGCCGCAGCTTGGCCACGAACACCTCACCCGCCGCGAGCAAGACCCCGAGCACCCCGACCTTCACGACCAGGGCCAGCACGCCGACCAGCAGCGCCACCGGGGTGGCTGCGGTGGCGATTCCCCACGGTGCGAACAGGTTCGCCAGCAACCCGAGGAACACCGACAGCCGCATCGCCGACGCCAGCTCCACCAGCGCGAGGTCCGGGCCCGCGTACTCCAGGATCATCGCCTCGTGCACCATCGTGAGCTCCAGGTGCGTGGACGGGTTGTCCACCGGCAACCGGCCGGTCTCCGCGATGATCACCACGACCAGGGCGACCGCGGCCAGCAGGCTCACCGGGGAGATCACCCGCGCCGGCTCGTGCAACGTCGAGGACACGATGGCGCCGAGGTTGGTCGACCCCACTCGCACCGACAACGCGAAGATCGCCACCAGCAGTGTGGGCTCGACCAGCGCGAGGATCGTCATCTCCCGGCTGGCGCCCATCCCGCCGAACGCCGTGCCGGTGTCCAGACCGGCCAGTGCGAGCGCGACCGCGCCCAGTGCCAGCAACGCCACCACTGCGAACAGATCCGCCGCCGGGTCGACGGCCGAGTCGGTGGCCACGAACGGCGCCACCACGGCGACGACGAGGGTGGTGGCCACCAGCACCAGCGGCGCGAGACGGAACATCTCGCTCGTGCCGCGCGGGGTGATCCGCTCCTTGCGCAGCAGCTTGCGCAGATCCCGCCACGGCTGACCGATCCCCGCACCGGCACGGCCTTCCAGCCGGGCCCGCACCTGCCGCATCACCCCGACCAGCACCGGTGATCCAGCCACGATCAGCAACGGCTGCACGATCCCGCCGGCCACGCCAAGTGCGCTCATCTGGTCACCGCCAGCAGAATCAGCACCCCGCACACCGCGTAGAAGCCGTAGCCGAGGTAGCGGTGCACACTGCCCGACGCCAGCCCACGCCCCGCCCGGCCCCACGCGGTGATCAGGCTCAGCACCGGCTCGTACAGGCGCCGCTCGATCCGATCAGGCACCTTCCGCCGGTACTCCACGGCCCGCACCAGGTAGCGGGACTCCTCGTGGTGGGACACGTCCACGTCCAGTTCCGGCTGCACCACGTCGTCGAACACCCGCTGCAACGGTTCAGCGAACGAGGTCGCGGTGTACTCCATCCGCGCCGACATCGGCCCACCACCGCAGTCCCACAGCCGGGCCTCGCGCCGCGCCTTTCTCCCCGCTACCGCTCGTACCGCACCGACGGTCACGACCAGCGCCGCGACGAGCCCGAGGGTGAGCAGCACGGGCGACAACGCACCGTTGACCTGACTGAGCCGCAACGTGACGTCACCGGACACCGCCGTGGCGCCGGCGGCGGCCTGCACTGCGGGCAGAACTCCCCCAGGCCACAACGCGAGCACCACGCAGGCCAGCGCGGCGACACCCATCCCGGCGAGCATCGTCGGCGGGCTCTCGTGCGCGCCCACGGCGGCCTCGCTACGCGGTTTCGCCAGGAAACCGACGCCGAACGCCTTCACGAACGTGGCCACCGCGAGCCCTGCCGTCAACGCCACCGCCGCCACCGCGACCGGCATCGCGATCGCCGCCGCCACGCCACCCGCGGGCAAGCCGTGAATCAACGCCTGCAGCAGCAACCACTCCGACACGAACGCCGTCCCCGGCGGCAACGCCGACGCCGCCAGCGCCCCCAGCCCGAACGCGGCCGTGGTCACCGGCATCACCGGCCGCAACCCGCCCAACTCGTCCAGATCGCGACTGCCGGTCGCGTGCAGCACCGACCCCGCCGCCAGAAACAGCAACGTCTTGAACGCCGCGTGACCGACGACGTGCAGCAGCGCGGCGGTCAACGCCAGCCCGGCCAGCACGCGCTCCCCTGACGAGGCGAACAGCCCGGCCGCGCCGACCCCGATGAGCACCAGCCCCATGTTCTCCGTCGTCGACTGCCCCAGCAGCCGCTTCAGATCCGAGCTCATCGCCGCCTGCAGGATCCCGTACACCGCCGACACCGCGCCAAGTGCGAGTACCAGCAGCCACCACCACGCCGCGCCACCGCCGAGCAGGTCGACCCCGACCCGCACCAGCCCGTACACGCCGAGGTTCACCATCGCCGCCGACATCAACGCCGACACGTGACTCGGTGCTTCCGGATGCGCGCGCGGCAACCACGCGTGCAACGGCACGATCCCCGCCTTGGACCCGAACCCCCCGAGCGCCGCCACGAACACCACTCCCGCCGCCGCGGGCGACAGGTGCCGGCCGGCCTCGCGCAACGCGGCGAACGAGTCGTCGCCGGCGTGCGCGACGAACACCATCAGTCCGATCAGGACGGACACGAACCCCAGGTGCGTCATCACCGCGTACCACCGACCCGCCGACGCCACCCGCGGGCCGCGCCGATGCTCGGCGACCACCAGCACCAGCGATGCCAGCGCCATCAACTCCCAGCACACCAGCAACGTGGACACGTTCGATGCCGCGGGCACCAGCACCATCGCCACCACGAACACCGGCAACGCGACCTGCACGCCCCGAGCACGCAACTCCACCGTGTCCGCATAGGACACCCCGTAGACACCCGCCGCCACCGCCACACCGCCGGTCACCGCCACGAACAACCCGCCCAACGGGTCCAACGCCAGCGACACCCCCGACAACGGCAACAACCCCGGCAGTACAACGGAAAAGGAGCCACCGGCCAGCGCCGCCACCCCCGACACCATCGCGGCCACACCCGTCAACGCGGTCCCCACACCGACCACCGCCGCCCGTTCGGGCACAACGCACGCGGCCAGCGCGGTCAGCACTCCGATGGCCACGGCAACAGCCATCCCCGTCGCGGCGAGGTTCATCGGCCGGTCAGCTTCCGCAGTCCCTCGACGATCGCCTCCGGCCGTGGCGGACACCCCGGAATCTCCAGGTCGACCGGCACGATCTCGTGCACCGCGCCAGCCACCCCGTAGGCACCGGCGAACACCCCGCAGTTGCGCGCGCAGTCCCCTACCGCCACCACTACCTTCGGGGCCGGCACCGCGTCGAACGTCCGCCGCAGCGGCTCGGCCATGTTCCGCGTCACGACCCCGGTCACCAGCAACGCGTCCGCGTGCCGCGGCGAGGCCACCAGCCGAGCCCCGTACCGCTCACCGTCGTGAACCGGTCCGAACGCCGACCCGATCTCGACCTCGCACCCGTTGCACGACCCCGCGTCGACGTGTCGGATCTGCACCGACCCGCCCAGCGCGGCGGCCTGGTCCGGCCGGTCGCCGGACAGCAGCGGCGGGGCCGGTTCGGCCACTTGTCCGGTCCGGCGGATCTTGCGCCACAAACTGAGCACGCTCTAGCTCCCACGATGGAGTCGGCAGAGAGGAAGGGTGCGGTCACCCCGCCCTTGGGGAGGGACGCGGGGTGACCGCGGCTCGACCGCCGTGCGGCACGGGCGGATCGGCGGTGCGAAGGTCTTCGAGCAGCTCGGCCTGCCCTGCCAACACGCCCGAAAGGATCTGCCGTGCCGCGGCCAGCAGTCCGGCCACGTACGGGCTGGTCAGCGAGTAGTAGACGGTGGCGCCCTCCTTGCGGGTCGCGACCAGGCCCGCTCGGCGCAGCACCGCCAGCTGCTGGGACAGGTTCGCGGGCTCGACACCCACCTGCGGCACCATCTCCGCGACCGCGTGTTCGTGCCCGCTGAGCAGCTCCAGCACCCGAATCCGCACCGGATGCCCCAGCGTTTTGAAGAAGTCCGCCTTGAGCTGGTAGAGCGGCTTGCTCACCCGCGCACTCCTTCCCGCCACGCGAAGCCGATGCCTGGTCGCAGGCTTCAACACTTGCTAATCTTAGCAAGTCTACAATCACGCATCCCGACAGGACCACACCGTGCCCCGAGTTCCCGAACCGCTCAGAGTTCTCGTGGCCGACGCCTCACCGTTCTTCCAGGACGCCTTGCGGGACGTCCTGCACCGCGCGGCCGACCTCGAGGTCGTCGCCATCGCGGGATCCGCCGACGACGCGATCAGCCTGGCCCAGCACCACCAGCCCACCGTCGCCATCGTGGACGTCCACCTGTCCGGCGACGGGCTGCACGCCATCCGCCGCATGCACCAGCTGACCCCCGAAGTCAGGATCGTCGCGCTGTGCGGCCTCATCGACGCCCCGTCCGAAACCGAACTCCGAGAGCTCGGCGTCGTCGAATACGTGATCAAAGGCGTCCCCAACAGCAAGATCCTGGCGGCCGTCCGCCGGGCAGCCGAGGAAGGCACCACCCAGTGACACCCCGTACAACCCTGCGCGGAACCAGGCCCAACCCGATCCAGTGGCTGTGGTACGCCGTCGGCGGACGCCTTCCCCAGCGCTGCAACCCCTGGGTGCTGCACGACGTCACCTGCCGCACCTGGGCCGTCCGCCATTTCCTCCGCGGCTTCGTCCAGATGTCACCGATCCTGCTGCTGCTCCTGCTACCAGGACCGCTCTACATCAGGATCCTGTCGATCCTGCTCGGCATGTTCGTCGGCTACTTCTACTCGATGACCTACATGTGGCACACGACCGAGCAGCGCCTCGTCAAACAAGGCTTCCCGAGAGGACTCGGCGAGCAGACCCGCCAGGCGAAGCACGCCGAAGAACACGCACGTGCCAAAGCCGCCTACGAACAGCGCTACCGCGGCAACTCCTGAACCTGTTCTACGACCTCCTTCCCCATCGGAAGCAGGAGATCGGCCCGGCGAAGTTCACTCCACTTCTTCGCCACCGGTCAGCTCCCCGCGTACTCGGCGAAGCGCACGTCGGTCACGCCCGCGACCGCGCGTGCCAGTACCTCGGCGACGTGACGGTCGGTCGCGTCGTTCATCTTGTCCACGATGGACACTCGGCCGCCCGTCACCTCGACCGCCCACCGGTGGGAGGAGCCGATCATGTTCAGGCGGTGCCGGATCTCCGCCTCGATGATCCAGTCGTCGCGGCTGATGGAACGCAACATGTCCCGGCGGGTCACAATCCCCACCAGACGGCCCTCGTGGACCACCGGGACGCTCCGCACGCCGTGCCGCAACATCAGGTCGGCGACCTCGGCCAGGTCGGTGCTCCGGGTCGCGGTCACCGGCTTGGTCATCACCTCGCCGACCAGGTTGGCGGGTGTGTTCCTGGGCGCGGCGGGTTCGCCGTGCACCAGCTGTCGTGGGTCTTGGGGCAGCCTGTCCCGCAGCAGCTCTGCCTCACCGACCACGCCGACCAGCGCACCAGAGGTGTCGACCACGGGCAACGCGGTGAAGCCGCGTTCCGCGAGCAGCCGGGCGGCGTCACGGGCCGCCATGTCCGGAAAGACGACCACGACGTCGGTGGTCATCACGTCTCGGGTCCTCATGGGGCTCTCCTCAGCCGAAGATCTCGGTCTGGCGGGTGTGCGTGGTGTCGTTCCACTCGGGCCGCAGCCGGTTGTGCACGTCCACCACGCCTGGCAGCACCCGGACGAGGTGCTCGGCGATGTCGACCTCGCTCTGGCGTTCGAGCTTTCCCTGCAGATCGACCACGCCTTCGGTCACCTTGACGTCGATGGTGTCCGGGTCCACCCACAGCATCCGGCCGAAGATCTCCTCGCGGATCGTCGTGCGCAGTTCCTCGTCCTCACGCAGGAAGAGCTTCAGCAGATCGCGGCGGGACAGCACACCCACGAGCGCGCCGTCGGAGTCCAGGACGAAGAGCCTGCGCACGCCGGCGGATGCCAGCTCGCGGGCGGCGGCACTCGCCGAAAGGTCGGGCGAGACGCTCTTCACCGGTGACGTCATCACGTCGCGGGCGGTCACCCCGCTCGCCTGCTCCCAGCGGTGCTTCGTCTCGCGGCCCGCGAACAGACCGGGTGCGTCCTCGGTGCCGCCGCGGAATTCTTCCTTCGGCATCAGGTCGGTCTCTGAGACGACACCGACGGGGTAACCGCCGTCGAGCACGGGCACGGCGCTGATCCTGTTGCTCTCCAGCAGCTGCACGAGTTCCTTGAACGAGCTGCCGACATCCGCGGTGATCACCTCACGTGTCATCAGCGAGGCGACTGTCGGTTCACGCATGACACCCTCCGGCGATCCTCGGTTTCTCTCTGCCTCAGCCTTCTCGGCGCAACTGCCGCCGCCCACCTGCCAAGGGCGTGGGTGAGCCGGGCGTTCCGACCCGGTGCGAGAGGACCGAAGGGCCCTGCCTCGGAGCGCAGGCCCGTTGATGCCGCGCTGAGTGCCTCGGGTCCCGGCCAGGCAGGGACGTAGGCCCCTCACCCGCAGCCGCCCGTGCTGCGAACTTCAAGACAGGACTTCGACGACGGAGGTGAGCGGGATGGACCGCGGTCAGCCCGACGAGACAACGGTGCGAGCGGCGGTGGCACTCGCCGGACGCGCGCCCTCGGTGCACAACTCCCAGCCGTGGCGGTGGGAAGTCGGTGAGCACAGCCTGCACCTGTACGCCGACCGCACCCGCGGCCTGCCCGCGACCGACCCGCTCGGCGCCGACCTGATCGTCAGCTGCGGGGCCACGCTGCACCACCTGCGGATCGGGCTCGCCGCACTCGGCTGGCGCGCCAAGATCCACCGGCTCCCGAACCCCGCTCAGCCCGACCACCTGGCCGCCATCGAGTTCGAGCCGGTGGAACCGCGTGAGTCGCATGTCGTCCTGGCGGCCGCGATCCCCCGCAGACGCACGGACCGCCGCGCCTTCTCGTCCTGGCCGGCGCCCGACGAACTGCTGCAGGACCTCGTGCAGACCGCACGCGCCGAGGGCGTGGACGCGCACGTCGTGACCGGCAAAGCACGCGACGAGCTGCTGATCGCGATCGGCAAGGCGGCCGACATCCAGGAAGCAGATCCGGCCTACCAGGCGGAGATCCGGCAGTGGAGCGGCGTGTATCCCGGTGCCACCGCCGGGGTTCCCGCCGCGAACATCCCGGCTGGCTCACGGCAGTACGGCAACCTGCGGATGCGGGAGTTCTCGCCAGGTTCTCTGCTGCAGGGCGGGCGAAGCCTGCTTGGTGAGGATGCCGGAACCCTGCTCGTGCTGAGCACGTCGTCCGACGACGACCTGTCGCGGCTGCGCGCCGGCGAGGCGACCAGCGCCGTCCTGCTCGAGGCCACCGCCGCGGGCCTCGCCACCTGCCCGCTGAGCCAGCCACTCGAGGTCGTGGAGACCAGAGAGCTGGTGCGCGACGAGGTCCTCGGCGGCTCCACCTGCCCACAGCTCGTCATCCGCGTCGGCTGGGCCGGGTTCAACGCCGACCCGCTGCCCGCCACTCCTCGCCGTCCCACCATCGACCTTCTCCGCGACCAGGAGCAGAAGTGACCGCCTACATCCGCGACTTCGCATCCCTCAGCAAGAACGACACCGACGTCGCCGGCGGCAAGGGGGCCAATCTCGGCGAGCTCACCAGGGCGGGACTGGCGGTACCGCCCGGTTACGTCGTCACCGCGGAGGCATTCCGGACGTCCATGAGCCAGGTCCGCGACGACCTCGCCGCCGAACTCCAGATCGCTCTCGACCGCGGCACCTCGCCGCAGCGGCTGGAGGAGTGCGCAGACCGGATGCGTGAGCTCGTGCGCAAGGCCGGTGTGTCCGACGACGTGCGGCACGCGGTGCTGGAGGCCTACCGCGAACTGGGCCAGGACGAGTCGGTCGCCGTCCGGTCCTCCGCCACCTCCGAGGACACCGCGGGCTCGTCGTTCGCGGGCATGAACAGCACCTTCACCAACACGCGCGGCGCGCACGCCCTGCTGGACCGGCTGCTCGACTGCTGGGTCTCGCTGTTCGACACCCGCTCGATCGCCTACCGCGCCGAACAGGGCATCGCCGACGAGCCCGCGATCGCCGTCGTGGTGCAGAAGATGGTGAACTCCGAGCGGTCCGGCGTGATGTTCACCGCCGACCCCTCCAGCGGTGACCGCGACAAGATGCTCATCGAAGCGTCGTTCGGTCTGGGCGAGGTCGTCGTCAGCGGATCGGTCGAGCCGGACACGTACGTGTTGCGCCGCAACGGCGACGCGGTATCGCTTGTGGACACACGCATCGGCCGCAAGTCGCACAAGATCGTGCGCGGCTCGAACGGCGGTGACGAGCGCATCGACCTGGACACCGAGGAATCCCACGCTCAGGTGCTGACCGAGGCAGAAGCCGTCGCGATCGGCCAGCTGGGTCAGCGGGTGCAACGGCACTACGGCGAACCGCAGGACACCGAGTGGGCGATCGCCGACGGCAAGACGTGGCTGGTGCAGTCCCGGCCGATCACGACGCTGCCGGACCAGGCCGCGGAGTTGTCGGGCCCGCTGGTGGCAGGACTGGCCGCGTCGCCAGGAATCGCTTCGGGCAGGGTCCGGGTGCTGAACTCCCCCGACGAGGGCGGCCGGTTGCGCGACGGCGAGGTGCTGGTCGCCGAGATGACCAACCCGGACTGGGTTCCGACCATGCGCCGCGCGTCCGCGGTGATCACCGACGGCGGCGGAATCACCTGTCACGCCGCCATCGTGGCCCGCGAGCTGCGCGTGCCCTGCGTGGTCGGCACCGGCTCGGCCACCACGGTGCTCGAGGAGGGCCAGCTGGTCACCGTCGACGGCAGCGCCGGAGAGGTCCGCGCGGGGTCGGCGCCGATCACGACCGCACCGAGGATCGTCGCGCCGGTGGTGCAGGCCACGGAGGCGCTGGGCACGCGGGTGTACGTCAACCTCGCACTCCCCGAGCACGCCGCCGAGGTCGCCGCGATGCCGGTCGACGGCGTCGGTCTGCTGCGGGCGGAGTTCATGCTCACCGAAGCACTCGGAGCCGAACATCCGCGGCGGTTCCTCGCCCAGCGCGGCCCCGACGACTTCATCAACGCCATGACCTCAGCGCTGCTGCAGATCACCCACGCGTTCGCGCCGCGTCCGGTCGTCTACCGCACGATGGACTTCCGCACCAACGAGTTCCGCGAGCTCAAGGGCGGCGACGCGTTCGAGAAGCACGAGCACAACCCGATGATCGGCTACCGCGGCTGCTACCGCTACGTCGACGACCCGATGCTGTTCAGCCTGGAACTCCAGGCACTCGCGCGGGTCCGGGAGCAGACGCCGAACCTGCACCTGATGATCCCGTTCGTGCGCACCAAGTGGGAACTGGAGGCCTGCCTGGAGCAGATCGACCGCAGCCCGCTCGGCCGCCAGCGCGGCCTGCACCGCTGGGTCATGGCCGAAGTTCCTTCCGTGGCCTACTGGATTCCCGAGTACGCCCGGTCCGGCATCGACGGGGTTTCCATCGGCAGCAACGACCTGACCCAGCTCATGCTCGGCGTCGACCGCGACTCCGAACTCTGCGCGGACCTGTTCGACGAGTCCGACCCGGCCGTGCTCGACATGATCGGCCGCATCGTCACCGCCGCACGAGACGCGGGTATCACGTCCTCGCTGTGCGGCCAGGCGCCGTCCAACAAACCCGAGTTCGCCGAAAAGCTGGTCGAGTTCGGCATCACCTCGATCTCGGTCAATCCCGACGCGGTTCCCGCCGCCAGGGCGGCGATTGGCTCGGCCGAACGGCGCCTGTTGTTGCGGCAGATCCGTTAGCTGTCGCGCTGGTACCGGCACAGCAGGTCGTGACGTCCCGACCGGGTCGGGACCTAGGGCCGCGTTCGCGACCGATGTTCCCGAGAAGACTCAGTTCAGAAGAACTCCCTGGGAGGTAACGATGTACGCTGTTCATGCTCCAGCTGGCACCCGGACGGAAACGGGTGCGGTGGCCCTAGCGGTGCTGCGCATCGCGACCGGTTTGTTGTTCCTGTGGGCGTTCGTCGACAAGGCGTTCGGACTCGGCTATGCCACGCAGCCCAAGAACGCTTGGTTCTCGGGCGGCTCACCGACGAAGGGCTTCCTCAGCCGGGTCGACGTCGGGCCGTTCGAGTCGGTGTTCCACGACATCGCCGGCGCCTGGTGGGCCGACGTGCTCTTCATGGCCGGTCTGTTCGCGATCGGCGCGGCGCTGGTGCTCGGCATCGGCCTGCGGATCGCGGCGGCCAGCGGCGCGGTGATGATGCTGCTCATGTGGGCCGCGGAGTGGCCTCCGGCGCAGCACACGGCGTCCGGCGAGGCGACGATGTCGACCAACCCGATCATCGATTACCACATCGTCTACGCCCTGGTGCTCATCGCGGTCGCCGCCACCGCCTCTGGCGCCACCTGGGGCCTGGCGCGCTGGTGGAACGGACTGCCGGTGGTCAAGGCCAACCCTTGGCTGCAGTGAGACCAGAAGGAGGGACGGGCGCCGCGCACGACTGCCGCGCCCGTCCTCTTCGTCGTGCAAGCAATTGCGCGCAGCAGGAAGGATGAAGCGGCTTCACCGCCCGGTCCAGTCCGGCGCGGTCAATTCCCATTCGACCTGCCACCAGCGCAGCCGGATCCTCAGGTGCGCGAACTTGACCAGGACGCCGCCCATCGTCGGAGCGTCCTCCACGAGCACCGCGTCCACCTGGGTCCGGCTCTTCTGCTCGACCTCGACGCGCGCCGTGTGCGTCGCGTAGGTCTCCGAGCCGACCGCGCCGGCGACGGGGACGGCGAGCAGCGCCACCACGACGCCCAGTGCCTGGTCTCGCCGGAAACGATGTCCGGACCGCAGGCTCGCTGCGATGCTCGGTGAGGAAGACGCGGCGCAGAGCTACTACACCGACGACGTTCAGACCAGCTTGGCGGCGTGATCCGGCACCTCGTGCTGCAACGCGCGGTCCGTGCGCTGGTAGCCGCTCGATGGCGGCCGCGCGGGGAGCTTGATCTTCGGCGCGGAGACCTCGTGGTAGTCGATGGTGCGCAGCAGGTGGGCGATCATGTTGATCCGCGCCCGGCGCTTGTCGTCGCCTTCGACCACGTACCAAGGTGATTCGGCGATGTCGGTGTGCACCATCATCTCGTCCTTGGCGCGTGAGTAGTCCTCCCAGCGCGTCAGCGACTCGAGGTCCATCGGGGACAGCTTCCAGCGCTTCAACGGGTCGTCCAGCCGCTTGCGGAACCGGCGTTCCTGCTCGGCGTCACTCACCGAGAACCAGTACTTCCGAAGCAGCACACCGTCTTCCACGAGCATGCGTTCGAAGACCGGGCACTGCCGCAGGAACAGCCGATGCTCCTCCGGCGTGCAGTAGCCCATCACGCGCTCGACGCCCGCGCGGTTGTACCAACTGCGGTCCAGCAGCACGATCTCGCCCGCAGCCGGCAGATGTGCCACGTAGCGCTGGAAGTACCACTGGGTGCGTTCTCGTTCGCTGGGCGCGGGCAGGGCCACGATCCGGGCGACGCGGGGGTTCAGGTGCTCGGTGATCCGCTTGATCGCCGAGCCCTTGCCCGCCGCGTCCCGGCCCTCGAAGGCCACCACGAGCCGGGCGCCGCTGGCCTTCACCCACTCCTGCAGCTTCACCAGCTCGGTCTGCAGCCGCAGCAGCTCCCGCTCGTACACCTCGCGCTTCAGCCCGCCCATGTGCGTTGCCGCCACTTCTCCAGCTCCACGACGACGTACGCCGCCACACTCAGGATGATGACCACGAGCCACGGCTGCCACCCGAGCGGCGCGGCGTGGAACAGCGAGTTCATGAACGGCACATAAGTCAGCAGCAACTGCAGCCCGACGGTGAGCGCGACGCCCACGAGCAACCACCGGTTCGGGCCGGTGCTGGGCCGCCACTTCTCCAACGACCGGCAGTTGGCCAGGTAGGCGATCTGGGCACCGACGAACACGTTGACCGCGACCGTGCGCGCGACCTCCAGCGAAGCACCGGCGGAGAGCTGCCAGCGGAACGCGCCGAACGAGCACGCGAGCAGAATCGCCGACACGAACACGATGCGGCCCACGAGCTGCCGGGTCAGCAACGGGAGCGACGGCGGCAGAGGCGGTCGTTTCATCACGTCTGGCTCACGCGGTTCGAACGCCAGCGTCAGTCCCAATGCGACGGCCGTGGTCATGTTGATCCACAGGATCTGCACCGGCAGGATCGGCAGTGCCGCTCCGAGCAGGATCGCGGTGAGGATCACCAGGCCCTCGGCCATGTTCGTCGGCAACGTCCAGATGATGAACTTGCGCAAGTTGTCGAAGACCGCACGACCTTCTTCCACGGCGGCCCGGATCGAGGCGAAGTTGTCGTCGGTCAGCACCATGTCCGCGGCCTGCTTGGCCACCTCCGTGCCGCCCTGGCCCATCGCCACGCCGATGTCCGCACGACGTAACGCGGGAGCGTCGTTCACACCGTCGCCGGTCATCGCCACGACGTCTCCCCCGGCCTGGATCTCCTTGACCAGCCGCAGCTTCTCCTCGGGCGCAACGCGAGCGTGGACGGACTCGATGCCGAACTCCGCCGCGATCGTGCGCGCGGTGGCCGGGTGGTCACCAGTGATCATCTTCACCTCGATGCCCGCCGCCTGACAGGCTCGCACCGCCTCGATCGCCTCCGGGCGGGCCGGGTCGCTCATGGCGACGACGCCGAGCAGCTCCACGTTGCCCTGAAGGCCTTCCTCGCTCAGCTCCACACCCGCGGCACGGCCGACCGCCAGCACGCGGAGACCCGCTCGGGCCAGTTCGTCGGCTTCACCGCAGTGCTCCGCCCCGGCAAGCGCGAGCACGCGTTCGACGGCGCCCTTGACGAACACGACGTCGTTCGCATGTCTGGTCGCCATGAACAACCGCTCCGAGCTGAACGGCAACGTCTCCACTCGCTCCGGCACGTCCGCGACGTCCAGCCCGGCTTTGCGCGCGGCCACGACCAGCGCCGCCTCGGTCGGATCGCCCACGGGCAGCCAGCGACCCCCGTCCTCGACGATGCGCGCATCGTTGCAGGCGAGCCCGGCAAGCAGGCACTCGCGCAACGCCGGAGTCACCGCGGGCGTCACCCTTCCGGACGGGTCGTAGCCGATGCCGGACAGGTCGAACCGCTCCCCTGCCACGATCACCGTGCTGACGGTCATCGCGTTGGCGGTCAGTGTTCCGGTCTTGTCGGTGCAGATGACCGTGGTGCTGCCGAGGGTCTCGACGGCGGGCAGGCGGCGGATGATCGCGTTGCGGCGGGCCATTCGCGCCACCCCGATCGCGAGCGTCACGGTCACGGCGGCGGGCAGGCCTTCCGGGATCGCGCCGACCGCCAGTGCCACGGCCGCGGTGACCATCTGCGCGAACGGTTCGCCGCGCAGCACGCCGACCACGACGCTGAGCGCCGCGAGGCCGAGGATCACCACGGTCAGCACCTGGCTGAAGCGCGCGAGCTTGCGGGTCAACGGTGTCTGCACGGTCGCCGTCGTGCCGACCAACCGGTGCACGCGGCCGATCTCGGTGTCCGCACCGGTCGCGACCACGACGCCACGGCCCCCGCCCGCCGTCACCAGCGTGCCGGAGTAGGCCATGTTCGCCCGGTCGGCCAGCGCGGTGTCCGAAGGCAGCGCCACCGGGCTCTTCGCCACCGGCAAGGACTCGCCGGTCAGCGCCGACTCGTCGACCCGCAGCTCGCTCGTGCCGACGAGCCGCAGGTCAGCTCCCACCTGATCGCCCGCGTCCAGCAGCACGACGTCGCCCGGCACGAGCCCGGTCGAGGGCACCCGTGCCGGGACACCGTCGCGCACCACCGTCACCTCGGTGCGCACCATCGACGCCAACGCGTCCAGAGCCCGTTCGGCACGGGCCTCCTGGATGAACCCGATCACGGCGTTGATCACGACGACCCCGAACACCACGGAGGCGTCCACGACCTCGCCGAGTGCGGCGGTGATCCCGGCGGCGACGAGCAGCACGTAGATCAACGGGTGGTGCAGCTGGCCCAGCAGCCGCACCACCCAGCCAGGCCCGCGCCGAGCAGGCAGCTCGTTGGGACCGAGTTCGGCCAGACGTTGCCGCGCCTGCGGTGTGGACAGGCCGGCGTGCTCGTCCGTCTCCGCGATGAGCAGCACCTCCGCCACCGGCAGGCCGTGGTGGACGACGTCCTCGCGGTCAGCTGTGGACAGCGGCACGGCCTGCCTCCACGTGCGGCTCGTGGTTGTTCCGGGCAACGGCTTGCAGGATCGAGCGCCTGGTGGCCATGCCGATCACCTGGCCGTCGTCGAGCACAGGCGCGGACAGGACTTCGTAGCGGGCCATCGCGTCGAGGACCGCGCCCGCCGGCGTGTCCCGTGCCGCCACGAGCACCGGCTGTGACATCAGCTGCCGCACGTACGGAGACTGGACGCCGACCTTGCCGCGCATGACATCGACCCGAGTCACGACACCGAGGAACACACCCTGGTCGACCACCGGCAGCATCGTCAGATCGAAATCGTCCATGAGGCCACCCGCGTGCCGGGCGAAGTCGCGTGGCCCGACCGTGACGAGCGGGCGGACCATCGCGTCGCACACGTTCATCGCGTGGTCTCCGCGAACTCGCGATCGCTCACCGGGATGACGACGACCGGCGCGTGCGCGTGGCGCACGACGTGCATGCTCGTCGAACCCAGCACGATCTGGCGGATGCGGTGGCCGGTGTGCGAGGCGACGACCAGCATCGCGGCACCCTCGGAGGCCTGTTCGAGGGTCTCGGCGGCGTCGCCGCGCAGGCTCTTGCGGACGATCTCGGGCAGCTCCTGCCTCGCCCTGGCCGCCTGCAGGGACTTCTCGATCAGCGCTTCCGACTCGGCCTGGGCCCGATGGGCGGTCGTCTCGGTCCAGTCGGTCAGAGCCTCGAAGTTCCAGGCGTTGACCACGTGCAGCGGGCAGCCGCGCACGACGGCCTCGTCCAGTGCCCACTCCAGTGCTCGGTCCGATGCGGGCGTTCCGTCGATGCCCACCACGATCGGCTTGGTGCTCATGGCTGTTCTCCCTCGGTTTCTAAGTGGTGCGCAAGCGGCGCAGGAAGGGGTCGGAGTGTCCGGCCGGTGCGACGCGGTCTCGCGCGTCCACCACCACGCACCCGGTTTCGGTCAGCAACGCCACCGCCGCGCTCACAGCAGCGGTCCGGGCGTGAGCGGGAGGGCGGGCTCGGCGACACGCTCGAGCACCGGCTCCCGGATCACGACGACCGGGCACGCCGCGTGGTGCACGCAGTAGGCGCTGACCGAGCCGATGATCGCCTCGGCGAGCCGGCCATGACCCCGATTGCCCACGACGAGCAGCGCCGCGTCCGCCGAAGCCTTGACGAGCACGTCGCGAGCGTCGCCCTCGACCAGGACGCGGCGGATCTCCACATCCTCGAAGCCCTCCACCGACCGGTCGAGGACGCTCTGCGCCGCCGCCTTCATCGCCTGCGGCGACACGTCGGCGTAGACCTCCGCCGGCAACGGCCCGATCATCACCCCGTAGTCCGCGTGCCACGCCAGCACCGCGTCGACCGCACACCCGCGCCTGCGGGCGTCCTCGACGGCCCAGCGCAACGCCGCCAGGGAAGCGGGTGATCCGTCAACTCCGACCACCACGGGCCGGGACTCGTTCTCGCTCATGTACTTCAGCCTCGCGGGCCGCGCCGCCGCGAGTGAGTGGCCCGGGTCCCGCACCGTCCGGGACCTTCGTCCCCGGCCTACCAGGCCATGCCCAGTCCGACCGCCACCACCACGGGCGCGAGCCACGCGGCGAGCCGCAGCGCGAACCGCGGACCGCCCGCGACCGTGGCCAGGGTCAGCTTCACGACGGTGTTCGTCGCCAGGGCCGCGCCGCACGCCAGCACCGCCGTGTGCACCGAGATCGACTGCGGCGCAAGTGAAGCCGCCGCGATGGCCGCGGCGTGCGCGTCGGCCAGCCCGCCCAGTGCCCCGGCCGCCACCACTCCCCCGCCGCCGAGCCAGTCCGCGGCCGCGCGGGTGACCACCAGGAACAGCACCAGGATCGCGGCCAGCGACAGCGCCGCCTTGAGCGACATCGGTCTGCTCACCACGGGTTCGTCGTTCTCGACGTCAGCGGGCTTCGTGCGCCACACCAGCCAAGCCACCTCCGCGAGCAACACCACCGCGCCCGCTCCGATCGCGGGCAGCAGCCGCAACGCGACCGGCGGGCTCGCGATGGCCGTCACAGCGACGATCTGCGCAAGGGTGGCGAGATTGACCGCCACAGCACCAGGAAAGGCAGCCGCGCCAACGGTTCGATACTTGCGCGCCAGCACAGCCGTCGTCGCCGACCCCGACACGAACCCACCGGCGAACCCGGTGACCAGCAGCCCCCAACGCTCACCGAACGCCCGCGCCGCGACGTATCCCGCCCAGCCGATCATCGTGACGGCGACGACCAGCCACCACACCCTCGCCGGGTTCAGCACCCCGTACGGGCCGAGCGGCCGGTTCGGCAACAACGGCAGCACCACGAAGGCGACGACGAACAGGATCATCGCGTCGCGCACGTCCTGGTCGCTCACCACCTTCCGGGCGAACCGGTGCAGCGGGCGTTTGGCGGCCAACAGCGCGGCGGCCGCGACACCCACCGGCACCGCGAGCTCGGGCCGGTGCCATGCGAGCGCGCCCAGCAGGAACGTGGCGATGGCCGCGATCTCGGTTGTCGCGCCCGGTTCCTCGGTGCGCAGGTACCACGCGATGACCAGCGCGGCGACCGCGCCGAGCGCCACACCGAGCGCGACCGGTGACAACGCGGCGCTCACCGCGCCGGCCAGCGCGATCAGAGGGAAGGTCCGCGAACCCGCGGGCCGGGTGGAGTCGTGCGCGTTGTCGTGCTCGCGTTCCACCCCGAGCAGCAGACCGATCGCGAGCGCCGTCGCGAGGTGGCCGAGTGCGACAGCGGTGTCCACGGCTCAGCCCGCGTGGAGGCGTGCGGCCTCGTCCTCGGCCGTGACGACGTGCGCGTGCGGGCCGGGGAACACCAGGGCCTCGTGCTCGGTGTCCAGCCAGCGCACGACGTAGGGAGGCCCGCCGTCCTCGTGCTTGAGCTGCGTGATCAACCCACGTCGTCCACCGGGGTCAACCAGCCAGTCGCCCGCTTTCGCCTTCATGACGTCCTCCATCCCGCTCTGTGCGATCAAGGGTTCGCCACGCGCGGGTGCGTCAGCAGTGCGGATGGGCTCGCTCGGCTCGTGACGTTGGTCCCTGCCGTCGTCGACGGTTCGGCGGAGTCACGCGCGGCGCTGCGGTGGGCGATGGAAGAGGCCTCTCACCGAGGCGCCATGTGGCTCGGGCGCGCGACGGCGGCGAGCCACTTGTACACGCAGGCGCGGGTGTAGGCGTGCACGAGCCGCAACGGGACCTTGTGCCAGGCGGCCTCCTGCGCTCCCCAGGATGCGGCGGCCAGGGCCGACGCGGATCCGTCGATACCGACGACGATCGGGGCGGATGGGGCCTTCAACGTTGTCCTCCAGCAAGAACTCGGGTGTGCAGGACGCCCGGCACGGCGTCCGCGAGCGCGACCAGGACCCGTTCGGTGTCGTCGTCGGTGGACTCAGCGCCGATCACGGCTTCGCCGTCGTTGACCGTGACCGTCCACTTGCGACCGCCGCCGTAGACGTCGAGCACGCGCTGGACTTCCGCGGCCACGGTGGTGTCCGTCCTGGCGAGCACCCGCACCAGGTCGCGGCGGGTGACCACGCCGATCACGGAGGAGCCGTCGACGATCGGGACGCACCGCCGGTGGTCGTCGATCATCACGCGAGCCAGCATCTCGGCGGGTGCGGCGGCGTCCATCGCGACGGCCGGGGTGGTCATCACGTCGTTGACGACGGCATTGGACTCGTCGAGGTACTTGCCGCGCACCAGGTCGGCCTCGGTGACGATGCCGACGAGCCGCTTGTCGTCGTCGACGACGGGCAGTGCGGTGAAACCGTGCGAGACCATCAGCGCTGCCGCGCCTTTGAGCGGTACGGCCAGGGTCACGGTGATCACCGGGCTGGTCATGATGTCGCGAGCACGCATGGTGGATCTCCTTTCCTCTGTTCCGGTGCCGGCCTGGCACCGACGATCGCCAGGGCCTGTGGGAAGCCGGCGAGCTGGTGCTGTTCGATCAGGCCTGCCCGCCACTCGCGCCGGTGCACCAGATGCACGACCGGCCGGACGGCCACGCCTGCGCTGCGCCCCGCGAGCACCGCTGCCTGCAACGCCGCGCCGCCGCGCACGTGGTCCGGGCGGCGGTCGTCGGCGGTGATCACGACGAGTTCACGGTCGTTGAGGGCACGCAGTTCCGTGCCGGCCCAGTGGCTGGCCCACCGCAACGCGGTCGCGTCGCCTCCTCCGCACGCGTCGCCGAGCCGGATCGCCCGGTGCAGGTCCAGGTCCTGCGAACCCGGTGGCTGGCGGCGGTCGGCCCGGACGACGACGAGCAGGTCGGGGCTGGCCATATCGGTCGGGAAGACGACATGTGGGTGCCAGCCCGCGTGCAGGACGGCGAGCACGACGTGCTCCAGGGCGGCCCCGCACGAGAGCAATCGGTCGAACCCGAGCGGATCCTGCTTCGTACTGCGTCCTGTCTGGAAGAGGTAGACCGACCGGCCGTGCAACTCCAGAGCCCACGGCCGGTCCGCGCTGTACACGGGCGCTTTGTTCGCCACCTCGGCGATCTCCGCGGCCTCTGCTGGGTTCCATCGCATGACTCAACGATTCCGCCGTCCCCGGCCGTGGGGACAGGGCGGTCCTGCTCACCTGGATCGGGCACTTGGACTCTCCGCGCCATCGCGCGGCCGGAACAAGCTGGACACGACAACCCATGGAGGCGATGAGGATGTACCCGTACTACGGCGGCCCGATGGGCTGGGGTGGCTTCGCGATGATGGCGCTGAGCATGGTGGTCTTCTGGGGCGGCCTGGCCGCCTTGGCCATCGTGCTGCTGCGCCGGTTTCCGCACACCCGCCCCGCCCACCGCATACTGGACGAACGGCTGGCCAAGGGCGAGATCGACACGGAGGAGTTCGATCGGTTGCGCAGGGCTCTCGATTCCCGGTGACAGGGTCTTTGGGCCCTGTGTGGCCCCGTCCCGCCGGGAGATCGTGATCGAACGACGTTCGAGGAGAGGTGGTTGTGGTGGTGTCGCGAGTCTTCCTGGTGGACGACCACGAGGTCGTCCGGGTCGGGATCAGGGAGCTGCTCAGCGCCTCCCCCGACCTCGAAGTCGTGGGTGAGGCGTCCTCGGTGACCGAGGCACTCACGATGGTCCCGGCGACCAACCCGGACGTGGCGGTGCTGGACGTGCGGCTGCCCGACGGCAACGGCATCGAGCTGTGCCGCGAACTGATGTCCCGCATGCCGGACCTCAAGTGCCTGATGCTCACCTCGTTCACCGACGACGAGGCCCTGTTCGACGCGATCATGGCCGGTGCGTCCGGGTTCGTGCTCAAGCGCATCCTCGGCACCGACCTCACCTCGGCGGTGAAGACCGTCGCCGCAGGACAGTCCCTCCTCGACGCCCGCTCCACCGCGGCGCTGCTCAACCGCATCCGCCGCGAGCGCGAGCAGGGCGACCCGGTCCGCGCGCTCACCGAGCAGGAGCGGACCGTCTTCGACTACATCGGCGACGGCCTCACGAACCGGCAGATCGCCGAGAAGATGTTCCTCGCCGAGAAGACCGTGAAGAACTACGTCTCGCACCTGCTCGCGAAGCTCGGCCTCGAACGCCGCACGCAGGCGGCTGTGCTCGCCTCACAACTGCGCAAGCCGACCCACGACAACGAGACCGGGTGAGCGTCAGTTCAGCGGAACCCGCCACGTCACGCGTGTGCCGCCGCCCGGCTCCTCGGCCACGGCAAGTGCGCCGTTGAGGTCCGTCGCGCGCTGTTCGAGGTTGCGCAGGCCACTGCGGGCGACTTCGGGCGGCATGCCCACGCCGTTGTCGACCATCGTGATGATCAGCGAGTCGCCCGCCTCGACGGTGAGCGTCAGCTCTGTCGCGCGGGCGTGCCGCAGCGCGTTGGTGACCGTCTCGCGCACGACCGCCTCGGCGTGCTCGCCGATGTAGTCAGGCACCAGACTGTCGATCGTGCCCGACATCCGCACCGCCGGGCTCAGCGCAGCCCCTTCGGTGATCTCCGCGACGATGTTCAGGAGCCTGCGCCGAAGTCCCGTGTCGCTGGCGTCGGCCTGCAGGTCGAAGATCGAGGTGCGGATCTCCAGCACCGTCTGGTCGAGCTGGTTGACCGCGTTCTGCACCCTCCTGCGCGCCTCCGGATGCGTCACCCAGGTCAGCGAGCCCTGCAGGCTCATCCCGGTGGCGAACAGCCGCTGGATCACGTGGTCGTGCAGGTCGCGGGCGATCCGGTCGCGGTCCTCCAGCACGTCGACCAGGCGCCGGGCGTTCTGGTTCTCGGCGAACTCGATCGCGACCACGGCCTGGTCGGCGAACGACGCCAGCAGCGGCATCAGGTCCGCTCCGAACGCCGCCGTGTCCTTGTCCCTGACCGCGAGCAGGATCCCGGTCACGGTGGTGCCGGCCCGCAACGGCAGCACCGCCGCCGCACCGGCCGTGGCGGGCAGGTCGCCGAGCTGGCCGTCGACCTCCTCGATCAACGCCGGTGCTCCCGTGTCCAGGACCTGGGCGAGCACGGGTGCATCCGCGGCGAACTCGCCCGGCGGCGCCTTGTTCCCCGCCTGCGCGGCGCTGCGGAGCTGGTCGCCGTCACGCAGCAGGACCGCCGCCCACGACGCCGAAGCCAGTTCGACCGCGCGCTGAACGATCAACTGCAGCGCGTCCTCCCCCGTCGCACCGGCGAGGAGCTGGGCGTTGATCTCCGCCGTGGCCTCCAGCCACCGCTCACGCATGCGGGAGCGTTCGAACAAGCGGGCGTTCTCCACCGCGACACCGGCCGCGGCGGCCAGCGCCTCCAGCACCACCTCGTCGTCGGCGGTGAAATCACCGCCGCCCTTCTTCTCCGTCATGTAGAGGTTGCCGAACACCTCATCCCGCACCCGCACGGGAACGCCGAGGAAGCTGTGCATCGGCGGATGGTTGGGCGGGAAACCGACCGAAGCGTCGTGCTCGGCCAGGTCGTGCAGCCGAATCGCCCTGGGATCCTTGATCAACAGACCCAGCAGGCCCTTGCCCTCCGGCAGATGCCCCATGTGAGCGCGGGTCTCGGGGTCGATGCCGACGTAGACGAACTGCGAGAGGTTGTGCCGCGAGCCGAGCACACCCAACGCCCCGTACCGGGCTCCCACGAGCTCGACCGCCGCCTGCACAATGCGCTGCAGAGTCGAGTCCAGCTCCAGACCGGCGCCGACCGCGAGCACGGCGTCGAGCAGGCTCTGCATCTTGTCCCGGGTCGACCCGATCTCGGCGAGCCGGTCCCGCATCTCGTCGAGCAGGTCGTCCAGGCGCAACCCGCCCAGCAGGCTGCGAGCAGGCGTCTCCTCGCGTTCTCCCATGGATCAAGCTTTTCACGCCGCCGTGACGCCGCCAAGCGGTCCCGGTCAGGTCAGGACCTTTGATGGTGGGTCCGGCTCGTGGCCTCGCGGACAGTGATGGGACCACAGGTTCGACCAGGCAACACGATGAGGTGAAGGACATGGCTCAGGTGACCGCGGCATTGGGACTGGGGCCTGAACAGATCGAAAGCGCGCTCACGACCGCCTCGCTCGCACCGTCCGTGCACAACACACAGCCGTGGCGGTTCCTCGTCCGACGCGACCGCATCGAGCTGCACCCGGACTCCCGCCGCAAGCTCGCGGCGACTGACCCCGAGGACCGCGAACTGCGGCTGTCCTGCGGCGCTGCGTTGTTCAATCTGCGTCTGGCCCTGCAGAGCATGGGGGTGCGTCCGCTGGTGTCGATGTTGCCCGGCCAGGACGCGCCCGGCGCACTGGCCGTCGTGCGCCACGGCGGCAAACTCAAGATCGATGCGGAGCAGCGAGCCCTTCTCGACGCGGTGCCGCGCCGCCGCACGAACCGCCGGCCGTTCCTCGAAGCACGGCTCGACCCCCGCCAGCGCCACGCGCTGGTGCGTGCCGCCGAGCTGGAGCGCTCGTGGCTGCACGTCGTGACGACGCCGGAGCAACGCGCGCAGCTCAAGCGGTTCGTCCAGAAGGCGCACCAGATCCAGCTCGGTGACAAGGGCGTGCAGGCTGAGCTCGCCTCGTTCACCGGCCACCGGCCCGGCGCGGCTGACGGTGTGCCTCCGTCCTCAGCGGGTGTGCGCCCGGAGATGCAGGACGAGTGGGTGTTCCGCGACTTCCAGGGACCCGAACGCCACCCCGGCAAGGACTACGAGTCCGACCCGCTCGTCGTCGTCCTCTGCTCTCACTACGACGGACCCCTGGGCGACCTGCAGGCCGGGCAGGCGATGCAGCGCGTCCTGCTCACCGCGACCACGCACGGGTTGTCCGCGTCGTTCCTGTCCCAGCCGATCGAGGTGCGCCGCGTCCGGGAGGATCTGCGCCGCGCCCTCGGCGGCATGCTCGTGCCGCAAACCGTGCTGCGCCTGGGATACAGCACACCCGTCCCGGCCACGCCACGCCGCCCCGTCTCCGAACTGCTGGTCGACTCCGACGAGCACGCGCCCTGCTAGCGGCGTCCATCACCGCCGGCAGGGCCACCCGCGCGACCCGTTCACCCGTGTCGGCGTCGGGGCAGCAGGCCCTCCGGTACCGGGACTTTGGTCCTCCCGCATTGGACGCTTCCCGCCCTGCTCCGAACGGCGGCGGCAAACCATTGTCAATGCATGGAACCTGTTGTGATCATCCAAGACGGCGCCAGACGTGACGAGACCGTGCTGCGCTGGGCCTCCGCCCACGCCCAGCTGCTCGGCACCGGCCTCGAGATCCACCGCCCGCAGGACGACTTCCAAGCCCGGCTCGTCGTCGTCGGCTACCGCGGGCCAGGAACCTCTGCGCTCGGATTGGGTGGCCACGTCCTGCCCGTGCTGGCCACGAGCCGCTGCGACACGGTCGTCGTGCGCGGAGCGGCCGCAGCCCTCGACGGCCGGCACCGCCACGTCACCGTCCTGGTGAGCGGTGGTCCTGGTGACGGTCGGGTGCTGCGCCACGCCGCCGACGTCGCCCACCGCCGTGGCGCGGCGTTGCGCGTTCTCCACGCCGCACCGCCACCCCCGGCGCGGTGCGGCGTGGACACGGACCACTCGTACGTCCTCGCCCGTGCGGCCGCGATCCTGAACGGCTTCCCGCACCACGCCGTGCTCGTTCGCGCGCAACCGCACGAGGCGATCGCGCGGTGCGGCGACACCGACCTGATCGTCGTCGGTTCCGGCGAGTCCCACGAGAGCGGTAGCGTCACGAGGGCCGCACTCCACCACGCGCCGTGCCCCGTTCTCGTGGTGCACCAACCGGTCCTGGAGGAACACCATGGCCCCGTCGCCGTCCCCGCTCCTCGCCGACCGGTTCGCACCCAGGCCTGAGTTCGGCCGCACCGACCACCTTCTCGTGAACGCGGATCCCGCAGCCACGTGGACATCGCTGCGCGAGCTGGACCTCATGGAACTGCACGGCAGTGCCGCGGCGTTCGCCGTGTGGTTCCGCGAGATGCCGGAACGGTGGCGAGCACGCAAGCTCGGCCCGCCTCGCGAGCGCACCAGGCTGACGTGGCACGACCTCGACGCCGGCACGGACTGGATGATCCTCGGCGAGAACCCCGGCCACGAGATCGCGCTCGGCGGGATCGGCAAGTTCTGGCGCCCGATCGTGAAGTGGTTTCCCTGCGAGCCAAGGGACTTCCCCGACTTCGCCAAACCCGGGTTCGGCAAGGTGGTGTGGTCGTTCACCGCCCATCCCTACGGCGAACGGCGCACACTGCTCTCTTCCGAGATCCGCGTGACCCTCACCGATCCGCAGGCGTGGCTGAGCTTCCGCCGCTACTGGCGGATCAGCACACCTGCGGTCGCGGTCATCAGCCGTGCCGTTCTGCGCACGGTCAAGCACAACGCCCAAGTCACGAGCTGAGCCGGCGCGCAGCCGCCGCCGGCGATCACGGTGGTGCTTCTACCCCACCTCGGCCGCGCACTTGGCTCCCCAGTTCCTGGCGCGATCGGGTTCACCTTCGAGCAGCGGACCCTGCGTGCCGTCGACGTAGAAGTTCTCCGCTGCGGTGAGCACCGGGAAATGAGCCCGTCGTAGCTGCTTCAGTGCCGCACGGGCAGCAGAGCCGGGCAACTTCGGCCGCTTCACCTTGGTGTCGAACGCGGCGACCGGCGGACGTACCGCACCATTCCCGACCTGCTCGACCCACTCACGCAACCCGGCGCCCGCGGCAGCCTCCTTGCCGGCTCCCTTGGTCGCGGCGTCGGCGCGGGTGCTGGGCCTGCTCATGCTGAACGCGTGCGTCGGACCGCCGACCACGAGCAACCCGACCTCGTCGCTCAGCTCGACCGGGGCGGAGCCGACTTCGACCACTTTCACAGTCATCGCACCACGCAGCCCTTCAGCCACGGCCTCGGCGATTTCCTTGGTGTTGCCGAACATCGACTCGTACACCACAAGCGCGTGCTTCATGCCCCGACCGTAAGTCCGCCCCGCGAAAGCAGAGGAGGTCCTTAGGTCCTGCGATGTCCGGGACCACGGGCTCTCAACCACTCGCGGCGACCTGAGAAGGCTGGAGATGACGAACCGATGAGAGGAACTGCGATGAAGGCGCTGGTCTACCACGGTCCCGGCAAGCGCGTGTGGGAAGACGTGCCCAAGCCGGAGATCAAGGACTCCACCGACGCGATCGTCCGCGTCACCGCCGTCACGATCTGCGGAACGGACCTGCACATCCTCAAGGGAGACGTCCCCGAGGTCGAACCGGGCCGCATCCTCGGTCACGAGGCAGTCGGCGTCATCGAACAGGTCGGAGCCTCGGTCACCGGCGTCAAGCCGGGCGACCGCGTGCTGATCTCGTGCATCACGTCGTGCGGCCGCTGCCAGTACTGCCGTGTCGGCAGCTACGGCCAGTGCCTCGGCGGCGGAGGCTGGATCCTCGGCCACACAACCGATGGAGTGCAGGCGGAGTACGTGCGTGTCCCGTTCGCCGACACCTCCACGCACCTGCTGCCCGACGACGTCACCGACACCGTCGCGGTCGTGCTCGCGGACATCCTGCCGACCTCCTACGAGGTGGGTGTCCTGAATGGACGGATCAAGCCCGCCGACACGGTCGTCATCGTCGGCGCCGGGCCGATCGGGCTCGCCGCGATCCAGACCGCGCAGCTCTACAGCCCGGCCCACATCGTCGCCGTCGACCTCGCGACCTCCCGTCTCGACGCGGCCAAGCAGTTCGGCGCGGACATCACCGCGGCGACTGCCGAAGAGGCGGAGCGCGTCATCGGTGAGCTGACCGGCGGACTCGGCGCGGACGTCGCGATCGAGGCGGTCGGCCTGCCGGAGACCTTCGAGCTGTGCACGAAACTCGTGCGGCCAGGCGGGCACGTCGCCAACGTCGGCGTGCACGGCAAGGCCGCCACCCTGCACCTGGAGAACCTCTGGATCCGCAACGTCACCATCACCACCGGTCTGGTCGACACCAACTCGACCCCCACGCTGCTGCGCATGGTCGCGTCCGGACGGATCGACGGCGAGCGCTTCATCACCCACCGCTTCGCACTCGACGAGATGGAGCAGGCGTACGAGGTGTTCGAAAACGCCGGTGACACCGGCGCGCTCAAGGTGGTGCTGACCCGGTGACTGCCACCACCGAGCGCACGACCACCGCTTCCTGGCGCGGGTTCCGCGCCGGGCGGTGGTGCGACGAGATCGACGTGCGCGGGTTCATCCAGGCCAACTACACGCCCTACGCCGGCGACGCCGAGTTCCTGTCCGGCCCGACGCCCCGCACGACCGCGCTCTGGCAAGGGCTCACCGACATGTTCGTCGAGGAACGCGCACGCGGCATCTACGACGTCGACGCACATACCCCCTCGTCGATCACCGCACACGCCCCGGGCTACATCGACCGCGAGCACGAGATCATTGTGGGCTTGCAGACCGATGCACCTCTCCGGCGCGCGATCATGCCGACCGGCGGGCTGCGGATGGTCGAGACGAGCCTGCACACCTACGGCTACGAGCTCGATCCTCAGGTGAAGGAGATCTTCACCAAGCATCGCAAGACGCACAACGACGGCGTCTTCGACGCCTACACACCCGAGATCCTGCGCGCCCGCAAGGCCGGGATCATCACCGGTCTGCCGGACGCCTATGGACGGGGCCGGATCATCGGTGACTACCGCCGGGTGCCGCTTTATGGGGTCGACCACCTGATCGAAGCGAAGAAGGCCGAACGCGCGGCGCTGGACGACCTGATGTCCACAGAGGACGTCATCCGCGACCGCGAGGAGCTGGCCGAGCAGGTCCGGGCGCTGGCGGAGCTGCGTGACATGGCCGCGTCCTACGGCTACGACATCTCCCGGCCCGCCACCACCGGCCGGGAAGCCGTGCAGTGGCTGTACTTCGCGTACCTCGCGGCGGTGAAGGAGCAGAACGGAGCCGCGATGTCGCTGGGTCGCACGTCCACGTTCCTGGACCTGTACCTGCAACGCGACCTCGACGAGGGCCGGCTCACCGAGCGCGAGGCACAGGAGCTCGTCGACGACCTCGTCATCAAGCTTCGGATCGTGCGGTTCCTGCGCACCCCGGAGTACGACCAGCTCTTCTCCGGCGACCCGACCTGGGTCACCGAGTCCATCGGCGGCATGGGCGACGACGGCAGGCCGCTGGTCACGCGCACCAGCTTCCGATTCCTCCAAACCCTCTACAACCTCGGCCCGGCACCAGAACCGAACCTCACGGTGCTGTGGTCCCCCCGTCTGCCCGAGGGTTTCAAACGGTTCTGCGCCAAGGTCTCCATCGACACCAGCTCGATCCAGTACGAGAACGACGACCTGATCAGGCCGTGGTTCAGCGACGACACCGCCATCGCCTGCTGCGTCTCGGCGATGAAGGTCGGCAAGCAGATGCAGCTCTTCGGCGCACGCGTCAACCTCGCCAAGGCACTGCTGTACGGGATCAACGGAGGCCGCGACGAGCTGTCCGGAGTTCAGGTCGCACCGGCGTTCCCGTCGATCACCTCCGAGTACCTGGACCCGGCGGAGGTGAGGGTGGCGTTCGACCGGATGACTGACTGGCTCGCGAAGACCTACGTCGAAGCGCTCAACATCATCCACTTCATGCACGACAAGTACGCCTACGAACGCATCGAGATGGCGCTGCACGACCATCCGCTCCAGCGGCTGCTCGGATGCGGTATCGCGGGGTTGTCGGTGGTGGCGGACAGCCTGTCGGCCATTCAGCACGCCCGTGTGCGGGTGATCCGCGACGAGAACGGACTCGCGGTCGACTACGTGGTCGAGGGCGACTTCCCCAAGTACGGCAACAACGACGACCACGCCGATGCGATCGCCGTCGAGTTGGTCGAGAGCTTCATGCGCAAGGTGCGCGAGTACCCCGCCCACCGCGGCGCCGTGCACACGCAGTCGGTGCTCACCATCACCTCGAACGTGGTCTACGGCAAGCACACCGGCAACACACCGGACGGCCGCCGCGCGGGTGAGCCGTTCGCGCCCGGTGCCAACCCGATGAACGGGCGCGACCAGCACGGCCTCGTGGCCGCGGCGCTGTCGGTGGCGAAACTGCCCTACGAGCACGCAAAGGACGGCATCTCGCTGACCGCGACGATCACGCCGTCCGGACTCGGCAGCACCGAGGACGAGCAGGTGACCAACCTCGTCGGCGTGCTCGACGCCTACACCGACGCCGGCGGGTTCCACCTCAACGCCAACGTCCTCAACCGCGAAACCCTGCTCGACGCGATGGCGCACCCGGAGAAGCACCCGCAGCTGACCATCCGGGTCTCGGGCTACGCGGTGAACTTCATCCGGCTCACGCCCGAGCAGCAACGCGACGTCATCAACCGCACGTTCCACGAGTCGCTGTGACCACCGGATCAGTCCACTCGTGGGACATCGCCACCGCGGTCGACGGACCGGGCACCCGCTTCGCGCTCTTCCTGAGCGGGTGCCCGCTGCGGTGCCTGTACTGCCACAACCCGGACACCTGGCACATGCGCGACGGCCACCGCATGACCGTCGACGAGGTCATGGCCGAAGTCGCCAAGTACCAGCGATTCATCGAGGTCGCCGGTGGCGGGCTGACGATCAGCGGCGGAGAACCGCTGCTGCAACCCGGCTTCACCGCCGCCGTGTTCCATCGCGCCAAGCAGCTCGGCCTGCACACCGCGCTCGACACCTCGGGCTTTCTCGGCGCGCGAGCATCCGACGATCTGCTCACCGACACCGATCTCGTCCTGCTGGACATCAAGTCCTGGGACCCGGCCACCTACCGGCACGTCACTGGCGGGGAAGTCGCACCAACGCTCGACTTCGCCCGCCGGCTGTCGGCGTCGGGCAAGCCGATGTGGATCAGGTTCGTGCTGGTGCCTGGCCACACCGACGCCGAGACCAACGTCGAAGGCATCGCCTCGTTCGTCAGCACCCTGAACACGGTCGAACGCGTCGAGGTCCTGCCGTTCCACAAACTCGGCGCGCCCAAGTACGCCGCGCTCGGCATCCCGTTCCCGCTGGCCGACGTCCCCTCCCCCGACGCCGAGCTCGTCCGCCGGGTGCACGAACAGTTCGCTACCCGCGGCCTGCCCGTGCGCTGATGAGGTCGAGTTCGTCGCCCAGTGCGCAGGCGATCAGGCCGGGGTCGGGAAACCGTTCCGGATCAGCCATCGCGGTGATGGTGACGGTGCCCGCGTAGGTGAACACTTCGAAGTAGACGGTCATGTTCCCGTCGCCGCCCACTCCGATCGGGATGGCCGACCGGATCGGCGAGCCGCCGAACGAGATCAGCTCGCGAGGACCACGGACGTGGCTCACCAGGGTGTGCAGCCGACGCTGGTGGTTCATGTACCAGCGAAACGCACCGAACGCGGCAAGCGGCCGGAACAGCCAGCCGAGCAGTGCGATCGGCGGCGGTCCCTGGGCCGCGGCCTTGTGCGAGCGAACCACCTCCGCGGTGCACCGCAAACGTTGGGCCAAGTCACCCACAGCCGGAACGGGCACTACGAGTGGGCTGACCAGGTTTCCTCGCGCAGGTTCTCCCGCTGTGTGACCGGAGACGGGCACGCCGATCACCACGGTCTTCAAAGACTCCCCGCTGGACGCCAGCACTCGGTTCAACGCCGCCGCCACCGCCACGAGGATCGCGTCGTTGGTCGTGGCGCCGTATTGGTGCGCCGCAGCCCGAAGTACCGCAACAGGAATGCGGACCACAGCGGGCCTGCGACTTCCTCCGATGCGCCGCAGCAGCGAGCACGCCTCGGCTCGCGGAGAGCGCAGTCCGCCCGCCGCTGCCGTTGATGCGCGCAGCAAGCGCACGGCCGTGCCGATCCGGCCGACAGCGCGGATCCGGCTCGACCACGCGTCAAGTGCCAAGCGCCAGGTAGTTGGACGCGGCCGGGGAGAGAGCGCCGTTCGTCCCGGATCAACGAGTGCGGTCAGGAGCTCGAGGCCACCGACGCCGTCCACAAGTACGTGATGCACCGCGATCACCAGCGCGACCTGCCCGTCGGCGAGCCCCGTCACGAACGCCGCGGACCACCTCGGGCCCGAACTCGGCAACGGTGTCGCCACAAGCGAATACGCCGTGTCGAGCAATGCCCGCTCATCTCCCGGTTGGGCGCACGAAACGACGCGAATTCGCCGCTGAACGTCGAATCCCGCGTCATCGACCCAGATCGGCCCGCCACAGCCGAACGGCGTCGTGACCAGTCGCTGCCGCAGCCGAGGCACCGCGCCGACCCGGTCGGCGAGCAACCTCCGAGCGTTCCCCAGAACGAACCCGTCGGCCTCGTCGAACAGCAGGATCACCCCGAAGTGCTCTGGCGTGCGTCCGCCGTCCATCGCGAGGAACGCGCGATCCGTCGTGCTCGCCCGGTCGATCACCGGCTTCCCTGCCATCTCCATTGCTCCAGAAGACCTCTGCACGCACGGACCGGACAGGGACCAACGCCCCGGCCGACGTGGACCGGATGCCCTGTCCCGCGATCGCCCGGAGCGGCAGCGTGGAGAGCACCAACCCGAGTGAGGAGCGCGAGATGGCGAACGCCGACCTCGAGCTGGTCGACGCGTACTGGCGAGCCGCCAACTACCTGTCGGCCGGCCAGATCTACCTGATGGACAACCCGCTGTTGACCGAACCGCTGACCCCCGACCACATCAAGCCCAGACTGCTGGGCCACTGGGGCACCACGCCCGGTCTGAACTTCATCTACGCCCACCTCAACCGGATCATCCGCGAGCGCGACCTCGACGTGCTGTTCGTGACCGGTCCCGGCCACGGCGGCCCCGCACTGCTGGCGAACACCTGGCTGGAGGGCAGCTACAGCGAGACGTATCCGGACGTGCCGCGCGACGGCGAGGGCATGCGAAAGCTGTTCCGGCAGTTCTCGTTCCCCGGCGGCGTGCCCAGCCACGTCGCGCCCGAGGTGCCCGGTTCGATCCACGAGGGTGGCGAGCTGGGCTACTCGCTGGCGCACGCGTTCGGTGCCGCGTTCGACAACCCCGGCCTGATCGTGGCGTGCGTGGTCGGCGACGGCGAGGCGGAGACCGGGCCGCTCGCCACCAGCTGGCACGCGGGCAAGTTCCTCAACCCGCGGAGTGATGGCGCGGTGCTGCCGATCCTGCACCTGAACGGGTACAAGATCGCCAACCCCAGTCTGCTCGCCCGCATCCCGCACGACGAGCTCGACTCGCTGCTGCGCGGCTACGGCTACGCGCCGTCCTACGTCGAAGGTGACGAGCCGAAAGCCATGCACGCCCGCATGGCCGACGTGCTCGACCAGGTCGTCGACCAGATCCAGCAGGGCGAACGGCCGATGATCGTGCTGCGCAGTCCCAAGGGCTGGACCGGTCCGTCCGAAGTGGATGGTGTGCCGGTGGAGAACACCTGGCGTGCCCACCAGGTGCCGCTGGCCGGGGTGCGCGACAACCCGGAACACCTGCGGCAGCTGGAAACCTGGCTGCACAGCTACCGGCCGAGCGAGCTCTTCGACGAGCACGGCGCGCCGCGCCCGGAGCTCACCGATCTCGTGCCGGACGGTGATCACCGGATGGGCGCCACCCCGCACGCGAACGGCGGGCTGTTGTTGCGCGAGCTGAAGATGCCCGGTGTCCGCGCTCACGCCGCCGAGGTGGTCAAGAACGGCGCCACGCACTCCGAGCCGACCAGGGTGCTCGGCCGGATGCTGAGGGACATCGTCACGCTCAACGCCGACGCACGCTCGTTCCGGATCTTCGGCCCGGACGAGACCGCGTCCAACCGGCTCGACGCCGTCTACGAAGTGACCGGAAAGCAGTGGCAGGCCGAGACGTTGCCGGTCGACGAGCACCTGGTGCACGACGGCCGCGTGGTGGAGGTGCTGTCCGAGCACCTGTGCCAGGGCATGCTGGAGGGCTACCTGCTCACCGGCCGCCACGGCCTGTTCAACTGCTACGAGGCGTTCATCCACATCATCGACTCGATGTTCAACCAGCACGCCAAGTGGCTCAAGACCCACCAGAAACTGGAGTGGCGCCGGCCGATCGCCTCGCTGAACTACCTGCTCAGCTCGCACGTGTGGCGCCAGGACCACAACGGCTTCTCCCACCAGGACCCCGGCTTCATCGATCACGTCATGAACAAGAAGGCCGAGGTCGTCCGCGTCTACCTGCCGCCGGACACCAACACGCTGCTCTCCGTCGCCGACCACTGCCTGCGCAGCAAGAACTACGTGAACGTCATCGTCGCCGGCAAGAACGAGACGCCGGACTGGCTTTCCGTGGACGAGGCGATCCTGCACTGCGCGCGCGGCGCAGGCATCTGGGAGTGGGCCAGCAACGACGAGGACGAACCCGATGTGGTGCTGGCGTGCGCCGGCGACGCACCGACCGTCGAAGTGCTCGCCGCGACGAAACTGCTGCGCGAACACCTGCCCTCGTTGCGCGTCCGCGTGGTCAACGTGGTCGACCTGATGCGCCTGCAGCCCGACACCGAACACCCGCACGGCATGCCGGACCGCGAGTTCGACGCACTGTTCACGGTGGATCGCCCGGTGATCTTCGCGTACCACGGCTACCCGTGGCTCATCCACCGCCTGACCTACCGGCGCACAAACCACCACAACCTGCACGTCCGCGGCTACAAAGAAGAAGGCACGACCACCACGCCGTTCGACATGCTCGTGCTCAACGACATGGACCGCTACCGCCTGGTGATCGACGTCGTCGACCGCGTGCCTGGCCTCGGCCAAAAAGCCGCTCGGCTGCGGCAGCTCATGCAGGACCAGCGCACCCGCCACCACACCTGGATCCGAGAGCACGGCGAGGACATGCCCGAGATCCGCGACTGGACCTGGCAGTGAACGTGCTCGTGGTCAACGCGGGCTCGTCCAGCCTGAAGCTCCGCGTGCTCGGCGAGGACGACATCGTCCTCGCCGGCACCACGATCGAACGCTGGTCCGGCGGGGACGAAACCGGCCCGCTGGAGGAGTTCCTCCGTGGCGCGCCATCGGTGAACGCCGTCGGGCACCGCGTCGTCCACGGCGGCTCCACGTTCACCAGAGCCACCGTGATCAACGACGACGTGCACGCCGATCTGGAGACGCTCACCGGGCTCGCGCCGCTGCACCAACCCCGCGCGCTCGCCGGCATCGACGCTGCTCGCCGACTGCTGCCCGACGTTCCTCAGGTGGCCTGCTTCGACACCGCCTTCCACGCCACCATGTCCGAAGCCGCCACGACTTACGCCCTGCCCGCTGCGTGGCGACGGAAATGGGACCTGCGCAAATACGGGTTCCACGGCCTGTCCCATGCCTACGCGTCACGCCGAGCCGCCGAGCTGGCGGGTAAGCCGGGCGCTCGGATCGTGTGCTGCCATCTCGGCTCCGGGGCGTCGCTCGCGGCCGTCGCGAATGGTCGTTCGGTCGACACGACGATGGGCTTCACCCCGTTGGCAGGCCTCGTGATGGCCACGCGCAGCGGCGACGTCGACCCCGGCCTGCTCGTGTGGCTGCAACGAGCCGGACTGACGCTGGACGAACTCGAAGACGGGTTGGAACACCACTCCGGGCTCGCCGGCCTGTCCGAGGTCGACGGCGACCTGCGCGACGTGCGCGAGGCCGCGGACAACGGCGACGAGCACGCGATTCTCGCGCTGCAGGTGTACGTGCACCGGCTGCGCCAGGGCATCGCCGCCATGGTCGCCTCGCTGGGAGGCATCGACGTGCTCGTCTTCACCGGCGGGGCTGGCGAGCACGACGCCGCGCTGCGCACAGACACCGTTGCCGGCTTGGAGTTCCTCAACCCGATGCAGGTGTTGGTCATCGAGGCCCGCGAGGACGTCGAAATCGCCACCCAGACACGAACGCTTCTGAAGGAGGGATGACCGTGACCAGATCGCGATCATTCGCACGTTCAGCCCGCTGCAACCGGTGATGGCCATGACATGCGTCGCCGTTCTGGTCCGCGCGGGCGTCGGGACCAAGGTCCTCACCCGGAAGCGACCTTCCTAACTGCATCCTCCCCCACCTGATCACGCAGGCTCGAAAGCGAGCAGAACACACCGTCAGAGGAGAAACCTGTGCTTTCAGCTGCTTCGGCTGCCGTTGTTCGCGCGACCCTGCCCGTCGTGCGCGACCACGCCGCCGAGATCACCGCCGAGTTCTACCCGTCGATGTTCGCCGCGCACCCCGACCTGCTGAACCTCTTCAACCAGGGCAACCAGGCCAGCGGCAAGCAGCAGATCGCGCTCGCCGCGGCGGTCGTCGCCTACGCCCAGCACCTGCTCGACGGAACCCCGTTCGGACCGATCGCCGACCGCATCGCCCACAAGCACGTCTCCCTCGGCGTGCGCCCCGACCAGTACCCGATCGTCGGCAAGCACCTCATCGCCGCCGTCGCCACCGTCCTCGGCGACGCCGTCACCCCCGAGATCGCCGCCGCCTGGGACGAGGTCTACTGGCTGTTCGCGGTCTCCCTGATCGCCGCAGAGGCCCGCCTGTTCCAGCAGGCCGGCGTCACCCCCGACACGCTCTGGCGGCCCTGGCGCGTCGCCAAGCGCGAGAACGAGGCGGTGGACACCATTTCCTTCACGCTGCTGCCCGACGACGGCGGCCCCGTTCCCACCTTCGAGCCCGGCCAGTACGTCTCCGTGGCGGTCGGCCTGCCGGACGGCCGGCGGCAGCCGCGCCAGTACTCGCTGTCGCAGGCACCGGGCCGTGACGAGCTGCGCATCACCGTGCGCCGCGTGCGCGGCGCGGGTGACTCCCCGGACGGCGCGGTGTCGAACTTCCTGCACGACCACGTGCACACCGACGACATCCTGCTCGTCGGCCCGCCGGCCGGTGAGGTCACGCTCGACCACGGCGACCGGCCCGTGGTGCTGATCAGCGCGGGCATCGGCATCACCCCGATGCTGTCGATGCTCGACCACCTGGCCGCCACCCAGCCCGAACGGACGGTCGTCGCAGTGCACGCCGAGATCTCCGCGGACCGGCACGCACACCGCGAGGAGTACAGCCGCCTCGCCGACTTCCAGCAGCTGACCTGGTATGAGAACGGCGACGAGGGAGGCCGCCCCGGCCGCATCGACGTGGAGGCGATCCCGTTGCCCGCCAACGTGATCATCTACCTGTGCGGCCCGATCGCCTTCATGCGCGACGCGCGCGCCGGACTCCTTCGCCGCGGTGTGCACACCGACGACATCAGGTACGAGGTCTTCGGACCCGGCATGCTCGAACAGTGAACTCGAAGGCGGTCCGACCACGCCGGCGGTGTTCTCGTGTTCAGGTCAGTCGCAGCACGCGCTGGTGTCGCGCAGCGGTCCTCCTGGCGCCAGCACCGCCGCGAGGGTGTCGATGGCGTCGTTGTCGATGCGGTACCAGCTCCAGGTGCCGCGCCGTTCGCGGCTGAGCACACCGGCCTGCACAAGGATCTTGAGGTGATGGCTCAGCGACGACTGCGGCATGTCGAACTGGTCGGCCAGGTCGCAGAAGCACGCCTCCTGCCCCTCGGTCCTCCGCACGAGCCCGACCAGCTCGACCCGGATCGGATCGCCGAGGGCCTTGAACAGGCGTGCGGCGGCCGTCGAGTCGAGCAGTGTCTGGTCCGGGCTCGTCATGACGATTACCATATCGGCTTGGATTGACAAAAGTCGATACACGCGTGCGCGACGACATCGACCGCCGCAACGAGGAGATGACCGTGTCCACAACCCCCGAGGTGCTGTTCGTCTGCGTGCACAACGCGGGCCGCTCCCAGATGGCCGCGGCACTGCTGCAGCACTACGGCATGGGCCGCATCGCCGTCCGCTCGGCCGGTTCCGAGCCCGCGGAGAAGGTCAACCCCGCGGCCGCCGCCGCGCTCGCGGAGTGGGGACTCGACATCACCGCCGAGGTGCCGTCGAAGCTCACGACCGAGGACGTCGAGGCGTCCGACGTGGTGATCACCATGGGCTGCGGCGACACCTGCCCCGTGTTCCCCGGCAAGCGCTACCTGGACTGGCAGCTCGACGACCCGGCCGGTCAGGGCATCGACGCGGTGCGACCGATCCGGGACGACATCGACCGCCGGGTGCGCGGCTTGGTCGCCGACCTTCTCGGCTAACGCGGCACGCTGGCGGTCGACAACACGGCCGCCAGCACTCCGACGGCGCCCAGCACCACGAACACCGCCGGGAAACCACCCAGCCACGCCGCCAGGGCGCTGCCTGCCCACGGCGAGATCGCGGCCGTGAGCATGACGGGAGCGGTGAGCAGGCCGTTGAGCTGTCCGTAGTGGACGGCTCCCCACCGGTCGGTGATCGCGGTCGCCTGCACCAGCGTGAAGATCCCGCGCGTGACACCGGCCAGGATCGAGCCCGCGATCAGCAGCAGAGCCGGGCCGGGCACCACGCCCAGCAGCGCCGTCACCACCGCGCTCACCAACAGGACCAGCAACGTGCGGGTGCGCACCGAGGTCTTCGCGGCCAACCTGGCGTAACCGAGCCGGCCGAGCACCTGCCCCAGCCCACCCAGACCGAGCGCGACCGCGGCGGCCGAGGTCGTCATGCCGCGTTCGGTCAGCAGCGGGACGAGGTTGATCACGACGGCGTACACGCTGAACGCGGCCAGGCTCATCGCCACCACGAGCACCAGGAACGGCCTGCTGCGCGCCACCGCCGACGGAGCGTGCGCGGCCTCGTGCTCAACCGCCGGCCACGGCAGCCGCAGTCCCCACAGGTGCAGCGGAATCGTCGTGACAGCAAGGAATCCAGCCAGCACGAGGTAGGTGCCGCGCCAGTCCAGGTGATCGTTCAGCACCGCGGTCAGCGGCGCGAACACGGTGCTGGCCAGCCCGGCGACCAGCGTGAGCGCGGTCAGCGCGGACACCCGGCGCGGCCCGTACCAGCGGGTCAGCGCGGCGAACGCCGGTGCGTAGAAGATCCCCGCCATCGCGACACCGGCCAGCAGCCACGCCGCGGTGAACCACACCAGCTCCTTCGCCGTCGCCAACCCGACGAGCGCGAGCACAGCGACCACGGAACCACTGGTCATGATGACGCGCGGGCCGTGCCGATCGAGCAGCTTGCCCACCGGAATCCCCACCAGACCCGCGACGATCTGACTCGCCGAGAACCCGGCCGTGATCACCGCGAGCGACCAGCCCGTGCGCGCGCTGATGGTCGGCAGCAGCACCGGGAAGGCGTAGTAGACCACGCCCCAGCTGATGATCTCGGTGGTGCACAACACGATCAGCACCCGGCGCAGTCCGGCGTCGATGCCGGGCCGCGCCGTTGTGTCAGCGTGCACTGGGCGCGAGGCCGATCGTCAGCTCACCGCGCTCCGGCGAGGCGCAGCAGCCACCCTCGTTCTTCTGCTCGGCCGGCGCGTCGAACACTCCGGCACCTCCGCACACCCCGGTTTCGGGCAGCACGAGCTCGACACGCCTGGCTGCCTCGTGGTCACCGGTGATCGCGGCCACGACAGAACGGGCTTGCTCGTAGCCGGTGAGCGACAGGAACGTGGGTGCGCGACCGTAGCTCTTCATGCCGACCAGGTAAACACCCGGCTCGGGGTGCCGCAGCTCGTTTTCACCGTGTGGGTAGACGGTGCCACAGGAGTGGACGTTCGGGTCGATCAACGGCGCCAGCTTCGTCGGCGCCTGCAACACCGGGTCCAGGTCCAGCCTGATCTCCGAGAGCCACGACAGGTCCGGTCGGAATCCGGTCAGCACAACGACTTCGTCGACACCCCCGACCCGGTGGCCGTCGAACGACTCCAGCGTCAGGCTGCCATCCGCGGCACGCTCGACCGCCGCCGTGCGGAACCCGGTCACGGTCTCGATGTGCCCGGCCTCCGCCGCCTTTCGTGCCCGCAGTCCCAACGCACCACGCGCCGGCAGCTGGTCGGCCTCGCCGCCACCGAACACGTTGCCGACCACGCCGCGCCGCAACAGCCACACGACCTTCGTGCCCGGCTCCTGCTCCGCGAGCTCGGCCAGCACCACCAACGCCGTGAGTGCGGAATGACCGCTGCCCGCGACCGCGATCCGCTTGCCCGCGTAGCGAGCGCGTTCTGCCGTGAGATCCGGCACGCGGTAAGTGATCTGCCCGGCGGCCGCCTTCTCGCCGGCCGCGGGAAGACCGTCGCCACCCAGCGGGTTCGGCGAACCCCAGGTACCCGAAGCGTCGATCACCGCACGCGCCGTGATCCGCTCTTCCCCCTCTGCGGTCTGCACATGCACCGTCAGCGGCTCGTCCTCACGTCCGGCATCGACAATCCGGTCCCTCCCGCGCCGCGCCACACCCACCACGCGCGCACCGAATCGCACCCGGTCACCCAGCACCTCGGCCAGCGGGCGCAAGTACTGCTCCGCCCACTCGCCACCGCTCGGGTAGGTGTCACCATCGGGCCGCACCCATCCCACCCGACTCAGCAGCCGCTCGGCCGCCGGGTCGACCAGCTCGCTCCACTGCGAGAACAGCCGGACATGGTTCCACTGCGACACGGCTGCACCAGCCTGATCGCCCGCCTCCAGCACGAGTACCCACTCGCCTCGTTCGACCAAGTTCGCCGCCGCGGACAAACCCGCAGGTCCGGCACCCACCACAACGACTGGCAACTCGCTCACCGCACACCCCTTGCATCGAAGAATTTCAAATCAACGCCCGGACTGTATCGACCGGGATCGATTGACGCAACCATCGATTTGCGTCGATACTTCAGCCATGACGACCACAGCGTCCACCCCAGCCGTGCTGTCCACCGGCGATGCCGCGACCTACGCGGAGTGGTTCGCGTGCCTCGCCGAGCCGACCCGAGTGCGGCTGCTGCACGCTGTTGCCATCTCGGGCCGCGCGATGACCGTGGGTGAGCTGACGGAACTGCTGGGCATCAGCCAGTCCACCTGCTCGCATCATGTGCGCAAGCTCGCCGACGTGGGCTTCGTGCGGGTGCACAAGGAAGGCACTGCCACCCACGTCAGCGTGAACCCGTCGTGCTGCACCGGCTTGCCGCACGCCGCTGACGTCGTCATGGGGGTGCTCGCACCGCGCCCGTGCTGCCCGGAGAACCTGCCGCTCGACGTGACCGTCCGCGCGATGCGCGACGAGGACTGGACCGCCGTGCGCCGCATCTACGCCGAGGGCATCGCCACCGGCGACGCGACCTTCGAAACCGACGTCCCCCAACGCAGAGTGCTCGACGCCAAGTGGCTGCGCGACCACCGCTGGATCGCCGAGATCGACGGCACGGTAGCAGGCTGGGCAGCCGCCACACCGGTGTCCACACGGGACTGCTACGCCGGTGTCGCAGAGCACTCCGTCTACGTCGCCGCCGACTTCCGCGGCCGAGGTGTCGGCAAAGCCCTGCTGCACCAACTGGTCACCGCGGCCGATGCCGCCGGCCTGTGGACGTTGCAGACCTCGATCTTCCCCGAGAACCGCGCGAGCCTCGCCCTGCACCACTCCGCGGGCTTCCGCACCCTCGGCGTCCGCGAACGCATCGCCCAACACCACGGTGTGTGGCGCGACACCGTGTTCCTCGAACGCCGAACAACCAACTAAGCAGGCTGCCAGAAGTTGTGTCCGTAACCCGATCGAGCACACCCCCACCTTGCGTTGATGGCGTCTGCAAGTACCACCAACTCAACATCAACAGGCACTTACCTACAACCAACAGGGCAATCACGCCAGGCACGCCGGTCCGGCGCACGGCGACCAGGTTGAGCGTCGTATCGCGGTCATGGTCGACTCGGCGGCAAGCAGATGTGCATCTTCATGTGGCGCGGACGGGGATCGGACATACCGGGCGGTGCCCATCTGTCCGCTGGACGTTGATGAGGGGAGCTTTCATCAACCTCAGCACAGCGGGCACACTCGGACATGCTGAACAATCCCGGCTCCAGCTCCGGGTCGAGCGCGATCAGCCAACAGGGTCCCCGCAGGGCTCATGGCACCAACGGAGGCCACACGGTTTCGGACAGGACTTCCGGCCAGTTGCTTAGACCCCAACCACACCACCGGCTCAGCTCAGTGAGAGCTGCTCACGGTGGAAGTCGAAGTGTTGCACCGGGAAGCGGTACAGGTCCGCCACCGTCATGAACTCGCGGAAAAACGGATCCCACCGCGTCGGATACGGCATCCCCCGCGCCAAGCTTCTGTCGTTCTCCAGGTCTAGACGCCGGTGCAACGCCGCGATGGTGCGGTCGCACAGGACGACCATCGCTTTGCGAGGCATCACACTGCCTCCGAGCCAGGAGCCGACGAAGTTGACCACGTCGAACGGCTTCGCACCCACGTTGAGCAGCCTCGCCCAGCCACGGCCGAACCACGCCGGCAGCCGAGCAACGAGCTTCGCCAGAGCCAGCAGCGCCCGCATGATCAGGAAGCCGAGCAACATGTGGAACAGCAACTGCCGATTGTTCCAATGCGTGCCGTTCGAGCGACGACGGAGCTGAGCCTCCGCCGCGCCAAGGAGCAGCGCGCGAAACGTCTCTCTCACGCGCTCAAGGTCATCGTGAACCGCTTGCCTGTCCACAAGTCGAGTGTGCGCCACGGGCGAAGAGAAAAACAGGCTTCTTGCCGTTGGATCATCCGAGTTCCCTTCAATCGCCCGCGTTGCCGCAGTTCAGGCAAGCACGAAGTACCTCAGCCACAGATAGGGCGCTGCGAGCAGGAGGGACAGGCCGGCGACGATCGAGCCGTAGCGGGTGAACTTCCAGAAGCTGATCGGGGTGCCGTTGCGCGCGGCGAGACCGAGCACGACGACGTTCGCGCTCGCGCCGACCGCGGTGGCGTTGCCACCGAGGTCCGCTCCTAGGGCGAGCGCCCACCACATCGACTGCGATTGCGGCGACTGCCCCTGTGCGGCAACGAGTTCGCTGACGATCGGGGCCATCGTCGCGACGTAGGGGATGTTGTCCACAATGGCCGACAGCAGTGCTGAGATGACCAGCAGCGCCATGACGGCGAGGAGTGGCTCTCCGCCGACGGAGTTGGCGAGTGCGTGGGACACCTCGTCGATGACGCCGGTCTTCACGAGTGCGCCGACCATGACGAACAGTCCCATGAAGAAGACCAGGGTCTCCCACTCGACATCGGCGATGGCGTCCTCCGTGGTGACCTTGGAGATCAGCACCAGCAGCCCGGCGCCGAGCAGTGCCACGACGGAGGGCTCGATGTGCAGCGCGCTGTGCAGTACGAAGCCGACCAGGACGAGGCCCAGGACGATCAGGCTCTGCACGAGCAGGGTGCGGTTGCGGATGGCCTCCCGTTCGGACAGCGCCATGACCTCGGCGACGCGTTCCTCGTTGTAGTCGAACGAATCGCGGAACAACCAGCGGCACACGACCACGAAGACGATCATCAGCACCACGATGAACGGCGCCAGGTGGAGCAGGAAGTCGTTGAAGGACAAGCCGGAGCGGCTGGCGATGATGATGTTCGGCGGGTCACCGATGAGCGTGGCGGTGCCGCCGATGTTGGACGCGAGCACTTCGGCGATCAGGAACGGGATCGGGTTGAGGCCGAGGCGGTCGCACACCAGGAACGTCACCGGCGCGATCAGCAGCACGGTCGTCACGTTGTCCAGGGCGGCCGACGCGGTCCCGGTGATGATGACGAACATCGCCAGCACCGCGTAGGGCTTTCCCTTGGCGCGCTTGGCCGCGGCGATGGCGAGGTACTCGAACAGGCCGGTCTGCTCGATCACCCCGACGATGATCATCATGCCGAGCAGGAGGAACACGACGTTCCAGTCCACCCCCGCGTCGAGAGAGTGAAACGCCGTCTCGCCGTCGGTGAGCCGTAGCGCCAGCATCAAGGCAGCGCCACCGAGTGCGGCCGCGACGCGGTGCACGCGCTCGGTGGCGATCAGGACACGTTCGTCGGCGTCGAGGTCGACGAGATGGGTACGACGACGCTCGACATCCGTGCACAGACCCGTGCCGTGATCGAGAACATCCGCGACGTCCTCGGCGCCGTCGGTGCACGGCTGCAGGACGCCGTCCAGCTCACCACCTATCTCGTGTCCATGAACGACTACCCCTACCCACTGGGCGAACGCCCGGCCGGCGCCGTGGTGCGCACGAGCGAGCACCTCGACACCGTGACCCGACACAAGATCTACCGCGGAAACGCCGAGCGGTTTCTGGACCGGAACCTGAGGAATGGAGAACAGAAATGAAAGAACTTCTGGACCTGGTCGACCAGAGCGGAACGACGGACAGCATCGCCGTCGAGGTCGACGGGAAGAAGACAGCCGTGATCCTGCTGCACACCACTGGCGCGAAGTCGGGAGCAGAGCGGCGAACGCCGGTGATCCGGATCGAACGAGACGGCGTTTATGCCATCGTGGCTTCGGCAGGTGGCGCCGACACCAATCCGTCGTGGTACCACAACGTCAAAGCCAACCCAGACGTCGTGGTGCAGGACCGGGCCGAGATCTCCCGGCGCACCGCACGCGAGGTCACCGACGACGAGCGGGCGCGGTGGTGGGACGAGGCTGTGCTGACCTTCCCGCCCTACGCGGACTACGCGAGCCAGACCGGGCGAACGATCCCCGTGCTGGTGCTGGAACCCCGCCGATGACGGTCGTGTCGAAGGCGCTTCACGTGGCGTACTCGTTCGAGATCTCGGTGGCGTAGTTCTTCCAGAGCGGTTCCATGGTCTCTGCGTTGACCGGTTGCCCGGAATCGATCATGGCCTTGAAGTCGCGGAAGTACTGCACATACAGGTCCGGCGTGAAGGTGTTCAGCATGACCGCGTTGTCGTCGCCGACGTTGGCGAACGTGTGCGGCGCCCCGGTCGGCACGATGACCCAGGTGCCCGGCCCGGCGTCGTAGTGGTCCTCGCCGACGGTGAACCGGAAAGTTCCCGCCAGCACGTAGAAGCCCTCGTCGTGCTGGGCGTGGCGATGCTGCAACGGGCTCGGCGTGCCCGGCGGAATGGTGACCTCGGCGAACCCCAGCCGGTGGTCGGTGTGCTCGCCGTTCTCCAGGATGCGGATCTGCTGCGCACCGCTGCCGAGGATCTCGCCCTCACCGGGGCGGACGATGTTCACCTTCGCCACGACTTCTCCTTTTGCTATTGCCTGCCTTGGTCACCACCATCCTTTCCCGGGCCGGCTGTGTGCGTCTTGGTCGTCTGTGCACGGTTGTTGGTCACCAGTGCGCGGGCGTTGTAGCCGTACGTCGCCTTGAACAGCTTGCTGAAATGGGTGGGATCGGAGAACCCCCACCGGGCGGCCACGGCGGTGACCGTACGTCCGCTTCCAGCCAGTTCGGCCCGGCAGCGCTCCAGGCGGCGACGGCGGATCAGCGCCGCGACGGTGAGCGGCTGGTCCTCGAACAGCTTGTGCAGCCGGCGTACGGAGATGTGATGGGCGGCGGCGATGCCGGGCGGGGACAGATCGGGATCGGCCAGCCGAGCCTCGATGTAGCCGGCGATCCGGTCCCGCAGCCACTCGTCCGGGGCCGGTTGTTCGTCGCCGAGCCGGGCCTCCAGTGCCACCGCGATCAGCTCGACGACCGCCGCCGCCGACCGCAACGCCTCCGCCTCGCGGAACCCGGTCGCCGACCGCGCCGACTCCCGGGCCAGCACGGAGACGAGAGCGCCCGGGCCGCGGCTGCCATCGATGCGTACGCCGATGAGCCGGTCGATCTGCGCGGGCCGGATCCGAAGCTCCCGGCGCGGAACCAGGATAGTGACATGCGCCGCGGCGGTGCTCTCGAACCGGAGCGCACGCGTGGGATCGAGCAGCACCAGGTCGGTCGGCCCGAGTTCGGCGTCGCCGCGCCCTTGCTCGATCCGCGTCCGGCCCCTGGCCATCACCTTGATCGCCAGGTTCTCGCCGTCGGAGGCGTCACGCTCCCGCCCGACGCAGGCGCTCTCGGGCGTGTCCAGGGAGACCAGCCGCAGCGGCCCGAGGTCGCGGGTGGCGATCCGGCCCCGGAAGCCGGCCCCTGCCAGCTTGTTGACCAGCGGCGGAAACCCGCTGGCCGCCAGTTCGTCCTGGAACGTCTCGAGGTTGCTGATCACCGGTCAACGATAACCGCGACACTTCTGCTCGGGCACGGTGCTCGGCAGACCCGCCACATAAGACCACAATGGACTGTCAACAGTCCATTGTGGTCGACTTAAGCCGGCATCGCTCCATTCAGCTTGTACAGCAGGCATATGATCACCCGGACGTGCTGTGATCGGATGACACATCCATTGCGATCCCTTTGGCACACAACCAAAAGGTCATTCGCAACGATGAAGAGAACGAAACGACCATATCGACCCCGGTCTGCGTGGACGAGGTTCTCCTGGGGACGACTGGCCTGTTCGAGTGAACGAGATGAACGCGACTTGTCGCACAGGTGAACAGGACTTACGGTTTCCTACCGACTCCGATTGACAGTTGCCACGCGCAGCTCGGGTCGCCTGCACCGGGGGGTTGCAATGAACGATCAGCTTGTTTACGACACCGATCTTTCCACGGCCGCTGGGGTATCCCTGCGGGGCCATCGCTGACGAACGGGTTCGAGCGAAGATCGGATATTCCGCACGGCTTCAGGTGTCAGGACACCGCGAGTAGCCGTCCTCGTGCGTCATCGACGCTGTGGACGGGTCCCGCAGGCGGTCCTGCTGCCTTGAAGGGTGCCCACCGACACCACCTTGGGGAGGGTGCAGTCATGGGTCGGGATCGAAGATGAGCAGTACCAACACATCCGCGTCAGCCACGATCGCAGCGTTGTTGCGCGCCAACGTCGAACGAGCGCCCGATGCGCTCGCCTACCGCTTCGTCGAGGACTCGGACGCCAGCCAGACGTGGACCTACCACCAACTCGACAGGTACGCGCGGGCCGTCGCGGTTCGCCTTCAGCGAGAAGGGTTGCGCGGCAAGCCGGTCTTGCTGCTGCACCAACCGGGGCTGGACCACATCGGGGCTTTTTTCGGTTGCCAGTACGCGGGTGCCATCGCCGTGCCGGCGTATCCGGTCGACACCAACCGCTTCAGCCAGTCGATGCAACGGCTGGCCGCGATGGTGCGGGACTGCGGGGCGACACACGCGCTGACCACGGGCAGCTTCGCCCAGCACGCCGAGACCCACGAACGCGAGATGGCAGCGATCGGGCTCGACGCGGTGCGGTGCCTGATGACCGACGCGGTGGACACGTCGCTCGCGGACCAGTGGGACGATCCGGGTACCAGCCGCGACTCGCTGGCGTTCCTGCAGTACACCTCGGGGTCGACCTCGGCCCCGAAGGGCGTCATGCTCAGCAACGACAATCTCCTGCACAACCTGGACGCGATCCACCGCAGGATCGGCCACGACGAGAACTCTGCGATCGTGTCCTGGCTGCCGCCCCATCACGACCTCGGCCTGATCGGGTGCGTGCTCAACGCCCTCTACGGCGGCATACCGCTGCACTTCATGTCTCCCATGGCTTTTGTCCGGCGACCGGTGCTGTGGCTGGAGACCCTGTGGCGGACCGGCGCCACCACCTCGGGCGCCCCCAACTTCGGCTACGAACACTGCCTGCGCAAGGTCACCGAAGAGCAGCGGGACGCCCTCGACCTGTCCCGGTGGAGACACGCCCTCAACGGCGCCGAGCCGGTCCGATCAGAGACCCTGGACCGCTTCGCCGAGTTCTTCGCGCCGTGCGGCTTCGACCGCCGCGCCTTCGCACCGTGCTACGGGCTCGCGGAGGCGACCCTGATGGTGACCGCGACCGAACCGGAGGCCCTGCCGACGCAGCGTGCTTTCGACGCGGCCACGGTGGCTGAAGGTGCTCCCGCGCCGGCAACCGACCAGTCCGTCCGCAGCACCTGGTTGGTCGGCTGCGGTCCCGCCGCCACCGGCGTCACCGTCGCCGTCGTCGACGAGGTCACCGGGAACCGGGTTCCTCCAGGCCACATCGGGGAGATCTGGGTGGCGGGGCCGAGCGTCGCCCAGGGCTACTGGGGCAAGGACGAGGACACCCGGCGGACGTACCGGGCGACCATCCCCGGTGAGCCCGAAACGTCCTACCTGCGCACCGGTGATCTCGGATTTCAGACCGAGGGCGAGCTGTTCGTCGTCAGCCGCGCCAAGGACGTCGTGGTCGTGCAGGGCAACAACTACTACCCGCAGGACATCGAGGCGACGGTCGAGAGGGCGATCAGCGCGTCGAGGACGAACAGCGTTGTCGCGTTCTCGATCGACGTGGACGGCGCCGAGGAGATGGTGGTCGCCCTCGAGGCGGCAGGCAGCCGGCTGGACGACACCGATGGCCTGCTCGCGGCGGTGCGGGCCCGGATCGCGGCCGAGCACGAGGTTTCGCCGCACGCCGTCGTGGTGCTCCGCCCTGGCGCGCTGCCCAAGACGACCAGCGGCAAGCTGCGACGACGCGCGTGCGCGGAATCCTTCCGCGACTTCGCGTTGCCTGTTGTGGCAGCGAGTGTGGTGCGGAGTTCCCTGCCACGAGCCGGTATCGGCCGGACGAGTGCGGCCACGGCGCTCGAAGTACTCGCGGACATCACCGGACGGACGGAGCTCGCGGGCCGCGACTTCGCCGAGCTCGGCCTCGACTACTCCCAGCTCCTCGCCGTGCTCCGGACCACCGAAGCGGCTCTGGGCTCGTCCCTGCCGATCGGACCACTGCTGGTGGCGCCCCGAGTGGACACGCTGCTGGCCCTGGAGCGCCGGGAGAACCAGCGCGATGTCCCGGCGCCGGCCGCGATCCAGGAGTGGCTGCGCGCACGGCTCGCGGACGTGCTCGGCCTGCCGACCGGCGCGATCGACACCACGGCGCCGCTGACCGCGATCGGCGTGAACTCGCAGCAACTGGTGACCCTCGCCGACGAGTTCGGCGCCTGGCTCGGCCAGGAGGTGACACCCGCGGTGCTGTTCGACCACCCGACCATCCGGGACCTGGCGCGACGGTTCGGCCGCCCGGCACCGACCAGGCCGGCCGCCACCACGAGCAGCGACCGCGGCGACGACGAACCCGTTGCGATCGTGGGCATCGGCTGCAGGTTCCCCGGCGCACCCGACGTGCAGTCCTTCTGGGAGCTGTTGGTGGAAGGACGTGACGCCATCACGGAGGTCCCCCGTCAGCGCTGGGACGCCGCTTCCTCCGCCGGCCCGGGGTACGGCGGGTTTCTCGATCACGTCGACGAGTTCGACGCCCGCTTCTTCGGCATCTCCGCCCGCGAGGCCCAGCGGATGGATCCGCAGCAGCGGCTGCTGCTCGAAGTCGCCTGGGAGTGCGTCGAAGACGCCGGGACCGCCCCGACCGCCCTCGCCGGCAGCGACGTCGGCGTGTTCATCGGCATCAGCAGCAACGACTACGCGACCCTGCCATCGGGCCGGCACGACGACCCCGACCTGCACACCGCGACGGGCAACGCCCACGCCATCGCGGCCAACCGGCTGTCGTTCCTGCTCGACCTGCGCGGTCCGAGCATCGCCCTCGACACAGCGTGCTCCTCATCGCTCACCGCGGTGCACCTGGCCTGCCAGAGCCTGCGCGAGCACGAATGCGGCCTCGCTCTCGCCGGCGGTGTCAACCTCATGCTGTCACCGGTGCTGACGACGGCCTTCGCGAAGGGGCGGATACTCGCGCCGGACGGCCGCTGCCGCGTGTTCGACGACGATGCCAACGGCTACGTCCGCGGAGAAGGCGCGGGGATCGTGTACCTGAAGCCGCTCTCGCGCGCGCTGGCCGACGGTGACCGCGTCTACGCGACGATCAACGGGTCCGCCGTCGGGCACGGCGGCCGCACCAACGGGATCACCGCGCCGAGCGGAGCCGCGCAACGACGGGTGATCGAGCGTGCGCTCGCCAAGGCCGGGCTCAGCGCCGAGCAGATCGACTACGTCGAGGCGCACGGCACCGCGACCAAACTCGGTGACCTGGTCGAGTGGGAGACGCTGACCGCCGTCTACGGCGCGGGCCGCCCCGAGGACAAACCGTGCCTGATCGGGTCGGTCAAGAGCAGCATCGGTCACCTGGAGGCGGCCGCGGGGGTCGCCGGGCTGATCAAGGCGGCGCTGGTCGTGCATCACGGTGAGGTGCCACCGCAGCTGCACCTGACGACCCCGAGCACCCGGCTGGCCTGGACCGACTCGGGGCTGTCCGTGTCCACGCGGCGAATCGCACTGCCGACGCGCGGTACCGCCCGCGCGGCGGTCAGCTCGTTCGGTTTCGGTGGCTCGAACGCGCACGTCGTCCTCGAGCGGGCCCCGCGCGTTGAGGTCACCGCCGACACACCGGAGCGCACCGCGCACGTGTTGTCCTTGTCCGGACACACACCCACCGCGCTGCGCACGCTGGCCGAGCGCTACCGGCGGCACATCGCGGCGAACCCCGCCACCAGGACGGCCGACCTGTGCCGCGCGGCGAACACCGGACGCGCGCTGCTGCGCCATCGCGCGGCGGTGGTCGGCAGGACCGCCGCGGAGCTCGACGCCGCACTGGCCTCGCTGGCGCGCGACACCCCGTCGACCGCGCTGGTCCAGGACGTCGACGCCGCGCGCGAACGGCAGGTCGCGTTCCTGTTCAGCGGCCAGGGCGCGCAGTACCCGGGGATGGGGCGCGAGCTCTACGAGGGCCATCCGGTGTTCCGGAACACCATCGACCACGCGGATTGCGTGCTGCGGCCGTTGCTCGACCGCGCGCTTCCCGACCTGCTCTTCGCCGAGCAGGACGCGGACCTGCTGGCGCGGACGCGCTACTGCCAACCGGCCCTGGTCGCGCTGGAGGTCGCCCTCGCCCGGCTGTGGACGGCACTCGGGGTGCGACCGGTGGCGGTGCTGGGACACAGCGTCGGTGCCTACAGCGCCGCCTGCGTGTCGGGTGCGGTCCGGTTCGACGACGTGCTCACCCTCGTCGCCCTGCGCGCCCGGCACATGGACGCGCAGAGCGCGACCGGCGCCATGATCGCCTGCGTGGGCGACGCGGAGATCATCCGTGCGGTCGCCGAGGAGGAGCCCTCGGTGGTCGTCGCCGCGGTCAACTCACCCGATCACCTGGTGCTGTCCGGGCCGATCGATGCCGTCTCCCGCGTTCAGCGCGAGCTCGAGGCCGGTTCGGTCGCGGTCCGCCGCCTCCAGGTCTCGCACGCGTTCCACTCGCCGACGATGACCGGTGCGGCGCCACTGCTGCGCGACGCCGTCCGGACCGTGCGGTTCGGCATGCCGGCGACACCGTTCGTCAGCGACATGACCGGCAAGGTGGTTGACGACCTGGGCGGGACCTACTGGGTGGACCACATGCTCAGCCCGGTGATGTTCGCGGACGGGTTCACCACCCTGCAGCAGTTGGGGTGCGACGCCTTCGCCGAGATCGGTCCCAGGTCGACTCTGCTCACGCTCGGCCGGGGCATGAGCTCCGAGGACGACGACGTGCTCTGGTTGCCCTCACTGCGTTCCGGGCACGAGTGGGAGATCCTGCTGCGTTCGCTGGGACGCCTGCACTGCTCGGACGGCAGCGTGGACTGGGCGGCACTGGATCCGGACCGGCCCCGCGTGGCCGTGAGCGTTCCGCACGCCGTCTACGAACCGCAGTCGTACTGGTTGGACACGACGACCACGAGCGAAGCCTCCGGAGCTCTCCGCGTGCCCGCAGGTGCTCCCTCTGCCCCGGCGGTCGCCGGTCGCGTGCTGAACCGGCAAGAGGTTCTGGACCACCTCTCGCACGTGTCGGGATTCGCCTTGGACCAGATCGCCCCGCACGCGCGACTGGGCGCCGACCTCGGCTTCGACTCGCTGATGGCGACCGAGTTGCACCGGCGGCTCGTGCCGCGGACCGACGGCCAGGCCGATCAGTTGCGGCAGGTGCTCACCAGGGATCCCACCGTGGCCCAGTTGATGGAGCTGCTGGACGTCGGTGAGGACGCGCCCGCTGCCACACCCGAGGCCGAGGTTCTCCCAGCTAGGGCAGGAACGAGGTTCGAGCAGTGGCCGGAGTACGTCGCCCTGCGGCAGCGCCGGCAGCAGGTCGAGCTCACCGGTGCCAACCCCTACAACCGCGTCCACGACGGTTACAACTCCGGGCGCACGACGGTCGCCGGGGAACGGGTCGTGAACTTCGCGGCGTTCAACTACCTCGCGCTGTCCAACCACCCCCGCGTCCGCGAGGCGGCCAAGGCGGCCATCGACCGCTACGGGACCTCCGCGTCGGCGACTCCGCTGCTGTGCGGTGAGACACCGCTGCACGAGGAGCTCACCGCGGAGATCGCCGAGTTCCTGGGCACCGAGTCCGCGATGGTCTTCGCCGGCGGCCACGCCACCAACGTCGCCACCGTCGGGCACCTGTTCGGACCACCCGACGTGATCCTGCACGACCAGTGGATCCACGACAGCGTCGTGCGCGGCTGCGTGCTGTCGGGAGCGCAGCGCCAACCGTTCCCGCACAACGACTGGGCCGCGCTCGACGAGCGGCTGCGTCTGGCGCGACACCGCCACCGCAGGGCGTTGGTCGTGATCGAGGGGGTGTACAGCCAGGACGGGGACGTGCCAGACCTGCCGCGGTTCATCGAGGTCGCGAAGCGGCACGACGCGATGATCATGGTCGACGAAGCCCATTCCGTCGGCGTGCTCGGCGCGACGGGCGCGGGCATCGGTGAGCACCACGGCGTGAACCGCACCGATGTCGACCTCTGGATGGGAACGCTGAGCAAGGCCTTGGGCAGCCTGGGCGGGTACATCGCCGCCCGTGACCCCGTGATCGAGTATCTCCGGTACACCACGCCGCTGCACATCTTCAGCACCGGGATCTCACCGGCCAACGCCGCCGCGGCGCTGGAGGCCATCCGCGTCGTCCGCGACGAGCCCGAACGGGTCTCCAGGGTGCGGCAGCTCGCGGAGTTCCTCAGAACCGCCGCGCGGGCCAGGGGGTTGGACATCGGGGTTTCCCGTGAGTCGGCCGTGATCCCGATCATCCTGGGCCAGTGGGAGCTGACGATGAGCGTGTCCAACGCGCTCCTCGCCGCCGGGGTCAACGTAATGCCCATCGGCTACCCCGCGGTCGCCCAGGACCAGTGCCGGCTGCGCTTCTTCGCCAATGCCGACCACAGCGAGGACGACGTCGAGTACGCCCTCGACCGGCTGGTCGAGGCCACGCGCGCGGCAGGAGACCGACGGTGACCGGCGAGTCCGCGATCGGAGTCGAAAAGCACTGTGCCGCAACGCAACGACCGGAAGGCGGAGCAATGGAGGGACACGCCGCAGTAGTGCTGATCACTGGTGCATCGGCGGGCATCGGCCGCGCCTGCGCGGATCGGTTCGCCGCGTCGGGCTGGACGGTGGTCGGGGCGAGCCGCCGCGGAACCGGCGGCACCGGCTGGACCGGTGTGGTCGTGGACGTCGACGACACCGAGGCCGTCACCAGCGGTGTCGCCGAGGTCGTGCGGCAGCACGGCCGCCTGGACGCGGTCGTCGCCGCCGCTGGTCACGCCCTGGCCGGGGCGGTCGAACACACCGGCATCGACGAGGCGCGGGCGGAGTTCGAGACGAACTTCTGGGGCTGCGTCCGGCTCGTCCAGGCCGCGCTGCCGCACCTGCGCGCCCAGCGCGGCGGCCGCATCGTCCTGATGAGCTCGATCGGCGGCGCGATCGGCCTGCCGTTCCAGGCGTTCTACAGCGCCAGCAAGTTCGCTCTCGAGGGCTACGCGGAGTCGCTCGCGTACGAGGTGCGGCCCTTCGGCATCGCGGTGACGCTCGTCGAGCCGGGAAACGCGGCGACCGACTTCACGGCCAACCGCCGGATGGCGGCCAAGGCGGCCGCCGACGACGTCTACGGCGACGCGCTCAAACTGGCCATCGACGTCATGGAACGCGACGAAGCCAACGGTTGCACCGCCGACCAGGTGGCCGCCGTCGTGCAGAGGGTCGTGCAGGCGCGACGCCCGCCGCGACGGGCGTCGGTCGGCAAGGCGGGCGAGCGGGTCGGGCTCGTCGCCAAGCGGCTTCTCCCGTTCAGCGTGTTCGAGAAGGCGGCCAAGAGCAGCCTCGGTGTCAGCTGACGCACTGGTCGAAGAGGAAAGGCGGGATCATGGCTGAGCTTTCCGGACGGACGTTCCTGATCACCGGGGCCAGCACCGGGATCGGCCTCGCGACCGCGAAGGCGCTGGCCCAGCGCGGCGGCCGGTTGTACCTGGCCTGCCGTTCGGGCGCCAAGGGGCGCGCGGCGGTGGCGGACGTCGTTGCCGGCACCGGCAACAGCGACGTCGACCTGCTCGAGCTCGACCTGGCCGACCTCGCCTCGGTCGACAGGTGCGCGCGCGACTTCGTCGCCCGCGGCGAACCGCTGCACGTGCTGATCAACAACGCCGGCATGGCGGGCCACCGCGGTCTCACCAAGGACGGCTTCGAGCTGACCTTCGGCGTGAACCACCTGGGCCACTTCGCGCTCACCACGGGACTGCTGGACCTGCTGATCGCCAGTGGACCGTCCCGAGTCGTCACCGTGTCCAGCGATGCGCACTACAGCGCCAAGGGCATCGACTTCACGGCGTTGCGGCGGATGACCCGCCCGGTCACCGGCTATGCCGAGTACCGCGTCTCCAAACTCTGCAACGTGCTGTTCAGCCAGGAGCTGGCGCGCAGGCTGGCCGGGACCGGAGTCACCACCTACTGCGTGCACCCCGGCGTGGTGGCGTCCGACATCTGGCGGAAGGTGCCCTGGCCGGTGCGGTCGCTCATGACGAGATTCATGATCAGCACCGAACAGGGCGCCGAGACCACGGTGTACTGCGCGACGTCGCCGGAAGTGGCCACCGCGAGCGGACTGTTCTACGACAAGTGCCGGGAACGGGAAGCCAGTTCCCGTGCCACTCCCCAGCTGGCCGAGGAGCTCTGGGCGCACAGCGAGCGGTGGATCAAGCAGTAGCCGCGGAGGCGACCATGTCGATCACTCTTTCGCCGGCCGAACTGGAAGGCCTGGAGGAACGCGTGATGGCGGCCTTCCGCACGGGCCGCGACTCCTCGCTCGACGTCATGGGCTACGGCGAGAGCTCGGTCGTCCTGCGCCTGGAGACCGAGCACGGCGTGCTGGCCTGCAAACGGCTGCCCACCTTCGACGACCAGGCCCGGTTCGACCGGTACCACCAGCGGTTCGGGCAGTACCTGCGACGGCTCCGGCAGGCAGGCCTGTCCGTCGTCGAATCGGAGCTGAAGTCGCTGACGTCACCGTCCGGCGAGGTGGTGGCCTACTGCGTGCAGGAGGCCCTCCCGTCCCGGCGACTGTGCTCGGAGCTCCTGCGCACCGAGGACGAGGCATGGGCCCGCGGCTTCTTCACCCGTTACCTCGATGCCGTCGGCCGAGTCGTCACCCCCGCGCTGGGGCTCGACGCACAGGCGTCGAACTGGATCGACGTCGACGGCGAGCTGCGCTTCGTCGACGTCACCACGCCATTCCTGCGTGATGAGCATGGCCGGGAGTTGTTGGACGTGCGGCTGTTCCTCGGCTCGCTGCCGTGGGTCCTGCGCACACCGGTCCGGGTGACGATGACCAAGCGGATCCTCGACAAGTACTACTCGTTTCGCGGCGTCGTCATCGACTTCCTGGGCAACCTGCACAAGGAATCGCTCGGCGATCTGGTGCCGGCCCTCGTCGAGGAGGCGAACGCGCGGCTGGACCCGCCGATCAGCGTCCAGGAGGTCCGGCGGTACTACGCGGGCGACGCCACGACGTGGAAAGTCCTCCAGCGGCTCCGCCGGGCCGACCGGTTTTGGCAGCTCAAGGTTCGGCGCAAGCCCTACTGCCATCTGCTGCCACCCGAGTTCAACCGATAGGCGAGGACGGGTGATTCCGCTGACCGACCTACAGCGCCGTTGCGCGTTCTTCGCCGTCATCAGCACGACGTTCATGACGTACCTGGACAACAACATCGTGAACGTCGCCCTGCCGTCCATGCAGCACGACCTGCACCTGTCGGTGTCCGGGCTCGAATGGGTGGTCAGTTCGTACGTGCTGGTCTTCGGCTGTTTCCTGCTGGCCTGCGGCAAGCTCGCGGACCTCTACGGCAACCGACGGCTCTTACTGGTGGGAACGGTGGTCTTCACGCTCGCGTCGCTGTCGGCAGGACTGGCCTGGAACCCGGCCGTCCTGATCGGGAGCCGGGCGGTGCAGGGCCTGGGCGCGGCCGCCGCCACACCGGCCACACTGGCCATCATCTCGGTCCTCTACCCGTCGCAGCGGCAGCGGTATCTGGCGATGGGCGTCTGGGGCGCCGTCGGCGCGCTGGGCCTGGCGCTGGGCCCGCTGCTGGGGGGCGTTCTCAGCCAGCACGCGAACTGGAGCTTGATCTTCTTCATCAACGTCCCGGTCGGCGTGGCAGGCGTCGCTCTGGGTGCTTGGGCGATCCGGCCACCGGCGGCGGATCGGGCCGGCGCACGGGTCGACGTCGCCGGACTGACCAGTTCGGGCTGTGCGCTGCTCGCTCTGACCTACGCGCTGATCCAGGGCAACCAGGCAGGCTGGAACTCACCCGTCATCCTGGGCTGCCTGGCACTCGCCGTGCTCTGCGGCATCGCCTTCGTCGTCATCGAGCGTCGCGGCACCGACCCGATGATCGACCTCTCCTGGTTCCGGGACCGCGTCTTCGGCGGGGGGATGGTCGCCGCGTTCATCTGGGCGTTCGGCATCTACGGGATCTACTTCTTCACCTCGCTCTACCTGCAGGACGTGCTCGGGTTCTCGCCGACGCGGACCGGACTCGCGTTCGTGCCCATGGCGCTGCTGGTGATCCTCGGGTCCGTGCTGAACGGCCAGGCGGCACGCCGGTTCGGCGCGCATCGGTCCGTAGCCTGCGCCATGGCGGTGATGGCCGCGGGCATGGCCGGCGGCCTGCTGCTCGGCAGGAACGCGAGCTTCATCCAGGTCACCGCGGTGTTGGTGGTGATGGGGATCGGGGCGGGTTTCACCACATCACTGCCCACCACGATCCTCGGTGTCATGCCCGCGGAGAGGGTCGGGGTGGCCTCCGCGATCTTCAGCACCGTCCGCCAGATCGGCGGGCTGCTCGGCATCATCTCGATCGGCGCGGTACTGGTCGCCCGTCAGAGCTCGGCGCGCAACGCGGGCCACCCGGCGGGCGACGCGTTCATCGAAGGGTTCCACCTCGGCCTTGTCACTTCGGCCGGACTGGTGGCCGTCGGTGGCGTCGTCGCCTACCTCGCCTTGCGTCCGGCAGCGGCGACCGTGCGTGATCAGGACAGCCTCAACCAGGCTCGGTAACGGCGATGGTCAGGTGCCCGTTCTAGGGTGGGCGGATGAAGGTTCTGTCCATCCAGTCGGTCGTCGCCCACGGCCACGTCGGCAACTCCGCCGCCGTGTTCCCGCTGCAGCGCATCGGGGTCGAGGTCGTCCCGATCCCCACGGTGAACTTCTCCAACCACACCGGGTACGGCGCGTGGCGCGGTCCGCTCCTGCCGCCGTCGGAGGTGGCCGAGATCCTGCTCGGGGTGGAGGAACGCGGGGTGTTCGGGCAGGTCGACGCCGTGCTGTCCGGTTACCAGGGCGGCACGGGCATCGCCGATGTGATCATCGACGCGGTGCGCAGGGTGAAGGCCGCGAACCCGGCGGCGCTCTACGCGTGCGACCCGGTGATGGGCAACGCCAAGTCCGGCTGCTTCGTCGCGCCCGAGATCCCCGTGCTGCTGCGCGACCGGGTCGTGCCGGTGGCCGACATCATCACCCCGAACCAGTTCGAGCTGGGCTTCCTCACCGGCACCGAGCCCGCGAGCGTCGAGGAGACGCTGGCGTCGGCCGACCTCGCCCGCGCGATGGGCCCGTCGACCGTGCTGGTCACGAGCGTCGAGCGGCCCGACCGTGAGGAGGGCACGATCGAGATGCTCGTCGTGGACACCGCCGGGTCGTGGCTCGTGAGCACCCCGCACCTGCCGTTCAAGGCGAACGGGTCCGGCGACGTCACGGCCGCGCTGTTCACCGCCCACTACGTGCAGACGAAGGACGCGGCGATGGCGTTGGAGCGCACCGCGTCGAGCGTCTTCGACCTGATCGACCTGACCCACCGCTCCGGTGAGCGCGAGCTGCGGCTGGTGCAGGCCCAGGAGTTCTACGCGACGCCGCGGATGCAGTTCAAAGCCGAGCAGGTGCGCTGAGCCCGACCCGCGCGGTCGCCGCGCGGGACGACCCGCGACCGTCCGGCCCGCCACCCCGCGCAGGTCGGTGCCGAGGCACGAGACCGACAGCACCGGGTGGCGGGCCGGACGGCGAGCAGACCGTCAGCCCCCCGCCGTCCTCATCGCGCGAGCGCCGAGTCGATCGCGGCCTTCAACACGTCGTAGGTGGGCTTGGAGTCGAACTGGGTGCCGTTGATGAAGAACGTCGGCGTGCCCCGCACCCCCGCCTTGGTGCCTTCCGCGTGTTCCCGCGCAACGCGCTCCAGCACCGCGGGGTCGGTCAGTGACGCCTCGAAGCGCGCCACGTCGAGCCCGAGTTGCCCCGCATAGCCGACGAACGCCGACCGCTGGGGCGTCTGCTGCTTGCGCCACGACTGCTGGGTCTCGAACAGCAGCTTGATCATCTCGTCCCGCTTGCCCTGCACACCCGCCGCCTCGACGGCGGTGGCGGCGAGTTCGGCGTTGGGGTGCATGGGGAGGGGGAAGTGCTTGAGGGTGAACGTGACGCGGTCGCCGTACTCGGCGCGCAGCTTCTCGACGCCTGGGTAGGCGGCGCGGCAAGGCGGGCACTCGAGGTCGAGGTACTCGACGACGGTGACCTTGCCGGCGGACGACTGCGGCTGGGCGGTGGTGCTGGTGCGGCTGAAGAAGAGGAAACCGGCGACCACCGCCGCGACGACCGCGATGACGATCAAGGGCAGCCTGGCGTTCTTGGGCATGACGAACTACCTCCACGAGAGGAAGAAAGACGGGAAAGGCCGAACGAACCGGTTCGGCCTACGTGCGCAGCACGCAGAGCTGCGCCAGCCGTACTTCCTGCCGACGTGAAGGACGAAGCGCTGTCGAACTCCAGGCGAGACGCCACCTGACGTGACCGGGCAGCCGAAGCCCGGTCAGCGCGATCAGCACCGCGAGTGCGACCCCGAGGAACATCCCCGCGACCAGGATGGCGTCGAGCAACGCCGGCCCATCGGAGTCGACGGGTGCGATGGTGGTCACGTGCGCGGCCGACGGGGCGCACTGCGGCATCCAGGCGATCTCGGTCTCGCACGGGGTGCCCTGCATCAACGCGACCCCGGCGACCAGGGCGAGCACGGCGAGGACCCGCACGAGGCTCCACCTCGCACGGGTCCGCTGGTCGCTCGGGCCTGGCACGTGATGCAGAGTAACTACCCCCAGAACGCGAGCTTGTGGGTGGCCGCGTAGTCCGTCCGGCCGATGGCTCCCGGCGCGAGCGACTGCACGTAGTGGCCGTCAGCGAACTTCGGCCAGCCGGGGTCACCGGCACGTGCGAAGTCCGTCCACGCCTTGATCATGTGGTCGGACAGCCCCCGATCCTTCGCGAAGTCCGCGTCAGGGAACAGGTAGTCGATGTCGGACGCGTGGTTCGCGCCGTGCAACTCCTTCGGGAACTCGGGGTTCGTCGCCGCGTTGCGGTCCGCGAACTCGAACGCGTACACCGGCGCCTTCTTCGCGTAGAGCTCGTTCTGCTTGAACGTCGCCCTCGCCCACATCCGGTCCGTCAGGACCGTCGCCCACGCCTGCTTCGGTGACGCGTGCGCGCTGACCGGGTATTCACGCTCGATCTCGGCCGCCCGCTCCGGGAACGCGTCCTTGATCAGCTGCGAGTACTGCTCGGCACTCATCGGATCCGGCCGGAACAACCCGACGAAGCTGTTGTGCTCGTCGCGGGTGGCGCCGGCGAGGATCGGCACGTTCGCGAACTCGCCCGCCTCCAGCGACTCACCGGGAAGTTTCGGCAGCGCCGAACCGCCGTAGCCGACCGACTGGAAGATGTTCATGATCTGCGGGTAGTCCAGCAGCTTCTCGACCGGCAGCCGCCGCAGGCACTCGGCGTCCGCGCAGCCCAGCTCGGCGGCGATCATCGAGCCGATCTGCTCGATCTCCGGCACCGCCCGCCACGCGAGCGACGGCAACGCCTCCAACTCCGGGAACCAGGCGCCCTTCGGCACGTCCACGAGCGTGAACGAGCTGTGCATGATCGCCTTGTGGAACAGCGGCTGCTGCCCGATGAGGTGAGCGCCGACCGCGGTCGCGCCGAACGACACCCCGAACAGCGTGACGTTGCCCGGATCGCCGCCGAACGAGAAGATGTTGCGCTGCACCCATTCCAGCGCGGCCCGCTGGTCGAGCAACCCGAACTCGCCGGAGTTCGCGAGCCCCGGCAGCCCGAACCCGCCGAACACGCCCATCCGGTAGTTGAACGTCACCACGACGACATCCCCTTGCCGCGCAAGACGTTCCGCGTCGAAGTAGTGCCCGGCGCCGATCGCGCCGTCGCCGTGCACCCACACCAGGACCGGCTTGCGCCCGGTGGTCTTCGGCGTCGTGACGTTGACGAACAGACAGTCCTCGTCCGTGCTCCTGGTCTGCGAGTAACTGGACCCGACCTGAGGACACGGACTGCCCGGCTTCGTGGCCTCCCGCACGCCGCTCCACCCCTGCGGCTGCTGCGGCGGCATCCAGCGCACCGGCTTCGCCGCGTACGGAATGCCTTGGAACACCCGGTGTCCTTCGTGCACCGTCCCCCTGACCTGCCCGGTGTCGGTCGTGACCACGTCCGATGGCATCGCTTCCCCCTTCCCGCACCCGCTGATCAGCAGCATTGCGGCCATTAACAAGATCCCCCGGCGCAACATGACCAACCTCCTGTTGCCAGCTCGACGGCCGTGACGAGCTCGCGCTCGCAGACGTCGAGATCGAGTGCCCCTGACCGCAGCACGACGCCGTTGCGCATCGCGAGGATGAACACCGCCATCACGTCCGGGTCGAACACGCGGAACCCGCCTTCTTCCTGCCCCTGCCTGAGCAGCTCGGCGAGTGCCACGTGATCGGAGTCGGCGATGCCCCCGTCGGTCACCGCCGCGTGTGTCCTGATCCGCAGGAACGCGAGCATGTCGGCGCGGTGCGCCCGGACGAACTCGATGTTCGCCTCGAGGAACGCCCGCAGCTCTTCCTTCGCGGTGCCCTGTCCCATGCGCTCGGCCACGAACTCCTGGAACCGGCCGAGGATGTCGGCGAACACGACGTCGACGAGCTCCTGCTTGTTCTTGAAGTGGTACGAGATCAGCCCGGTGCTGCTCAGCCCCGCACGCGCCGCGATCGCCTTGAACGACGTCTCCGCGTAGTCCAGTTCCGCGATCGTCTCGATCGCCGCCCGCACGATCTGCGCACGTCTGGCCTGCTCTGTCACCGATTTTGCTCGCATGAGCAAAAGTTAGCACGCCCGAGCAAACCCCGTCGGTTCAGTAACCTCAGGCCGTGTCCAAGATCGTGCTTCGCCCCGCGACCACCACGGATGTCCCCGCTGTCCTCGCCTTTTGGCAGAACGCCGCAGAAGACGCGCACCGGCCGGCTGACAGCGCCAAGGCGGTGGAAGCCCTCATCCGCCGCGACCCCGACGCACTCATCCTCGCCCTCGACGAGACCGAGATCGTCGGCACGATCATCGCCGGCTGGGACGGGTGGCGTTGCCACATCTACCGCCTCGCCGTCGCACCGCGGCGCCGCCGGCTGGGAATCGGCAGGATCCTCATCGAGGCGGCCGAACAACGCTTCGCCGACCTCGGCGGAACCCGAGCGGACGCGATGGTCCTCGACGACAACGAGCTCGCACACAGCGCGTGGAAGGCGCACGGGTACGCGCCACAGCCCGAGTGGTCACGGTGGGTCAAACCGCTGCCGCAAGGATCAGCGTGGAAGACGCGCCCCGCCCAGCCCGACGACGTCGATCAGATCGCGGACCTGCGCGCCGTGGTGCTGCGTCCGGACCTCTCACGACTCGGCCGCTACGACGAGCAGCGTGTGCGGCAGCGGCTTCGCGACGAGTTCGTGGCGGAGCACACCTCGGTGCTCGAGGTGGCGGGCGCCTTCGCGGGCTGCATCGCGCTCCGGCCGGCCGACGACGGGCACTGGCTGGAGCACTTCTACCTGGCCCCGGAGCTGCAAGGCCGGGGAATCGGCTCGGCCGTGCTCGGCGAACTGCTCGAACGATGCGATCGTGAGCGCCTCACCGTCCGGGTCAACGTGCTGCAAGGCAGCCCGGCCCGGCGGCTTTACGAACGGCACGGGTTCACCGTCGTCACCGAGGACGCGATCGACGTCTTCATGCTGCGCACCTGAAGGTCCGGGACCATTTGGGCTAAGGGGTCGGCGCGGGCCGTCTACGGATGTGTGGACCGGTGGTCCTGTCGAGCATGAACCCCATGGGACACAGGAGATCACTGGCGGTCGTGCTGGCGGTCGTGGCGGGGTCGTCGTTGCTGACCGGCACGGCTCAGGCGCGGATCGCGTTCGAGGTGCAGAGCCTCGACGGGACGGGGAACAACCGGGTGCACCCGGAGTGGGGGGTGGCGGGGGCCAACTACTCACGGGTGGCTCCCGCGCACTACGCGGACGGGATCGGGCAGCCCGTGACGGGGCCGAGCCCGCGGTACCTGAGCAACCGGGTGTTCGCCGACGGTGGCGTGACGCAACCGTCGGCGCGGGTCAGCCAGTGGGGAACGGCGTGGGGGCAGTTCCTCGACCACTCGTTCGGGCTGCGGGTGGGCGGTGGGCCGCAGGTGGACATCCCGTTCGTCAACGGCGCGCCGATGGAGGACTTCCACAGCGACCTCCCGTCCGTGCCGTTCGGGCGCAGCGCGGCGGCGCCGGGGACCGGCGTCACGACACCGCGGGAGCAGCCGAACAGGCTGAACTCCTACCTGGACGCGGAAGCGGTGTACGGGACGAAACCCGACCGGTTGACGTGGATGCGCGACGGGGCGAAGCTGCTGATGCCGAACGACCTGCTGCCGCGGCGGGACGCGCGCGGCGACATCAGCACCGCGCCGGGTGTCGACGACCCGATCGGGATGGGGGCGCGGGCCGTCGTGACGGGTGACGACCGGGGCAACGAGAACGTGTCGCTCACGGCCGTGCAGACGCTGTTCGCCCGCGAGCACAACCGGATCGTGTCGCTGCTGCCGTCGTGGCTGCCCGAGGAACAGCGGTTCCAGCTGGCCCGGCGGGTCGTGATCGCGACCCAGCAGTACATCACCTACACCGAGTTCCTGCCCGCAATGGGCGTTCGGCTGTCGCCCTACCGGGGCTACGACCCGTCGGTGGACGCGACCCTGTCGAACGAGTTCGCGACCGTCGGCTACCGGGCGCACAGCATGCTGCGGGGCAACGTCCTGGTGACCACCGCCGCCTCCCGGTACACCCCGCAGCAGCTCGACGCGCTGCGGGCCAAGGGCGCTCAGGTCGTGCCACGCGGGAACCGGGTCGAGATCACCATCCCGCCCGCGCTCGGGGCGTTCCGGCCCGAACTGGTGGGCGAGGTGCAACTCGGGCCGCTGCTGCAGGGGCTCGGCTCGCAGGCGCAGTCGCGCAACGACGAGCAGATCGACGACGTGGTGCGCAGCCTGGCCCTGACGCCGACGGGGTGTGAGCCGAACTGCCCGACGGTGATCTTCGACATCGCCGCGATCGACGTGGAACGCGGGCGCGACCACGGGATCCCGTCGTACAACGAGTTGCGGAAGGCGTACGGGCTGGCGCCCCGGGGCTCGTTCCAGGCCGTCACCGGAGAGTCCACCGAAGCGTTCCCGGTCGATCCGGAACTGACGCCCGGCGCGGAGATCGACGACCCGGACAGCATCGACTTCGTGCGGCCCGGTGTGCGGCGTACGAGCGTCGCGGCCCGGTTGAAGGTCCTGTACGGGGACGTTTCGGGGCTGGACGCGTTCGTCGGGATGGTCGCGGAGCCGCACGTGCCGGGCACGGAGTTCGGCGAACTCCAACTGGCCATCTGGAAGAAGCAGTTCGAGGCCATGCGCGACGGCGACCGGTTCTACCTGGGCAACGACCCCGTGCTGGCGGTGGTGAAGCAGCGGTTCGGCATCGACTACCGGCACCAGCTCGGCGACCTGATCGCGCTGAACACCGACATCCCCCGCCGCGACCTGGCCCGCGACGTGTTCCGCACGTCCTAGCATCGGGGAATGCGCATGGGGTCGCGCGGCTTGGTCGTGCTGGGATGCTTGGGCCTGCTGGGTTTCGGCGGGCTGCTGTGGGCGATCGTCCACACGTCGCGGCCTCCCCTTCCCGCCGTGGTCGTGATCATGCTGGTGGTGGTCGCGCTCGCCGTCGGGCCGTGGGTGGCGCTCGTGCACCGCAAGCTGCGCGACGACCCGGAGGCGGGCGGGCTGTTCCGGGTGGTGGTGGCGAGCGCGGTGGCGATCGCGGTCGGCGGGATCGTGATCGCAACGGGACTGCGCTACCGCGAGGAACTGGCGTCGCCCGCGGTGATGCTGTCCGTGCTCGTCGCGGGCGCGGTGGCGCTGGTCGGAGCGGCGGTGTTCCCGTGGCTGTTCCTCACCACCCGGATGCTCGCCAGGGAACGCGCCGCCAGGGCCCGCGCCGAGGAGCGCGCGGACCTGGCGGCGCACCTGCACGACTCGGTGCTTCAGGCGTTGACGCTGATCCAGAAGCAGGCCGACTCGACCGAGGTCCGCAGGCTGGCCCGCGGCACCGAGCGAGATCTGCGGACATGGCTGTACGGCCGGCAGCCGTTGGCGGGCAACGACTTCTCCGCCGCTGTGACCGCGACGGCCGAGGTCGTGGAGGACACGTTCGACGTGGTCGTGGAACTGGTGTCCGTCGGCACCTGCGCGATGGACACCCGGTCGCGCGCGGTCGTCGGCGCGGTGCGGGAAGCGCTGACGAACGCCGCGAAGCACGGCGGGGTGGGACGGGTGTCGGTGTTCGCCGAGGTCAGTGAGTCCGAGGTGTTCGCATTGGTCCGCGACCGCGGCCGCGGCTTCGACCCGGCCGTCCACAGCGGGGCGAACCGGCGCGGCATCGCCGACTCGATCGAACGGCGGATGCGCCACGAGGGCGGCAACGCGACCATCCGCACCGCGCTCGGCGGGGGCACCGAGGTCGAACTGCGGATGCCCTTGGGGCGCAAGTGATCCGCGTCCTGGTGGTGGACGACCACGCCCTGGTCCGGTCCGGCGTGCGGACGGAACTGGGCGATGGCCTGGACGTGGTGGGCGAGGCCGAGGACGTGGCGTCCGCGCTGGCCGCCATCCAGGCGCTGGTCCCGGACGTGGTGCTGCTCGACGTGCACCTGCCCGGCGGTGGCGGGCGGGCGGTGCTGGAAGCCGCCGTGCCCGCGTTTCCGGCCGTGCGGTTCCTCGCGCTGTCGGTGTCGGACGCCGCGCAGGACGTGATCGGGGTGATCCGCGCGGGTGCGCGGGGGTACGTGACGAAGGCGATCACCGGCTCCGACCTGCGGGCCGCGGTCCACCAGGTCCACGAGGGCGACGCGTGCTTCTCGCCGCACCTGGCCGGGTTCGTGCTGGACGCGTTCCGCGGCGACCCAGACCTCGACCAGCTCACGCCCCGGGAACGGGACGTGCTGCGGCTGGTCGCCGCGGGGTACACCTACCGCGAGGTCGGCGAACGCCTGTCGATCTCCGGTCGCACGGTGGAGACCCACGCCGCAGCAGTCCTGCGCAAGCTGCGACTCCCGAATCGGCGCGCGCTGTCCCGGTGGGCGCGGACCCGCCTGTAGACCCTCGTTGCGAACAACGGGATACCGCTCGCATCTTGTTGCACACCACAAGAACGGGGGTCAGAACTCGCGCCACTGGCCCCGGTCGCCGGCTTTGATGCCGTCGAGCCGCTGCCGTACCGCGGCCGCGAACGTGCTCTCGTGCGTCACCTAAGCAAGGTTGCCTCAGCCGGGCGCTGAAACGTCTCGGGTGATCTGGCCGCGGTTGCGGGCCCGGACAGCCCGGCGCTCCCCGGCCTCGGCGAGCACCGCGGCTCTGGCTTTCTCTCCGGCGTCGAACGCCGCCGGAGAGAAGCGGTCGCTGGCTCTGACGTGTCGTTCCCAGTCGTCCTGCCAGAACTCCACAGTCCAGCCTGGCCACAACTCCGGTACCTGGTAGGCCTGTGGCGAGGAGTAGAGAGACCACCAGCCCAGATGTCGGCGTTCCGGGTCGAGGTGGATGCCGGCGTTGACGTGCAGGTGGCAGCTCCCGTGCCCAGGGGCGTTCGCCAGGCGGTCGAGCAGGGCGACGCCCTCGCGGACAGGGTGGTCGAAGGCGCCAGAGGCGATGTGACAGCGGCCGGCGCCTACCGTGATCACCACACCGCCCGGGTCGGGCCCGGCCAGGTCCTCGTCGTCGGGGGCGAGGAACGGGGCCAAGGAGGGGTCCGAATCGCGGCAGCGGACGTACTCCGGGTCCAGCCCGACGTACTCACGCAGTTCGGCCGCGCCGTCGTACAGCCAGCGGACCTCCCAGCCCGGCCACGCGGCTCGGATCAGCTCGAACATGGCCGCGCGGTGGCGGAGCTCAGTGCTGGGCCCCTCCCAGGCGAAGAACAGGAGCACTTTCCGGCCGAGGTCGAGCAGTATCCCGCCCTGGGCCATGGTGTCGTCCAACCACGAGCCGTCTTGGCGGAGTCCGGGAAGCATGGCGAGAACCGGCGTCGGCCCTTCCAGCAGGTCGAGGTCGATTCCGACCGCCCAGCCCGTTCGGTACAGCTCATGTGTGCCGTTCTCGCGGACCACGATGACGTTGGCTCTGTCTCCCATTGGGTCAGGATGACCGGGCGGGAGGCTGTCGACCATCCGTTTTCGGCGGCTTCGACGCTCCGGCTGGTCGATCGGTTCGACGAACTCTTTGACAGTCTTTGACATCTCCGCTCCGGCCGGGCCGGAGCGAGCACGGAGAAGTTATCGTTCCACCTGCCGCCACTGCCTTCCGAATTCAAGCGATTGCCGTGCGCGCGGATCGTTGGGGTCCACGTCCCTGCGCGGATCTTGCAGCTGTTCAGGAGGAACGATGGCTCGCACCAAGCCAGCCCTGCGGCGGGTCACCGCCGCCCTTCTCGGGCTCGGTCTGCCCGTCGCCGCGTCGCCCTCCGCCGCGGCAGCCACAACGGCCACAGTGGACGGTGCGCGCACATCAGCAGGCGAAGCAGCGCGAGATCCTCGACCTCCTGCTGTCACGCACGTCCGGCGCGGGACTGTCGGCGGCGCCTTCACCGCCAAAGCCTTCATCGCGTGCGCGGGCCTGCTGGCGAGCATGTTCCTCGCCCAGCAGCCGGCCGCGCAGGCCGCCGAACCGCCGTCGAGCTTCCAGTGGCGGTCCAGCGGCCAGCTCATCGCGCCCAAATCCGACGCCACGCACAACATCCGCGGCATCAAGGACCCGTCGGTCGTGTACGCCAACGGCCGCTGGCACGTGTTCGCGAGCACCACGAACCAAAACGGCTCCTACAACATGGTCTACCTGAACTTCACCGACTGGTCGCAGGCCGCCAACGCCAAGCAGTACTACCTCGACCAGACCGCCATCGGCGCCGGGTACAAGGCCGCACCGCACGTCTTCTACTTCGCCCCGCAGCGCAAGTGGTACCTGGTCTACCAAACCGGGAACAACGCCACGTACTCCACCACGACCGACATCGCCAACCCCCAGTCGTGGAGCACGCCGAAGAACTTCTACGCCGGCGGCATGCCGCAGATCATCAAGGACAACATCGGCAAGGGCTACTGGGTCGACTTCTGGGTGATCTGCGACAACGCGAAGTGCTACCTGTTCTCCTCCGACGACAACGGCCACCTCTACCGGTCCGAGACCACGGTGGCGAACTTCCCCAACGGCGTCGGCGACACCGTGATCGCCATGGCGGATCCCGCCAGGTATCCGCTGTGGGAGGCGGCCAACGTCTACAAGCTCACGACGAGCAACACCTACCTGCTGATCGTCGAGGCGATCGGCACCGGCGGCCGCCGCTACTTCCGGTCGTGGACCGCACCGGCGATCACCGGCCCGTGGACCGCGCTCGCCGACACCGAGGCCAAGCCGTTCGCCGGCGCCGCCAACGTCACCGGCACCACGTGGTCCAAGGACATCAGCCACGGTGAAGCGATCCGCGCGGGCGTCGACCAGAAGATGCTGCTCAACCCGTGCAAGCTGCGGTACCTGTACCAGGGCAAGGACCCAGGCGCGACCGACCCCTACAACCTGCTGCCGTGGCGGCTCGGCCTGCTGACCCAGACCAACTCCACCTGCTGACAGCACGCCTGGTTTGTGAAAGCTCCCCTCCACAAGCACGTTCTGGCCAAAGTCAAGAAGACCCGATGAGCCCCGGCCGGGCAGCGCCGCTGGGTCTGGAACAAGATGGGCAGGGGAACCATGCATTCCACCCCTCGGCCGACCAGCCGACTTCTCCGGCCCACGGCCGTCGCCGTCCTCGTGGCGGCGGTGGTGGCCGCTGGCGCTCCCGGGGCGAAGGCGGCCGGAGTTCTCATCGACGAGACGTTCAGCGCGCAGACATCCCCGGCGAACTTCGGCTTTCCCACCGGAGCCGCGGTGACCAACGGGCTGCTGAACGTCACCAGAGGGATGGGCAACTACACGACCTCGGTGAAGAGGTTCGACGCGAACGTCGTGGGAGAACGCACCCTCGACCTGACGTTCGACTGGAAGACCGCGGTCGCCACCAGCGGGAACAAAACGGGTGTCGAACTGCGGGACAGCCAGGGCAACCTGGTCTTCTCGCTCGCCGGCACCGCCACCGAGCTCCGCTACGGAGCGACCGGGCCCGTGTCCGACTCGACGTCGGCCCCTGATTCGCTCAACCCGGCCTGGACCAAGCTCTCCTTCGACCGTTCCAAGTGGTACACGGTGAACCTGCACCTGGACTTCACCCTGCGGCGGGCGCAGTACCTGATCTCCACCAAGGAGACCGCCGCGCGGGTCATGGCCTCCGGAACGGCGAACATCAGCGGCACCAACCTCGCGAAACTGGTTGCCTGCAACTACTACGGATCCGGCGTGCAGTCGATCGACAACGTCCGCCTCAGCGCCCCGGCGAAAGCCGCGAACGGGAGCCTGCGGGGCAAGACGATGTACGCGTTCGGCGACAGCATCGTCGCCGGCCACACCTATCCACGCGGCTTCGCCGACCTCACGGCCGAACGCGAGGCCATGACCCTGACCAAGTACGCCGTGAACGGCGCGACGATCACCCCTGGCGGCAACCAGATCCTCAACCAGGTGCGCAACGCCTCCGCACAGGTGCCTGACTACGTGGTGTTCGACGGCGGCACCAACGACGCCTACCCGGACACCTTCGACAGGTCCGCCTTCGCGAGCGCGTTCGAGTCCACGGTCCGGGCCATGCGGGCAAAATGGCCGGCCGCGCGGATCGTGTACGTCGCCGTCCACAAGCTCGGCTCCCGCGACTGGAACACCCAGCTCGCCATCCGCGAGGTGACTCGGCAGATCTGCGCCGAGCTGGGGGTGACGATCGCGGACGTCTTCAACGACGCCACGATCGACACCCGCATCGACAGCCAGCGGGTGGCCTACACCTTCGACGGCACCGTCAACGGCTACCCGGGATCCGATGGCACGGGCACCCATCCCAACCTGGCCGGCATCGGCTTCTACGTTCCGGTGCTCACCGCCGCGATGATCTGAAGAGCGGCTACCTGATCACGGCCGGGTCCACCGCCACGTAGTTGTCCGTGCTTCCGTAGACGTTCCCCGCCTTGTCGGTCCAGTTGCCGTGCGATCCGGACACGGTCAGCTTCAACGTATAAGTGCCGGCGGCCAACAGCGGGCTGATTACGCGCGCAGGGCCTTGACGAGGGCTTCGGCCACCGCGCGGGCGCTGCCGGGGTTCTGGCCGGTGATCAGGCGACCGTCCTCGACCACATAGGACTCGAACGGTGCGGCGGCGATGCTGTAGTGCGCGCCGAGCGCCGTCAGCTCGTCCTGCAGGCTGAACGGCACCGCGTCGGCACGCTGGGCGAGTTCTTCCTCCCGCCACGAGAAGCCGGTGACGTTCCTGCCCCTGACCAACGGGTCGCCGTTGCTCAGAGGCACGTTGAGCAGGCCGGCCCCGCCGTGGCACACCGAGCAGACGATCCGGCCGCTGTCGTGGAACTTCGCCGTCAACGTCCCGAGGTCGTCGGCGCGGAAGTCGAACATCACCCCGTGGCCCCCGGTGAAGTAGATCGCGTCGTACTCCTCGACCTCGACGTCGGCCGCCTTCCTCGTGTCCCTGAGCAGGTCCATGAACTCGCGGTCCCGGTAGCGCCGATCGGTCCCGAGTTCGGCGAGCATGGTGTGGCTGAGGCTTTCCGGGTCGATCGGCACGTACCCGCCCCGAGGACTCGCGAGATCGACGGTGAAGCCGTTCTCGGTGACGTGGTCGTAGAAGTGGGTGAGCTCCCCCAGCCACAGGCCGGTGCGGTAGCCGACCGCCTCGTACTCGCCCGCGTTCGTCACGATGGTCAGGATCCTGCCGGTGGCCACGAGGAACTCCTTGCGATCAGGTCTGCTTCGTTGTCCGGAAACCGCATCCGGCGAGCCAACCGTATCCGAAAACCGAAGAGTCCACTTGGGACAAGTTCCAAAATCAGCGTTACAGTCAAACCTCACGGGTCGCCGCGCGGTTTGCTCATGGCGGTTCTGACCAGAACCTGTTCGACGATCGATTCGAACGTCGAACAACTGGAAAGCGCTTCCCAGCATTCCCGCAAGAGGTAGCATCGGCTCTCGCATTCGATCCACTGGCATTGCACGCCGGACGAAAGCACTCGCCGCCGACGAAACACCGTCGCCACGAGAAGAGGTTCACAATGGTGAACAGCAGAGTCGTGAGCACCACCACCATGATCACCGCGGCACTGGTGAGCGCGGTCCTGGCTCCAGCCGCACAGGCGGTCGGCACGGCGGCCACGCTCACGGTGGCTGCCGACGGCTCCGCCCAGTACCGCACCGTGCAGGCCGCGATCAACGCGGCACCGGCCAACAGCTCCGCGCGCACGCTGATCACGATCAAGGCGGGCACCTACCGCGAGGTCGTGCGGGTGCCCGCCAACAAGACCGCGATCACGTTGCAGGGCCTGGGTTCCACGCCGGCGCAGACCGTCGTCGTGTTCAACAACAGCGCGACCACCCACGGCACCTTCAACAGCGCCAGCATGTTCGTCGACGGCCGCGACTTCGGCGCCACGAACCTCACCATCTCCAACGACTACGTCGAGAAGCCGGGCTCCGAGGGGAACCAGGCGCTCGCGCTGCACCTCAACGCCGACCGCGCCGTGTTCCGCAACGTCCGACTGCTCGGCGACCAGGACACGTTGCTGGTGAACGAGAACACCCGCGCCTACATGGCCGACTCCTACGTCGAGGGCACCGTCGACTTCATCTTCGGCGGCGGCACCATGGTCTTCGAACGCACCAGCGTGCACGAGAAGCGCACGACCGGCGGCCCGATCACCGCCGCCAGCACCCCGGCCACCAGGAAGTACGGCCTGCTCTTCTACCGCTGCACCGTCACCAGCACGACCAGCAACACCACCCAGCTCGGCCGGCCGTGGCGCCCCGCGGGCCAGGTGCTCTTCCGCGAGTCCACCCTGACCGCCGCGATCAGGACCTCCCAGCCCTGGATCGACATGAGCGACAACTCGTGGAAGAAGGCCCGGTTCTTCGAGTACCGCAACACCGGCGCCGGTGCCGGCACGAACGCCAACCGTCCCCAGCTGCCGGAGTCCCAGGCCGCCGACCACACCCCGCAGAAGTACCTGGCCGGCACCGACGGCTGGAACCCGCGATGACCCTGCCTCCCGACCGCGAGAGAAGATCACTCATGCGCCTGAAACGCCTGTCCGCAGTCATCATCGGCGTTGTCGTGACCGCGATTGCCGCAAGCGGGACGAGCGCCTCCGCGGCGACCCCCGTCCAGGTCTTCATCGCGGGCGACTCGACCGCGTCCACCTATCGAACCTCGGAGGCGCCCCGGGCCGGTTGGGGGCAGGCACTTCCGGTGTTCTTCACGCCGAACGCCGTGGCGGTGAACGAGGCCCTGTCCGGCGCCAGTTCGAAGAGCTTCATCGACCTGGGACGGCTCGACCGCATCCTGTCCAGGATCAAGCGCGACGACTACCTGCTCATCTCGTTCGGGCACAACGACGAGAAGAAGGAAGACCCGGCGCGGTACACCGAACCCTCCACGACCTACAAGTCCTACCTCTCGCAGTACATCGACAAGAGCCGGGCCAAGGGCGCGAAGCCGGTCCTGGTCACCTCCGTGGAACGGCGCCGGTTCGACAGTTCGGGGAAGATCACCCCGACCCACGGCGCGTACCCGGCGGCGATGCGCGAACTCGCGCGAGCCAAGGACGTGCCGCTGATCGACCTGACCGCGCAGAGCACGGCGCTGTACAACCGCGTGGGCGTCGAAGGCACCAAGAAGTACCTCATGCACCTGAAGCCCGGCCAGTATCCCAACTACCCCAACGGGGTCGAGGACAACACGCACTTCCAGGCCACCGGCGCGATCGAGATCGCACGGCTCGTCGCGACCTCCCTGCGCAACCAGTACGTGATTCCGGTCCAGGCGTTCCGGAAGCTCGGCGACCAGATCCCCACGAACGCGATCGTCTGGCCACGATAAGCGCTCACACGATGCACCGGGTCGCGCGCGACGAGCCCCGCGGACGACCCGGTGCACCGTCGGGCATCGGGTCGTCTGTCCACAACAGACTATCGTGCACGCGCCGAAAACCTGTTCAGCCCAACGGTTTCGACTCGATTCGACGGTATTTCGGCGAATCAGCAACGCACCACGCGGAATGCGTTGACGGCGCTGTGCCGCGTTCATAGCCTCGACCCATGCGGCGATTAAAACGTTTCACGAGATGCGCTGCGATCGTGATCGCGCTCACCACGATCACGCCGCAGGCGGCCCATGCCGATCCAGGGCGACTGGCGGCCACCACCTACCACGTCGATTCCGTGAGCGGCAGCGACACGGCGTCCGGACTCGACAGCGGACACGCCTGGCGCTCCCTCGCTCGCGTGAACAGCACGACCTTCCAGCCGGGCGACCGGATCCTGTTGAGCGCGGGCAGTCGCTGGACGGGTCAGCTGTGGCCCAAGGGGTCCGGCACGGCCTCCGCACCGATCACGATCGACCGCTACGGCACCGGCGCGGCTCCGCGCGTCGACGGTGCCGGGCAGGTCGCCGACGCGGTGCGCCTGTTCAACCAGCAGTTCTGGACCATCCGCGGCCTGGAGGTGACCAACCAGGCGCCGGCCACCGGCACACCCGGTCAGAACCTGAAGGACCTGCGCGGTATTCACGTCAGCGGCGACAAGGGCGGGAAGCTCGAAGGTTTCGTCGTGGACGGCGTGCGCGTCCACGACGTGACCGGCGAAGTGAACTGGATCAGCGGTGACACTGCGGGCGACAAGCCCGGCATCAAGTTCAAGATGGGCTGGGACCGTTCCAAGAGGACCGGTGGCATCGTCTTCGACGCCGGCGTGGCCAACATCGGCACACCCTCGGCCACACCGACCACGTTGAACGGCATCACGGTCCAGAACTCGGTCATCGCGAACACCTCGTTCGCCGGCATCGTCGTCAAGCAGTACACCGGCGACGCGCCCGGTGCCGTCGCGACCGGCTGGGGCACCCGGACCAAGGCGGACGACCCGAAGTTCGCCCCGCACACCAACGTCGTCATCCGCGGCAACCACATCAGCCACCCGAACACCGAGTACGGCTGCAACGGCATGTACATCACGAACGTGCGCCACGCCGTCATCGAACGCAACGTCGTGAACCGCACCGGCACGTCCGGCATCGAGACCTACTTCGCCGACGACGTGACCATCCAGTTCAACGAGGTCTCCGAGACCAAGCCGCGCGCGGGCGGCGCCGACTCCAACGGCATCGACCCGGACAAGGCCACGACCCGGCAGGTCGTGCAGTACAACTACACCCACGACAACGGTGACGGCATCCTGTTGTGCCAGTTCGCCTTCGGCGACGTCATCCTGCGTTACAACGTGATCGCCCGCAACACGCGGTACCAGATCTACCTGCACTCGGACAAAGCAGCCCGTGCCTCGGTGTACAACAACACGATCTACAACACGCGCAGCAACTACGCGATCTACGGCTACGGCAAGAGTCTTGAGTCGACCTACACCATCACCAACAACATCATCTACTCCACCGTGGCCAACGCGGCGATCACCACCAGCCCGACCGTGCGCTACCGCAACAACCTCTACGGCGGCACCCTGCCGGTCCCCGGCGACGACACCAGCGCGGTCAAGGGCGATCCGCAGTTCGCCGCGACGCTCGGCCAGGGCACCGGCACCCCGGAGTCGGGTCCGCGCCTCGACATCGCCGGCGCGCTGAAGCCGCGGACCGGCTCACCGGCCATCGGCCGTGGCGCGCAGATCGACGACCCCGGCGGTCGTGACTTCGCCGGAGTGCCGCTCTACCAGGGCAAGCCCGACATCGGGGCGTTCGAGTCGTAACCGTCCGCATCAGACACACCCTGCCGTCTGGAGACAACCGTGAGGAAACGCGTTCTGACCCTGGCCGTGCTCACCGTCCTGCCGCTGCTGGCGGTGGCCGGGCCCGCATCGGCCGACAAGCCCGACTGCGCCCCTGCCAAGGAGGCCACCGCGTCGGCCAGCGCCGCCGCCGTGAAGGTCTGGCTCGCCGGCGACTCGACGATGGCCGAGCCCAAGTCCAGTTGCCCGGTCGGCTGGGGCAACCAGTTCGACCAGCTCTTCAACAACGACGTCACCGTGGTGAACAGCGCGGTGTCCGGCCGGAGCATCCAGACCTGGCTGTACGAGTCCAACGTGAAGAACACCAAGGACTCGTCCGGCGAGTGCGTGGTGAGCCCGAAGACCTTCCACCAGCGCTGGCAGAACATGCTCAACCCGTCCACCGGCATGAAGGCCGGTGACTACCTGGTGATCCAGTTCGGCATCAACGACGGCAGCGCGGACTGCCCGCGGCACGTGGGACGCGCCCGGTACAAGGAACTGCTCGCGCTGATGACCAAGGCGGCCAAGGACCGCGGCGTCACCCCGATCCTCCTCACGCCCGTCTCGGCCATCAAGTGCAGCGGCAACTCCGCCGTGGGAACTCGCGGCTTCCTGACCGAGACGTTCGACGCGGGCAGGGCCGCCGGTGCGGCCGTCATCGACCTGCACAAGCTGAGCTACACCCTCTACAACACGCTCAAGTTCTGCCCCAACAACGGCGACTTCACCAAGGGCCCGGTCGGTGCCTTCTTCTGCAACGACCACACGCACTTCGAAGCCGCTGGAGCCAGGCAGATCGCCGGGGTCGTGGCCAAGGCACTGCGCGACCAGAAGATTCCGCTTTCCAGCTATCTCAAGTGAGCCGGGTGGGTGGTCCGGAGACCGGACCACCCACTTCGCCGGACGACGGGCCCCGCGCGCTGAGGCGCACGAGGCGGAGACAGCGGCACGACTACCGCCAACGCGGTACACGGGATCACCGCGCGAGGCTGACGCCGGGACGGCCGCCGACCGCGAGGCTGGGCAGCAACAGTTCCAGTCCTCGAAAGGTCTCTGCCGTGAACTCTCTCGCACGTTGGTGTCACCGGTGGCGGGGCGCCGTCCTCGGCGGATGGCTCGTCGGGCTCGTCGGGCTCGCGGTCCTCGCGCTGGGCCTGGGAGCCGCGTTCACCGACTCCGCGGACATGCCCGACAGCGAGTCCGCGACCGCGGCAGCCCTGCAGGCCGAGGCCGGCGGGAAGACCGGGGTCGCGCTCACCCGCGGCACGATCGTCTGGCACACCGGCCAAGCCGTCGGCTCGGGCCCGGTCCGCGACGAGTTCACCGCCGCGCTGACCGGCATCGCCAAGATCCCCGGCGTCAAGCAGGTCGTCAGCCCGTACGAGCACGCGGATCAGCTGAACGAGCAGGCGAACACCGCCTACGCACAGGTGACGCTGGAGAAGGGTGCCGACCCCGCACCGGTGGTCCAGGCCGCGGAACGGTTGCGGGCGAACGACGTCCAGGTCGAGGTCGGCGGGCAGGCGTTCACCGAGAAGCCCGGCGGTTCGAACGGCACGGAGGCCATCGGCATCCTCGCCGCGCTGGTGCTGTTGTTGCTGCTCTTCCGGTCCGTGTGGGCCGCGGTGCTGCCGATCATCACCGGCCTGGTCGGCGTCGTGGCGTCACTGCTGCTGGTCGTCGTGGGTTCGCACGTGGTCGACCTCGCCGCGACCAGCCTCACCATGGGCGCGCTCATCGGTCTGGGCGTCGGCATCGACTACGCGTTGTTCATCGTCAACCGGCACCGCAAGGCGTTGCTCGCCGGGACCTCCGTGCCCGACGCGATCGCGCAGGCGGTCAACACCTCGGGACGCGCCGTCGTGTTCGCCGGTGTCACCGTCATCGTCGCCCTGCTGGGAATGTTCGTGGTGAACCTCGGCCTGCTCACCGGCATGGCGCAGGCCGCGGCCGTCACCGTCGCGTTCACCGTCGCCGCCGCGATCACCCTGCTGCCCGCGCTGCTCGGGATGCTCGGCTACCGGGTGCTGTCCCGCAAGGACCGCAAGGCCATCGCCGCCGGACGGTTCCCGGTGCCGCAGCGCACCGGCGAGCGCACCCTGGCGAGCCGTTGGGCAACGGTGGTCCAGCGTTTCCCGGTGGTCGCGGGCGGGCTCGCCCTCGCCGCGACGGTGCTGCTCGCCTCCCCCGTGTTCGGCATGCGGGTGGGCAACGCGGACGCGAGCAGCGCACCGGCCGGATCGCCGGCCCGCGCCCACTACGAGCTGATGTCGACCGCGTTCGGCGCCGGGTTCGACTCCCCCGTGCTGCTGGTCGCGCGCACGCCGGACCAGGCCTCCGCGCAGGCGTTCCAGTCCCTGGTGGACCGGCTCGGCTCGGTGCCGGACGTCGCCCACGTGACCGCCGCGCCCGCCAAACCCGGTCAGCAGATCAGGTCCGCGACCATCACACCGGGCACCTCGTCGCAGGCCGAACAGACCGCGGATCTCGTCAGGAACCTGCGCGAGGACGTGATTCCCGCTTCCGGGGTGCAGGCCTACGTCGGTGGAGCGACCGCGAGCAGCATGGACGTCGCCGACGCCCTGATGAGCAAGCTTCCGCTGTACCTGGGTCTCATCGCCGTGCTCGGGTTCCTGTTGCTGGCCGTGGCGTTTCGCAGCATCCGGGTGCCGCTGGTCGGCGCGTTGAGCAACATCGCCACCATCGCGGTCGGGCTCGGCGCCGTCACCGCGATCTTCCAGAACGGCTGGGGCATCGCGCTGCTGGGCGTCGGCGCCGGGGCTCCGGTGATGTACCTCGTGCCGGTGCTCGTGGTCGGCATCATGTTCGGCCTGTCCATGGACTACCAGGTGTTCCTGGTCAGCCGGATGCACGAGGAGTGGACGCGCACCGGGCGCAACCGGCACTCGATCCGCACGGGCGTCGTCGAGACCGGACGGGTCATCGCCGTCGCGGCCACGATCATGCTGTGCGTGTTCGCCTCGTTCGGGTTCAGCGGTGAACGCATCGTGTCCATGATCGGCATCGGACTGGCGATCGCCGTGGTCGTCGACGCGTTCGTGATCAGGCTGACGCTGGTGCCCGCGGTCATGACCCTGCTCGGCCGGTCGAACTGGGCGTACCCGCGCTGGGCGGAGAAGGTCACGCCGCACCTGTCGGTGGATGGCCCCGCTGATCCCGAGCCGCCTTCCGACCCGACCGAACGCATCCTCGTGGGCGCGGTACCGGCCTCGCACCGGCAGTTCACCGGCGAACTCTGACCAGCTGCGTGGTGCCCGATGGACGAGTGTCCACCGGGCACCACGCCGTTCGCGTGAGATCATCGCCGTATCCCTCCTTGCCGCGGAAAGGCCCTGTTTTGACCATTCGCGTCCTGCTCGCCGACGACCAGGCCCTGCTGCGCGCGACCTTCCGGCTGCTCATCGACTCCTGCCCCGACCTGGAGGTCGTCGCCGAGGCGTCCAACGGCCAGGAAGCGGTGGACCAGGCCGTCGAGGCGCGGCCGGACGTGATCGTGATGGACATCCGCATGCCCGTCGTGGACGGCATCGAGGCGACCCGGCGCATCGCCTCGGACGAGCGGCTCGCCGGAGTGCGGATCCTCGTCCTCACCACGTTCGAGACCGACGAGTTCGTCGCCGCCGCACTGCGGGCCGGTGCCGGCGGGTTCCTCGGCAAGGGCGTCGAGCCGGAAGCCCTGCTCCAGGCCATCCGCACGGTGGCGGCGGGCGAGTCGCTGTTGTCCCCCGCCGCGACGACCGCGTTGATCGGCCGGTTCCTCGCCCAGCCGGACGCGCGCACCGTCGACGTGCGCGCCGAGCTCGGCGAACTGACCGCGCGCGAACGGGAGATCACCGCGCTGGCCGGCGCGGGCCTGTCCAACGCCGAGATCGCGGAAAAACTGGTGATCAGCGCGGCGACCGCGAAGACCCACGTCAACCGCGCGATGATGAAGGTCGGCGCCAGGGACCGGGCCCAGCTGGTCGTGTTCGCCTACGAAACCGGCCTCGTCACCCCTCGCACGCGGTGAGAGGATCTTCGTGATGCACGAGCCCGAGGCCGCGCCCCCGTGGTGGCACGCCGCGCTGCCCGCGTTGCTCGTGGCCAACATCGCCATGTTCCAGCTGGCCTACCGGGGCGGCTTCCACTTCACCGCGCCGACGTTCTGGCAGATGGCCGTCACCCTGGCCGCGTGCGCCGCGCTGCTGGTGCGCTACCGCCAGCCGGTGGCCGTCACGTGGGTGACCATCGTGCTCGGCACCGCGCTGCCGGTGTTCGCGCCGCACACGGTCATCATCGACACGCCGAGCATCGTCGCCCTGTACACCCTGACGCGGCTCACCGACCGCCGCACGTCGTGGACCGCGGGCGCCGGCGCGATCATCCTGCTGACCGCCAGCTCGGTGATCTGGCCGCCGGACTCGTTCAACGTCCGCATCGTGCTGCCCGCCAACTACGTCATCATCGCCGTCGCTCTCGGCGAGTCGGCGCGCAACCGTCGCGCACTGCTGTGGGAAGCCCAGCACCGGGCCCGGGAGGCGGAACGCATCCGCATCGCCCAGGACCTGCACGACGTCGTGGCCCACCACATCACCCTGGTGAACGCCCAGGCAGGCGTCGCCCACCACCTGCTGGACCAGCATCCCGACCAGGCACGGCGGGCGCTGGCCGACATCAAGCAGACCAGCCGCGCCGCCCTCGACGAGCTGCGGGCCACGGTAGGACTGTTGCGGCACAACGACGACTCGCCGCAGAGCCGGGAGCCCGCACCGGGTCTCGACCAGCTCGGCCGGCTCGCCGACTCGTTCCGCGCGGCCGGCTACACGGTCAACCTGACCCGGCACGGTGTTCCCCAGCTGACCGGCACCGTCGACCTGGCCGCCTACCGCATCGTGCAGGAGGCGCTGACCAACGCGAGCAAGCACGGCGTCGAACGCCGCGTCGACATCGCCCTCACCTGCTCCGGCGACGCGCTGGAGATCGTCGCCGTCAACCCGGCCTCACCCGGCCACCGAGGTGCCGGCACCGGACACGGTCTCATCGGGATGCGCGAACGCGCGGAGTCCGCGGGCGGGCGGTGCACCGCGGGAATGCGTCCCGACGGCTGGTACGAGGTACGGGCCTCGCTCCCCCTGCGCGGCTGACCCGCGCGCGATCGGGAACCCGGCGCGGGGCGGCGTACCGCGAACGCCGTACGCCGGATACCGCCTCGCGCCGACGTTTTCCGCGCGCTCCCCGGCAAGCATGGGGAACATGATCGCAAGGCTTCCGGCCACCGACGGCCGCAACCAGATGAACGTGCTGGTCCGGTTCGTGGCGGCGGCGGCCGTCGCGGTGGCCGTGGTGGCCTTCGTCAGGTACGCCGCGCAGGCGGACATCGCAGGCGTCCTGCGCCAGATCGATCCGCTCTGGACGGCCGTGGCGCTGGCGACCTTCCTGGTTCCGTTGCTGGGCAACGTGATCACCCTGCGCGCGGTCGCGCCGATGCGGCTGCCGTGGGGACCCACCGCGGCCGCGCAGCTGGCCGGGACGTTCGGCAACCTGGTGGCGCCCGCGAACATCGGCGGGATGGCGATGAACGTCCGGTTCCTGTGCCGGCGCGGCGTCTCCGCCGCTGGTGCGGCCGGTGCGGTCGGGGCCACCCAGATCGTCGCCGCGTTCGTGACGGTGGCGCTGGCCGTGCCGAGTCTCGCGTCGTCCGGGCAGTTGGCGGACGTGGCGCGGTCGGCGGTCTCCGGTCCGGTTCTCGCGATCGTCGTGGCGGTGGTGCCGATCGGCATGGTGTTGCTGCGGCGTACGGCACCGGGACGGCGGATCTCGGCCAGGCTGCGGTCCGTTCTCGCGGACGCGCCGAAAGCCGCCCGGCGAGCACTGGCCAGTCCCGGGAGCGCGGCGCTCACCGTGGCGGGGAACCTGTTGGTGACACTGGGTACCGCCGCGACGCTGGGTGCGGCGGTCCAGGCCTTCGGTGGCACCGCCTCGTTCGGCGATCTCCTGCTCGTGGTCGCGGGTGGCACGCTCGCCGCCGTCGTACCGCTGCCCGGCGGTGGAGGCAGTGCCGAGCTGATCCTGACGGCTCAGCTGGTCGCGGTGGGACTCGACGCGCCGGTCGCCCTGGCGGCGGCGGTGCTCTACCGGCTCGTCACGTTCTGGTCCCGCATTCCCCTCGGATGGCTCGCCTTCTCGTGGCTGCGGCGATCGGGGCAGCTGTGAGGTCAGGCCGAACCGCGTCGCACGAGCTGTGGCCCGGCCGCGTCGGAGGACGGCCTGGGTGGCCGGCCCGCCAGTGCGGCCACGATGGCCTCGGCACGCCACCGGCCTGCCTCGGACGACGTCGCGACGGCGAACGCCGGCTGCCTGCTGCAGATCCGGCGGTTCCTCGACGCGGGTGTCCCGGTCGTGCACCCGGCCCAGCTGCTCGACGCCTCGATCACAGCAGCCGACGTCACCCGGACGACCCGACTAGCCTCCCTGGGATGACCCGCAGCAGGACGCCGGAAAGCACGCGACGACGCATCCTCGAGACGGCCGAACGCATGTTCGCCGAGCACGGCGTCTTCTCGGTCTCGAACCGGCAGATCAGCGACGAAGCGGGCCTGGGCAACAACACCGCGGTCAGCTACCACTTCGGCAGCAAGGCCGACCTCCTCCGCGCCATCTACCTGCGCCACAACGAGCCGATGGAGATCCTCCGCGAGAAGCAGCTCGAGAGCCGGGCGGGCAGCACCGGCCTGCGCGACTGGCTGACCTGCGTCGTGCGGCCGTTCACCGACCACCTGGCGTCGCTCGGCTCGAACAGCTGGTACGCCCGTTTCGCGGCGCAGCTCATGACCGAGCCGAAGCTGCGCGAGCTCGGTCTCCTCGACGTGGGCAGGACCGAGCTGCAGCGGACGATCACCCTCGGCCTGCACCGGTGCCTGCCCGATCTGCCGCCGGCTGTGCGGGCCGAACGCGACGAGATGGCCCGTGTGCTGATGGTGCACATGTGCGCCCGGCGGGAAGCGGATCTGCCCGACGACAGCGCGGCGATCTGGGACGCGACCGCGATCGGACTGATCGACGCTCTCGCGGGTTTGTACGAGGCTCCCAGTTCGCTACTTTAATTCAATCGATTGACTTACGATGAGGCCATGAGCACCATCACCGCGCCACCGCGGCGGAAGGTCCTGCAATCGCTCACCGGACTGCTGCTGGCCCTCTTCGTCTCCACGCTGAGCAGCACCGTCGTGGCCACCGCACTGCCCAGGATGATGGGTGACCTGCACGGCTCCCCCACGCAGTACACCTGGGTCGTCACAGCCACCCTGCTCGCGTCGACCGTGACCACCCCGATCTGGGGCAAGCTCGCCGACCTCTACGACAAGAAGACCCTCGTCCAGACCGCGACGGTGGTCTTCCTCGCGGGGTCGGTCACGGCGGGGCTGACCCAGGACGCCGGTCAGCTGATCGCCGCGCGCGCTCTGCAGGGCGTCGGCGTGGGCGGTGTGCAGGCCCTGGTCCAGATCGCCATCGGCGCGATGATCCCGCCCCGCGAGCGCGGCAAGTACGCGGGCTACCTCAGCAGCGTCACCGCCGTGTCCACGATCGGCGGACCGTTGCTGGGCGGCTTCCTCGTCGACACGTCGTGGCTGGGCTGGCGCTGGTGCTTCTTCGTGGGCGTCCCGGTCGGACTGGCCGCTCTGGTGATGCTGCAGCTGACCCTGCGCCTTCCGCTGGTGCGCAAGGAGAACGTCCGCATCGACTTCTGGGGCGCGTCGCTGCTCACCGCGGGCGTCGGCGTGCTGCTGATCTGGATCTCGTTCGTCGACGACGCCTTCGCCTGGCTCTCCTGGCAGACCGCGGCCATGGTCGGGAGCAGCCTGCTCCTGCTCGGACTCACCGCCTGGGTGGAGACCAGGGTCGCGGAACCGGTCGTGCCACCGGCGATCATCACGCGGCGGACCACCGCGCTCGCCATTCTCGGCAGCCTCGCCACGGGTACGGCCATGTTCGGCGCCGCGGTCTTCCTCAGCCAGTACTTCCAGCTCAGTCGCGGTCACACCCCGACGCAGGCGGGCGTGCTCACCATCCCCATGATGGCGGGCATCCTGATCTCGTCCGTCGTGGCGGGACGACTGCTCAGCCGCACCGGCCGGGTGAAGCCCTACCTCGTCACCGGTGCCCTGTGCCTCGCGGCCGGCTTCGCGTGTCTCGGCTTCCTGGACGAGCACACCCCGTTGGTGCTCATCGCCGTGCCGATGGTGTTCATCGGGACCGGCGTCGGCATGACCCTGCAGAACTTCGTCCTCGTCGTGCAGAACGCCGTCCCGCTCACCGACATCGGCGCGGCCAGCGCCACCGTGTCGTTCTTCCGCTCTCTCGGCGGCACCATCGGCGTCACCGTGCTCGGCGCCGTGCTGGCGCGCCAGGTCGCCCACCACACCGCCGCGGGGCTGCCGGTCCCGGCGGCCTACGGACAGGCCACCGCCACGGTCTTCGCCATCTCGGCCGGTGTCGCGCTGCTCGGCGTGGTCGCCGCGATCCTGCTCAAGCCGGTGTCGCTGCGCACCAGCCTCGATCTGTCCGAAGAGGACAAGCGGCTCAGCTCGGCGTGAAGACCACCCGGACCGCGCCGGGAGGCAGCTCGAGGTGTCCGTCCACGCCCTCACCGGTGAGCAGCTCGGTGCCGGTGGCCGGGATCAGCTCGGTCTTCCCGGTGTGGTTGATCGCGAACAGGTAACGCCCCTGTTGCCCCGCCCGGCGCACCACCTCGACGCCGCGGGGCAGGTCGCGCGACGGGATCCCGGCCTCCGCGCTCGCCGCGAGCAGCACCGCGTCGAGCCCGGTCTCCTCCAGGCAGGTCGACACGTACCAGGCGCTGCCCTGGTCGAGCGGATGCCGGGTGACGGCGGGCAGACCGGCCGCCGGACCATCCACATAGGACCAGACCGGCACGGCACCGCGCAGGGTCAGGACCTCGGACCACACTTCACCCGTCATCCCGCTGTCCATCCGCACCCGCTCATCGGCGCGCAGTGGGGTGAACTCCTCCACCGTCAGACCCAGCAGGTCGCGCAGCGCACCGGGGTGCGGTCCCTCGTGGATGGTGTCGTTCTCGTCCACGATCCCGGAGAAGCACGACACGACCAGGACGCCACCGTTCTCGACGTAGCGGTGCAGGTTGGCCGACGCGGCCCGCGTCATCGAGTACAGCGCGGGCACCACGACCAGCGGATAGCCGCTCAGATCAGTTTCGGGATGGGCGAAGTCGGCGGTGAGGTGCAGGTCGTACGCGGCGGTGTACCAGGCTTCCGCTCGTTCGCGGGCGTCGAGATCGGAGCTGGGCCGCCACTCCAGCCGGTGCGCCCACCAGGACTGCCAGTCCCACAGCAGCGCGATGTCCGCCACCACGCGGCTACCGCGCACCGCGGCGAGCGCGCCGAGGTCCTGGCCGAGGCGCACGACCTCCTGCCAGATCCGGCTCTCCACACCGGCGTGCGGGAGCATCGCCGAGTGGAACTTCTCGGCGCCGAAACGGGACGCGCGCCACTGGAAGAACATGGCGCCGTCCGAGCCGCGGGCGACGTGCGCGAGGCTGTTGCGCGCCATCTCGCCCTGGCTCTTGGCGATGTTGCGGCGCTGCCAGTTCACCGCGCTGGTGGAGTGTTCCAGCAGCAGCCACGGCCCGCCACCCGCCAGTGACCGGGTCAGGTCGGCGGTCATCGCGAGGTTCACGTGTGCCCGCTCGTTCTCAGCGACCAGGTAGTGGTCGTTGGTGACGACGTCGACCTCCCGCGCCCAGGCCCAGTAGTCGATCGACTCGCACTGGGTCAGCGCCGCGTGGAAGTTGGTGGTCACGGGGACACCGGGGGACGCCTCGCGCAGGACGTCCCTCTCCCGCTTGAAGTTCGCGAGCATCGCGTCGTTGGTGAACCGCTCCCAGTCGAGTTGCTGGGCGGGGTTGCCGGTGGTCGGGGTGAGGCGCGGCGGCTGCACCTGCTCCCACCGGTTGTAGGTCTGGCCCCAGAACGTGGTGCCCCACGCCTCGTTCAGCTCCTTGACCGTGGTGTAACGGCCGGCGAGCCAGCGGCGGAACGCGGCCGCCGCGAGGTCGCAGTAGCAGGCGCTCACCGGTGCGCCGTACTCGTTGTGCACGTGCCACATCGCCAGCGCGGGGTGCTCCCCGTAGTGTCGGCCGAGCTGCCGGGTGATCGACACCGCGGCCGACTGGTATGCGGGCGCGTGGTGACAGATCGTGCCGCGGCCGCCGAACGCGTACCGCACGCCCTCACGGCTCACCGGCAACGCCATGGGGAACTGTTCGTAGAACCAGGCGGGCGGCACGACCGTCGGCGTGCCGAGATCGACGCGAATCCCGTTGTCGTGCAACAGGTCCATCAACGCGTCCAGCCACCCGAAGTCGTACTGGCCCGGCTCTGGCTCCAGCAGGGCCCAGGTGAAGATCCCGATGCTGACCATCGTGACCCCGGCCTCACGCATGAGGCGGACGTCCTCCTGCCACACCGGTTTCGGCCACTGCTCGGGACTGTAGTCACCGCCGTACGCGAGAACGTCCAGCCCAACCGGCCAGTGGCGCTCCATGCGCACTCCTCTTCTGGGATCGTTCACAGTGAAGATGCCCGTCGAATTGCCGCTGATGACAGTACATACAGCCTATTGCCGGTGTCGAGAATCGGTCCCTACTGTGAACGTGCACAGTCCAGCACCTCCCCACCCCGACACCGGAGGAACGGATGCAGCGCCGCACCGTCATCACCGCGATCGCACTCATCGGGTCCTTGACGCTCGCCGCGTGCAGCGGCGAACGAACACCTTCCGCCGACGGCCCGGTCGAACTGACCATGTGGTCGTGGGCAAGCCTGCAGAACGTCGCGGAAATGTGGAACGCCGACCATCCCGACATCAAGGTCACCGTGCAGGAACAGGGCGGTGGCGACGACCTCGTCACCAAGGTCATCACCGCCGCGAAGTCAGGTGGCGGACCGGAACTGGTGCAGGCCGAGTACCAGATGATCCCGACCCTGGTGTCCAACGACGTGCTCACCGACGTCGCCGAGTTCGCGGGCGACGCCAAGCCGAAGTTCACCGACAACGTCTGGAAACAGGTCAGCCTGGACTCCCCCGCGGTCTACGCGATCCCGCAGGACACCGCGCCGCTCGCGTTCTTCTACCGCGAGGACCTCTTCACCCAGTTCGGTCTCACCGTGCCGAAGACGTGGAGCGAGTTCGCCGACACCGCGCGCCTGCTCAGGCAGAAGGACCCCGCCCGCGCGCTGACGACGTTCTCCAGCAACGACGCCGGCCTGTTCGCGGGGCTCTCGCAGCAGGCGGGATCCACGTGGTGGCGCGCCTCGGGCGACTCCTGGAAGGTCGCCATCGACGACGAGGCGTCGCGCAAGGTCGCCGACTTCTGGGGCGGGCTGGTCAAGGACGGACTGATCGACAGCCAGCCGATGTACACGCCCGCCTGGAACAAGGCGCTCAACGACGGCAGCCAGCTCGCCTGGGTGAGCGCGGTCTGGGCGCCCGGCACGCTCACCACCAGCGCGCCGGACACCAAGGGGAAGTGGAAGATGGCCCCGATACCGCAGTGGAGCGCGGGCTCCGCCGTGACGGGCAGCTGGGGTGGTTCGGCGACCGGTGTCACCGCGAAGGCGGCCAAGGACGGCAAGGCGCAGGCGGCCACGAAGTTCGCCACCTGGCTCAACACCGACCCCAAGGCCGTCGCGGCGCTGGTGAAGGAGGCGGGTGTCTACCCCGCCGCGACCGCCGCGCAGTCCGGCGGTGCCCTGACCACGCCGGAGTTCTTCCCCAACCAGCCGGACTTCTACCGGCTGGCCGCCGACATCGCGAAGGGCACCGCGGCAGCGGGCTGGGGACCCAACGTCAACGTCGCCTACGGCACCTTCAAGGACGCGTTCGGCAAGGCCGTGACGGAGAAGACGCCGTTCCCCGCGGCACTCAAGGCGATGCAAGAAGCGACCGTCGCCGACATGAAGAAAAACGGCTTCAAGACAGAGGGCTGACGATGGCGTCCACCCGCACCTCCGCACGGCTGGCGCCGTACGGGTTCCTCACCCCCGCGATCATCCTGTTCGGACTGTTCTTCGCACTGCCGATCGGCTACGCGGTGTACCTGAGCCTGCACTCGTTGCAGGTCAGGGGGCTTGGTCTGGGCCGCAACGCCCGTGCGGAGGTGTGGGTCGGGCTCGACAACTACACCGCGGCGCTGACCGATCCCGAACTGCTGGCGGGCGCGGGCAGGGTCCTGCGGTACGGGGCCATGCTCGTGCCCGCGATGCTCGGTCTCGCGCTGCTGTTCGCGCTGCTGCTGGACCTGCCGCGCACCCGGTTCCGCGCCTTCTCCCGGCTCGCGATCTTCCTCCCGTACGCGGTACCGGGCATCATCGCCACGCTGCTGTGGGGCTTTCTGTACCTGCCCAGCGTCAGCCCCGGCTACTTCCTGCTCGACGCCGCCGGGTGGAGCGGGCCGGACCTGTTGCAGGGCGACGGCCTGTTCCTGGCGTTGACCAACATCGCGGTCTGGGGCGGCACCGGCTTCAACATGATCGTCATCTACACCGCGCTGCGGGCCATTCCTCCTGACCTCTACGAGTCCGCGCGGCTGGACGGCTGCTCGGAGGCCCAGATCGCGTGGCGGATCAAGATCCCGCTGGTCAGGCCGTCGCTCGTGCTCACGTTCTTCTTCTCCACCATCGCGACGTTGCAGGTGTTCGCCGAACCGATGACGCTGCGGCCGCTGACCAACTCGCTGCCCTCGACCTGGAGTCCGTACATGAAGGTCTACCGGGACGCCTTCGTCCAGGGCGGTCTGTACTCGGCGGCCGCGACCGCCGTGGTGATCGCGCTGGTGACGCTCCTGCTCTCGTTCGGCTTCCTCAAGCTGGTCAACAGGCGGGCCGCGTCGTGAATCGCCGCACGCACTGGCTGCCGACGCTCACGCTGCTGCTGGGCGCGGTCTACTGCCTGATCCCGGTGATGTGGGTGGTGATGGCCGCGACGAAGAGCCGCGGCGAGCTCTTCTCGACCTTCACGTTCCTGCCCGGCACCGGCCTGTGGGCGAACCTCGCCGAGCTGACGGCGTACCGCGACGGCGCGTTCTGGCGGTGGATGCTCAACTCCGCGCTCTACGCCGGGGTGGGTGCCGTGCTGTCCGCGGCGGTGTCGGCGGTGAGCGGGTACGCCCTGGCGAAGTTCGCCTTCCGCGGCCGCGGCCTCATCTTCACGGTGATCCTCACCGGCGTCCTGATGCCGCCGATCACCCTGGCCGTGCCGCAGTACCTGCTGCTCGCGAAGGCCGGTCTGGCCGGCTCCTACTGGTCGGTGCTGCTGCCCAGCGTCCTCAGCCCGTACGGCATCTACCTCGCGCGCGTCTACGCCCAGGCGGCGGTGCCCGACGAGGTCCTGGAGGCCGCCAGAGTGGACGGTGCCCGCGAGCTGCGGCTGTTCACCTCGATCGCGTGGCCGATGATGCTGCCGGGCCTGGTGACCATCTTCCTGTTCCAGTTCGTCGCCATCTGGAACAACTTCCTGCTGCCCTACGTCATGCTCTCCGACCACGAGACGTTCCCGGTCACGGTCGGCCTGTTCACCCTGCTGCAGCAGGGGTCGAGCAGACCCGCCCTGTACACCCTCGTGATCACCGGTGCGCTGCTGTCGATCATTCCCCTGATCGCGCTGTTCCTGGGTCTGCAGCGCTACTGGCGCGTCGACCTGCTGTCCGGAGTCGTAAAGTCGTGACCACCGACCGGAGCAGATGAGGGCCCATGACGGACACAGCGCCACGACGACGGGCACGTGCTCAACGACCGCCGACGATCATCGACGTCGCCGAGCACGCCGGTGTCTCCCGTGGCACGGTGTCACGCGTTCTGCAGGGCGGGCACAACGTGAGCCCCGCTTCCAGGGAGGCCGTCGACGCCGCGATCCGCAAGCTCGGGTACGTCGTGAACCGGGCCGCCCGCAGCCTCGTGACCCAGCGGGCGGGCTCGGTCGCGTTCCTGCTCTCGGAGACCCAGGACCGGCTGTTCGCCGACCCCAACTTCACCACGTTGCTGACCGGGTGCACGACGGCGCTGGGCGAGCACGACGTCCCGCTCATCCTGATCACCGCGGGCACCGAGGCCGAACGCCGGCGCATCCTTCCGTTCCTGTCCGCGCATCACGTCGACGGCGTGCTGCTGATCTCGTCGCACCGCGGCAACCCGATGATCGACCACCTGCGCCAGGCGAACCTGCCGTTCGTGTGCTGCGGCAAACCGCTCGGTGAGCGCGGCCCGCTGTCCTATGTGGCGTCCGACGACTTCGAGGGCGCCAGGACCATGATGCGCCACCTGATCGAGTCCGGCCGCCGGCGCGTCGCGACCATCGCGGGCCCGCAGGACATGCCGGGCGGGCTCGAACGGCTGCAGGGCTACCGCGAGTCGCTCGCCGAGCACGGCATCGCCTACGACGAGCGGCTGGTGGCGACCGGTGACTACACCAGGGCGAGCGGTGACGCCTGCATGCAGCAGCTGCTCGCCGCCACACCGGACATCGACGCGGTGTTCGTCGCCTCGGATCTGATGGCCGCCGGCGCGCTGGCGGCGACGGAGCGGGCAGGCCTGCGCGTACCCGAAGACATCGCTGTCGGCGGCTTCGACGACTCGCCGGCCGCGACCGCCGTCCAGCCTTCGCTCACGACGATCCGCCAGCCGTGGAGCCGGCTCAGCGAGATGATGGTGCGCCAGCTGCTCTCCCAGATCGCCGGCGAGGGCCCGGCAACGGTCATCCTGCCGACCGAGCTCGTCGTGCGCGAGTCAGCTTGACAATTCTTGACGAATAGCGCGTTGTTCGACGCCAATTCGACTGTGCACGTTCACAATATTCGATGTTTTTACTCTTGAAATGATCTCCTGATTGCGGTTCTATCAACGTAGATAGCGCACTTACAGGCGCTGTGCACGTTCACAGAACCCTGTTTCGATTTCCTTTACGGCAGGAGCTCACCATGACCGGAATCTCCCGCCGCAGCCTGATGATCGGCGCGGCCGCCGGAGCAGGTGCCCTCGCGCTCGGCACGGCCCCGCAGGCGTCCGCCGCGACGTTCGTCAAAGGCGCGGACATCAGCTGGATGCCGCAGATGGAGGCCAACGGCTACTACTGGCTCAACAAGTCCGGCGTGCGGCAGGACCTGTTCACGATCCTCAAGAGCTACGGCATCACCGCGATCAGCCTGCGCACCTGGGTCAACCCGTCCAACAGTCCCACCGACGGCCACTGCAGCATCCAGGAAACCGTGAAGATGGCTCAACGTTGCCGTGACGCGGGCCTGCAGGTGCTGCTGGGCTTCCACTTCGGCGACACGTGGAACTCCGTCGGCGTGCAGAAGCCGCCCAAGGCGTGGGCGAACATGAGCTACGCGCAAATGCGTGACGCACTGCGCAAGTACGTCGACGACTCGTTGAAACTGCTCAAGGCCGGCGGTGTCACCCCGGGCTGGGTGAAGATCGGCAACGAGCAGAACAGCGGCATCTGCTCCCCCGTCGGCAGTGTCAGCAAACCGGCCCAGATGACCGGCCTGCTCAACGGCGCGTACGAAGTGTCCAAACAGGTCTTCCCGAACACGCCGGTCATGGTGCACCTGGCCCAGCCGCAGAAGATGGACAGCATCCAGCGGTTCTTCAACGCCTACCGCGGCAACGGCGGCAAGTGGGACATCACCGCGCTGTCCTCCTACGCCCAGGGCAGCAACGTGCAGCCGATCATCGGCAACATGCGCACGATCCAGTCCACCTACGGCAAGCCGATCATGCATGTCGAGTACGGCGGGCCGCGTGGCAACGCGGGCCAGGTCCGCGACGGGCTGCGGCAGTTCATCAGCGGCACCAAGAGTTTCGGCGGCCTCGGGACGTTCTTCTGGGAGCCGGCCGGCTACCCGCCGTTCACCGGCTACAACATGACCGCCTGGGGCAGCGACCGGCGCCCGACCGCGGCCATGGACGGTTTCCTCAACGTGTGACAGGAGAATCCGTGTCCCTCAAGCGCCTCGCGCTCCTCACCTCCGCACTGAGCGCGGCCGTGCTCGTCCCGGTGCCCTCGGCGGCCGCGTTGCCACCGCAGTGCTCCGGTTCGGCGCCGATCAAGTGCAGTTTCAACATTGCACCCGGCAACTACGACGTCACGGTGGAACTGGGCAGCACCACCAAGGCCGCCAACACCTCGATGTCGGTGGAGGCCCGCCGGCAGGTCCTGGGCGCCGTGTCCACCACCTCGGGCCAGGTCGTCCGGATGAAGGCCACGGTCAACGTCCGCAATCCCGAAGGGCAACCCACCGGACAGGGCGGCAACGGCACACCGGGCCTGCAGATCACCTTCGGTGGCAGCGCTCCCGCGATCGGCACGCTGACCGTCACCCCGGCCCAGGCCCCGCTGGCGGTCTACCTCGCGGGTGACTCGACCGTCTGCGACCAGCCCGCCGCGCCGTACACCGGCTGGGGCCAGTACCTGCCGGCCCGGGTCCGCGACGGCGCCGTGATCGCGAACTACGGCGACTCCGGCGAGAGCTCCGGCAGCTTCCTGTCCAACAGCGCGCTGTTCCCGACGATGAAGCCGCTGATCAAGAGCAAGGACCTGGTGTTCATCCAGCTGGGGCACAACGACAAGAGCACCAGCGCGAATACCTTCCGGGACAACCTCACCCGGTTGGTCAACGGTGTCCGGGAACGCGGCGGTGTCCCGGTGCTGATGACGCCGCCGGTGCGCAGGCTGTTCAGCGGCACCAAGCTCACCAGCACCGCGTTGCACGTCAACAGCGTCGGCGCCGACCTGCCCGCGGTGATCAGGGCGCTCGGCCGCAGCGCGAACGTGCCGGTGATCGACCTGACCGCGAAGAGCAAGGCACTCGTCGAGTCGATGGGGCCGTCGGCCTCCCAGGCGCTGTACCTGACCAAGGAGGCGAACGACAACACGCACTTCTCCGCGCGCGGCGCCGAAGAGATGGCGGGCCTCGTCGTGCAGGGCGTGCGTGAGCTGAACCTGCCGTTGGCCGGTCACCTGCGCTGAGCACACCCGATCGCCGGCCCTGGCGTGGCGGCGCCAGGGCCGGATTCCATTCTCGCCAGTTCGCTGGAAGGACCCGTGATGCGACGACTACCCGGTGTGGCTGTGCTCGTGTTCGCGCTTCTCGCCGTTCCCATCACGGCATCCGCCGCTCCGGTGACGGTGACCAACGGGACTCAGTTCACCGACACGTCCGGCAAGGTCGTGCACGCACACGGCGGTGGCATGACCAAGGTCGGCTCGTACTACTACTGGTTCGGCGAGAACCGCAACGCCGACAACACGTTCAAGGCGGTGTCGGTCTACCGGTCGACGGATCTGAAGACCTGGGAGTTCCGCAACAACGTCCTCACCAGCTCCTCGGCCACCGAGCTCGGCCGCGCGAACATCGAACGGCCGAAGGTCGTCTACAACAGCTCCACCGGCCAGTTCGTCATGTGGATGCACAAGGAGAACGGTCAGAACTACACCGAGGCCAGGGCCGCCGTCGCCACGTCGTCCACAGTGGACGGGAACTACACGTATCGCGGCAGCTTCCGCCCGCTCGGTCAGCACATGTCCCGCGACATCACGTTGTTCAAGGACGACGACGGAGCGGCCTACATGGTCTCCGCCGCACGCGAGAACGCCGACCTCAACCTGTACCGGCTCACCGCCGACTACACCGGGATCAGCTCGCTGGTGCGGACCCTGTGGCGAGGCTCCTCCCGCGAGTCCCCGGCCGTCTTCAAACGGGACGGCGTCTACTTCATGGTCACCTCCGGCTCCACCTACTGGAACCCCAACCAGCAGAAGTACGCGACCGCGTCCAGCATGACCGGGACGTGGAGCGGGCTGTCGAACCTCGGTGACTCCACCGGTTACCGCAGCCAGACCGCGTACGTCCAGCCCGTGCAGGGTTCGTCGGCCACGTCGTACCTGTACCTCGGCGACCGCTGGGCCGGAGCGTGGAACCGTCCGGTCAACGAGTCGCAGTACGTGTGGCTGCCGCTGAAGTTCCCCACTCGCACCACCGTCACCATGACCTGGCACCAGCGGATCAGCGTCGACACCACCACCGGGATCGTGAACGGCCTCTGAACGCGGGTCAGCCGCGCGCCGGCAGCAGTGGCAACTGGTCAAGATCTCCTGAAATTCGAATTCGAGTGAATTCGATTCTTGCTCTTCTCGTTCCACGCATCTTCATTCCCTGCAAGGAGTCCATCATGTCAATGCAACGGCGTACCTTCCTGAGGCTGAGCACCGCCGCGGCGGTGACCGCGGGAAGCGCGACCCTGCTGGGCGCGGAGCACGCCCTGGCCGCCCCCGCCGGTCCCCTGGGCACGGCGCCGACCACCCCGTTCGCGGTCGGCGTGCGCCGGTACAACTGGACCCGCGGCAGTCGCCCGTGCACCACCTACGTCTACTACCCCGCCACCGGCACCGCCGGCGGCAACCCGACGACGGACGCCCCGGCCGCCGGCGGTGTCTTCCCCGTCTACAACTTCACCCACGGTTTCGGCAGCAGCCCGCAGAACTCGCTGTTCATCATCAAGGCCCTGGCCGCGGCGGGCTTCGTCGTCCCCGCGCCGCACTTCAACCACAACTTCGGCGACGTCAACAACGGCAACACCTCCAAGGACGTCTCGCAGATCCTCACCAACACCCTCGCCCTCAACGCGAGCGGCCCGCTCGCCGGGCACATCAACACCGGCATCGGGGTCGGCGTCTCCGGCCACTCCCTGGGCGGCATGGTCACCCACGGCCTGCTCACGTCCTGGCCCGACAAGCGGATCATCTCGGCGAACCCGCAGTCCTGTGTGGACATGGGCAACCCGTCCAGTGCGGTCACCGCCAAGGTCCTGTTCGTGCACGGCGACAAGGACTCGACCACGAGCTACTCCTCGGCCCGGCAGGCCTACAACGAGATCAAGTGGCCCAAGGCGTTCGTCACGTTCGTCGGCGGCAGCCACACCAGTTTCTGGAGCGACCAGCGCTTCCCCAGGACCGTCGTCGACTGGGCCCGCTGGACCATGTACGGCGACACCGCCGCGCGCAACCGCCTCCCGTCCGACGCGTCCGGATCGAAGATCAGGTGGGAAGCCCAGCTGGGCAGCTGAACCGGCCGGCACGACACACCTCAGTGCCACCGACTCGATCACGAGTCGGTGGCACTGAGTCTTTCCAGCTTGTTCGCGCTGACTCCGCGACGAAAAGGTTGATGGGGATGCCGTCTACGTGACCTCGACTGTTGCTTTCACAGCCGTCATCGCCTTGCCTTTACCGCTGCCGCCGCCGGGGACGTTCGCGGTGCCGCTGACCGTGAAGGTGCCCGGCGTGGCGTAACTCGCCGGGTTGATGGCATTCCAGGTGACCTTGACAGTCGAGCGGACACCCGAACGCAGGTCGAGGCTTGTCACGGTCGTGGGGAGCGTGGGAGCCACGCGCACCCGCGTCGCGGCGAAGACGTGGCTCTCGACGACGTTCTTGGCGAACGCGTCGTGCCAGACCTTGAAGGAGGCGCGCAACGTGCCGTTCGCACCCGACCCCGTTCCGAACACGTTGGTGCCGGCCCACGGCCACACACCGGTGCCCGCGTTGTTCGGTACGTCGTTGATCGTCTTCATGGCGGCCATCGTGTCGTCGCCCTGCGACTGCACCGTGTAGGTGAAGCCGACCGGATGGTTCGGATCCGACAACGGATCGGTGACCTTGCCACTCGACGGCGGAGACATCTCGGCGATGTTGAGCTTCACCCCTGGCATGACCTTGGCGATCTCGACGAGCTCACGCTGCAGGACCGAGTAGCTCCCGTGCCAGTCCGGGTAGTAGGAGAGGCCGATCCGGTCGACCATGCCGCTCATGTCGTCCAGGTCGCCCGAAAGTGTTTTGACCAACGTCATGACTTTCGCCAGAACCTGGTCCGGGTCGAGCACCACCCTGCCGGTCGGCGTTTTCTCGATGACGTTGAACGCGAAATGCAGCATGCCCTGGATGTGCGTGCCCCTGGTCGTGTTGACCTGTTTGACGGCGCGGTTCCCGGCGTCGACCAGCCGGGCCAGGTTGGTGATCGAGCCCAGGAATTCCCGGTAGGCCGCCGAGTTGGTGTCGCCTCTCGCTTCCTCGTACTTCATCCACTTCACGCCACCACCCGGCGCGAGCCGGTGACGACCCGACGTGTAGTAGTGGTGGTGGTCGACGTACGGTGTGATCGCGTCGTATTCCTGACCCCACATCATGCCGTTCGTGATCTCGTTGCCGAACTGGACGATGGAAGGGGGCGTTCCCTGGTCGACCAGGCTGCTGACGAAGTCGTACGTCCATTGGTAGGTGGTCTGCACGAGAGCGTCGAACGGCCGATCGGCCCAGGCGTAGGGCTTCGGCTGGTTCTGCGGATCGGCCCAGCTGTCGGCGTAATGGAGATCGACCGCGAGCTTCTGCCCGGCCCCGATGACCGCTTTCGCAACCCGGCGGGTGTTCGCCGGCGAACTGTTGCCCGCACCCGTGCTCGCGCCGCCCGTGCTCTCGTTCCTCGGCTCGTTCCAGACGCGCAGGCGAGTCGTGTCCCAGCCGAGATCCTTCGTCAGGCCGAAGAAGTTGTTGCCGTTCTCGATGGATCCGCGGTCGGTGTACTTGCCGCCGCGAACACCTGGGACCGGTGGCTTGTTGCCGGCGTTGTAGTAGTAGGTCGTCGTGTTGCCGCCCTGCTCGGACGTGTCGGAGCCGTTGTCCATGTCGGGGCGCAGGTAGTTGAAGACGTTGAACTCGCGCACGCCGTCGGGCGAACCTGCGTTGATCACGAGTCGGAGGTAGCGCAGTCCTCCGAAGTCGAAGACATCGGTGAAGACGCCGCCTGGCCGGGCATTGCCCGTGCGGTCGGCCAGCACCGTCCAGTCGTTCGCGTCCCTCGAGCCCAGCAGCTGGTACTTGCACACCGCCCGGTTGCCCGCGAAGACCGTCTCGACCTTGTGGATCGCGTCATAGGCGCCGCCCAGGTCGACGGTGAGGGTGGCGGGCTGTGAGGTCGGCACCCACGCTGTCGCCGCCGAGCCGTCCAACGCGAGCCTCGCGTCACCGCTCGACGCCGTCGCAGAGACCCAGTACTTGCCCGAGATGTTGCTCTCGGCCGGCGTGTAGTCGGCCGTTCCGCTCAGTGCGACCGCGGCACGGGGTGCGACGGCAAGGAATGCCAGGACAATCGAGGCGACCATCAGCGCACCGCCTCGTCGCTTCAAAGACTTCCGCATACGAAGCTCCTACTTCCCAACGGTCTCAGGACGTATTGCCCTTTTCCTCGACGGGCTCCCCGGTCGTGAGCGGGAACAAGGTTCTTGCCCGCCCACGACCGTGCGGCGAATCGCCGGAAGCCCGGCGGACATGTCAGGTCTCCGCGCTAACCGTTCTGCACCAGGCTGAAGTCGTCCACGTTCACCCAGTTGCCCGCGTTCGCGTCGGAGGACACGCCCACCTGGATCGACCCGTTGGTCACCGTGATGCCGGAGATCGTGACCTTCGTCCAGCTGCCCATCGCCCGGTTGATCGACGAACGCATCTCACTCCCACCGAAGTTCTTGGCGAAGATCGCCGCCTGCTTCTGGCCGCCGCTGCTCTTCACCCAGGCCGACAACGTGTAGGTCCCGTTCGGCAGCGAGATGTTCTGGTACCGCGAGGCGTTGTACGCCGACGACGAACTCTGCGCGAACGCCCAGCGCCCGGTGTACCCGCCCTGCTTGTTGCTGTTCACGTTGCCGCCGGAGATGGTCCAGCCGGCGAGGTTGTTCTGCGCCACCCGGTCGGCCTCCGCGCTCGGGTTCAGCACGTGGTTGTTGCCCCTGCCAGCCGACCACGTGCCCGCGGCCGCGTCGACGTTCCACTGGCTCAACGAGTGGAACACCGGCGTCGTGCCGTTGAACGTCACCGGCAACCACTGGTTGTAGCCGATGCCGTTGCCCGCGAAGTCGCTCCAGCGGTCACCGCCGAACATCACGAACGACCCCTGGGAGCCGGTCACCGTGAAAGCCAGGCCGGTCTGCGTCACGTGCGAGAAGTCGGCGTCCGTCCCCTGCATCACGAACTCGGGTGAGTACCCGCTCGAGACCTTCTTCGACGTGTTGCAGTACGTGTGGGACGCGTTCCAGCCGTGCAGGTCGGAGGAACAGAAGTAGTAGGTCCCGTTGTACTTGAACATGACGTTGCCTTCACGCCCGCCCGCGGAGCTGTTGTAGATGTTCGCGGCGGGTTCGACGTGCAGGTAGTCCGACGGCCGCAGCGCCGCGACGTACAGGTGCGACCGGCCGCTCTTGTTGCTGAAGGCCAGGTACGCCTTTCCGTCGTCGTCGACGAAGACCGACTGGTCACCGGACATGCCGGTGGTGACGTTGGCGATGTTCGACTGGGTGGCCGCCCTGGTGAAGTGGCCGTTCGGCGTGCTGCTCGTCGCGAACACCAGCTCGCTGTTGAGCTGGGAGATCAGCACGTACTTGCCCGTGTTGGGGTTGCGCGCGACCCCGATCCGGCCGACCCAGCCCGCTCCACCGAGGTCCGAGGCGGTCATCGCGTTGCCTTCGAACTTCCAGTTGGCCAGATCGGTGGACGAATAGATCGTGATCGCGCTCAGGGAAGTGTTGCCGTTCTTCCCGGCGGACGGGTTGTTGTAGTAGGTGACCGCGCCGTTGTACTTCGCCCCGTACCAGTAGTAGGTGTTGCCGACCTTCAGGACTCCCCCGCCTTGGGAGTAGATGGGGTTCCCGGACGTGTCCTTCCAGAACACGTCGTTCTGGATCGTGGCGGCCGCCTGCGGCGCCGGAGTGGCCGCGCCGGCACCGACGGAGCCGCCGACCGACGTCAGCGCGACCGCGGCGGAGAGCACGACCGAGGCGATCGTTCGCCTGGAAGTTCTTCCCAGCATTTCATGTCCTCCGATTGGACGGAATCTGGACGATTCCATGGTTTCCGGTCCGATGTGGACCAACTCAGCGCGGCGGCGGGATGTCACTTTCCATCGCTCTCGAAGGCACCGAGATCCGGCGCGCTTCCGTTGTAGGGCAGGCCGACGGCCGTACCCTTGTCGATCAACGCGCTGGTGCCCGCAAGGCGGAGGTGCGGCAGCACGGGCAGGCTTCCGTCGGCCTGCCGGGGTCCGTCCCAGCCGGACGTCGACACGCTCCGGAACTGGGCGTCCGACAACGAAACGCCGAGGTTCCAGGAGTTGTACGAGGCCGTCGTGCCGGGCATGTTCGACAGCAACGTGCCGGTGTAGGCGATGTTGTTGCGCAGGTTGCCCTTGCCGACCGCGTTGCCGCTGGAGTCGATGCCCTTCATGTCGAAGTCGGGCCGGTTGCCGTAGCTGGTGTTGTTGAAGTAGTCGTTGGCCACCGGGTGGTGGTTGGAGTAGAAGCCCGCGGCCTTGTTGTTGAACGCCACGGAGAAGCGGACGGTGTGCTTCACCGCCCCTGCGTCGTACTTGGCACCGAAGCCGCCCATCTTGAACCCCGCACCGTTGCCCGCCGGGGTCGTCGTCCCCGGGATGAACCCGTTGCGCCACGACCACGAGTTCTCGATGAGCACCGACGAGTAGGTGTGGATCAGGTCGAACCCGTCGTCGGAGTTCTGCCACGCCCGGCAGCCGCGGAACACGTTCGACGGACTGCCGGCCGGCGAGTAGTGCGCCCCGAAACCGTCACCGCTCTCGCCCGCGCCGTTGGAGCTGCGCGAGTCGTAGTTGTCGTGCGAGTCGGAGTTGAGGACGAGGTTGCCGCCACCGCCGCTGATGAACAGCCCCGGCCCCATGTGGTGGTGGGTGTTGATGAGCTCGAAGACGCTGTTGCTGCCGGAGATCCAGATGCCCCACGACTCGTGGTTCTTGTTGTTGTTCTGCGGTACTCCGGTGACTTCCAGCCCCTTGAGGTGCAGAGAGCTGCCGGTGACGTCGAACCCCTTGATGCGGCAGTCTTCCTTCATGCCGGAGAAGTCGAAGACCGGCTTCTCCCCCGGCTGCGCCCAGTACCGGATCGGGTTGCCCGAGGCACCGCTCTTGTTCAGGACGATCGCGGAGACTCGGCCCGTCTGGCCCGAACAGGCGCTGGTCGCACGGGTGTAGGCGTACCGGCCGCCGCGGAAGTAGACGGTGTCACCCGCCTTGGCGGCCGTCTGGGCGCGGGCGATCGTGGCCCACGGAGCGGCCTGGGTGCCGGCCGCGCCGTCGTTGCCGTTCGGGGCCACGTAGTAGACGCTCCCGGCCGCGGCGACCGGCCCGGCGGTGAGCAGGAGAGGAGTCGCCGTGATCACCGCGACCACGAGGGCGCGAATCACGTAGATCGTGTTCTTCTTGGTCAAGACCTTTGTGGACAGTTCCATTGGTCCTCCCCGGTGCAGGGTCAGGGCAGGTGATCACCGACCAGAGCCAGGCACTGGATCGCGGCCAGGCCGTACTGCGCGGTGGCGTTGGTGGACACGAAACCCGCCTCGTCCACCGGTTTGAGCACGGCTGGGCCGTCGACTCGCACGGTGCTCCAGGGCGAGTTGCGGGGGTAACCCGCGTGGCCGGTGTAGAACTCCTGCCACGCTCGGGTGGCGAGCGCGGTGTCACCGGTCCGCACCGCGGCGTACGCGGTGAGCCGGGAATGGGCCTGTCGCAGGTTCAGGTTGCCGAACGACTGACCGGTCTCCGCCTTCTGCTCCTCGGCTGTGGCGTTGTACAGCCGGCAGTACTGCAGCCAGGCGTGGGTGAACTCGGGGATGCCGAGCAGGCCGACGAGCTCGCTGCACACCTCGACGAGTCCGAACACCGCACCCAGCGCGCCCACGGAGACGGCCGGCGCGGCCTGAGCGAAAGCTCCGGTGTCCAGGTCGTACAGTCCGTTGCCCTGGACGAAACCGTTCGGCAGCGCGCCGATGGACCGGGCGCCCGCCTGCAGCTTGCGCAGTGCGATGGGGTCGCCGCCGCGTTCCCACTCGGCGAGGAACGCGGCGGCGAGGCCACTCCAGTCCGTGCCGAGCGACACGGACAGTGCGTGCGGATCCGGCTGGTAGGGCTCGGTGCGGATCTTGCGGAGCGGGTCGAGGACGAGGAACGTGCGGTCGCCGTCGACGAGGTCGCGCATCAGGTCGCCGACCCGTTCGTCGGCGGTGAGGAAGTAGTGGAACCGGCGGTAGGCGGCGGTGCTGATGCGCAGCTGCTTGGCGCTGTCCGCCCAGTGCTGCACGCCGTGCCGGGTGCCGAGGTCACGCCACTTGCCCAGGTGGTAAACGTCCACCTCGCCGGTGTGGCGGGTCATGGCCTCGGCGAACCGGAACACGTCGGCGCGGCCGGAGCGCAGGTACTGGTACCACAGCCAGAGATCGGTCGAGAGTTCCGAGTTGTCCCAGGCGTATCCGCCGATGTCGTAACGCCACACGTGCCGGTCGGTGTCGTAGGTGTGCATGATGTCGCCGTAGTTCCAGAACCCGTACCAGCTGCGCTGCTCGACCTGATCGCGGTGGTAGTCGAAGAGGAAGTCCAGCCGGTCCTCGATCTCGCGCCGTGCGGGCGTGCTGCGGTCGACCGGGCTCCAGTCACCGAAGACACCGGCGGCGTGCAGGTGTGCCGGTGGGGCGACGATCAGCGGTGGCGTGCGGGTGGCCCCGGCCAGCTGGGCGAACCGCTCGGCCGACGGCGTGGCCCCCAAGGCCCAGAACGACAGCTCGGTGGTGCGGGCGATCCCGTACGGCGTGCCGAAGCCGGGTTCGTAGTCCTCGTAGGTGATCTCCAACCCTTCCAGCTGTTCCGGGAACGTGTCCTGGCCCATGCCGTCGTGGTAGAAGCGCAGGTCCATCGGGGTGGCGTCGGGTGACCAGAGCCAGATCGTCACCTCGGCGTTGTCGCTCCCCGCGCCGCGGACGTCGAGCTGGGTGGGGTGCAGCTGCCAGAAGTCGCGCATGCCGAACGCGAACCCGCCGCTGATCCCGCCGACGTACCCCAGTCCGGACGCCCGGCGTCCTGAGTCGACCTGGATCCAGCCGTGGCCGGCGCGGGTGCGCTTGCGGATGTCGAAGCAGCCGTCGGACAACTGCCGCAGGCTGTAGTCGCCCCAGGCCGGGACGTACTGCAGCCGGCTGCTCACCCGAGTGTCCCAGGTGGACACCGGCGGAGTCGCCCGCCCGGCGATCTGCGCTTCCCGCACCGCCGCACCGGGATCGCGACGCAGGCCGGTGATGCCCTGGACGGCCTCGCCGAGCACGCCGTTCCCGTCGCCCGCGAACCGCACGTGCCGGTTGTACGGCTCGTCGGTCATCGGCACCTGGAACCGAATGCCGAGACCGGAGATGAAGTCCCTGTTCGCGTCGCCGTCGAAGACGAAGGTGTGGATCATGCGGATGCCGTCACTGCCCGCGTACAGGTACAGCCGGATGGTGAACGGCAGCCACACCCGCGGGCCGCGATCGGCGCGGTGCACGCCCTCGACCCGCACCACGGCGCGAACGGGGCCACGCTGCTCGACGGTCACCTTGCGGATCTCGGAGGTGAACCGCTCGGTGCGCACCACCTCCGGCGCGTCGTCCGCGGTGTTCTTGCGCAGGCAGACCAGCGTGCCGCCGGTGGCGACGGTCCGGTCACCTCTGGAGATCGACGGCACCAGGACGCGCCCGGAACGGGCGATCCGGCAGCGGACGACGCCGGTGTCGACCTCGATCTCCTTGCGGTTCTCGGTGATCCGCAACGGAGCCGCGGGCGCGGCCGGCTTTCCCCTGTGCAGCAGGTACTCCTGTGCCGGCGGGACCTCCGCACCGATCGCGTGCGCGGTCCACTTGACCGTCCCGTCCGGCCAGAACCCGGTCGGCCACGACTGCACCGGCACGGCCTGCCCCGCCGCGGTGGTGAGGGACAACTCGCTGTCGCGGGACAGGGTGCCCCGCGGCCACGGCACTCCCCAGGTGGCGCCGGTCAGAGCCGCCGGCGCCTCGTTCTCCAGCCAGCGCAGCGACACCCCCGCGTCGGCGGCGGGAACCGGTGCGGGCGGCTGCCCATCCGGCGCGGCCGCAGCGTCGGCGGGTGCGCGCAAGGTGCTCGCCGCGCCGGCGATCGCGGCACCGACCAGAAGCGTGCGGCGGGACAGTTCGGGCATCGTCGCCCTCCACCTGAGCAGAGTTGAAACGGTTACTATCGCCGGGTGAGCGAACCAAGGGTTTCTTGATCGAGTCAAGGCCCGTCTGGACCTTTCTGTTTGACAGCAACGGGTTGATGTGTCTAATTCCGACCCCTAAGCTGCGAACCATCGATACAAACGTTTTAACTCGAATTCGACTCCCTTCGACTGACGGGCTGCTGTCGCCCTACACGGGGTGGACCAGGGCGCACTGGGAAGCGGTGGCCGATCACCTGCTGGACGCCGTGGCGCCCCACGCCACACCGGGCGGCGCCCAGTACCGCCTGCCGGGCCGGCCGGGTCGCGCGGGCCTGCACAGCGACGGATTGGAGGGCTACGCGAGGACTTTCCTGCTCGCGGCCTTCCGCATCGCCGGCGCTGGCGGGGACGTGCCCGCCGGACTGGTCGAGCGGTACGCGGACGGCATCGCCCACGGCACCGATCCCGGCCATCCGCACGCCTGGCCGGCGATCGCCGACTGCTCCCAGCAGCTCGTCGAAGCGGCTTCGATCGCGCTGGCACTGCACGAGACCCGTCGATGGCTGTTCGACCGATTCGACTCCTCCGTGCAGGAGCGTGTCGTGGCCTGGCTCGCCGGCGCGGTGGGCAAACGGACGTGGCAGAGCAACTGGGTGCTGTTCCCCGTGGTGGTTCAGCAGTTCCTCGCGAGCGTCGGCGGACCGCACGATCCCGCCGCGATCTCCGAAGGGCTCGACCGGATCGAACAGTGGTACGTCGGCGACGGCTGGTACACCGACGGTGCCGGGCGGAGCTTCGACTACTACGCCGGGTGGGCGCTGCACCTGTACCCGTTGCTGTGCACCCGCATGTCGGGTGACCGGCAACGCGGCGACGTGTACCGCGAGCGGCTGCGCGCTTTCCTCGAGCAGTACCAGCACATGTTCGCCGGTGACGGCGCACCGGTGCATCAGGGACGGTCGCTGTGCTACCGGTACGCCAGCGTCGCCCCGCTGTGGCTGGGCGAGCTGGTGGACGCGAGCCCGTTGCCCGCCGGGCGCACCCGCCGGATCGCCAGCGGTGTGCTGCGGCACTTCGCCGAACGCGGGGTGCCCGACGAACGCGGCCTGCTCAGTCTCGGCTGGTACGACGGCTTCCTGCCGAGCACGCAGCCCTATTCCGGCCCTGCCTCGCCGTACTGGGCGAGCAAGGCCTTCCTCGGCCTGCTGCTGCCCGCCGACCATCCCGTGTGGACGGTCCCCGAGAGCGCCGCGCCGATCGACGACGGCGACCGCGTGGTCGCGATGCCGGGCCCCGGCTGGCTGCTGCACGCCACCCGCAACGACGGCGTGGTGCGGTTGGTCAACCACGGCAGCGACCGGGCGCGCCACCTGCCCGCCGACGGGATCGACGACCCGCACTACACGCGGTTCGGGTACTCGTCGCACACGGCTCCGGAGACCGGTGAGGACGGCCGCGTGCGGGCGGTGGACGGTCATCTCGCGGTGATCGGCCCGGACGGCGTCATCTCGCGCCGGCGGCACATCGAGCCGATCGCCGTCGGTGACCGGTTCGCGGCGTCGGCGTACCGGGACGGCCCGGTGCGGGTGGAGACCACTTCGATCGTGCGGGGAGCGTGGGAGGTGCGCGTCCACCGCGTGGCCGCCCCGCCCGGCTGTGCGGTGCGGGACGGCGGCTACGCGGTGGCGGATCACCGCCCTCCCACGGTGCGCACCGGTGACCGGTGGAGTGCGGCCGGCCGGTCGGACGGCCTGGCCAGCGTCACGGTCGCCCTGCACGGTTTCACCTCCAGCGCGATCGCGGAAGCTCTGGACGCCAACGCGTTCGGGGTGTGCTCCGCGACGCCGTACCTGGTGGGAGAGCATCCGGGCGGCAGCGCCGTCTACGTCTCGTTGATCGTGCTCACCGGTGACCGGGTCGACCCCGCCGCGTTGCTGGCGTCGGTCCGCGCGTCCGTCGACGGCGACGAGGTCACCGTGCGGCTGCCGGACGGTGAGCGGATCGAGGTGGGGTTCGGTGCCTCGGTCGCCTGCCACGCCGAGTCGCAAAAGGCGCAGTAACCGTTTTCTGAAACAATGCTCCCGGTACCGCGGTGACGGGAAGGCAGTGGGACATGACGCGACGGACGAGCGACTCCCCCGATGGGCGGCGACGGTCCACGATCCGCGAGGTGGCGGACCGGGCCGGGGTGTCCGTCGCGACGGTCTCCCGCATCCTGAGCGGCGACTACCCGGCCTCACCCGCCACCCGCAAGCGGGTCATGCGCGCCGTCGAGGAACTGGACTACGTGGCCAACGCCCACGCCCGCGCGCTGGCGGGCACGTCCGCCAAGAGCATCGCCATCGTGCTGAACTCCGTCGTGTCCCCGCACTACGCGCACGTCGCCCAGGGCGTGGAGGCCCAGACCGCCGCCGAGGGCAGACTGTGCCTGATCGGCACCACCGGGGGCGATCCCGAGCGCGAGCTGGCCATGGTGAAGTTCATGCGCGAGCAGCACGCCGAGGCGGTCATCCTGGTCGGCAACGTGGTCGCCGACGAGAAGTACCGCAAGCGCATGAGCCAGTACGCGCACGCCTTGACGGGGATCGGTTCCCGGCTGGTGCTGTGCGGCCGCCCGCCACTCGGCCCCGACGTGCCCGCCGTCGTCGTGGAGTACGACAACGACGGTGGCGCGTTCGCCGCGACCAGTCACCTGCTCTCCGCCGGCCACAAGCGGATCCTGTGCCTGGGCAAGCGTCCCGGCCACACCACGCAGGAGGGCCGGGTGGGCGGGTACCGCCGGGCACTCGCCGCACACCGCGTGCCGCACGACCCGGCGCTGGAGGTCGAGGGCACGACGATGGAGTGGCACGAGGGCTACCGGATGATGAAGGAGCGCCTGGCCACCGGTGCCCACGACTTCACCGCGGTCTTCGCCCTCAACGACCTCATCGCGAGCGGCGCCTGCCGGGCGCTGGCCGAACACGGGATCCGGGTGCCCGACGACGTGTCGATGGTGGGATTCGACGACCTGCAGCCGTCGCTCGACCTGAACCTGACCAGCGTGCACCTGCCGCACGAGGAGATCGGGCGCACCGCGGTGCGCCTCGCGCTGGAGCACGAGGCGCGCGGCGGTACTCCTCCGCACGTGGTGCTGGGCACGCACCTGGTGGTGCGCGAGTCGGTGCGGCCCCACCTGTCCTGACGCGGCGGGCTCACTTCGCGGCGGCGTGCTCCTTCGCCAGTTCCTCCGCCACCTTGTCGCCACCTGCCTGCCGCCACTGGGCGACCGCGTCCTTCCACGCGGACACCGGCTTTCGCCCGAACACGATGCCCCCGATCGCGTCCCCGACGGTCCTGGTCAGCTCCGCCCCCTTGCTGGTGCGCGTCGCCGACCGCAGACCGGACTCCGGATCCGCCACGCTCTTCGGCAGCACCGCCTTCTCCCACTCGTGGACGGCCTTGGCCGCGTCCGGGTAGCCGGGCAGGTGCAGCACGGCGGGCGCGGCGCCGAGGTACTTGATCGGCAGGTTGACGTTGTTCTCCACCTTGAACAGGTCGGTGGTCTTGATCCCGCCGGCGTCCTTGGTGAAGTGCGCGCCCTCGACGCCGTAGTTGACCAGCTCGTACTCGGAGCTGCCGAACGGGGCGCTGAGGTAGTTGGAGACACGCAGCAGCAGCTTGATCCGGTCGGCCGGAGCCTTCTTGAACGTGACGTAGCCGAAGATGCCCGCGCTCTGCCACGGTGTCGCGTTCGGCCCGTACGGGC
>NZ_MUYM01000041.1 GCF_002150765.1 Lentzea kentuckyensis
GAACCCCACCGGACACCGCGGCAGCCACAGCCACCCCAGCCCCGCACACCACGGGCGACAACGGCACGGTGGTCCAGGAAGCGGTGATCAGCCCTGCCGACCCCATCAGGCCGAACACGGCGAAAGAGAACAGGAACGGCACGGCGAGCCACACGCGAAGGCTCATCGCTCGTTCGGCGGTGCAGAACACGGCACACAGTCTGAGGGACAGCCACCAACAACACGGAGCCGTATGTGGCCGAACGGCCTCACCTTGCGCCGAACGGCGTATCGTGGAGGTTAAGCGGTTGTGACTTCAGCCACCCGCAACGCCAGTGGAGCCCCTCGGGAACAACCGCGTTTTTGCACGTGTTGAAGGGTCTGGCAAACTAAACGGTCGAGTCCGGCTCCGGTTCACCCATCACAGCGAGGGACCCGGCGGCCATCCTCTGAAAGGGACAAGATCTTGAAGACTGGAATCCACCCGGAGTACACCGTCACCGAGGTGACGTGCAGCTGCGGCAACGCCTTCACCACGCGCAGCACCACCTCGGCGTCCGAGGTTCGCGTCGAGATGTGCTCGAACTGCCACCCGTTCTACACGGGCAAGCAGCGCATCCTGGACACCGGCGGTCGCGTCGCGCGCTTCGAGGCGCGTTACGGCAAGCGCAACAAGTAGCTGCTTTCACGGCGCCTGACCTCGGCAAATCCGCCGAGGTCAGGCGCCGTTGCCGTTCATACGACGACCCACAAGCAGGGAGCCGAACACCGTGTCGCAGTCGCTGGACAGCCTGCTCGCCGAGTACGACGAGCTCGAGAAGAAGCTCGCCGACCCCGGCGTGCATGCCGACCAGGCGGGGGCGCGCAAGCTCGGCAAGCGGTACGCCGCGCTCGGGCCGATCGTGCAGACGGCACGGGAGATCGAGCAGGCGAAGAACGACCTCGAGGCTGCCAAGGAGCTCGCGGCCGAGGACAGGTCGTTCCAGGAAGAGGTCGACCAGATCGAGCAACAGCTCCCCAAGCTGGAGGAGAAGCTCACCGAACTCCTGCTGCCGCGCGACCCGCACGACGGCGACGACGTGCTGCTGGAGATCAAGTCCGGCGAGGGTGGCGAGGAGTCCGCGCTGTTCGCCGGCGACCTACTGCGTATGTATACGCGGTATGCCGAGCGTCAGGGCTGGAAGGTCGAGATGCTCGACGGCACCGACTCCGACCTCGGCGGGTTCAAGGACGTCACGGTCGCCATCAAGGCCAAGACCACGACCCCGGACGGTGTCTGGAGCCGGCTCAAGTGGGAGGGCGGGGTGCACCGCGTGCAGCGCGTGCCCGTCACGGAGAGCCAGGGCCGCATCCACACGTCCGCGGCCGGCGTCCTCGTCTTCCCGGAGACCGAGGAGACGACCGAGGTCGAGATCGACGAAAAAGACCTGCGCATCGACGTGTACCGAAGCAGCGGCAAGGGCGGCCAGTCGGTCAACACCACCGACTCCGCGGTCCGCATCACGCACCTGCCCACCGGCATCGTCACCTCGTGCCAGAACGAGCGCAGCCAGCTCCAGAACAAGGCCCGCGCCATGCAGGTCCTGCAGAGCCGTCTGGTGGCGCTCGCCGAGGAGCAGAAGGCGCAGGAGCAGAGCGACGCCCGGCGCACCCAGATCCGGACGGTCGACCGCAGTGAGCGGGTGCGGACCTACAACTTCCCCGAATCGCGAATTTCCGATCACCGGGTTGGGTACAAAGCGCATAACCTGGACCAGGTGCTCGACGGCGACCTGGACGCGGTGGTGGACGCGCTGGCCGCCGCCGACCGGGCAGAACGGCTCGCAGGCGGTTAATCCGACGTGAGAGGGGCGCGTTGTGGCCGAGATCCTGGTGAACCCACAGGTAGCGCCCCTCGACCAACCGGTCGACATCGTCGTCGTCGGCCTGAAACCCGGCCAGCCGATCACGGTTCAGCTCTCCACGGGTGACCGCGCGTCCCATGCCGTCTTCACCGCCGACGACCGCGGTGTCGTCGACCTCACCCGGCACGCTCCGGCGGACGGCAGCTATCACGGCGTCGACCCGATGGGGTTGTTCTGGTCGCTGGAACACACAGGCGGGAAGCCGGCACCGATGTGCCTGTCGGTCGAGGGCGTCGGTGACCGAGTCCTCAAGCGGCTGACGGTTCCCGAAGGCGTCGAGCGGCAGGAAGTCCGCGAGAACGGTTTGGTGGGCACCCTCTTCGCGCCTGAGGACGACGGACGCGACCTGCCGGGCGTGATCGTGCTCAGCGGCTCCGAGGGCGGTATCCACGAGGCTGACGCCGCTCTCCTGGCCGCGCACGGGTTCGTCACGCTGGCGCTGGGCTACTTCGGCATGAAGGGCCTCCCGAAGAACCTCGAAGACATCCCGTTGGAGTACTTCGGCACCGCGATCGACTTCCTGGCCGAACGCGCGGGCGAGATCGGCGTGGTCGGCGGCTCCCGCGGCGGTGAGCTGGCGCTTCTGGTCGGTGCGACGTTCCCGCAGATCAGGGCGGTCGTGAGCATCGTCGGCAGCGGCGTGGTCACCCAGGCGATCGGGCCCGGCACGAACCTGCTGCAGAAGCTCTCGCACGAAGCCGCTTCGTGGACGCTCAAAGGCGAGCCGCTGCCGTACCTGCCCTACTACGTGAGCGACGAGCTGCGGGCCAAGATCGTCAACGACGAACCGGTGCCGCTGAAGCTCGCGTTCGACCTGAGCGACGGCATCCCCGAGGACACCGAGATCCGGGTCGAGAACATCGTCGGGGGTGTGTTGCTCATCTCGTCCGGCCACGACGACGGATGGCCGAGCACCGAGCTGAGCGAGGTCGCGCTGCGGCGGCTGAAGGACCACGAGCACCCCTTCCCGTTCGAGCACATCGTGTATCCCGAGGCAGGACACCTGATCGCGGGCCCGCCGTACCGGCCGGCCACCGACGTGACCTATCCGGGGCCCGGTGTCACCTTCTCGGGTGGTGGTGTTCCGCACGCCACAGCGCACGCTCAGGCGAACGCCTGGAAACGGACGGTTGAGTTCTTGCAGGAGCAGCTCGGGACCTAGGGTGTGCTCATGAGCGCACACTTTGATGTCGTGGTCGTGGGTGCGGGTCCCGGCGGGTACGTCGCCGCGATCCGTGCGGCTCAGCTCGGGCTGAAGACCGCCATCGTCGAGGAGAAGTACTGGGGCGGCGTCTGTTTGAACGTCGGCTGCATCCCGTCGAAGGCGTTGCTGCGCAACGCTGAGCTGGCGCACATCTTCACGCACGAGCAGAAGACGTTCGGCATCAAGGTCGACGGCACCGTCAGCTTCGACTACGGCCAGGCGTGGCAGCGCAGCCGCAAGGTCGCGGACGGGCGCGTCAAGGGCGTGCACTTCCTCATGAAGAAGAACGGCATCACCGAGTACAACGGGTGGGCCAACTTCACCGACGACCACACGCTGACCGTCGGGGACGAGACGATCACCTTCGGCCACGCGATCATCGCCGTGGGCGCCACGACCCGGATGCTGCCGAACACGCAGAAGTCCGACCGCGTCGTGACCTACGAAGAGCAGATCATGACCGAGGACCTGCCCGAGTCGATCATCATCGCCGGTGCGGGCGCGATCGGCGTCGAGTTCGCCTACGTCATGCACAACTACGGCGTGAAGGTCACCATCGTCGAGTTCCTCGACCGGATGGTGCCGCTCGAGGACGCCGAGGTGTCCGCCGAGCTGCTCAAGCGCTACAAGAAGATGGGCGTCGACGTGCGCGTCGGCACGCGCGTCGAGTCGATCGACGAGTCCGGCCCCAAGGTCCGCGTCACCGTCTCGAAGAACGGCGCCGAGGAAGTCCTGGAAGCCGACAAGGTCATGCAGGCCATCGGTTTCGTGCCGCGCGTCGAGGGCTACGGCCTGGAGAGCACCGGCGTGAAGCTGACCGATCGCGGTGCGATCGACATCGACGGCCGCGGCCGCACGTCCGTGCCGCACATCTTCGCCATCGGTGACGTCACCGCGAAGCTGATGCTCGCGCACACCGCCGAGTCCATGGGCATCATCGCCGCGGAGACCATCGCGGGTGCCGAGACGATGGAGCTCGACTACGTGATGATCCCGCGGGCGACGTTCTGCCAGCCGCAGATCGCCTCGTTCGGCTACACCGAGGCGCAGGCCCGCGAGAAGGGCTTCGACGTCCAGGTCTCGAAGTTCCCGTTCACCGCGAACGGCAAGGCGCACGGTCTCGCCGACCCCGGCGGCTTCGTGAAGCTGATCAGCGACGGCACGCACGGCGAGCTGCTCGGCGGCCACATCATCGGTCCCGAGGCCACCGAACTGCTGCCCGAGCTCACGCTGGCGCAGCAGTGGGACCTCACGGTGCACGAGGTCGCGCGCAACGTGCACGCGCACCCGACGGTTTCCGAGGCCGTCAAGGAAGCGGTGCACGGCCTGGCCGGGCACATGATCAACTTCTGAGATAACTTCCTTTCGATGATGAACCGGCAGCCGCTCCGCCTCGCCATCTCCGAGGCGGCGAAGATCCTCGCCGAGGCGGGGGTGGACAGTCCGCGCGTCGACGCGGAGTACCTGGCCGCGCACGTGCTCGGCGTGGAACGCGGGCGGCTGCCGCTCATCCCGCTGGTCGATCCGTCGGTGATCGACCAGCTGCACAAGCTCGTTCGCACGCGGGCCTCGCGGATTCCGTTGCAGCACATCCTCGGCTGGGCGCCGATGGGGGCGATCTCGGTCGAGGTCGGACCCGGCGTGTTCGTGCCGCGGCCGGAGACCGAGCTGCTGATGGAGTGGGGCCTCAAGTCGCTGGTCGGCGTTTCGTCGCCCGTGGTCGTGGATCTGTGCACGGGAACGGGCGCGCTGGCGTTGTCGATCGCCGCCGCCCGGCCGGACGCGGTGGTGCACGCGGTCGAGATCGATCCGCAAGCGCTTGCGTGGACGCGCCGCAACGCCGAGGTGCGCATCGCGGCGGGTGACACCCCGATCCGGTTGCACTCGGGTGACGCCACGAATCCCGCGCTGCTGTCCGATCTGGACGGTCTGGTGGACCTCGTGGTGTGCAATCCGCCTTACGTGCCAGAGGGAACCGAGGTCCAGCCCGAGGTCGGGGTGCACGATCCGCACCACGCGGTGTTCTCCGGCGCGGACGGGCTGGACGTGATCCGGCACGTCGTGTCGGCGGCCGCGCGGTGGCTCAAGCCGGGCGGAGCCGTCGGGATCGAGCACGACGACACGCAGGGCGAGTCCGTGCCGGCGCTCCTCTCGGCGCGCCGGGTGCTCACGGACGTCGCTGATCACGCTGATCTGGCGGGGCGGCCGCGCTTCGCGACCGCGCGCAGGGCCGGCTAGGCACTAGAAGAGCGCGTCGAAGGCCTTCGCCAGGTCCTTCATCTGTTCGCCGAGGCCGCGATCGGCCAGCTTGTCCATGAGATGTGCGGTCAGGTCCTTGCTGGGCTGGGGTTTGCGCGCTTCGACCCGCAGGTCGTCGACCACCTCGATGGTCGACGTCGGCGCCTGGGCCTCGTTCAGGTCCTCGCGCAGTTCGTCGAGGAGTCGCAGCACGGCCGCGACGTCCTGGATGTGTCCGATGTGGACGCTCCTGGTTCTGGTGCGTCCGCCGGTGCCGGCGTTGCTGCCGATCGCCGGTCCCTGGATCTCGAAGTTCCGTTCGCTCATCGGCTTTCCTTGGCGGTGCTGATTTCGACGGTGCCCGTGCGGGCCTTGCCGGTCGTGACGATGTTGCTGGAGATCGCGATGATCGCGACCACCAGCGCGCCGCCGCCGCTCCCCGGCTCGTACTCCTCGTAGTAGGAACTGCTGTACCTGCCGCTCGCGTAGGGCTCGCCGGTGAACTTGTGCAGCGCGAAGAGCAGCGCGATCGTGTCCGTGGCCGTGCCGAGCACGAGCGGCGCTCGCACGTGCGGTGAGGCCCGTGGCGCGCGTTTGCCGAGCGGCTGCCACACCGCGAGCAGCATCCCGCTCCCGGCGAATAGCGGCACGAGCGCCAAGGCCGGCAGTGCGCTGTCGCGCACCTTGCACCCTGGGCGCGCGGCTCCGCAGAGGAAGCGGGTTGTGCCGTCGCGCAGCTTCGGAGAATCGCTTCCCGTCGCCGCCGCGGGAGTTGACATTGTCCTGTCCACTTTCTGTCATTGATTCAAGCACTCTGCATCTGTGCTGGTCAGGGACATGATGAGACAACGAACAACATGCATTTCCGGTGATGCTGGCACAATAGTCGTTTTTGATCGCAATGAGTACGACGTGGATGAATTACGAATTGTCAATGCGCCGAACGAGGGCAGATGGCGGCCTTCTTGGGCGAATCGTGGGCGGAGTTGCCAAATCCTGGCCAATAACACGACGTTTCGTCGCATTGGGGCCAAACGGTCGTAAGTTTCCAGGTCGGGGAGGGCACGCGGTCGCGCGCTACGAGGATCCGCCGCCTCGCGCGCGACCGCGTGTGTGCCGAAGGCCTGCCCTATCGCTCGTTCGTCATCGCCAGCACTTGGCCGAGGTGCCGGGCGAGGCCCGTGTTGTCCGCCGGACCGATGGTGAACCAACCGGCGCGCGCCGGCACGTTCGCGTAGCGGCCCGCCCTGGTGTCGATCCAGGTGACCGGCGGGAAGTCCTTTTTGGACCGTCCGCGCTCCAGGGAGACCAGGAAGTGGCCGTTGCCCAGTGCGGGACCGGTCAGCATCTGCCTGGCCAGGCGGACGTCGTCGTTCTGCGTCGTCCGGACGGCCTGGCGGAAGCCTTCCTGTTGTTGCTGCTGCGGGGCCTCGAAGGCCTGCGCGGGCACCGTCACCGGCTTGCCGGGCCCAGGACGGCCGGGTGGCATCACGTTGGCGAGGCTGGTGGCGATCTCGTTGGTCTGCACCAGTTTGAGCGTGATGCTCGCTTCCTCCTGCGTCACCAGCACCGCGTAGCCGCCGCGCGCGACCACGGTGGCGCGGATGACCCGTTCCTGGTTCACGTCCGGCAGGCACATCGCGATCACGCGCAACTCGGGGCGTGCCAACAGGTTCAGCGCGTCCTCGAGGTCAGGCTCCGGCCTGCCCCGCCGCGCCAGCCCCCTCCGTTCGAGGTCGGCGTGCACGGCCGCCTTGATGCGCGCGCGTTCGTCGAGCGTCTCGCCGTGCTGGCTGACGTCGAGGGGATAGGGAATGCTCCCCGCCCGCAGGTCCTCCCAGAGGATCTCGAACGCGGGCAGGGAGAGCTGGGCGATCTGCTTCATCCGCCGATCACCGGCGGCGCGACCATGCGATCGTCGTCGAAGAACTCGTCAGTGGGCACGAGGTAGTTCGACTTGTGCTCCTTGTCCTCCTGACCCTGACCGCCCTGACCAGCACCTGCTCCGCCGCCCGCTGCTCCTGCCGCACCTTGACGGCCGCCCGCGCCTGAGCCCGCCGCGCCCGGTCCGCCCGGACCGGCGCCCGCGACGCCCGCGCCGCCGCCAGGGGTGGCCGGGCCGAAGCTGCCCATGCCGCGGCCTGCCGCTCCGGGACCGCCCATGCCGCCCGCACCCATGCCGCGTCCGCCACCCGCGCCTGGGCCGCCGGGACGCATGCCTGGCCCGCCACCAGGAGGCCTGCCCTGACCGCCGCCACCCGGCAGCCTGCCGGGCGGGAACCCGCCGGGGCCGGGAAAGCCCGGACGGTTCTGGTTGTTGCCAGGCCTGTTCGGGTCGAGGTTGTTCGGCAGGTTCGGATCCCTGGGCTGCGGTGCCACCCACGACGGGTTGGTCGTGCCGTTGTTCATGCCGGGCGGCGTCGACGGCATGCCAGTGGTGTTGCTGGAGAACCGCTGGTTGGCGTTGACGTTGCTCAGGCTGTGCGAGCTCGTGCTGCTGCTGGTCTGCGTGACGCCCTGGTCCTGCGTGACCTGCGGCGTGGATTCCATGGTGGGCATGGACATCGCCGCGGCCATCATCGTGTTGTCCCGCTGCTGCACAACTCGCGCGGCCTCCTGATGGGCCTCTTTCTGCTCGTTGTGCTTCTGCATCAGCTCGATCGGGCCGCCGATCATGGCCACCGGGCTGATGACCGCGGCGGCGCCCCACTTGCCCATGATCGACGAGGGGCTGAACGAGACCGGGTCCGGCATGCTGGTCTTCGCCTGAGCCGCCGCGTCCCGTTGCTGCGCAATGGCATTCGAGGTGCGCAGCATGGCATCACCGGTGGTGTCGGAGAACGTGCCGATCTTGCCGAGGGCGGTGCGCACCCCTTCGGCGGCCCGGCCCTTCCACCCGTCCTGCGAACCGTTGACCAGGATCGTGAAGTCGGTCGCCAGTTCCTTGAACTGGTCGCCGATGGACTTCCACGCGTCGATGACCGTGTTGGCGGCCTCAGGGCTGAAGTTGTTGGTGACCTGGCCCTTCAGCTGCTCGTGCGGCTGGCCGGCGTAGTTGGCGTTCGGCGGTGGGACGGTGGGTTTGACGGGCGCCATGAGTTTCCCCCCTCGGGCGTCGTTACGGGAGCTTGGCGGCGACCAGATCGGCCGCCTTGGACATCCGGTCGCAGGCCGCAGCGGTGTCGTCCGAACCGAGCGAGGCGTTGGAGATGATCTCGACCGTGGCCGACTCGGTCACCGCGATCACCGCGGTGCACGTGTCCTTCGAGCCGCTCGAGCCCTCGACCTTCTTGCCCTCGAACTTGCCGATCTTCGCGTCGGTGACCTTGTCGCCGCTGAGCTTGAGGTCCTTGAGGCCTTCCTGCGCCCGGATGCCCACGCGCAACCCGCCGGAGCCCGCTTCCTTGTAGTCGCAGCCTTCGGAGAAGGCGACCTTCTTCGGCTCGCCCGGGTACTCCAGCTTGAGGCTCGTCACCTCGGCCTGGGTCAGGAGTTCGCACGGCTTCAGCGCCTTGAGGCCGCTCGCCGAGTCGGACGAACTGGTCGGGGTACCGCCACCGGTGGTCGGAGCCGGCTTGGGATCGCCGGCGGTGCCGGTGCACCCGGACAAGGTGGCCAGACCGATCACTGTGGCGATGAGGATGCGCTTCATGACTTCCCGTCGAGTTTTTTGAACGAGTCAGCGTGGGTCTGGTCGGCATTCTGGTACGAGGCGCGGCTCTTCTCGATCTGAGTCTTCAGGGCCTCGAGGGCCTTGTTCATCTCAGCGAGCGTCTTCACGGCGCCTTGTCCGAACGTCCTGTTCGACGTGCTGATCTGCTCGGCGTATCCACCGCCGAGCATCGTGTTCATGGCGAGCGACTCCCGGCTGCGGCCGACCTCGCCGAGTTCCTGTTGCATCTTGGTCAGCTTTTTGATCATCGCGTCGACCAGGTGCGGGTCGACCGAGAGTTGCTGGGTTTCCACGGCGACCGCGACGGCCTTGCCTGCTTCGGCGATCGCGGCGAGGCCGCCCCCGAAGATGTCGTTCCACACGCCGCTGGTCTTGCCGCTCGTCACCACCGCTTCTTCAGACACAGAAGCTCGACCCTCCCCCGATTGCGCTCTGTGGTCGACACATGACCTTACCGTGGTGCGCCCATTTGGGGGATGAGTTCAACTACTCAACCTGTTCGGGGCAAAACAGGCCCTGGTCAGGGCGGGGATGAGCGCGCTAAGTGAGAACGAAAGCACAGCTCCAGAAGACGGAGAGTGACTAAGGCGGGCCTTGCGTCACTCTACCGGGGTGGCTGGCTAGGCTCACCGAGGTGAGCACGGTTTACGACTGCAGCGAACCGAGCAACCGCGCGGCTGGACTGGCCGCCGCGGCCGGTGCGGTGCGGAGCGGGCGGCTTGTCGTCCTGCCCACCGACACGGTTTACGGGATCGGCTGCGACGCGTTCGACGCGGAGGCCGTCCGGAGTCTGCTCGACGCCAAGGGGCGCGGGCCGGACATGCCCGTGCCCGTGCTGGTCGGGTCCTGGACCACGATCGACGGGCTGGTGCTGAGCGTGCCCCGGCAGGCGCGGGCGCTCATCGAGGCGTTCTGGCCCGGCGGGCTCAGCATCGTGTTGCCGCACGCGCCGAGCCTGGCCTGGGATCTGGGGCAGACGCGCGGCACGGTGATGCTGCGCATGCCGTTGCACCCGGTCGCGCTGGAGTTGTTGCGCGATGTCGGCCCGATGGCCGTGTCCAGCGCGAACAAGACGGGGCACGCGCCGGCGTCCAGCGCGCAGGAGGCGCGGGACCAGCTCGGCGACTCGGTGCCGGTGTACCTCGACGGCGGGTTGAGCGGCGAGAACATCGCCTCGACCATCGTCGACCTCACTGGGCCGGACGCGTTGATCCTGCGTGAGGGCGCGGTCAGCAAGGAAGAGGTCAACGAGGTGCTCGGCATCGAGGTCGACGTCGCGCGGTGACGCGTGGCTGCCAGAATTGATCATGCAGCCGCGGGCGTACCGTGGTGAGCACCCCCGAACCGCTCCCGATTGATTGGTAGGCCCGTGGGGCCCGCATCCTCGTTCGTCCTTCCCGTGCGCGAGTACCTGCTCGTCGCGTTGATCGCCGCCGTCGTGACGTTCCTGCTCGTCGGTCTGGTGCGCGCGATGGCGTTCAAGCTCGGTGCGGTGGCTTATCCGCGGCAACGCGATGTGCACGTACAGCCGATGCCGCGCATGGGTGGCGTCGCCATCTACGGCGGTGTGCTGTGCGGCATGTTCGTGGCGCACCAGTTGCCCGTGCTGCGGACGGCGTTCGACTTCTCCAACGACCCGTGGGGCGTCATCGTCGCGGGCGGCGTCATCGTGCTCGTGGGCGCGATCGACGACAGGTTCGAGCTCGACTCGCTCACCAAGCTCGCGGGCCAGGTCACGGCGGCGGGCATCCTCGTGCTGTTCGGTCTGCAGTGGATGATCGCGTGGGTGCCGTGGGACGGCGGCGCGACCATCTCGCTCGACCAGAACCAGGGAGCACTGCTGACCGTGCTGCTCGCGGTCACGATGATCAACGCGATGAACTTCGTCGACGGCCTCGACGGCCTGGCCGCCGGCATCGGCCTCATCGCCGCCGCGGCCACCTGCGCGTTCTCGATCGGCCTGCTCGTCGAACGCCAGGGCGCGGTCGAGGCCTACCCGCCCGCGCTGATCGCCGCCGCGCTCGCCGGCGCGTGCCTGGGCTTCCTGCCGCACAACTTCAACCCCGCGCGCATCTTCATGGGCGACTCGGGCTCGATGCTCATCGGCCTCATGCTCGCCGCCGCCACGACCAGCGCGTCCGGCAAGATCAACCAGGCCACCGGCAGCGCAGCCGACCTGCTCGGTCTGCTCTCGCCGTTGATCGTCGTCGCGGCCGTGCTGTTCGTGCCGCTGCTCGACCTGCTGATGGCGATCATCCGGCGCACCCGGCGCGGGGAAAGCCCGTTCTCGCCGGACAAGATGCACCTGCACCACCGGTTGCTGGAGATCGGGCATTCGCAACGGCGTGCCGTGCTGCTCATCTACTTGTGGGCCGGCGTGCTCGCGTTCGGCGCGGTGGCGCTCACGTTGTTCGATCCGATCATCGTGGCGACGTGCTTCGTCATCGGGTTGATCGTGACGTTCGTGGTTTCGGTGATCCCGCGGCTCCGGGACGCCCGCAAGTCGTAAACGGCGTTCATCTTGTTTGGGTCCGCTTAACCACCGTTAACCCGGGGCTGCCCGCAAGCGTCACGACAGCGGTTCCTACACTTTGGGACATGAGCGACGCGGACGAGGTTGTCACGCACGAGCTGGTGATCCAGCGGCTCGCCGGGGAAATGTTCCGCGCGGCCGTGTGGGCCGCGCTCGGCACGTTCGCCGTCGGCGTAGTTGTGTCAACGGTGATCTGGGGGACGGAAGGTCTCTACGGATCACTCATCGGCGGTGTCATCGCCATTGCTTCGAGCCTCGCCACGTTGTTGTTGATGCGCAAGACGGCGGCGCTCGACCCCATGTTCGTGATGGTGGCCGCGCTCGGCGGATTCATGGGCAAGCTGATCGTGCTGCTGGCCGCGGTGATCTTGTTGCGCGGGCAGGACTGGTTGGAGCCCAAGGCCCTCGGAATCACCCTGGTGGCGACGGTGCTCGTGACGTCGTGGCTGGAGGCCAGAGCTTCCAAGCGCAGCCGTAGTCAGATGGTGGTCCCCGCCTCCGAAGGCACCTGAGACCTGCTGATATGGTCCGCGCAGACCAGGGACACCCGATCGCAGGGGTGCCTCTCGTAGTCGCTTGCGAACCGTAAGGTACGTTAAGTCCAGATCGTGACGATTCCCCCGGCGGAGTGAACGCCGGCCGGGAGAACCGGAAGGAACACAGTGACCAAGTTGCTGGCTTCGGGGGACGAGTTCGTCGCTCCCGGTGTGAAGGACTTCTTCCTCCCCGAGATCGCCTTCGGGGTCACGAAGCCGATGGTCCTGCTGGTGCTGTCGGTCGTGATCATTGCCGTCTTCTTCCTCACCGCGAGCAGCCGTCTCAAGCTGATCCCCGGGAAGTTCCAGTTCGCCGCCGAGTCGGTTTACGACTTCGGGCGCAACAGCATCGCCAGGGAGCAGATCGGCGCGAAGGACTTCAAGCCGTTCATCCCGCTGATCCTCACGATCTTCACCTTCGTCCTGGTGAACAACCTGTTCGGGCTCATCCCGCTCATCCAGTTCCCGACGATGTCGCACATCGGCTTCCCGCTCGCCGTTTCGTTGCTCGTCGTTTACCCGGTGTACCACTTCGTCGGGTTCAAGCGGCACGGCTTCGTGGGTTACTTGAAGCACCAGACGATTCCGCCGGGCGCGCCGTGGTTCGTGCTCCCGCTGCTGATTCCGATCGAGTTCTTCCAGAAGTTCGTCCTGAACCCGCTCACGCTGGCGATCCGAGTTTTCGCCGCCATGTTCGCGGGTCACCTCCTGCTGCTGGTGTTCACCCTGGCTGGTGAGTTCCTGCTGCTCAATGGCGGTATCACCATCATCGTGGCGCCGGTGTCCTTCGCCTTCGCCATCGCGCTGACCTTCCTGGAGGCGCTGATCATGTGCCTGCAGGCCTACATCTTCGCGCTGCTGTCTGCCAGCTACATCGGCATGGCGCTGGCAGAAGAGCACTGAGAAACAAAAAGCCTCCGATCCGCGAACACTCGCGGACCGAGTTGGAAAGGGAACAGCAACAGTGAGCGCTATCCAGCTTGCCCAGGACGCCGTCAACCTCAACCAGGGCCTCGCGGCCATCGGTTACGGCCTCGCGGCCATCGGCCCGGGCATCGGCGTGGGTCTGATCTTCTCCTCGGTCATCAGCGGTACCGCCCGTCAGCCCGAGGCCCGCGGCGTGCTGCTGAGCCTCGCGTGGACCACCTTCGCCATCGTCGAGGTCCTCGCGCTGATCGGCTTCGTCGTGTACTTCATCGCGACTGCCTGACCGAATTCCGATCGCGTTAGGAGAACCCGTGATGGACACCCTCATCCTGGCTGCAGAAGGGCCGATCAACCCGGTCATTCCGCATCCGGCGGAGATCATCCTCGGTCTCGTCGCGTTCCTGCTCCTCTTCTTCGTCATCAAGAAGTTCGTGTCGCCGAGGTTCGAGGCGCTGTACGCGGAGCGGACGGCCAAGATCGAGGGTGGCATCGAGAAGGCGGAGCAGGCTCAGGCCGACGCTCAGCGCACTCTTGAGCAGTACAAGGAGCAGCTGGCCGAGGCTCGCGCCGAGGCCGCGCGCATCCGCGATGACGCGCGGGCCGAGGGCCTGCAGATCATCGAGGAACTGCGCGAGCAGGCGCAGGCCGAGTCCGCCCGCATCATCGCGCAGGGCCAGCACCAGCTGGACGCGCAGCGCGCCCAGATCGTCGCCGAGCTGCGTGCCGACCTCGGTCGCACCGCCGTCGAACTGGCGAGCAAGGTCGTGGGTGAGTCCCTCGAGGACGAGGCCCGCCGCCGTGGCACCGTCGACCGCTTCCTCAACGAGCTGGACGCCGTCGCGGCGCCGGCGAGCAAGTAGAGGCTGCCGATGACGTTGCATGCCGCTAGTCGTGAAGCTCTGGCAGCCGCGGAACTGCGGCTGCTGGAGCTGGCCGACGCCACCACGTCGACGGCCGAGTTCGCCAAGCTGGGCGAGGAACTCTTCGCCGTGCTCGGCCTGCTGATCAAGCAACCCTCGCTGCGCCGCGCGGCCGCCGACGCCTCGTCGGAGCCCGCCGGTCGCGAGCAGCTCGTCCGCGGTCTGTTCGCGGGCAAGGTCAGCGATGCGACGCTGCAGGTGCTGGTCGCCGTCGTGACCGCGCGCTGGTCCAGCCCGCGTGAGCTCGTCGACGGCGTCGAGTCGCTCGCCCGCACGACGCTGCTGGTGCGTGCCGAGCGCGACGGTCAGCTCGACTCGGTGGAGGACGAGCTGTTCCGGCTCGGCCGCATCGTGGCGGGTTCGAACGAGCTCGAGCTCCTGCTGGCGGACCCCGCCGGCGCCGTCGACGGCAAGGTCGCGCTGGTCGACACCCTCATCGAGGGAAAGGTCAGCCCGGTCACCAAGACGCTGGTGGACCAGCTGGTCCGCCACCCGCGCGGTGTCCGCGTCGCGAACGGCCTCGGCGAACTCGCCGACCTGGCGGCCAAGCGCCGTCAGCGTTCCGTCGCGCACGTCCGGTCCGCGGTGGCGCTGACCGCGGAGCAGGTCGACCGCTTGACCGCGACGCTGACCACGATCTACTCGCGCCCGATCGCCCTGCACGTCGAGGTGGACGCCTCGCTCGCGGGTGGTCTCCAGATCAAGATCGGCGACGAGATCATCGACGGAAGCATCGCCGGCCGGTTGGCGGCACTGCGCCGCAATCTCGCCAGCTAGCCCCCGAGCCCTTTCCCAAGAACGAAGAAGTGAGAGCAGGAACGACATGGCGGAGCTGACGATCTCGTCGGACGAGATCCGCAGTGCGATCGAGAAGTACGTCTCGAGCTACTCCCCGGAGGTCAGCCGGGAAGAGGTCGGTACCGTCTCCGAGACCTACGACGGCATCGCCATCGTCGAGGGCCTTCCGGGCACGATGACCAACGAGCTGCTCGAGTTCCCCGGTGGCGTCCTCGGCGTCGCCCTGAACCTCGAGGTCCGCAACATCGGTGCGGTCATCCTCGGTGACTTCGACAAGATCGAAGAGGGCCAGGAGGTCCGCCGGACGGGCAAGGTCCTGTCCGTGCCGGTCGGCGACGGCTTCCTCGGTCGCGTCGTCAACCCGCTGGGTCAGCCGATCGACGGTCTCGGCGACATCGTCGCGGACGACACCCGCGCGCTGGAGCTGCAGGCGGCGTCCGTGCTGCAGCGTCAGCCGGTGTCCGAGCCGATGCAGACCGGCATCAAGGCCATCGACGCGATGACCCCGATCGGTCGCGGTCAGCGTCAGCTGATCATCGGTGACCGCAAGACCGGCAAGACCGCGGTCTGCATCGACACGATCATCAACCAGAAGAAGGCCTGGGAGTCGGGCGACCCGAAGCAGCAGGTCCGCTGCGTCTACGTCGCCATCGGCCAGAAGGGCTCCACCATCGCGGGCGTCAAGACCGCGCTGGAGGAGGCGGGCGCACTCGAGTACACGACGATCGTCGCCGCCCCCGCTTCTGACTCGGCCGGCTTCAAGTGGCTGGCGCCGTACACCGGCTCCGCCATCGGCCAGCACTGGATGTACCAGGGCAAGCACGTCCTGATCATCTTCGACGACCTGACCAAGCAGGCCGAGGCGTACCGCGCGATCTCGCTGCTGCTGCGCCGCCCGCCGGGCCGCGAGGCCTACCCCGGCGACGTCTTCTACTTGCACTCGCGTCTCCTCGAGCGTTGCGCGAAGCTGTCGGACGACCTCGGCGGCGGTTCGATGACGGGTCTGCCGATCATCGAGACCAAGGCGAACGACGTGTCGGCGTACATCCCGACCAACGTCATCTCGATCACCGACGGTCAGTGCTTCCTCGAGTCCGACCTGTTCAACGCCGGTGTCCGCCCGGCCGTCAACGTGGGTATCTCCGTCTCCCGCGTCGGTGGTGCCGCGCAGATCAAGGCGATGAAGGACGTCGCGGGTTCGCTGCGTCTCGACCTGTCGCAGTTCCGCGAGCTGGAGGCCTTCTCCGCGTTCGCGTCCGACCTCGACGCCGCCTCGCGCGCCCAGCTGGACCGCGGTGCCCGTCTGGTCGAGCTGCTCAAGCAGGGCCAGTACTCGCCGGTGCCCGTCGAGGAGCAGGTCGTCGAGATCTTCGCCGCGACCAAGGGTCACCTGGACGACGTCCCCGTCGGCGACATCCGCCGCTTCGTCGCGGACTTCAAGGACTCGCTCCGTCGCAACCACGCCGACCTGCTGGGCGGCATCGTGGAGACGAAGAAGTTCCCCGAGGACGCCCAGAAGCGCGTTGTCGCCGCCGTGACCGAGTTCAAGAAGCAGTTCACCGCTTCTGACGGCACGACGATCGTCAACGAGGCGCCCGAGAAGGCGATGGACGCCGACAAGGTCGCCCAGGAATCGGTGAAGCTCCACAAGCCCGAGCCCACCAAGAAGTGATCTGAGCCATGGGCGCACAGATTCGGGAGCTCCGCCAGCGGATCCGAACGGTCAACTCGACCAAGAAGATCACGAAGGCCTACGAGCTCATCGCCACGTCTCGCCTCGCCAAGGCGCAGACCAGGGTCGCGGCCTCGCGTCCCTACGCGGACGAGATCACGAACGTGCTCTCCGCGTTGGCCGAGGCCTCGGCGAACCTCGACCACCCGCTGCTGACGGAACGCGAGAACCCGAAGCGCGCCGCCATCCTCGTCGTGACCAGCGACAAGGGCATGTGCGGTGGCTACAACGCCAACGTCCTCAAGGCCGCTGAGCAGCTGATCCAGCTGATCAAGTCCGAGGGCAAGGAGCCGGTGCTGTACGTGACCGGCCGCAAGGCGATCGGGTACTACACGTTCCGGCGCCGCGAGGTCACCGCCTCGTGGAGCGGGTTCTCCCAGACCCCGAACTACATCAACGCCGTCGAAGCCGGTGACGCGCTGGTGGAGGCGTTCCTGGAGGGCACGGAGGACGGTGCGCAGGGCGTGGACGAGATCCACGTCGTGTACACGGAGTTCAAGTCCATGCTGAGCCAGACGCCGACCGCCAGGCGGATCGCGCCGATGGAGGTCGAGTACACCGGCGAGGCCCCCAAGGGTCCGCGCGCGGTGTACGACTTCGAGCCCAGCGCCGAGGCGCTGCTCGGTGCGATGCTGCCCAAGTACGTGAAGACTCGCCTGTTCTCCGCCATGCTGGAGGCGGCAGCTTCGGAGTCCGCTGCTCGTCGTACGGCCATGAAGGCCGCGACGGACAACGCGACGGAGCTGGTCCGGAACCTCAGCCGGGCGGCGAACTCGGCCCGTCAGGCCCAGATCACCCAGGAGATCAGCGAGATCGTCGGTGGCGCCTCCGCGCTTACCGGTGGCGCAGGAAGTGATGAGTGACATGAGTGCTACTGCCACCACCACCCGCACCGGCCGTGTGGTCCGGGTGATTGGTGCGGTCGTCGACGTGGAGTTCCCGCGCGACGCCGTGCCGGAGCTGTTCAACGCTTGCCACACGGAGATCACCTTCGAGGCGGTCGCCAAGACGCTGACCCTCGAGGTCGCACAGCACCTCGGCGACAACCTGGTCCGCTGCATCTCGATGCAGCCGACCGACGGCCTCGTCCGCGGTGCCACCGTGACCGACTCCGGTGCCGCGATCTCGGTGCCGGTCGGCGACGTCGTCAAGGGCCACGTCTTCAACGCCCTCGGTGACTGCCTCGACTCGCCCGGCCTCGGCCGCGACGGCGAGCAGTGGGGCATCCACCGCAAGGCGCCCGCCTTCGACCAGCTCGAGGGCAAGACCGAGATCCTCGAGACCGGCATCAAGGTCATCGACCTGCTCACCCCGTACGTCAAGGGCGGCAAGATCGGCCTGTTCGGCGGCGCGGGTGTCGGCAAGACCGTGCTCATCCAGGAGATGATCACGCGTATTGCTCGTGAGTTCTCCGGTACGTCGGTGTTCGCCGGCGTCGGTGAGCGCACCCGTGAGGGCACGGACCTGCTGCTGGAGATGGAAGAGATGGGTGTTCTCGGGGACACCGCTCTCGTCTTCGGTCAGATGGACGAGCCGCCCGGCACGCGTATGCGCGTCGCGCTGTCCGCTCTCACGATGGCGGAGTACTTCCGCGACGTGCAGAACCAGGACGTGCTGCTCTTCATCGACAACATCTTCCGGTTCACCCAGGCGGGTTCCGAGGTGTCGACGCTTCTCGGTCGTATGCCCTCCGCCGTGGGTTACCAGCCGACGCTGGCCGACGAGATGGGTGAGCTCCAGGAGCGCATCACCTCGACGCGCGGTAAGTCGATCACCTCGCTGCAGGCCATCTACGTGCCCGCGGACGACTACACCGACCCCGCGCCGGCGACCACCTTCGCCCACCTGGACGCGACGACGGAGCTTTCCCGTCCGATCTCCCAGAAGGGCATCTACCCGGCTGTCGACCCGCTGTCGTCGTCGTCTCGAATCCTCGAGCCGTCGATCGTCGGCGAGGAGCACTACCGGGTCGCGCAGGAGGTGAAGCGGATCCTGCAGAAGTACAAGGAGCTGCAGGACATCATCGCCATCCTCGGTATGGACGAGCTGTCCGAAGAGGACAAGGTCCTCGTCGGTCGCGCCCGTCGTCTCGAGCGCTTCCTCGGCCAGAACTTCATCGTGGCCGAGAAGTTCACGGGTCAGCCGGGTTCGTTCGTGCCGATCAAGGACACGATCGAGGCGTTCGACCGGGTCTGCAAGGGCGAGTTCGACCACTTCCCGGAGCAGGCGTTCTTCTCCTGCGGCGGGTTGGACGACGTCGAGGCCAACGCCAAGAAGCTGGCCGGCAACTGAGTTAGGTCTGGCTGTTTCTGAAGGGCCGTTCTCTCCACTGTGGAGAGGGCGGCCCTTTGGGCTGTGTGGGGGCCGGTCACGTTCCAGCGGGGTGGTCGCCGTGCTCGCGGGTAGTCGCCTTGCGAGGGTGGTTGCGCGGGCCTTACCGAGGGCGTGGGAGTCCATCGCCGCTGTGCGACGATTGCGATTGGAGCTTGACCTCGAGCCTCTGGCGGGACGCATAGACGGCCTCAAAGCCAGGGTGAAACGCGCCCCGGCCGAGCCCACGAGGGAAGCATCCCGCCCCCTCAAGGTAAAGCCCCAATCGCAACACGTAGGCGCCTACCGCTACCCAGCCGATTCTCACCCCACGCGGCAGACGCTCCGGCCAACCCAGCGCGGCAAGCTTCCTGCCAACCCAGCCGCTTGTCGTCCTGTGCGGTGGGCTTCCTGCCAACCCACCCGCATGTCGCCCAGCGCGGCAGGCTCCATCCCTACCCCAGTCCCTACCGGGCCGGAGCCTTGGCCCCTTTGCCCTTCGACATCGCCTTGACCGCCAAGCCCCGCAGGCTCAAGTACGTCAGCCGGGAATCCTCGAAGTAGTCCCAAGGTCCGGCATCCGCCAGCTCTCCCAGTGCCCGGAACTGCCCCACGGCTTCCTCGAACCGTTCCAGCTGGATCAACGCGAAAGCCGCGTACCCACGGTCATCCCGCAGCGCATACGTGTCCGCACCCTCATCGACAAGCCGGCCCAGCAACCCGTCCAAGGAGGCGACCACCGAAGGTGCTTTCCACATGTCCGGCGTCGTGCTCTGCGCCTCGTAAGCGGCGTGCAGCGGCAACGCCAGGAACTTCGGCGACTTGGCTGCGGCCTCCAGCGCGAATTCCAAAGCCAGTTCGTCGGAGCCGTGCCACTTGCGGCACCAGTACTGCAGGGCCTGCTGGTGTCCGTTGTGGTGCAACGGATCCCGGGACACCAGTTCCGTCCAGATCGCACGGAACTCGTCGTGGTCCACCTGCAGGCCGCGCGCGAGGGTCAGCAGGGTGTTCAACGGGGTCGGGTCGTCCGGCAGTACGGAGGCTGCCACGCCTGCGGCCTCGCGGGCCTCGAACAGGACTCGGTGGAAGGCTTCGAACTGTTCGCGGGTGGTCTCGGAAGCCCTGGCGCTGCCGCGAATGTCCCAGGCCAGGGACACGAGTGACATCGCGTGCACCACAAGCCAGTGCGGGTCGCCTGGGCGGGCGTCCTGCCAGGCCTTCATCCAGGTGTCGTCCTTGGCGGCCAGGTCGGCGAGGGCCCACACCACGCGTTGGCGGCGGTCCCAGTCGCCGTGCGTGGCGGTGACCAGGTCGGCGGCGTTTTCCCAGTTGCCGGCGCGGACGTCGTCCTTCACGGCGGCGAGGGCCAGGTCCTCGATCGGCGACTCGCAGGTCACGTCGGCGTCGGGGACCAGGCCGTAGCGCTCCGGGTGGGTTTTGGGGAGGACGTGGGCTGCCACTACCTCGGAAGGGAGTTCGTCGATCTCCACGCCCAGGCGCTTGGCCTCGCGCATCAGCCGGATGACGGTGATGAGTTCCTTGGGCTTGAAGAGAAGTGAGAGCACCACGGGGTTCTCCAGGGATCAGTTCGCGGGGCGGTAGTCGAGGGCCACGCCGGCGGTGGCCAGCGCGCTCCGCAGGCCCTCGGTGCCGCCGTTGTCGGCTACCGCGGTGTCGAGGTGGTCGGCCATGTCGAAGTCGTGAGAGGAGGTGACGAAGGTGGTTCGTCCCAGCCAGTCCAGTTCCCAGTGAGCCAGGCCCGCGTCGGAGAAGGCCAGTGCCACCAACGCGGACAGCTCGGGGAGGACCTCGCCCCTGGCCATTTCGCGGCGGGCTCGGGTGCCGGCGTCGCGGCTGCCGGGTTCGTGCGAGCCGAGGTCGGCCAGGCGGCCCGCGTCCAGGGCGTCGAGCACGGTCGTCAGTGACGGCGGCTGGTTCATCGCGGTCGCGGCCGACTGCAGCAGGCGCTGGGTGCCGCGCACCACGCGGGCGCGGGCGCCGATGTGGCCGAGGGTGGCCCAGTCGACGCGTTCCTTCTGGTCGGCGTCGGACACCAGTGAGTTCAGCACCGCGGTGTCCAGCAACGGCATCGGGTCGGCGAGCAGTTCGATCGCCGGGCGGTCGCCCCAGCCCGACTCGGGCTCCAGGTTCATGGCCTCGATGGCGGTGATGCGGTCCTGCAGCGGCGGGTGCGAGTCGTACGGGCCGCGGTCGGGGTCGGTCGGGTGTTGGCGAATCTGCTCCAGCTCCTCGTGGAGTTCGGAGGAGGTGCGCAGGCGGGTGAAGCCGTCGAAGAACGTCGTGGGGAGGTAGCCGAGCTCCCACGCGACGGTCAGGTGGCGGTTGGTGAAGAGGTCCCACGCGGCGTCGACCACGGGCAGTTCGCGCAGGGCCGAGGCGGCGGCGGACGAGCCCGCAAGCGTTGCGGAGAAGCGGTCGGCGGCGAACTCCTGGCGCCTGCTGATCGCCTGGGAGACACGGAGGTAGAGCTTGGCGTAACCCAGGAACAGCTTGGCGATCATGCGCTGGAACCAGTGTTCGGCGTTCATGTGGGAACCGGCGCGCAGCATGGCGTTGCGGCCGGAGACCACGACGCCCGCCAGGCGTGTGTCCTTGTTGGCGTAGTGCCCGAGTTCGTGCGCGAGCACGGCGATGAGCTGCTTCTCGGTCAAGGAGGTGAGCAGGGGAGCACCGATGAACATCCTGCGCTTCAGCACGCGCAGACCCAGGAAGCGGGTGTCCTCGGCGACGCCGGCGTTCACCGCGGCGAGGATCCGGATCTCGTCCGGCGGGCGGGTGCCGACGTCGGCGGCCAGGCGGCGGACGAGGTCCCAGAGCGCGGGCTGCTCCGCGGGCGTGACGAGGGTGCCGGGCACCTCCTCCTGCGCGCGGCGTTCCAGCGAGATCAGGCCCTTGACGAGCGCGAACACCACCGGTGCGACGAAGAACGCCAGTTTCAGGCCGACGAACGGCCGGTTGATCAGGGCGTACGTCTCCAGCGCGAGGAGTCCGCCGATGAGCCCGAACGCGAGCACGTAGAAGCCGACGAGAAGCGCGACAGCGATGGCAGCACGCAATGAAACACGCATGAGTAAAGCGACCTTCCCCCAAAGCCCCCAGTGCCGCACGCAGATGGCGGCAGCACGCAGTGTGCACGAAAGGACGGTCACGACTCAACGTCAAACCCGCTGCGGGTGTGTCAACCGGTCGATCGGTCAGTCCGCGTACCTCTGCGGGATGAGATCGCGGTCACCACCTCCGACCTTCAGAAGGAGGTGGGGTGACGCTCAGTGTCCCTACGGTCACTGAGGCAACACCTCATCGAACACTGGAGGTAACCAGTGAGAGCAGGGCAAAGAGGTGCCCGTCGGGGGATCACCGCGCTCGCGCTGTCGGCAGGCCTTGTCACCACGGTGACGGCTGCTGTCGCGCGGGCGGAGGAACCGGCACCGGGGCAGCGCGACCACAGCGTCACGCTGATCACCGGCGACCGGGTGGATCTGGCCGGCAACCGCGTCGTGCGGTACGTGCCGGGGCAGGGGCGGGAGAAGCTTCCCGTGCGCACCTTCACGCGGGACGGGCACCAGCACGTCGTGCCCGCGGACGCGGTCGCGTTGGTGGCCAACGGAAAGCTCGACCCGAGGCTGTTCGACGTGACGTCGCTGGCCGAGTTCGGCTACGACGACGCGCGCCGCGACTCGGTGCCCGTGATCGTGCGGCCGGCGGCGGGCGCACGATCGGGCATCACCGCGTTGAGCGCCAAGGAGTCCGTCGCCGATCTGGTGACCGGTTCGGTCGAGAAGTCGGGCCGCGCCTGGGAATCACTGCGCGGTGGCGCGGTCGAGAAGGTGTGGCTCGACGGCGTCCGCAAGGTGACGCTCGACCGCAGCACCAAGCAGATCGGCGCGCCCGAGGCGTGGCAGGCCGGTGTCACCGGCAAGGGCGTGAAGGTCGCCGTGCTCGACACGGGCGTCGACGAGAAACACCCGGACCTGCAGGGCAAGCAGGCCGCCGAGAAGAACTTCACCGACTCGCCGGACAACACCGACGAGGTCGGGCACGGCACGCACGTCGCGTCGACGATCGCCAGCAAGGGCGAGAAGTACCGCGGTGTCGCGCCGGACGCGGAGATCCTCGACGGCAAGGTGTGCCGGCCGGGTGGTTGCACCGAGTCGGCGATCCTCGGCGGCATGCAGTGGGCGGCCGAGCAGGGCGCGCACGTCATCAACATGAGTCTGGGCGGTGGTGACACCCCGGACATCGACCCGATCGAGGAGGCCGTCAACCGCATCTCGGCCCAGACCGGCACGCTGTTCGTCATCGCGGCGGGCAACTCCGGACGCCCGGAGACGATCGGCTCGCCGGGGAGCGCGGAGTCCGCGCTGACCGTCGGTGCCGTGGACCGCAACGACGGCATCGCGCCGTTCTCCAGCCGTGGCCCCGCCGCGGACGGTGCGGTGAAGCCGGACGTCACCGCGCCCGGCGTCGACATCGTGGCGGCCGAAGCCGGGACGCAGGGCCACGTCGCGATGTCCGGCACGTCGATGGCGACGCCGCACGTCGCGGGAGTCGTCGCGCTGCTCAAGCAGCAGCATCCGGACTGGACGGGTACACGGCTCAAGGCGACGGTCATGGCGTCGGCCAGGGCCAACCCGGCGCTCAAGCCGTTCGATCAGGGCACCGGACGCGTCGACGTGCCGAAGATGCTGGCGCAGCAGGCGATCGCGGAGCCGAGCAACATCAACTTCGGCGTCCAGCAGTGGCCGCACGACGACGACCAGAAGGTCGTCCGCGAGGTCACCTACCGCAACCCGGGCAAGGAACCCGTGACGCTCGACCTGAGCGCCGACATCACCGGACCGGACGGCAAGCCCTCGCCCGCCGGTCTGTTCACCGTGTCACCGGCGAAGGTCACCGTCCCCGCCGGCGGCGAGGCCAAGGCGACGATCACCGCTGACACCAAGGTGAACGCGGCCGACGGCGCCTACAGCGGCGCGATCGTCGCGTCGAACGGCCTGCGCACGCTGGTCAGCGTCAACCGCGAGGTCGAGAGCTACGACGTCGGCGTCTCGGTGCTCGGCTTCGACGGCAACCCGGCGGAGAACCACGGCACGGTGTTCATCAACACCAAAACCGGCAAGGGATATTCGGTGGGCGCCAAGAACATCCGGCTGCCCAAGGGCGAGTACGTCCTGGACAGCGGAGTCATCAGCCCGGACTTCAAGGTCGCGTTCATGGTGCAGCCGAAGTTCCAGGTGACTGGCAAAGCCTCGATCACGCTCGACGCGCGCAAGGCGAAGCCGGTGGCGCTCAAGACCCCCGACCCGGCCGCCAAGGGGGTGATCGGCACCGTCTCGTACAGCACGCAGGTGGCGGGCAGCCCGTTCGGCCACGGCTGGGCGTTCTTCGACGGACTGGCGGGCCAGGTGTTCACCGCCCGGCTCGGACCGGACGTGCCGGGTGTCCTGACGACGTTCGCCGAGCAGCTCAGGGGCACGCCACGCGATGAGAAGACCCCGGTCAGCTACCGCCTGATGTACACCGAGAAGGGCATGCCGACCGGCTACGAGCGCACCGCCAAGGCGACCGACCTGGCCGAGATCACCAGCGGCTTCCGCCCGGCGGGAGAGGGCCGCAAGCAGGGTGTGGCCGTGCTGCCGCACCCGATCGACGACAGCGGCGGCTTCGGCTGGTTCACCGACGTGCCCGCGGGCGGCCGCGCCGTCGACCTCGTCAGCACCGTGACGGGCAAGTGGAGCTGGATCTACGACCGCATCGGCCCGGACAACAACACCGAGTACTCGACGGAGGCGCCCTCGCGTTCCTTCAAGGGCGGCAAGAAGTACGCGCAGACGTTCGGTGCCGCGATCCTCGGCCCGTCCGTCCCGGAGGCACCCGGCTTCGGCCTCGCGAGGCTCGAGGACCAGATCGCCGTGCGGGTCCCGCTCTTCACCGACAGCAACGGCGGCGAGGGCCGGAGCTTCACCGGAACCGCGAAGACCACGCTGTTCCACAACAACACCAAGCTCGGCGAGTCGGACCGGCCGGCCGCGATCTTCGACGTCCCGGCCGCGGAAGGCTCGTACCGGGCCGAGATGGAGCACAGCCGCGACGCCGAGCTGTCGACGAAGGTCAGCGGTGCCTGGACCTTCAAGGCCAAGCACACGACCGACATCACGCACCTGCCGCTCTCGGTGGTCCGCTTCCAGCCCAAGCTCGACGACAAGGACACCGCACACGGCCGTGTGCTGCTCGTCCCGCTGAAGGTCGAGCAGGCGCAGAACACGCCGAAGGTCAAGCGCGTCACGGTCGAGGTGTCGTTCGACGACGGCGCGACCTGGAAGCAGGTGCGGGTGGCCGGCGGCAAGGCGATCGTGCAGCACCCGAAGGGCGCGAAGTTCGCTTCGCTGCGCGCCGGGACGACGGACGCGGCGGGCGACACGGGCGAGGTGACGATCATCCGCGCCTACCGGATCGCGAGCTGATCGAGCGGGGGTGGTCCGGCCGGCTGAACGATCCGGCCGGATCACGCTTTCCAGCGAACCGAGACGCACGGTCCGGCGAATGTGAAGAAAGGGCCCGAAGGGTCGTAAAAGTGCCTCACAAAGGCCTCACCACTGCCCCAGGAGGATGATGGTGACAGAACCGACCGTATGAGAAGGCCGACTGGGTAGTCGCCGGGGCGCGCGGATCGTATCCTGGGGGGTGACGTCCCCAGGGTGGGTCGTCCGCCGGGTTCGGCGGAAACCGAAAACACCCGGCGCCCGCGACCGCTGTGCCGGAGGAGGAACGATGCCACTCTCCGAGCACGAGCAGCGACTGCTCGACCAGATCGAGCGCGCGCTCTACGCCGAGGACCCGAAGTTCGCATCCACCGTACGAGGCGCCAAGTTGCGGCGGCCGTCGAAGCGACGCCGCGTGCAAGGCATCGTGTTGTTCGTGGTCGGCGTGGCCGCACTCATCATCGGAGTGACGCTCCCGCAGCTCTCGATCGCGAGCATCCCCGTGGTGAGCGTCTTCGGCTTCCTGCTCATGTTCTTCGGTGCGCTCATCACCCTGACGACACTTCGTCGCGGTGACCAGGTGGCCGAAGGAGCGCAGGAGGACGGCAAGCCGACGCGCAGCCGCAGCTCGTTCTCCGAACGGATGGAAGAGCGCTTCCGCCGCCGTTTCGACGAAGAGCAGTAACCGGATCTCAAAGCGATGGGCCCGCCCCCGAGAGGGAGCGGGCCCATCGCCTTGTCCGCTGGAGAACTAGACCGGGACCGGCTCGCGCTCGGGCGTCTCGGCCACCGGTGCGGGCGACGGCTTCAGCACCGACTTCGGGAACAGCTTCGCCCGCAACGACAGCGGGGCGTTCTGTCGCAACGACTGTCGCACCGCCGCCAGCGCACCGGGCAGCGCCGGGTCGGCGCCGGGGTTCGCGCTGTACCAGGACCGCTCGATCGCCCCGATCACCGTCCGCAGCCCGTTCTTGCCCGCGTCGTCCAGGTTGTGCTCGCGGGCCAACCGGCGCGCGGCGGTCCGGATGGTCTCGGCCACCGGCACGGGCGCGCCGCGGTCGATCGACTCCGCCATGAGCTCGCTCCAGGCCGCCGAGGCCGCCTTGGGACCGAGCTTCGCCACCTCGTGCAGGCGGTTGCGCCGGCGCAGCGCACGGATCGCCATAGGGGTGGCCGCGCCGAGCAGCAGCAGCACGATTCCCATGAGGATGTACGACAGCCACGCCACCGCGAGCAGCAGCACGAGGGCCCACAACACCACTGAGATCGGTCCGCTCGTCCGCCGCAGCGCGACCATCGGCCCGTCGCGCTTGTGTCCCTGTTGCCGATGGTCCTCCGGGAGAGTCACTTTGCTCCCCAGACGGGTCATCCGTGCCAACTGGACCAGCAGCGCGAGCGCGAACACGGCGATCAGCGCGTACGGGACCCAGTCCTTCGAGGTGTCCTCGGCCGTGCCCTGCGACTGGTCACCGGTGTCCTGCTCGCCGTCGGCGGAGGTGGACGGCTTGGCCGACCCGGTCGCGGACGGCACCACCGACTCGGAGTTCTTCTCGCCGGTCGGCAGTTCCTCCTGACCCGGCGCGGTCTCCCGCAGGTACGGCGGCACGACGCCGCGGCCGTCGTCGATCGGGGTCGGGTCGAAGGTCATCCAGCCGTAGTTGGGGAAGAAGATCTCGACCCACGCGTGCGCGTCGTTGGTGCTGATCGTGCGGTAGGTGTTGGCCCCTTCACCTTGGACGACACCACCCGTGAAGCCGATCGCCACGCGGGAGGCCAGCCCCACCACGCGGGCCATCACGGCCATCGCGGAGGCGTACTGCTCGCAGTAGCCGACCTTGGACTTGGTCACGAAGTCCGTCAGCGCGTCCTTGGTGATGTCGCCCTGGGTCTTCAGTTCGTACTTGTACCCGCTGCCCGGCTTGTTGAAGAACTCGGTGAGCTTGGCCGCCTTGTCGAAGTCGTTGGTGGCGCCGTCGACGGCCTTCTTCGCGGCGTCGATCACCGGCTGCTCGACACCGTCGTACTCGAAGTAGTCCCGCTCGATGATGTTCTTGCCGCCGGGAGGGGCGATCCGCAGCGCCTCCTTGGACGGCGTCGAGAGCACCGTCTCGATCTCGTACGGGTCGGGCTCCCGCTCCGCCCGCGAGTAGATCACGCCCTTCTTCGGGTCGAAGCTGTAGTCGTCGTCCGGGGTGTCGATGCGACGGACGGCGCCGTAGGTCGGCAGCCAGTAGCTCTTCCACTCCTTCGGTTCGATCTTGATCTTCGTGATCGAACCCTCGCCGCGGTCTCCCGTCTGCAGTGGCAACTCGCCGCGCGCGGCGTTCCCGCTGGGGTTGAGACCGCGTTCCCAGCCCTTGTTCGGCACGTACTTGGCGAGCGTGGTCGCACGCATGTACATCGATTCCGGCAGGCCGCGCACGGTGAACACCTCGACCTCCCGGCCGCGGTTGAGCATGCCGCGCAACGACGTCATCTCGCTCAGCCCGATGCCGCCCTTGCCGCCACCGCCACCGCTTCCGCCCGGCAGCCTGCCGACGGTGCCGACGAACGTGAAGCCGGCGCCGACGACCAGCGCGATCACCATCGCGATGCTCGCCACCGAGGTCGCGGAACTACCCGACCCGCTGGCCGACCCGGACCCGAGCCTGCCCCGCCACGCCTGGTGCCGGTGCTGGCCGTCGACCGCGAGCAGCATCGCGAACGCCGCCGCGCCCAGGATGAACGTCCAGAACGGCAGCATCTCGTCGGCCAGCGACGCGGGCACCGCGAACACGCACAGCAGCACCAATCCGGACGCCGCCGGGGCCGCGGCCGCGACGGCCAGCGTGTCCACCAGCACCGCGACCAGACCGATCGCCAGCACCACGAGCGCCTGGATCGCCGGCGTCGCGTGCACCGGCGGAACCCCGGTCTGCACCTGCGCGACGGACTCCGCGAGCACGTCGCCGAGCTCGCCCAGCGCGTCAGGGCCGGGGATGAACAGGAAGATGCCCGACCGCGTGTGCAACGCCGTGAGCAGGCACAACAGCACGAACACCTGCGCGACCGCGACCAGCGGCGGAGTCAGCCGGGTCGCCCGCAGGAACGCGCCGGTCACGGTGATCGCGACGATCACCACGGCGATGCGCACCAGCCACAGGTCGCCCTCGATCACACCCGAGAGCGCGGTGGAGGCGCACAGGACCGACAGCGCGGCGATCCACGGCGTCGCCGACGTGAACCACTCGGGCTCTGCGCCCTTCGAGGGAGCGGAACGGGATCCCATCTCAGCCCACCTCCGAGCGAACGGACGGCCCGCGATTGCCGGCCGAGGCGCACAACTCCTGCCACACCTGCTGCATCGAGGCCGACGGCCGCGCGATCGCCACGCCCCAGCCCGCGCCGGTCAGCAACCGCCGCGCGTCCTCCGGCGCCGGGGCCGACGCGTCCGTGCCACCGGCCCAGGCGTTCACGTCCAGCAGCACCGCGAGGCTGCGCATGCCGCGCGGCCGGTACCGGATCAGTTCCTCGACCGATGCCGGCGACACGCCGCCCAGCACCGCGATGACCTCCTGGCCCGCGCCGGGGTCGATCCCGGCGCTGAGCTCACGCCGGTGCGAGCCCTGCAGCGCGGCCAGCGAGTCCAGCACCACGTGGTCGCTGTGCCCGCCGTCGGACGCCCCGCCGGCGAGCACCCGGCCGTCCTCGGAGACCAGGCGGATCTGGTGCCCGAAGTGGTGCAGGTGCAGGCAGATCGACGCCACGAACGAGATCGCCCACTCCAGCGAGGCCGACGGCCCGCTGCCGCGATGGGCGTGCACCCGGTGGTCGAGCAGCACGGTCGTGCCGCCACGCCACGGGCGTTCCTCGACGCGCACCATCAGCTCGTCGCGCCGAGCAGTGGACCGCCAGTGGACTTTGCGCAGGTCATCGCCCTGTCGATACGGCCGCACCACCGCGTCGTCCTCGCCCTGCCCTGCCCGCAGCCGCACCGAGCCGTCGTCGCCGGCGCCCATGCCGGAACCGCCGGGCAGGCCCGACAGTCGCACCACCCGCGGGACCACGACCAGCCTCGACCGGCCGGCGAGCTCGCGGTCGAACTCGGCCAGCCCGAACGGGTCGGTGATCCGCGCCATCAGCGGGCCGACCTGCTGGATGCCGCGCATGACCGGCTTGAGCGGGTAGCGCAACGTCGTGGGCGTGTTGCGCGGCAACCGCTCCACCAGGAACCGCGGCCGCGCGCCCAGGGCGTACGGGACGGTGTCCTCCAGCATCAGGCCGCCCGTGGGCAACCGGCCGGTGCTGCGCAGGTCGAGCTTCACCTCGGCCGCCGCCCCGACCGGCACCCGGCTCGGCGCGAGGAACCGGGCGGCGTGCAACCCCACCCGAGCCCTCGTCGCGAGCCACGCGGCCAGCAACGGCAGCGCGATGACGAACGCCGCGACCCTGAGCAGATCGCGTTCGTTCAGGACCGCGGCGCACACTCCGGCGGCGAACCCCGCGGCCAGCAAGCATCTTCCGCGTGTGGTGAGACCGGAGAGTGCGGTGCGCATCGTCAGCGTGGCGTCCCTGCGTTGTTGTTCATGCTGCGGACGAACGCGGCGCTCGGATCCAGCGCCGCCGTGGGTACCGGCACCCGCTGCAGCAGGGCCCTGATCAGTTCGGCGGGGGACCGGCGAGCGGCCTGCGCCTCCGCGGTCATCACCAGCCGGTGCGCGAGCACCGGGATCGCGATCGCGTGGATGTCGTCCGGCACCACGAAGTCACGGCCAGCCAGCGCGGCCTGGGCGCGGGCGGCGCGGACGAGGTGCAGCGTCGATCGCGGCGAGGCACCCAGCCGCAGCTCCGGCAGCCGGCGCGTGGCCGACACCAGTTCGACGGCGTAGCGGCGCACCTCGGGGGAGAGGTGCACCCGGCGCACGGCCTCGATCAGCCGCAGCACCTGGGCCGCGTCCGAGACGGGCCGCAGGTCGTCGAGCGGGTTGTGGCCGGCGTGCTCGTCGACCATCGCGAGCTCGGCAGCCGGGTCCGGGTAGCCGATCGACACGCGCGCGGTGAACCGGTCGCGCTGCGCTTCCGGGAGGGCGTAGGTGCCCTCCATCTCGATCGGGTTCTGCGTCGCGATCACCATGAAGGGCGAGCCCAGCGGATAGGTGTTCGCGTCGACGGTGACCTGGTGCTCCTCCATGCACTCCAGGAGTGCGGACTGCGTTTTGGGGGAGGCACGGTTGATCTCGTCGCCGACCACGATGTTCGCGAAGATCGGTCCCGGCCGGAACTCGAAGTCGTTCTCCTGCCGGTTGTAGATCGACGAGCCCGTGATGTCGCTGGGCAACAGGTCGGGCGTGAACTGCACGCGGCTCACGGTGCAGTCGATGGAGCGGGCAAGCGCTTTCGCGAGTGAGGTCTTGCCTACGCCCGGCACGTCCTCCACGAGCAGGTGCCCCTCGGCGAGCAACGCCACGAGAGCGAGCCGGACCACGTCGGGTTTGCCGACGAGCACCCGTTCGACGTTGGCGGCGATCCGCTGAACGGCGCCGTGCAACTCTCCCAGGATCTGATCGACCGGCGCGTGACTGTTCGCGCTTGGGCTTCCCGGTGTCACTAAACCTCCAGCAGCCGTGTCCGGAACACGGACGTGTGAGCGTTTCACGCAGTGTGTCAAACCACGGCTAAGTGCCCTACACCTGCGGGCTACATCGGGTTCGCTCCACCGCTTTCCACCTTCCCCCACCAACGCGCCTCAACCCCACGTTTTGGTCGAAATTTCTAGGCCGTTCGAGTGCTTAATCGGGGCTGAACCCTCACTCGGCAAGGTGGTGACTGACCAGCTCCCCCACCATCCCCCCACGCCTCCCCACTGCGTCTACCTGGGAAAACGGGTCACGAGTTGGTGGGCAAACCCCCGTTTCAGCGTTGACTGTGGTGAAAAGTGGGGTACTGTGGCGGCCGGTGGGGCAGACGGGGGCTCCACTGCCGGTCTCGTCGTCCGGCAAGGGAGGTGGCTGCCGTGTTCCTCGGCACTCACTACCCGCGCCTGGACGACAAAGGTCGGTTGACACTGCCTGCGAAGTTCCGGGACGAACTGGCGGGAGGTCTCATGGTCACCAAAGGCCAGGACCACTGCCTGTACGTGTTTCCCCGGGCTGAGTTCGAGCAGATGGCGAGGAAAGTCGCCGAGGCGCCGTTCACCAACGACGCCGTACGCGCCTATCAGCGGTATCTGTTCGCGGGTACGGACGAGCAGCGTCCGGACGGTCAGGGCCGCGTTCTGATCGCACCGGAACTGCGCCGGTATGCCGGGTTGACCAAGGAGTGCGTGGTCGTCGGCGCGTTCACCAGGATGGAGATCTGGGACGCGACCGCCTGGCAGACCTATCTCGAAGAGCACGAGGACGGCTACGCCGAGGCTCGCGAGGAGGTCATACCGGGCGTCTTCTGATGGCGGTCAGCCGAGCAACAGGCCGGATGTTCCACACGCGATTCGGGTGCCGTGAGGCCTCGGTCCGCTCGACTATCGGCCCTGGCGCACCTTCCCCGGCGCCAGGTTCGACGGGCGGGCGGGGACCTGACGTCACCCGAACGCGCATCAGGGGAGTAGAGGGACGATGGATCAGCCGCGGCACGTTCCGGTGCTGCTGGACCGCGTCCTGGAACTCTTCGCTCCAGCGCTCTCCGGCAAGCCCGCCGTCGTCGTCGACACGACGCTCGGCATGGGCGGCCACTCCGACGCGTTGTTGAGCGCCCACCCCGAACTGACCCTCATCGGGCTCGACCGCGATCCGCAGGCCATCGAGATGGCCGGGAAACGCCTGGCGCGCCACGGTGACCGCGTCAAGCTCGTCAACGTCACCTACGACCACATCGACGAAGCCGTGGCAGACCTCGGTTACTCGCATGTGGACGGTGTGCTGATGGACCTCGGCGTGTCCTCGTTGCAGCTGGACGAGGAAGAGCGCGGGTTCGCGTACTCGAAGGACGCCCCGCTCGACATGCGGATGTCCAAGGGCACCGGCATGACGGCGGCGGACGTGCTCAACACGTACTCGCACGGCGACCTCGCGCGGATCCTCTCCACGTACGGCGAGGAGCGGTTCGCGGGCAAGATCGCCTCGGCGGTGCTCAGGGAGCGCGAGAAGGAGCCGTTCACCAACTCGGGCCGGCTCGTCGAGCTGCTGTACAACGTCGTCCCCGCGGCCTCCCGGCGCACTGGCGGGCATCCGGCGAAGCGCACCTTCCAGGCGTTGCGGATCGAGGTCAACGGCGAGCTGGAGTCGTTGCGGCTGGCCCTTCCCGCCGCCCTCGGCGTGCTGGGCATGGGCGGGCGGATCGTCGTGGAGTCGTACCAGTCCCTTGAGGACCGGATGGTGAAGCAGGCGCTCGCGGAGCTGGCGAAGTCGAAGACCCCGCCGGGCCTGCCGGTCGAACTGCCGGGCCACGGACCCGAGGTCAAGTTGCTCACGAAGGGCGCGGAACTCGCGTCGGAGCAGGAAATCGAGGACAACCCGCGCGCGGCGCCGGTGCGGCTGCGGGCGGCGGAACGGATCGGAGAACCGAGATGACGGCGGCACCCGCGAGGGTCGGTGGGCCGTCGCCCCGCGACCCATCCAAGACGAAGGCCGAGGAGAACGACAGGGCGCGGCGGCGGACCGCCGGTGCCGAGCGTGCCTACGCCCGCCGTGCGCAGCGCGCCCAGAACCTGCGCGGCGGCACCCCGGCGCCGCAGCAGAAGCAGGTCTCGAAGGCTCCGTTCGTCGTGCTCGTGATGCTCGTGCTGGGCGCGGGCGTCGCCGGGATCATGTACTTCTCGACCCAGGCCGCCGCCGACACCTACCGCCTGCAGGAGGCACGGGCCGAGGCGGAGAGGCTGACGTTGCAGACGGAGCAGCTGCGCCGCGAGGTGGCGCTGCTCGAGTCGCCGACCGACCTCGCCCGCCGGGCCACCGAGATGGGCCTGGTCGAGCCGTCGAACCCGGCGCGGCTGCGGCAGAACCCGGACGGCACGGTCGAGGAGTTCGGCAAGCCGAGCGCGCCGACCAAGTCGACGCCGCCACCGCCTCCGCCTCCTGCCCAGACGACCACGCCGCCTTCCGGCCAGACGCCGCCGGCGGGTGGCTGATGCCCGGTCCGCAGCAGCGAGGGCCGCGTCGCCCGTTGTCTGTGCGCGGCTCTCGCCCGGCCGCGCGCACCGGTGGCAACAGCAAGGTGCGCATCGCGGTCGGCCGGATCCTGCTGATCGGCGCGCTGCTGATCGCGGGTGTGAAACTCGTGCAGGTGCAGGGCCTTGAGTCGGGCGAGCTCTCGTTGCAGGCGCAGAAGCAGCGCACGACGCGCCTGGACATCCCCGCCGAGCGCGGTTCCATCCTGGACCGCAACGGCAACCAGCTCGCGTTCTCGATCGAGGTGCGCGCGCTCTACGTGCTGCCGCAACGGGCCCGCAAGACGTGGGACGAAGCCCGCGCGAAGGACCCGGAGCAGTACCCGCTGTCCTACGACGACCACGCGCGCGAGGTCGCGAAGTTCATCTCGTCGACGCTGGGTCCCGAGGTCAACGGAGAGAAGACCGACGAGGAGTCCGTCTACAAGCAGCTCGTGGAGGACATCACCTACGAGGTCCTGGTGCAGGAGGCCGAGCCGGCGAAGGCCGCGAAGATCGTCGCGAAGTTCCCGGCGGAGATCGGCTCCGAGTACCGCTCGAAGCGCATCTACCCCAACGGCGACCTGGCGTCGAACATCATCGGCGCCGCGAACTGGCGTCAGGATGAGAAGCCGCCGACCACCCTGGGCATCCTCGGGCTGGAGAACGCCCAGGACAACGTGCTCGCCGGCCGCACGGGCCGCCGCGTGGTCGACACGATGTCCGGCGACGACACCCTCATCATCCCGAACACCGAACAAGAGCTCGTGAAGCCGCAGCCCGGCAAGAGCCTCGAGCTGACGATCGACATCGACACCCAGTACGCCGTGCAGCGCCTGGTCACCGACTACGCCAAGAAGTCGGGCGCCAAGACCGCCTCCGCCGTCGTGCTGGACAGCCGCACCGGCGAGATCGTCGCCATGGCCAACGACAAGACCTACGATCCCACCGACTTCGGCAAGGCCTCCGAGGACCAGAAGCGCAACGCGGCGGTGGCCTCCAGCTTCGAGCCGGGCTCGGTGAACAAGATCGTCACGGCCGCGGCCGCCGTCGAGTACGGCCTGTTCAAGCCGGACGACGTGCTGCAGGTGCCGGGTTCGCTGAAGGTCGCCGACCGCACGATCCGGGACGCGTGGACGCACAGCACCGTGCCCATGTCGTTCACCGGTGTGTTCGCGAAGTCCTCGAACGTCGGCACGCTGCTCGCCGCCCAGGAGGTCGGCAAGGAGCGCTACGCCGAGATGCTGCAGAAGTTCGGCCTCGGCAAGCGCACCCAGTCCGGCGTGCCCGCCGAGGAGGCCGGTGTCGTGCCGCCGCTGAACCAGTGGTCCGGCTCGACCTTCGGCAACCTGCCGATCGGCCAGGGTCTCTCGATGACGCTGCTGCAGATGACCGGCATGTACCAGGCCATCGCGAACGACGGCGTCCGCATCCCGCCGCGGCTGATCCGTGCCGAGATCGGCGAGGAGGGCGCCCGCTCGGAGAAGCAGCGCCCGGAAGGCGTCCGCGTGGTGTCGCCGGAGACCGCGAAGACCGTGCGCGACATGTTCCGCTCGGTGACCCAGTCCGATCCGCGTGACGCCAACCAGAACGGCACGGGCAAGCAGGCCGCGTTGCCCGGCTACCAGATCGCGGGCAAGACCGGCACGGCCCAGCAGATCGACCCGGTCTGCAAGTGCTATTCGCAGTCCGAGTACTGGATCACGTTCGCCGGCATCCTCCCCGCCGACAACCCGCGCTACGTCGTCGGAATCATGCTCGACGGGCCGCACGGCACCCAGTTCAGCGCGTCGGCGGCGCCGTTGTTCCACGACATCGCGACCTACCTGACCCAGCGGTTCCAGGTGCCGATGTCGGCCGAGCAGACGCCGTTCGTGCAGCTGCAGATGTAGCTCGTTCTGGCGGGTCGCGCATTGTTGATGACGCGACCCGCTCATGCAAGTGATCTGAGACACGCTCAGGCGTGACAATGATGCATTTCATTGTTTAACAGTGAAATATCGCACTGCACATTTTCGAAATGAGACGCATTCCATCAAGTCTAATACTCCGAAACCGGCGTAGCTAGGCGAGATGGGGTTCGGCGTGCGTTCATTCGGATATTCGATCTTGGCGGGTCTCCTGGTGGTGACCTTTGTTCCCGCAGCTCAGGCAGAAGAAGACAACTTCACCGCGAAGTCGTACTGGCTGCACATGAACAGCACGCCGACGTCCGACGAAATGATCAAGACCGAAGCCTCCCGGCGTTCCTACGTCGTGCTCAACGCCTGGGAAAGCGATCTTGCCGCGAAGTTCAAGGCGGCCAATCCCAAGATCCAGACCTTCGTCTACAAGGACCTCTCCTCGACCCGCGGCTACGCCTGCTCCAACGGCGTCGACGACACCGATCTCCCGACCGGCGTCGGTTACTGCTCGGCTGACCCCAAATGGTTTCTGCTCGACCCGGACGGTCAGCGATTCGAATACGACGGATATGAGGGCCACTGGCAGATGGACGTCGGCAACCCCGACTACCAGAACGCCTGGGCCGACAACGTGATCGCCTCCAGCAAGGCGTTCGACGGCGTGTTCATGGACAACGCCCTGTTCGCCTGCGACACCTATCACGAGGGCGTCTGCCCTTCGAACTACCCGACCGACGAGTCGATGCGCGACGCCTACCGCTCGATGCTCGCCAACACCCGGCAGAAGTTCGTCGACGCGGGCCTCAAAACCGTCGCCAACATGTCCAACGCCCGCCTGCACGAAGGTGCCTGGGACAGCTACGTCGAGTACCTCGACGGCGGCTTCGACGAGTGGTGGCTGACCTTCGGCGACAACGACCTGCTGTCCGACTACCCGGAGGGCTGGAGCCGCCAGGTGGCCGAGATCGCCGCCAACGAGGCCAAGGGCAAGATCACCTGGGTCCAGCCGCACCACAGCGGCGCCGAACAGCCCTTCCGCTACGCCTTCGCGAGCTACCTGCTGGCGGCCGGCTCGCACGCGGCCATCTCCGAGATCGAGGAGACCGACCGCTACGACAACGCTTCCGAGTGGCGTGCCGAGTACAGCTGGGACCTCGGTGCCCCGCTCGATGAGCACCACGAGGTGGCGACCAACGTGCACGAGCGCGAGTTCGAGTGCGGCACCGTGATCGTCAACGCGAACCGCACGGGCAGTCCCGCGGTCACCGTCCGCCTCTCCGCCACCCACACCAACGAAAAGGGCGCGTCGGTCCGTTCGGTGTCCCTCAAGGGCACGACCGGCACGGTCCTGCGCAAGGCCTGTTAGGGCCCGGCCGACAGGTTTCGCTTACGGCACCACCCGATCGTCGTGCAGGGGCTCCGGCCGAGCCACCAGCACCGGGCAGGACGCGTGGTAGAGAGCGGCACGGGTGATCAGGCCGACCCCGTCGTGCTGCCCACCCCGGCCAACCACCACGAGATCGGAGTCCAACGACGCCAACGCCTCGTGCGGATGACGGGACTCCACCTGGACCTCGGGCGTGAGCTCGGGCGCGGTGGTGCGGAGGAACAGGACGGCACGCCGGACCGCGGCCTCGTCGCGCGGCACCGAAACCCCGTGCTGGGCCGGCGGGTGGACGTGCAGCAGGCGCAGGCTCGCCCGGCGGGTGCGGCAGAGTTCGACCGCGCGCCGCAGCACGACCGGGTCCTCGCACCCGCCGACGGCTGCGGTGATCCAGCCGTACTCGCCGCGGATGGCCGGGGGCCGTCCGCGCACCACTACGACTCCGCACCGCGCGCGGCGCAACACTGGGAGGACGAGGGAGCCCAGCCCCAGGCTGCGGTGCTGTTCGCCCTTGCACCCCAAGACCAAGGTCGCGCTGGAGTCCGACGCCCTCACCAGTGCGGCCACCGGGTCGTCACCGCTCGGGCGGAAGTGGGCGGTGAGCATGGGGAGTCGTTCCAGGACTCGCTGGACCGTCGTGTCGCCGGGGTCCGCGAGGTACACCTGGAGGTCCGTCCGGAGCGACCACGCGTGGCGCGCGGCCCACTCGAAAGCGTGATACGCGGACTCGGACGTGTCGACCCCGACCGTCACGGAACGACTGAAATCCGGTGCCCAGAACGAGAATCTCCTGGGTTCCACCGCCGTGCTCGTTTTCATCGCCGCCTCCTGCCGCCCTCTACCTCACCGCGCCTGTACAACTGACCACAGGGCCGGAAGTCACTAAGCACGCAGGAACTTGTTCGGCCGGACGGGCTCGCTCGTGAAGACCAGCGAAGATGTCCACTCGAACGGCCCATCCGTGCAGATCATCACCCGAACGCCAACGCGCCGCTCGGCCACTCTGTGCACGCCGGTAGCCTCTTGCCCGTGCCTGCCAAGCTCGAGGGCAAGGTCGCGACCGCCCCGCCCCGCCCCAACACCGTTCGCCCTGCTTCCGTGGCTGCCCTGGCCGCGGTCGCCGACGTGCACCTGACCAGGCCCGCGCATGCCGACGTCCAGGTGACGGGGGTGACTCTGCGTGCACAGCACGTGGTCCCCGGAGACCTGTACGCCGCGTTGCCGGGCGCCAAGGTGCACGGTGCCGACTTCGCCGAGACCGCGTTGGCCAACGGTGCCGTCGCGGTGCTCACGGACGAGGCCGGTGCCGCGCGCGAGGCCCTCAAGGACGTGCCCGTACTCATCCACCCGCGCCCGCGCGAGGTCGTGGGGCTGCTCGCCGCGCACGTCTACGGGCAGCCGTCGACGAAGATCAGGTTGTGGGGGGTCACCGGCACGTCCGGCAAGACCACCACCACGTACATGATCGAGTCCGTGCTCAAGGCCGCGGGGAAGAACACCGGGCTGATCGGCACCGTCGGCACGCGCATCGGCGACGAGCAGCTCGGCAGCTCGCACACCACGCCGGAGGCGCCGGACCTGCAGGCGCTGTTCGCGGTGATGGCCGAGCGCGGTGTCACCGACGTGGCGATGGAGGTGTCGAGCCACGCGCTGCACATGGGCCGCGTCGCCGCCACCGAGTTCGAGATCGGCGCGTTCACGAACCTCAGCCAGGACCACCTCGACTTCCACGCGGACATGGAGGAGTACTTCCAGGTCAAGGCGCAGCTGTTCGACGGCCGCGCGCACAGGGAGGTCGTCTGCGTCGACGGCGAGTGGGGTCCGCGCCTGGTCAAGGACAGCACGATCACCGTCGCCACGACCAAGCCCGCCACCTGGACCGCGAGCAACGTCGAGGTGAGCGCGACCGGTGAGCAGACGTTCACCGCGCACGGGCCCGACGGCGACATCGAGATCCACCTGCCGCTCGCCGGCAGCTTCAACGTCGCGAACGCTCTGCTCGCCATCGCCTGCCTGCACCTCGAGGGCATCTCCGCGCAGGCCATCGCGCAGGGCCTGGCGAACGTCCAGGTCCCCGGCCGCATGCAGCGCGTCGACGAGGGCCAGCACTTCACCGCCGTCGTCGACTACTCCCACAAGCCCGCCGCCGTCGCGCTCGCGCTGGACGCGGTCAGGGCCAAGACCGACGGCCGGGTGATCATCGTGCTGGGCTGCGGTGGTGACCGGGACCGGGCCAAGCGCCCGCTGATGGGCGAGGCGGCCGCGGAACGGGCCGAGGTGTTGATCATCACCGATGACAACCCGAGGAGCGAAGACGCGTCCTCTATTCGGGCCGCCATGCTCGAAGGGGCCCTCGCCGCCGCGAACCGGGGCGAGGTGCTGGAGATCGGCGACCGGAGGCTCGCGATCGAGAAGGCCGTCGAGCTCGCACGTCCGGGCGATGTCGTCGTGGTGGCCGGCAAGGGACACGAGACGGGACAGGAGATCGCCGGGGTGATCCACCCGTTCTCGGACGTCGAGACGCTGACCGCCGCGATCAGAAAGGCTCACCGTTGATCGCACTCACGCTCGCCGAGATCGCCAAGATCGTCGGCGGACGGTTGCACGCAACCGATGGCACCCCGGTCGTCACGGGTTCCATCGAGTTCGACACCCGCAAGGTCACGGCTGGCGGCCTCTTCCTGGCGCTGCCCGGTGAGCGCGTGGACGGCCACGACTTCGCCGCGCAGGCGGTCGCCAGTGGCGCCGCCGGGGTGCTCGCCGGCCGCGAGGTCGACGCCCCCGCGGTGATCGCGCCGCCGGTGGAGACCAAGCACGCCAACGCTTACGTGCTCGCCGGCGACAAGACCGGCGAGGGCGCGGCGGTGCTGGCGGCGCTGGCCAAGCTCGCCCGCTACGTCACGGACCAGATCGAGGGCCTCACGATCGTCGGCGTCACCGGTTCGGCCGGCAAGACGTCCACGAAGGACCTGATCGCGCAGGTGCTGCGGCCGGTCGGGGACGTCATCGCGCCGCCGGAGTCGTTCAACAACGAGCTCGGCCACCCGTGGACCGCGCTGCGCGCCACCGAGGACACCAAGTTCCTCGTGCTGGAGCTGTCGGCCCGCGGCATCGGCCACATCGCGCACCTCTGCGAGATCGCGCCGCCGAAGTTCGGTGCCGTGCTGAACGTCGGCACCGCGCACCTCTCCGAGTTCGGCTCCCGCGAAGGAATCGCGCAGGGCAAGGGCGAGCTGATCGAGGCACTGCCGGAAGACGGCGTCGCGATCCTCAACGCCGACGACCCGCTGGTGGCGGGCATGGCGAGTCGCACGAAGGCCAAGGTCGTCCTGGTCGGCGAGAACCCGAACGCCGACGTGCGTGCCGAGAACATCGAGCTGGACGAGCAGGCCCGCGCGAGCTTCACCCTCAAGACCGCCCAGGGCGAGGCGCAGGTCAAGCTGGGACTCAACGGCCTGCACCAGGTCGGCAACGCGCTGGTGGCCGCCGCCATCGCACTCGAACTGGGCGCCACGCCCGCCGAGGTCGCCGAACGACTGGGCGCCGCGCAACGGGTTTCCGCGCACCGCATGGTGATCACCGACCGGGCCGACGGCGTGACGATCGTCGACGACGCCTACAACGCGAACCCGGACTCGGTGCGGGCGGCGCTGAAGGCGCTCGCGACGATCTCGCGCGCCACCACGCCCGCCCGCCGCAGCTGGGCCGTGCTCGGCCCGATGGCGGAGCTCGGTGACGACGCGGTGCGCGAGCACGACGAGATCGGCCGCCTCGTGGTGCGGCTGGACATCAGCAAGCTGGTCGTCATCGGTGACGCGGCCCGCGCGATGCACCAGGGTGCGCACCTGGAAGGATCTTGGGGGGAAGAGTCCGTTCTGGTGCCGGACGCGGACGCGGCGATCGCGTTGCTGCGCGCGGAACTCCGGCCCGGTGACGTCGTGCTGGTCAAGGCATCCAACGCCTACCGCCTGTGGCGCATCGCCGAGGCCCTGCTGGAGGCAGGAACCAAGTGAAGAGCATCCTGATCGCGGCAGCGATCGCACTCGCGGTGTCGATCCTGCTGACGCCCTACCTGATCAAGATCTTCTCGCGCCAGGGCTTCGGCCAGGAGATCCGCGAGGACGGTCCGCAGCACCACAAGACCAAGCGCGGCACGCCGACCATGGGTGGCCTCGCCATCCTGGTCGCGATGTGGGCCGGTTATCTCGGCACGCACCTGGTGAACTCCATGTCGGCCTCGGCGTCCGGGCAGACCCCGACGGCGTCCGGCCTGCTCGTGCTGATGCTGACGACGTCGCTGGGGCTCGTCGGCTTCCTCGACGACTTCATCAAGATCCGCAAGGCCCGCAACCTGGGCCTGAACAAGACGGCGAAGCTGGTCGGCCAGTTCATCGCGACGATCACGTTCGCGGTCCTCGTGCTGCAGTTCCCGAACAAGGAAGGCCTGACGCCCGCGTCGGTCAACCTGTCGTTCGTCCGCGACATCACCGTGGTCTCGTTCGGCACGATCGGGTTCATCGTCTTCTGCTACGGCATGGTCGCCGCGTGGTCGAACGCCGTGAACCTGACCGACGGCCTCGACGGCCTCGCCGGCGGCTCGTCGGCGATGGTGTTCGGCACCTACGTGGTGATCTCGTTCTGGCAGTTCCGCTACAACTGCTCCAGCTACGCCGTGGCCGGTTGCTACGACGTGCGCGACCCGCTGGACCTGGCGGTGATCGCCGCGGCGGCGATGGCCGGCTGCATCGGCTTCCTCTGGTGGAACGCCGCGCCCGCCAAGATCTTCATGGGTGACACCGGTTCGCTCGCGCTCGGCGGCCTGGTCGCCGGTCTCGCGATCGCGACCCGCACCGAGCTGCTGATGATCGTCATCGGTGGTCTGTTCGTGGTCGAGGCCCTCTCGGTGGCGTTGCAGGTCGCGGTCTTCCGCACCTCACGACGGCGCCTTTTCCGGATGGCGCCGTTCCACCACCACTTCGAGCTCGCGGGCTGGGCGGAAACCACGGTCATCATCCGGTTCTGGTTGATGGGCGGTATCTGCTGCATGTTCGGGCTCGGCGTGTTCTACAGCGAGTGGCTGACGGGCGGGTTCTAGGACGATGACCAAGCTGGCCGGAACGAAGGTGCTGGTCGCCGGTGCTGGAGTGACCGGCCGGTCCGCCGCCGAGGCGTTGCTCGCGGCGGGCGCGGAGGTCGTGGTGACGGACTCGTCACCGGACCGACTGGCCGCGCTGGAAAACCTGCTCGAAGGCGTCGACCTGGTGCCAGGGCTGGTGGAACCCCCTGCCGGGACCTCGCTGGTCGTCACGAGCCCCGGCTGGCAGCCGTCGAGCCCGCTGCTCGCGGCCGCCGCGTCGGCGGGCATCGAGGTGATCGGCGAGGTCGAGCTGGCCTGGCGGATGGCCGCCGAACTGGCCGACCCGCCGGTGTGGCTCGCGGTGACCGGCACGAACGGCAAGACCACGACGGTCGGCATGCTGGAGTCGATCCTGCACGCGGCCGGCGCGGACGCCGTGGCCTGCGGAAACGTCGGTCTGCCGGTGGTGGACGCGCTGCTGGCGGGCCGCCGGGTGCTCGCGGTGGAGCTGTCGAGCTTCCAGCTGCACTGGGCGCCGTCGGTGCGGCCGCAGGCGGGCGCGTTGCTCAACCTCGCGGAGGACCACCTCGACTGGCACGGCGGCATGAAGCCGTACGCGCAGGCCAAGGCCCGGATCCTCACCGGTGAGGTGGCGATCGGCTGGCTCGACGACGACCTCGTCGTCGACCTGCTGCAGGAGTCCCCGGCCCGTGATCGCGTCGGGTTCACGCTGGAGGAGCCGGCGGCGGGCCAGCTCGGCGTGCGCGACGGCTGGCTGGTCGACCGGGCGTTCGCCGACGACGAGCCGTTGGTCGAGGTCTCGAAGATCCGCCCGGCCGGTCCTCCCGGCATCGCGGACGCGCTCGCCGCGACGGCACTGGCGCGCGCGTACGGCGTGCCGTCCGAGGCCGTGCGTGAGGGCTTGGAGGCGTTCCAACCGGCCGCGCACCGTGCGGTGCTGGTCGCGGTCGATGGCGCTGATGTCCAATATGTCAATGACTCGAAGGCGACGAACCCGCATGCCGCCGTGGCGTCGCTCAGGGCGTTCGACAATGTCGTGTGGATCGCCGGCGGGCTGCTGAAGGGCGCGTCGGTCGAGGAGATGGTCCGGACCGAGGCGCACCGGCTGCGTGGCGCGGTGCTGATCGGCCAGGATCGGCAGGTCATCGCGGACGCTCTGGCGCGACACGCGCCGAATGTCCCCGTTCGTGTGCTTGACACAGGGGACGATGAGCCCATGACCGTCGCGGTACGGGCTGCTCAGGAACTTGCGAGGCCGGGGGACACCGTGCTGCTCGCGCCGGCGGCGGCCTCCATGGACATGTTCACCGACTACGCCCATCGCGGGCAGGCTTTCACGGCCGCGGTGCAGGAGCTCATCGGCCGATGAGCGTCGTCGCGGAGAAGACGAGACCGAAGCGCAAGGTGCGGCCCGCGGGTCGCATCATGTCGTTGCGCGGCGGCCTGACCGCGTGGCTGAGCCGCCCGCTCGCCGACTTCCACCTGCTGCTCGCGATCTTCGGCATGCTCACCGTGCTCGGCCTGGTGATGGTGCTGTCGGCCTCGGCGCCGACGCAGGTCGCCGCAGGCGTCTCGGCGTACGGTGTGTTCCAGAAGCAGCTGATCTACGTCTGCGTCGGCGCGGTGCTGTTCTGGCTGGTCCTGCGGTTCCCGCTGCGCCGGCTCAGGCATCTCTCGACGGCCGCGATGGGCATCGGCGTGCTGTTGCTGGCGCTGGTGCTGACGCCGCTCGGCGACGTCCGCGGTGGCGCCCGGTCGTGGTTCACCGTCGGGCCGATTTCGTTCCAGCCGATCGAGGCGGTGAAACTCGCCCTGGCGTTGTGGGGCGCGCACGTCCTGGTCACCAAGAGGGCGTTGCTGTCGCAGTACCGGCACCTCCTGGTGCCTGTCGTGCCGGTCGCGATGCTGGTGTTCGCGCTGGTCATGCTCCAGCCCGACCTCGGCGGCACGATCACGCTCGGCGTGGTGCTGATCAGCCTGCTGTGGTTCGTGGGCGCGCCGATGCGACTGTTCGGCGTGATCGCCGGTGGCGCGGTGGCGGGTGCCGTCGTGCTCGCGATCGGCGCCGCGTACCGGTTGCAGCGTGTGACCTCGTTCCTCGATCCCGAAGCCGATCCGCAGGGCGCGGGTCTCCAGGCGCGGCAGGCGATGTTCGCGCTCGCCGAGGGCGGCTGGTTCGGCAAGGGGCTCGCGCAGGGCAGTTCGCAGTGGCGGTACCTGCCCAACGTCGAGTCGGACTTCATCTTCGCCGTCATCGGCGAGGAACTCGGGTTCGTCGGATGCGCGCTGGTGCTGGCGCTGTTCGGCGGCCTCGCGTGGGTCGGCCTGCGGGTCGCGGCGCGCAACACCGACCCGTGGATCCGGATCGTGTCCGCGACGCTGACGGTGTGGCTGGTCGCGCAGGCCGCGATCAACATCGGTTACGTCGTGCGGCTGCTGCCGGTCACCGGCATCACCCTGCCGATGATCTCCTCCGGCGGTACCTCGGTCGTCATGACCATGATCGTGTTCGGCATCCTCGCGAACTGCGCCCGGCACGAACCCGAGGCCGTGGCGGCGCTGCGGTCGCTCGGTCCCGGCCGGGTCGGCGGGCTGCTCAAGCTGCCCGCGCCCGAGGCGTACCGGCCGCCGCCCAAGCGCAAGCCGGTCCGCCCGTCCACGCCTCCGCGCGCGCCGGGCAGACGCACCGCGCAACTTCCGGTCGTCGACGAACGTCGTATGGCCGGAAGGTCCGCACCGCCGTCGGAGTACCGTCGCCGCGAAACACGGCGGGTGAACCAGAGCCGTTCAGAGCAAGGCCGGTCGACCCGCGGTCGCGGGCGATACAACTGAGAGTTCGAGTCAAACCAATCTCCGGAGGCAAGTCTTGACCGGGCACCCTGCCCCCAGTGGTCCGTGCGTCGTGGTCGCAGGCGGTGGCACTGCGGGACACATCGAGCCGGCACTGGCGCTGGCCGACGCGGTCATGCGGCTGCGACCGGACGCACGCGTGGTCGCGCTCGGCACCGAGCGCGGCCTGGAGACCAAGATCGTGCCGGCCCGCGGCTACCAGCTGGAGCTGATCCCGCCGGTGCCGATGCCGCGCAAGCCCACTTTGGACCTGCTGAAGCTGCCGCTGAACGTGCGCGGCGCCGTGAAGCAGACCCGTGAGGTGCTGGAGCGGGTGGGTGCGGACGTCGTCGTCGGCTTCGGCGGTTACGTGGCGCTGCCCGCGTACCTCGCCGCGCGTGGCCGCGTGCCGATCGTGGTGCACGAAGCGAACGCCAAGGCGGGTCTCGCGAACAAGGTCGGCGCCAAGTTCGCCGCGCACGTCGCGGCGGCCGTGCCGGACTCCGGCCTGGCGGACGCGCAGATCATCGGCATCCCGCTGCGCCACTCGATCACGACGCTGAACCGCGCCGCGTTGCGCGCCGAGGCCCGCCGGTTCTTCGGCCTGGACCCGAACGCGCCGGTCCTGCTCGTGTTCGGCGGCTCGCAGGGCGCGCGCTCGATCAACGAGGCCGTGGCACCCGTCGCGGCCGAGTTCGCCCGCGCCGGCGTTGGCGTGCTGCACGCGTACGGCCCGAAGAACAACATTGCCGTGCAACAGGTTCCGGGCGCACCGGCGTATGTGCCGGTGCCGTACCTGGAGCGCATGGACCTGGCGTACGCGGCCGCGGACGCCGTGCTGTGCCGCTCGGGCGCGATGACCGTCGCCGAGGTGTCGGCCGTCGGCCTGCCCGCGGTGTTCGTGCCGCTGCCGCACGGCAACGGCGAGCAGGCCCTGAACGCCGGACCGGTCGTCTCCGCCGGTGGCGGCGTGCTGGTGCCGGACGAGGAGCTGACGCCGCAGAAGGTCGCGTCGCTGGTCGTGCCGCTGATGGCGGACCGCCACCGGTTGGCGCAGATGTCCGCGGCGACGCTCGGCACCGGCCGTCGCGAAGCCGACGAGATCCTTGCCCGCACCGTGTTGGATGTGATCAAGAAGTGAGTCTCGAGCGCGTTCACCTCGTCGGCATCGGTGGTGCCGGCATGAGCGGCATCGCCCGCATCCTGCTCGCGCGCGGCGTGCAGGTGTCCGGTTCGGACGCCAAGGACTCGCGCACCGTGCTGGCGCTGCGCGCTCAGGGCGCGCGGATCGCCGTCGGGCACGACGCCGCGAACCTGGACCAGCTGGTCGGCGGCGCGACCGAGGTCGTGGTGTCGACCGCGATCCGGGAGTCGAACCCGGAGTACGCGGCTGCGCGCGAGCGTGGCATCACCGTGCTGCGTCGCGCTGAAGCCCTTGCCGCGCTGATGGAAGACCACCGGGTCGTGTGTGTCGCCGGCACGCACGGCAAGACGTCGACCACGTCGATGCTGACCGTCGCGCTGCAGCACTGCCGGTTGGACCCGTCGTTCGCCATCGGTGGCGACCTGAACGAGTCCGGCGCCAACGCCCACCAGGGCACAGGCGGCGTGTTCGTGGCCGAGGCGGACGAGTCCGACGGCTCGTTCCTGTTCTTCTCGCCGTCGGTCGCCGTCGTGACCAACGTCGAGGCGGACCACCTCGACCACCACGGCACCGTTGAGGCGTACACGGCCGTGTTCGACTCGTTCCTCGAACGGATCGTGCCGGGTGGGGTGCTGGTGTCCTGTGTGGACGATCCCGGCTCGGCGCGGTTGATCGCCGAGGCTCGGGCGCGCGGGATTCGTGTGCGCGAGTACGGCCGTGCGGCTGCTGACGCGCGGATCGTCGACTACAAGCCTTTTGAGGCCGGCGGCTTGGCTTCGGTCGAGATCGACGGCGTCACGGTCGAGGTTCGTGTCGCGGTACCGGGCGAGCACATGGCGTTGAACGCTGTGGCTGCTTTGCTGGCCGGTGTGGAACTGGGCGCGGATCAGGCCGGTTTGCTTGAAGGACTCGCCGCGTTCGGTGGCGTGCGACGGCGGTTCGAGTTCAAGGGTCGTGCCGGTGGCGTGTCCGTCTACGACGACTACGCGCACCACCCGACCGAGGTCGACGCACAGCTGCGTGCGGCGCGTCCGGTCGCGGCGGCGGGCCGTGTTGTCGTGGTGTTCCAACCGCATCTGTACTCACGCACGCGCACGTTCGCCACGGAGTTCGCCGCGGCCTTGTCGCTGGCCGACGAGGTGGTCGTGCTGGACGTGTACGGCGCTCGCGAGGAGCCGGAGCCCGGTGTCACCGGCGCGCTGATCGCCGACCAGGTAACGACTTCCGTGCACTACGAGCCGTCGTTCGACCGAGTGCCCGCGTTGGTGGCGTCGCTGGTCCGCGAGGGCGACCTCGTGGTGACCATGGGTGCCGGTGACGTCACGATGCTCGGCCCCGAGATCGTCAGCGCGCTGTCATGAGTGCTCCGGTTCGCGGCAGGTCCACGCGAGTTCGTTCCGCTGCGAACCGGAGACCGAAGAGCGCCGAGTACCGGGCGCGGCGCAGGATCATCCTGCGCCGGCGCCTGGTCGCTTTGCTGACGCTGCTCACCGTGGTGGCGTTGACCTACTGCGTGTTCTTCACGCCGTTGCTCGGCGTGCACCAGGTAGATGTCCGCGGATCCGTGGTGCTGACCGACGACGAGGTCCGCGCGGTCGCCGCGATCGAACCCGGATCCCCGTTGGTACGCCTGGATCTCGTCGACATCCACGACCGCGTGGCCGCCATGCCGCGCGTCTCGTCGGTCGAGGTCGAACGCCAGCTGCCCGGCACCGTCCGGTTGCTGATCACCGAACGCGTTCCCGTCGGCTCGGTGAAGATGCCCGACGGCTTCCACCTGGTCGACGCCACCGGCAAGGACTACGCGGTCCTGCCGGCGGCGGCGCCAGGTGTGCCCGAACTCGTGCTGGCCGCTCCGTCGTCCGCGGACCCGGCCACTCGCGCCGTGGTCGGGGTCGTGAACGAACTGCCGGAGAAGCTGCGGCCCGAGGTGCTCGCCGTGGCGGCGACATCCGGTGCCGACGTGAAGCTGACGCTGACCGGAAACCGCGTGGTGAAGTGGGGCAGCGCCGAGAACACCCCGCGCAAGGCGGCCGTGTTGCTCGTGTTGCTGACACGGACCGGGACGACGTATGACGTGTCGTCGCCGGACCTGGCCACGGTTTCCTAGTCGTTGTGGCGTGTGCAAGTACCACCAACAGCGCTGTTGGTG
>NZ_MUYM01000042.1 GCF_002150765.1 Lentzea kentuckyensis
CCCCCGCCCCCATCACCGTGCTGCCGCCACCACCGCCGGTCGAAGACGACGACGAGGACGACTGACGTGCCCGCACGCGTGAAGATCATGTGCTGGCTCCTCGGCCTGATGACGCTCGTCCTCACGACCGTCGTGGTCGTGGTGTGGCGCTTCCTGCTCGTCGACGTCGACGACCGGATGAACCGCGCCCTGGAGCAGGAAACGAGAGAGTTCAGCTCCTACGCCGAAACCCACGCCGGTGACGCGCGAGCGGTGGCCGAGGCGCACATGCGCCTGCAGTACCCGGACGAGTACGAGGCCCACCTCGCGGTGCCGCCCGCGGGCAAGGTGCTGGTGCAGCGCTCGGACGTGACGTACGCGCTGGAGAACGATCGCGCGGTGCTGGGGGTGATCACGTCGTCCGCGGCGACCTGGGGAGTGGTGGCCACGCCCGCCGGTCCGTTCCGCTGGGCGAAGGTGCACGCCGTCGGTGGGTCGGAGATGTGGTTCGTGACCGGCTACTTCGAGGACGGCGTGCACGCCCCGGTGCACTCGACCGTGCGGGTGCTCGTGCTGGTGTCGCTGGCGGGCCTGCTGATCGCCGCGCTCATCGCGTGGTTCGTGGCGGGCGTGATCCTCGCGCCGGTGCGGATGGTCCGGCAGGCCGCCGCCGAGATCACCGAGGACGACCTCACCCGCCGCATCCCGGTGTCCGGCAACGACGACGTCGCCGCGCTGGCACGGCAGTTCAACTCGATGCTCGACCGCCTGGAACGCTCTTTCCGGCTGCAACGCCAGTTCCTCGACGACGCCTCCCACGAGCTACGCACCCCGATCACCATCGTCCGCGGCCACCTGGAACTGATGGGCGACTCGCCGGCCGAGCGCGCCGAGGTGGTGCGCCTGTGCACCGACGAACTGGACCGCATGGCCCGTCTGGTGGAGGACCTGTTGCTGCTGGTCAAGGCCGAACGCCCGGACTTCCTGCGTCCCGTCGCGACCAGCCTGCCCGAGCTGACCAGCGACATCGATGCCAAACTGCGCACACTGGGCGAGCGCCGCTGGGTGCTCGAGTCGATCGCGGAAGGGGAGGCGGTGCTCGACCCGCAACGCGTCACGCAGGCCCTCGTGCAGCTCGCCTCCAACGCGGTGCGGCACACGTCGGCGGGCTCCACGATCCGCTTCGGGTCCTCTGTGGACGACGTGGTGTCCTTCTGGGTGGCCGACTCCGGGCCGGGCGTGCGCGACGAGTCACTGCTCTTCTCCCGCTCGACCGGCCTCGGCCTGCCGATCGTGAAAGCCATCGCGGACGCCCACGGCGGCGCGGTCCGAGTGCGTTCGATCCCAGGAGAGGGAGCGACCTTCGTGGTGGAGGTACCGCGATGACCGGCCGGATCCTGATCGTCGAGGACGAGGAACGCATCGCCTCGTTCGTGGAGAAGGGACTGCGCGCCAACGGTTTCACGACCTCGGTCGTGTCGTCCGGCGCGGACGCCCTGTCGTGGGCCGCGTCCTTCGACCTGATCGTGCTGGACCTGGGCCTGCCCGACGTCGACGGCTTCTCGGTGCTGCGCTCGCTGCGTGCGCAGGGCGTGGCGACCCCGGTGATCATCCTGACCGCTCGTGACTCGGTGCACGACACCGTGGCGGGGTTGTCCGGCGGCGCCGACGACTACATGACCAAGCCGTTCCGGTTCGAGGAACTGCTGGCCCGCGTGCGGTTGCGGTTGCGCCCGCCCGGCGTGCCCGAGGCCACCGTGCTGTCGTCCGGCTCGCTGTCGCTGGACCTGCGCACCCGCCAGGCGATGCTCCCGTCGGGCCCGGTCGACCTGACCGCGCGGGAGTTCGCGCTGCTGGAGTTGTTCCTGCGGCATCCGGGCCAGGTGCTGGTGCGCGAACAGATCCTGTCCCACGTGTGGGGCTACGACTTCGACCCCGGGTCCAACGTGGTCGACGTCTACGTGCGCTCGCTGCGGCGAAAGATCGGCCCTGAACGCGTGGAAACGGTGCGGGGGATGGGTTACCGGCTCGTCTAAGCACCTGCCCAGAAGTCTTGTCCGAAACCNNTTCTGGCAGCCTGCTTAGATGAAGGCTCTTTCATCGTCGTCTCACGTGTGGATCAGCATGCGCCCGCAGGCTGGTTCTTGTGATTCTGACGTTGGTGGTCTTCGGGGCGGCGGTGCTCCTCTGGGTGTGCACGCCGCTGGACGACACGTTCGTCGCGCTCGCGGCGGTGGCGGCGTTGCTGCTGTTCGGCGTCCTGCCCGCTTCGTCGCTGGCGGCGCTCGGCAGCGCGACGACCTGGCTGCTCATCGCGGCTTTCGTGCTCGCGGCGGGGGTGACGGCGTCCGGGTTGCCCGCCCGCCTCGCGACCTGGCTGCTGGGCCGTGCCCGAACCGTGCGCGGCCTGGCCCACCTGACGGCACTCGCATTGCTGATCACGGCGTTCTTCGTGCCGTCCACGTCGGGCCGCGCCGCGTTGAGCCTGCCGGTCTACACGGAGTTGCGCGGGCGGTTGAACGACCGCGTCGCGAAGGCTTTCGGGGTGCTGTTCCCGTCGGTGATCCTGTTGACCGCGGTGGCCACCGCGGTGGGGGCGGGGGCGCACCTGATCACGAACTCGCTGCTGGAGGCCGCGACCGGGCAGGGAATCGGGTTCGGGTGGTGGCTGGTGCTCGGGGTGCCGCTGGCGGTGGTGAGCGCGTTCGTGACGGCCGAGATCGTGCTTTGGCTGTTCACAACGCGCGCGGACCGCAAACAACCCGTGGCAGCGCGGAGCGAGGGTCCCCCTCCAGGGGTCCCCTGTTCTAATTCTCCCAGACAGCACCGACAATTTCGGACGCTCGAACTCGCGCCGGCCACGAGCTCGGCAGGGCTCAGGCCCGAGCGGACCGCGTCGGCCGCGACCCAGCCGTTCAGCGGGCCTGGGCGGACCGCGTCGGCCGCGATCACGACTGAGCGGACCGGGCCGGGCGCGACCCAGCCGTTCAGCGGGCCTGGGCGGACCGCCTCGGCCGCGATCACGAGCGAGCGGACCGCGCCGACCGCGCCCCAGCCTCTCACCAGGCCCGAGTGGACCGCACTGGCCGTGGTCCTCGCCGTGTCCCTCACCTGGCTCACTGAGCCGTGGCACGGCATCGCCCCCGAAGTCGCCGCCCTCGCCGGCGCCCTCCTGATCACCGCCCCGCGCCTCGGCACCACGACGATCAAGCAGGCGTTCGCCGACATCCCGTGGTCGCTCCTGCTGTTCATGGCCGCCACCACGATGCTCGGCACCGCCCTCATCACCTCCGGCGCGGGAAACCTCCTCGCCGGCCTGGTCAACCCCGCCCACCTCCTCCCGACGGTGATCGTGGTCAGCCTGCTGGCGCACCTCGTGATCCAGTCGCGCTCGGCCCGGTCGAGCGTTCTCATCCCGATCGTCATCCCACTGGCCGTGGCCGCCGGCCTGAACCCCGCCGCGCTCGCCTTCGCCTCCACCGCGGCAGCCGGGTTCTGCCACACCCTCACGTCGTCGGCGAAACCCGTCGCGCTGTTCGCCGACGCCTACGCACCGAAAGACCTGCTCAAGCTGTCCGCGGTTCTCGCCCCGGTCACCGGCCTGCTCGTGTACGCGGCGGCCGTCTTCCTCTGGCCCTCGCTGGGCCTGCCACTGAAATGAGACCGATCATGCGTTTTCTCGTTGCTCCCAGCGGGTTCAAGGAATCACTCGACGCCTGTGCCGTCGCCGACGCCATCGCGGCGGGCATCCACCGGGTCGTTCCCGGTGCGGTCGTGGACCAGGTGCCACTGGTCGACGGTGGCGAGGGTTCGGCCAAGGCGCTCGCCGAAGCGACCGGCGGCACGCTGATCCCCGCACTCGTCACCGGCCCGATCGGCGAGCCCGTGCCGTCGCACTTCGCGTTGCTCGGCGGTCCCGGGCCGCGCACCGCCGTCGTCGAGATGGCGGCGGCCGCCGGGCTCAGGCTCGTGCCGAAGAACCACCGCGACCCGGCGAGCACCACCACGTACGGCGTCGGCGAGCTGATCAAGGCTGCGCTCGATCTCGGCGTCGACCGGATCCTCGTCGGCTGCGGCGACTCCGGCACGTCCGACGGCGGTGCGGGCGCGTTGCAGGCGCTCGGCGCGCGGATCACCGATGAACACGGGCGCGAGATCGGCAGAGGGGGAGCGGCACTGGCCGCGGCGAGGCGGCTCGATCTGTCCGAAGTGGACCCACGCCTGGGCAAGGCCGAGATCACGGTCGCGTGCAACCCGCACAACGTGTTGTGCGGCGAGCGCGGTGTGGCCAGGGTGTTCGGCCCGCAGAAAGGCGCGACGCCGAACCAGGTCGAGCAGCTCTCGCGGGCCCTCGACAACTGGGCGGACCTGCTCGGTGACGTCCGGACCATTCCCGGCGGCGGCGCGTCCGGCGGGCTGGGCGCGGGCCTGCACGCGCTGAACGCGACGCTGGTGCCGCGTTTCGACGTGATCCTCGAACACTCCGATCTGGACGCACGCCTCCCGTACGCCGACCTCGTCATCACCGCGGAGGGCGCCATCGACGGCCAGACCCCGCACGGCAAGGTGCCGTCCGAGGTCGCACGCCGCGCGAAGAAGTACGGCAAGCCCGTCATCGCGCTGGCCGGCACGATCGGCGCCGACGCCCGTGTGAACCACGACGTCGGCATCGACGCCTACACCAGCATCATCGCCGCGCCGGTCGAGCTGGACACCGCCATCGCCACAGCCGCGGAGCTGCTGACCGACGCGACCGAGCGCACGTTGCGGCTGCTGCTGGTCGGCGCGGCCCTCACACGATGACCGCGACCTCCTCGCCGAGCTTGGCGCCTTCCAACAACTCCAGGTCGTCACCGCTCCAGAAGCGACCGGGGTCGTACCAGTTGGGCCTGCGCTTGGGCAGCAGCCCCATCTCCTCGTACGTGACCGCCACGATCTCGGCGCAGAACGCGCTCTCGATCGTCACGTCGTCCTTGTGCCGCAACGGAACCCGCCCGCGCACCCAGCGCGAGGCGAGTTTCGCGGTCGAGGGGAACGGGGTGCCGTCGAGCCGCGCGACCGTCCGCAGCGCCGCGTCCTCCATCTCGCGCGTGACGGCGTGGTCGAGCTGCCGTACCCACACGCGCTGCCCGTACTTGTCGTGCCACGTCACGACGGCGTCGCGCAGGTCGTGCAGCTGCGCACCGCGCTGGTGCGTGCCGGTCCAGATGTCCTTGAGCGACTTGCCGAGCTCGGCGTGCCACATCAGCGGCGGCAGGTCGTCCAGCACGATCGCCATGCCCACGTGGTTGACCGGGCTGTTCGTCATGGCCTGGATCGCCCGGTCCGCGGGACTGCGCCCGCGGAACACCCACACGTCACCGGTACGGGTCATCTCGACGGCTCGGTCCAGGGAGGTCGGCATAGCCCGATAGCCTAGGCACATGAAGCTCTGGAAGCTGCTCGGCATCGCCGCTTTCGCGGGTGTCGCGGCGAGCGGCGTGGTCGTGGCCCGCAACCAGCGCCGCCGCGCCGCCTACACCCCGGACCAGATCAGGGAGCGTCTGCACCAACGGCTGGCCGAGGCTTCGCCCGAACGTTCTGGGTGAGGAAGAGCGCCGCGCGGTCGAGCGCGTCGTCCGCTTCGTCGAGGACGTCGGCGAACGCCTGGAACACGTGTGGCACGTCGGCGGTGACATCGAGGACGACGTCCACCCCCGCCGCCCTGGCGCGGGCGGCCATCCGAGTGGAGTCGTCCAGCAGCACCTCGTTGGTGCCGGCCTGGAGCAACATCGGCGGGATGCCGGCCACGGCGTCGTCGATCGCGGCCGGGAACGGGTGCTCGGGCGCGAGCCGGTAGTCCAGCGAGAACGCCCGCAACCCGGTCCTGCTCACCAGGTTCCCGGTCAGCGACAGTGCGGTCTCCGGCGAACCGACGACATAGGAGCCGCCGTGGAAGTACAGGATCGTGCCGGCGCGTTGCCGGTCCGCCGGTTCGACCAGCAGGGCCCGTCGTGACCCGAGCGTGGTGTCCGCGGTCCTGATTCCTACGAGTTCCTGCGGGAGCACCCGGAGGCCAGGGTCGCCGACCTGGCGGCCGAGTTCGCGATCGGGATCGGGGCGACCAGCAAGGGGATCGACCGCCTGGAACGGCTCGGCTGGGTGGCACGTCGCCCCAACCCGGCTGACCGCCGTTCGTCCTTGCTGGTCCTGACCGATGACGGCGTGCGCCTGGTCGACGCCGCCGAACAGACCTTCGCCGAGCGGGTGACCGAACTGCTCGAAGGGGCACTCGGCCGCACCAGGGCGGCGGCCGGCGCCGAGGTCCTGGCGCTCCTGCGCGCTGCCCTGGAACGCGACCGGATCGGCATGCCTACCGGCTGACGACCTCCCTGACCTCGTTCGGGATGAGCCGGTACGCCACGAACGCGGCGAGAGCCAGCAGTGCCGCCGCCACCAGCGCCGTGCCCTGCATCGCCTCGGTGAACGTGCCCGCGCGGGCCCAGGCCGACAGCACCGTCCCGAGCACCGCGATACCCAGAGCCGCGCCCAGTTCGTAGGCCGTCTCCGACACCGCCGACGCCGCACCGGCCTTGTCCGCGGGCACCGCCGAGACCACCGCGTCCGTCGTCAGCGTCAGCGCGAGCCCGACGCCGGCGCCCAGCACCACCAGCGCCACCGCGATCGCGCCGTATCCCGAGGAGAAGCCGACGAGCGTGAGGCCGCCGGCGCTGACCAGCAGGCCCGCCGCGATCGCGCGGCCGGTGCCGAGCAGGCGCACCACCGGGCCGATCAATGCGATCACGGCCATGCCGGCGAGGCCGAGTGGAAGCTCTCGCAGTCCGGCTTCCAAAGGCGAGTAGCCCAGCACGTTCTGGAAGTACTGCGACAGGAAGAACACCAGGCCGGTCAGCGCGAACACCGCGATCATGGTCGCGCCGACGGCACCGCTGAACGCGGGCTTGCGGAACAGGGCGACGTCGATCATCGGGTGCGCGGACGCCCGCTGCCGCCGCACGAACAGCCACAGCCCGGCCACGCCGACCAGTCCGGTCAGCAGCGCGGACCACGTCGGGCCGCCCAGCGCGACCTCCTTGATCGCGTACACCAGCGGCACCACGCCGACGGCCGACAACAGGGCGGACACGAGGTCGAAGGGGCCGGGGGACGGGTCGCGCGACTCCGGCAGCCACCACGCGCCGAACACGAGCAGCAGTGCCATCACCGGCAGGTTGATGATGAACACCGAGCCCCACCAGAAGTGCTCCAGCAGCGCGCCGCCGATCAACGGGCCCAGCGCGGCGCCCGCCGTGGCCGTCGCCGCCCACACCGCCACCGCCCGCGTGCGCTCGGCCGGGTCGGTGAACAGGTTGCGGATGATCGACAGCGTCGACGGCATGATCGTCGCGCCGGCCACTCCGAGCAGGGCGCGGGCCACGATCAGCCACTCGGCCGTCGGGGCGAAGGCGGCCAGCAGGGAGGCCGCGCCGAAGGCGGCGGCGCCGGTCAGGAGCAGCTTCTTGCGCCCGATGCGGTCGCCCAGCGTGCCCATCGTGACGAGCAGGCCGCCGAGCACGAACGAGTAGATGTCGCCGATCCACAGCACCTGCGCGGCGGACGGCGCCAGGTCGTGCTGGAGCTTCGGCAACGCCAGAGCCAGCACCGTGCCGTCGACGGCGATCAACAACAACGCGAGTGCCAGCACGCCCAGTGCTGCCCACTTCCGCATGACCATCTCCCTTTGCCGACCATATGGTCTGCAAAGTAACGTACCGTCCAGACGGTCGGTTCGCCAAACGGATAGGTTGATCACGTGCCCGGAGAACAGCGCAACGCGCCCCGTACCCGCCGTGAAGTGATCGAGGCGGCCGCGCGCGCGTTGATCGCGCACGGCCCTGGTGTCAGCCTCGACGCGGTGGCCAAGGAAGCCGGCGTGTCCAAGGGCGGCCTGCTGCACCACTTCCGCACCAAGCAGGCATTGATCGTCGGCCTGATCGACGAGTGGTTCGAGCACTACGACGCGACGGTCGAGCGCCTGCTCGAACCGGAGGCCATCCCCGGCCGGTGGACGCGCGCGCACATCCGCGCGACGTTCGAACCGGCCGGCCTGTGGTCTCACCCGTCTGTCGTAACGGCGCTGCTCGGCGTTCCGGAACTGCAGCAGCGGATGGACGTCGCCGCGACCCGCTGGCGGCAGCAAACCGATTCCGACGGGTTGCATCCGCAGCGTGCCGATCTCATTTCACGCGCACTCGATGGGGTGACGCTCGCCGATCTGCTGTGGCGGGACCAGGAGACGCCCGAGGAACGCGCACAGACCCGTGACCTGCTGCTGAAGCTCACCGAGCAGACCGGGCCGGTTGTTTGAGTTTGTCCGCCGAACGTTGTCAAGTGGAACAACGCTGACACCGGACAACGAGATCTGCGTACCGTCGGAAGTGGTTGCACTCCGGGGGGAAGCAAATGCCGATCGTGTTGTCCGAACCCGCGCCCAAGGGCCGCGGGCTGACGATTCTCTTCGAGTTGGAAGATCTCGCCCGCACCCGGTTCGCGTCGGCGCCGATGCCGATGTACGAACTGGTGTTCACGGTGCACAGCGGTAACTGGGACCGCCTGCTGCTGCCGCAGATCCGCCCGCTCGCCGAACTGGTCCGGCCGGGCCGGTTCATCCCCGACTTCTTCAACTCCGCGCGCCCCGACTTCGACGAGGCCGTGCGCCAGGTGCTCGACGTGCCCTCGAACCGGGTGCGCGACCAGATCGCGAGCATGCTGGGCACGACGTCGCCGTGGCTGAGGTCGTTCGCGGCGGGCACTCCGACCTCGCGCCAGGACCTGCGGTCGGCGTTCAACTCGGGCTTCCGCGACCTGCTGGGCGCCAACTGGCCCGAGACGCGCCAGGCGTTCGACGCCGAGGTGCGGCTGCGGTCGTCGCAGGCGGTGACCCGAGGGCTGGGGGAGTTGCTCGGTAACCTGCACCCGTCGATCTCGTGGACCTCGCCCGCGCTGCACGTCGAGCTGGGCTGGGACACCGAGATCTCGTTGCGCGGCTCGGGGATGCTCATCGTGCCGGTGCTCAACGGGCTGACCCGCCCGGCGGTGTCGATGTTCGCCGAACCGCAGCCGCTGCTGTTCTACCCGGTGGCGACACCGCAGCCGAGCGGCGCCAGCCTCGAACTGGCCCTCGGACGCACCCGCACGCTGGTGCTGCGCGCGCTGACGTCCGAACGCACCACCACCGAACTCGCCAAGCACGTGGGCATCAGCCTGCCGACGGCGTCGCAGCACGCGACCGCGCTGCGCACCGCGGGATTCGTCTCAACCCACCGCAACGGGAGGTCGGTCCGCCACCGCCTGACCAGACGCGGCTGGGAACTGTTGAACTAGCTCGTGTCCGGCAAGTCCGTCCGCGACAGCCGCCTCCCGGCCTCTGAACCAGATCACTTCGGCAGTGACTCTCAACGAACGGACTTGTCGGATACGACCCAAGCTGGGAGGCCCGCATGACCGCGATGCCGCGGTACCGCACCGACCCGAGTCCCCGTGCGCTGGCCGCCCGGCTGCGTGCCCTGCGCACCGCCCAGGTTCCCGTCGCCTGCGGCGTCTACGCGGGCCTTTCCAGTCCCGGCCCCACCTCCGCGTTGCACGCGCGGATCACCCACGCGATGGCGTCGGCGTTCGTCGTGGGCGCGTCGGCGGGCGTGCCGCGCTTCGAATCTCCACCGTCCGCCCAGCTCCGGCTGCTCACGGCGGCGAGCTGGGGCCGGCTCGACGGCGTCGGTGCCGACATGACGACGTTCCCCGTCGACCTGGCCTCCGAACTGTGGTGGCGGGTCCACGAGCGCACGCTCGGTTCGTTGCGCATGGCCGAACGCCGCGTCGCCTGCGATCTGTTGCTGCGCCTGGGATACCCCCAGCGCGCCGCCACGGTGATCGGACTGTCGGTGATCGACCCGCGCAAGCACGTGCTCTCGCCCGAACTCGCGATGGAGGAGCTCGCCGTGCTGCGCTGCCACCTCCCGGCGTCCGCGGTGGAGGCCATGGCGTTGCACGGCGCCCGGTCGGGGCTGCCGGCCGAGACGCGACGGGATCTGGCGTTGCTGGTGGTGTTCCGCAACGCCGCCCGCGGTGCCGACTCCACCTCGCTGCGGGCCGCCGCCGCGCTCGCGATGAAGGCGGCGTCGGAACTGCCGACGGCCGGGTTCACCGGGGCGCTCCAGCAGGTGCGGCTGCACCGGGCGATCGCCGCCGTTCCCTTCGTGCGCCGGGACATCGTGGAGGCGCACCGGTTGCTCGGGCGGGCGCTGGACGGCCTGACCGCGATCACGCCGGGCTCCGCCGAGATCGATCGGCTGGCGTGGGCCGACGAGGCGTATGCCCTCTACTGCTTCCTCGTGCAGACCCACCTGACCGTCGGCCTGGGACAGCGCGCGGTCGGGTACGCCGAGGAACTCGTCGAACTCAGTCCCGGTGACGACAGGACGTGGGCACTGCTCGGCGACGCGCTGGCGGCGAGCGGACAGCTGGAGGACGCCCTGGAGGCCTACGGCCGTGGGGTGTCATTGGGTGGTTGTGGTGCGGCGCGAGCGGCTTACCTCCGTGGGTTCGTGCTGGAACGGCTCGGGCGGGTGTCCGAGGCCGCCGAGTACTACGTGCTGTCGCAACGCATCGACCCGACCTTCTCGGTCGTGTCACCGGGCATCGGCGGTGACCAGCAGTCTCAGGTACGCGCTGAGCCAGGTGGTCGAGGCCGGGGCGTCGGCGAACGCCGTGAGCTGGGCCGCCGCCGTGCGCAGCCCCGTGCGGTGCAGGTGCGCGGCGACCTCGCGCGTGCGGGCGAGCAGGCCGTTCGTGAGGTGGTCCAGGCCTCGATGAACGGCCTCGGCTAAGACCGCCAGCGCGTTGTCGACGGCCGCGGTCAGCGGATCGGCCGTCGTGACGCCGGGCGGCAACGGCTGCGGTGACGTGTCCGTCGCCAGGTCCAGCACCACGACACCGGCGGCAGTGTGCACGCCGAGCGGTTCCACCACGAGCGTGCCGCGGTGGCGGCGCACGGCGCCGGTGATCGTCGTCGGGCCGGCCCGCAACGCCGTCACCAGTGCGTCGAGCGCGTTCGGTGCCACCGCCCGGTGGGTCGCTTCCAGGACGCAGGTGGCGTCGGCGTGGTGGAGGGTCGCTGTCAGGCGTTGTGCGGCGGGGTCGTAGGCCACATCGGACACCTCGGTGACGCGGACCGCGCGGACCAGTTCCGCCTCGACCCGCGCCCGCACCTGCCGTGGCGGCAGTTCGGCCAGGTGTGCGGCCGCCGCCTCGTAGTCGCTGATGACCAGCGCCTGCGGCAGGTGGTCCCAGGCCGTGCCGACCGGGGTGATCGAGGTCTTGGCGACCCGGCTGGTCTTGAGCGTCACCGCGCGGCTCGCGCTGCGCGTCGCCGACTCGGAGACGACGTTCGCCGCGGCCAGGCGCTGACCGGTGCGCAGGACCGTGTCCCGCTGCACCAGCACCACGTCACCGGACGCGAAGTAGACGTCGGCGGTGGTGGCGGTGCGCAGCCGGGCGCCGAGCGCGGTGAGCCGGACCCGCTTGAGCGGCGTTTCGGCGGGTTCGTCAGGACCGAGGACTTCGGCGCGCGGTCCGATCGCGGTGGTGCGCGCGTGCAGTTCGGTCAGCAGTGCGGCGAACCGTTCGGCCTCGTAGCCGGCGCTGCGCCGGCGATACGCGGTCAGCTGGGCGAGCAGGTCGGTGATCACGGCGGCCGGCCAGTGCAGGCGCAGGGCGGTGAGGTCGCGGTGCAGGCGCTGCCACGCGACGTCCAGCACCTCGCTCGCGTTGGTCGCGCCGTCGAGCAGCAACTGGTCGAGCAGGTCGGTGACGGCGGTCAGATCCGTTGCGGTGGTGGGAGATCCACCCACGTTCACGGTGTCCTTGGTGTCACCGCCCTGAGCGTCGGCCGCGCGGAACGCCCACACCGCCAGCGCCGTCGCCTCGTCCTTGTGCACCGCGTCGGTGTGGACGTAGGAGAGATCGCCGGGCACCAGGAACGTCACCGTGCACGTCGGGAGTTCCGCCTGGGCGGTCTGGTCTGCCGCGGTCGGATGGCGGAGCTTGGCGCGGTAGCCGGCCTGCATCGCTCTGCGGGCCCGGCGCAGCGTGCGTTCGCCCATCAACGCCGTCAGGTCGTCGTCGGTGACGGCGGCCGGCGACCACAGTTCGACCGGTGTATCGGCTTCCGCAGTGCGTTGGTACGCAAGGACAACCGCGATGCGATGCCGGCACACGCCCGCCGCGCCGCAACTGCACCGCGCCGCGTCGAGGGTGGTGTTCGGCGGCAACGTGGTCGTGGTGCCGTCCGGGAACTTGCCCGCAACGGCACCGGCCGGGTCGGTGTCGAGCGCCGGGACCACACCCGCGTCGAGCTCCTTGGTGGCGCGCTTCACCAACCCGCGGTTGGCCAGCGCCGCGAGCGCGTCCGGGGTGAGCGCCAGCAGGTCGGGTCTGGTCACCTGAGTTTCTCCGCGACGAATTCGGCGAGCTCACCTGGAGTCATCGCGCCGACGTGGGCGCCGACGTTCGCCAGGCGTTGCCCCAGTGCTTTGTCGTAGGCCGGGTTCGCTTCCCCGTCCAGCGCGGCCAGGCACAGGACGTGGGTGCCCTGCTCGCACATGCCCTTCACCGTGCGGACGAGGTGCGCCTCGTTGCCGCCCTCGTAGAAGTCGCTGATGATCGCGACGATCGCCCGGCGCGGGCTGTCGACGAGCCCGGCCCCGTACGCCACGGCCTTGGCGATGTCCGTGCCGCCGCCGAGCTGCACCTTCATCAGCAGCTCGACCGGGTCGGTGACGTCGGAGGTCAGGTCGACCACGTTGGTGTCGAAGGCGACGAGGTGTGTCCGCAGGCCCGGCAGTCCCCACAGGCAGGCCGCGGTGACCGCGGAGTGGATCACCGAGCTGGTCATCGACCCCGACTGGTCGACCAGCAGCACTACCTGCCACTGCTCGACGTGCCGCCTGGTGCGCGAGACGAACTTCGGGTGCTCGATCGCGAGCTTGCGCTCCTCCGGCTGGTAGCGCTGGAGGTTTGCCCTGATGGTGGAACGGAAGTCGAAGTTGCGCGAGTTCTTGTGGATGCTCGGCCGCCGCGACCGCGTGCCGCTGAACGCCGTGCGCACCTCGGTCTTCAGCTTCTCCATCAGCTGCTTCACCACCGCCTCGACGATCCGGCGGGCCATCACGAGCACGTCCGGGTTCATCAGGTGCTTGGTCCGCAGCACCGCGCGCAACAGGGCTGGGTTCGGCTCGATGCGTTGCAGCACATCGGGATCCGTGACGATGTCGGTGATCTCGTACCGCTCGACGGCGTCGCGTTCCAGCCGTTCGATCGTCTCCTTCGGGAACAGCGTGTGCACCTCGTCCAGCCAGTCCACGGTCTGCAGCACCGAGTCCTCGCTGCCGCCCTTGCGCACGCCGCGTTCGGCGAGATCGGGATCGCGCCCGTAGAGCCACTCCAGCGCGGCGTCCTGGCGTGCCGCCGCGCCCTGCAGGCCGCCGGTGCAGCGCGCGGCGGGGTCGCCGAGGATCAGCCGCCAGCGTTCCAGATCCGTCATGCCAGCCCGCCCTTGACGAGCAGCGCGTCGACGCGTCGTTCCACGGCCAGTGCCTCCGCCACGATCATCGGATCAACGTTGAGCTTGGTGAGACCACGCGCGTCGCCCTCGACGCCGCGGTGGTCGAGAACGGTGGCCGCGATGGTCTCTCGTTCCCTGGGCGGGAAGTAGCTGAAGGCGAGCCGCAACGAGGGCAGCGCCACCAGGAACTCCTCCTCGGTCATCGCGCTGACCAGTTCGTCCAGCACCCCGACCAGATCGGGGCTCGCCAGCACCTCTTCGCGGGCCACCGCGAACAACCCGGCCAGCCAGTCGCCCAGCGCCTCGATGTTCCGGACCTTCCGCACGTCCGGCTGGGAGCCCAGCGTCCACGCGAGCCCGAGCGCGGCACCGCGCAGATCCGGCGGCGCCTGCACGTCGTTGCTCACGCGGGTCGCCACGCCCGTGACGTCCGCGGTGTCCAGTGACAGCGCGGACTTCGCGTGCAGCACCGCGTCCCTGGTCGCCGCCATGGCCTTGAGCCGCTGCGGATCGGCCGGCGCCGGGCCGCCGTGCAGTCCCTCGATCAGCCACAGCACCCTGGCCGTCCCCGCGTCGATCACGCTGCCCAGCAACGGATCCTTCCTCGTGCCGAACAACCTGTCGTGCCGCCACAGGCCCAGCACCCCGCTGAGCACCTGACCCAGCACCGCGAGGTCGCCGGTCTGCCCGACGCCCTCGTTGAGGGACCGCTTGACCCGGCTGGACAGTGTCGAGATGCCGCAGAGCACCACGTCGAACAGGATCGCGGCGAGCTGCTGCAACTGGGCGTCCCGCGACCGGCGTTCCAGCGCCACCCCGGCCGCTTCCTCCAGCGTGGCACCGTTCTCGGCGGCCTCGATCAACGCCGCCAGCCGTTCGTCGGTCGGGCGGAGCACCCACTGCTCTTCCAGCTGTGGTTGCGCGCCCTCCGCCGGCCCGCTCGTGCGCTCGAAGCCGGGGATCCGCAGCACCCGCAGCCGGTGCAGGATCCTGCTGCGCTCCAACGCCTCCGGGTCCGTCAGGTCGAGCGCGATCTTGCCCTCCTGATCGAGGCCGTGCGCCCGCAGCAGCTCCTGCACGGCGTTGACCAGCGGTGGCGCCGGCGTGTCCGGGTGCAGCCGGCCGACCTTGGCGCCCCGCAACGCCCCGATCATCTCGATCAACGCGGGATGCGCGCCGGGCTGCAGCGTGCCGCGCCGCGTCCACGGCGGTGGCTGCGTCAGGTCCTCGGAGATCAACGCGCTGGTCAGCCCGTCCAGCACGTCCGTGCGCGCCAGGTTCTCGTGCCCGCGCAACCGTGCCAGCGCGCCGGCCTGGGTGTGCGCCGCGATCAGGTCCGCCGTGGACACCGGCTGCTGCCGCCTGCGCAGCCGCGTGGCGACCGACTCCACCAGCCAGTCCGCCGCGCGCTGCGCCCCTTTCTCCCAGACCTGCTGGTAGTAGCCGGGGGACGGCATGCCCGACTGGTAGCCGGTGAACGCGTCCAGCCGTGCGTGCGAATACGGCACCAGGTAGCTCGCACCCCTGTCGCGTTCCGGCACCTCCGGCCAGTCGGTGCCGCCGTCGAGTCTGGCCTTGAGCGCGGCCGTGTGGAAACCACCGGTCACCACGACGACCGGCCGGTCGCCCGCGTGCCGCACCGCTGCCCGCACCCAGCGCGCCATGTACTCCTCACGCGCCGAGTCGCCGTCGTCGGCCGTGGCCGTGCCGCGGAGCAGGTCGAAGTACTCGGCCATGCCCCGCGGCTCGTCCTCGCACTCGAAGAGGTGGTCCCACAGCACGTCCACGTTGTCGACCGCGAACTCCCGGCACAACCGCTCGACCACCTCGGCGTAGCGCAGTTCCGCGTCGGCGTAGCGGTTGCTGACGTCCCGGAACGCCTCGTGCCACGCGGGCAGGTCGATGAACCTGACCTCCGCCCCGCAGCGGCGCCCCTCGGTGATCGCCACCCACTCCGGCGAGTAGTCGCAGAACGGCGACCACGACGCGTGCTCGTCCGAGTAGCTGAACAACGCCACCGGCAGCTCGTGGCCCAGCAACAACTCGTCGATGCGCTCGTTGAAGTCGGCCGGTCCCTCGATCAGCACGTACGCGGGCTGCTGGGTCTGGATGTTGTCGGCGACCAGCCGGGCACAGGCGGGACTGTGGTGCCGGACGCCGACGAACACGGCGCCCATCAGCCGGGCAGCAGGTGGCGGGCCCGGTGCAGCTCCTGCCACTGCTTTCCCTTGCGGCGCGGCGCGTGCTGCTCCAGGTACCGGCGGAGGCGGGCCAGGTCCTCCGCGTTGTCCTTGGCCGCCGTACCCGCCAGGCACTCGACGACGTCCGCGGCCGATCCGGCCTCACCGCGCAGGAACCAGCCGCGCAGCCCGACCGCGTGCGCCACCGACACCGCCTCCGCCGTGCTCATGACGGTGGTGAGCCGGTCGTTGCCCTCCCGCAGGTCGCGGAACGTCCTGACGAGGACCTCCAGCACGTCCCGCTTCGGGGCGAGCTCCACCCCGGAGCGTTCCAGCAGCTTCGCCGCCTCCTGCTCGACCAGCGCGAGCTCGGTGTCGAAGTCCGCGATCGGGAACACCGTCTCGAAGTTGAACCGCCGCTTGAGCGCGGCGCTCATCTCGTTGACGCCGCGGTCGCGCGTGTTCGCCGTGGCGATCACGTTGAACCCGTCCTGCGCGAACACCATGCCGTCCGGGCCGTTCAGCTCCCCGATCGCCATCACGCGGTCGGACAGCATCGACAGCATGCAGTCCTGCACCTCCAGCGGACAGCGGGTGATCTCCTCGAACCGCACGATCTTGCCCTCGGCCATGCCTCGCAGCATCGGTGCCGGCACGAGCGACCGCGGCGACGGCCCCTCCGCCACCAGCAGCGCGTAGTTCCACGAGTATTTGATCTGATCCTCGGTGGTGGCCGCGCCACCCTGGATGGTCAGCGTCGACTCGCCGCAGACCGCCGCCGCGATCAGCTCGGACAGCAGCGACTTCGCCGTTCCGGGCTCACCGACGAGCATCAGGCCCCGGCTGGTGGCCAGTGTGACCAACGCTCTGTCCACAAGGGACGGATCGCCCACGAACTTCTTGGTGATACCGCGTTTCTCGTCGCCCACCACGAACCTGCGGGCAGCGTCGAGGCTCAACGCCCAGCCCGGCGGCTTGGGCGCGCTGTCGCCGTCGCGCAGCCGGGCGAGCTCGTCGGCGTAGCGCACCTCGGCGGGTGGGCGCTGCATCGTCTGGGTGCTGGTCATGACTGCAGGGACTCCAGTTCGGAGAGGAGCTCGGAGACGGTGATCGGGCCGACGTCGAAGGTGCTCGGCGCGTCCTGGGGTGCGGACCACGCGCCGTGGCCGCTGGGCGAGAACCACACGTCGGTGAAGCTGACCTCGGGGAAGACGTCCATCGCGCCGACGGCGATGCCGGGGTCGAGGCGGGCGACGAGCGCGCCGCCGCCGGGGAACGGGCGGGTGATCCAGCACTCGACGCCCGCGTCCTGGGGTTCGCCGCGGACCCAGCCCTTCTTGGTGAGGCCGAGGATCTTGCCGATCGGGTGGGCGACGTCGCAGTACTTCTTCAGGTGGGGGAGCAGGTCGGCCGCGGACGCCACCAGGTGTACCGGCCGGCCCAGCTGCGGGAAGGGTTGCAGGATCTCGTAGTCCGCGAACACCTCACCCCAGGCGTGCGCGGTGTCCTGGAGGTCGACCGGGTGGGCCACACGAACTACTGCGTTCTCCGGCAACGTGAACTCGTCGTCCTCGGCGTTGGCCAGCGTGCGGTCCTCGGCCAGGCGGAACGACTCGCCCTCGGCGGTGATCCAGACCAGGCGGCGGACCAGGTGCCACAGCAACGGGTGCGCGGCCAGCACGGTCCGGAACTCCTCGGCCGTCCAGGTGCGCTGGTCGACCATGGCGCGTTCGAGGCGCTGGATCTGGTCCGACGCGATGGAGCGGACGTCCTTCTTCAGCGCCGTGAACCGCTTGTGCTCCAGGGGCGCCAGGTCCTGGTCGTCCTTGGCGCCGGGCTTCGGGAGGTCCTTGCGGCGCTTGCCGTCCGGGTCGAGGACGAACGGCTTGAGCTGCTCGTCGAAGCCGACGGTGAACCTGCGCGGGCCGTAGTCGATCACCAGGGTCGCCGCGTCGTCGAGACCGAGCCGCGGGACGAGGCGGTCGGACAGCTGGTCGCGGCTCAGGCCCAGTTCGGCGGCGATCTGGGCGACCTTCTCCTGGGCGCGGGTCTGCAGCCCCTTGAACGGCACCTTGTCCGCGATGCTGTTCAGGTGGGACAGCGCGACCTCGGTGCCGATGTCCGCGAGCACGTCCAGGCCCGTGACGGCCCTGGCGTGCTGGCTCTCGCCCGGCCAGGTGCGGATCACCGGGGCCAGGGCGCGGACCGTGTCGTCGTTGCCGAACCAGCCGAGCGCGGTCAGCGCCCAGTTCTCCTTCGACGGGCCGCCCGCCTTCTGCCACTGCTCGAACACCGCCCACGCGAACGCCGCCAGCGACGCGGGGTCGAGCGCCTCGCGGGCGATCGGCAGTCCGGCGTAGAGGTCGCCCGGCTTGGACAACGCGGCCGTCATCAGCAGGTGGCCGGCGGCCTCGGAGGACAGCGCGTGTTTGCGGTCCGCGAGCAGGACCTGAGGCAGCAGCCGGGTGTCGGCCCACTCGCCGATCACCGGCAACTTGGCGGGCAGCACGTCGAGCGGATCGACCGACAGCACGACGTCGATCGCCGCCCTGGCACCGCACTCCTCGGCGATCGCGGCCACGTCCACGCCGAGGTTGTGCAGGTGGCGCAGCGCTGTTTCGGCGTTGCGGCGGGCGATGCCCGGTTTGCCGGCGGCCGCGGGGACGAGCAGGCGGGCGGCCTCCTCGCGGTGCCGGGCCAGCCACTCGACGCCCCAGCGCCGGGGCTGCTTGGTCCTCGCGAACCAGTCGGCCATCACCGCCGCCACGTCGGGCGTCGCGAAGGGCAGCAGCACCACGCCCGTTCCTCCGGGGGAGGTCTGGACGTGCCGCAGGAGCGCGGGCACCGCGTCGACGCCGAACCGGGCGGCGATGTTCTTGCCCCACTCCTCGACGCCGTAGCTGTAGGCCGGCTGCCAGTCCGCGAGCAGGTGCCGCACCTCGTCATCAGGGGCGAGGAGGAACAGGTCGTTGTCGCAGTAGCCGATCGTGCCCGCCTGGTACCGCGCGAGCAGCTTCCTCCAGTCGTGGTGGTCCTGCAGCCACTCGGCGCCGCACTTCAGCCACTGCTCGCGTTCGCCCTCCTCCCACCGCACGGACCCCTGCGGCACCCGCAGGTCCTTCAGCACCACGGGCTTCACCTGCCGCTTGCGGTTCAGCCACGGCGGCGACGCCAGCAGCGGCGGCAGCTGGTCCGCGCTCGCCACCGGCACGACGTCCGCCGCGGACTCGGCCAGCACCGCAGCGGCCTCCGCAGGCACCTCGAGCGACGGGTTCGACATCAGGTGCGCGCTCAGCAGCCGCCGCATGTCGTCGTTCGACACGCGCTCCGCCAGCAACCGTGCCGCGCGGGCGGGGAACGCGGCCATCGCGGACAGCACCGCCGGGCGAACGTACTTCTGGTCCAGCCGGTCGAGCAGGATCGTGAACGCCTCGTCGGTGGGCAGCGCCGCCAACACCTTCAGCGCTTGCTTGCGGCCATCCGCGCGCTGGTAGTAGATGTCGCTGTCGAGCTCTTCGGCGAGCATCGGCGCGACGGCCGGCCCCAGCACGTACACGGCCGTGTACAGCAGGGAAGCCGAGGCGGTGATCGACTGCTCGGCCTTCTTGAAGTCGTCGACGTCGCGGGCGCTGCTCGGCAGCATCCACCACTTGCTCCGGGTGTAGCCCTGCTTGCAGAGCCAGGCGAACCAGTCCGTCCGCTCCGGCAGCAGATACGACCGCACTTCCTGGTGTTCCTTCGTCTTGCCGAGCTCTTCCAGAGCGGCTTCGGCGGCCGCCCGCTCCTCGTCGTCCGCGACCGCGATCGCGTACCGGACCGTCGTGAGCATCTGGCCTTCTGGCTCGTTCGGCGAGGTCTGGAAGCCGTCGCGGACGTAATGCAGGCGGACGCCGGTCAACCTGCCGCGTCGCTCGTCCCACTGTTCCGAGTACGTCAGGCCCATGTACTGGACGGCCGCGGTAGCGGCGAACGCGAGCCCGTGGTCGGCGATCCACGCGTGCACGGAGGGCAGGACCGACTTCGTGATGGCCGCGATCGCCGCCGCCCCAACGGGGTTCGCCTGTCCGGCGAGGTGTTCACGGGCCGCGCCGACCAGATCGGCCGCGGAGCCCTTCAGGGACAACGCGCTCTCGATCGCCTCGGCCTGGTCGACCACCTGCTGCCGCGCCTCGGCGGCTCTGGCGGTGTCCACCGAGAACTCCGGTGCCGGGTCGAAACCGCGCTGCCGCACCACGTCTCTCAACCACGCTCTGGGCATCACCCAGGTGTCCTCGTCGGCGACAGCGGCCTCGGGTGCTTCGGCGACGGAAGTGGTTTCCGGCTGGAGCACCGCCGGAGCGTCGGCCGAGCCGACCGCGCGGTAGCCCTTCTTCTCCTTCTCCGCCACCAGTTTCGCGACGTGGGCCTCGGCTGCCTCCGGGGAGGCGAGCTCCTTGGTCTGGGTCTGGCCGTGCGTGTCCAGTCGTCCGAACCGGACGGTCACCCGGACACCGTCCTGCTCGATCTCCCAGAACTTCGCCGAGCCGCCCGACACGAGTTCCCACCTGCGCACTGCCGTACCTCCTGGGACCGGAAAGGGAGTTGATGTGTGTGCACGGACGTTACTCAGGGGGTCTGACAATTCTTTGCGGTCGGCTTAAAGAACTGATCAGACCCCCTGCGGCGGCGTCACGGGTGGAGAGATTCCAGTTCGGACAGCAGCTCCGACGTGGTGATCGGGTCGACGGTGGACCGGCCGTTGGCGGAGTAGCTGAGGTCGGTGAACCTGAGCTCGGGGAAGGCGTCGATGGCGCCCGCCGCGATACCGGGGTCGAGCGAGGCGACGAGTGCGCTGCCGCCGGGGAGCGGGCGGGTGATCCACCACTCGATGCCGGCGTCCTGGGGTTCGCCGCGGACCCAGCCCCTCTTGGTCAGGCCGAGGATCCTGCCGACCGGGTGGTCGACGCCGCAGTACTTCTTCAGGTGGGTGAGGAGATCCGCGCCCTGCGGAAGGACGTGCAGCGGCCGGCCCAGTTGCGGGAAGGGCTGCAGGATCTCGTAGTCGGCGAACACCTCACCCCACGCCTCCAGCACCGCCTGGAGGTCCACCGGGTGCGCCACCCGGACGGTGGCGTCGCCGGGGAGTGTGAACTCGTCGTCGCTCGGATCGGCGAGCGTGCGGTCTTCGGCGACGCGGAAGGACGAGCCTTCGTCGGTGATCCACACCAGCCGGCGCACGATGTGCCAGAGCAACGGGTGACCCGCCAGGACGGTGTGGAACTCCTCGGCCGTCCAGGTGCGCTGGTCGACCATCGCGCGTTCGAGGCGGTGGATCTGGTCGGCGGCGACCGTGCGGACGTCCTTCTTCAACGCCATGAACCGCTTGTGCTCCAGCGGTGCGCGCTCGTCGTCGTCCTTCGCACTGGGCATCGGGAGGTCCTTGCGGCGCTTGCCGTCCGGGTCGACGACGAACGGCTTCAGTTGCTCGTCGAAGCCGACGGTGAACCTGCGCGGGCCGTAGTCGATCATCAGCGATGCTTCGTCGTCCAGGCCGAGGCGCGGGACCAGCCGGTCCGCGAGCTGGTCGCGGGACAGGTTCAGCTCCGCGGCGATCTGCGAGACCTTTTCCTGGGCACGGGTCTTGAGCCCCTTGAACTTCACCTTCTCGGCGATGCTGTTCAGGTGGAACAGCGCCACCTCGGTGCCGATGCCGGCCAGCACGTCCAGGCCCGTCACGGCCCTGGCGTGCTGGCTCTCGCCCGGCCAGGCGCGGATCAACGGCGACAGCGCGCGGACCGTCGAGTCGTCGCCGAACCAGCCGAGCGCGGTGAGCGCCCAGCTCTCCTTCGCCGGCGCGCCGGCGTCCTGCCAGCGCTGGAAGACCGCCCACGCGAACTCCGCCAGCGACGCGCGGTCGAGCGCGTCGCGGACGATCGGCAGTCCGGCGTAGAGGTCGCCGGGCTTGGACAGCGCCGCGGTCATCAGCAGGTGGCGAGCGGCTTCCGGGGACAGCGCGTGCTTGCGGCCGTTCAGCAACACCTGAGGGAGCAGCCGGGTGTCGGCCCAGTCGCCGATCATCGGCAGCTTGGCGGGCAGCACGTCGACCGGGTCGACGGACAGCAGCGCCTGCGCGCCGGCCGCTGCCTCCGGTGTGGGTGCGAGGGCCACCACGTCAACACCCAGTCCGTGCAGGTGCCGGATCGCGGCCTCGGCGTTGCGACGATCGGGGCCGGGCTTGCCCAGTGCGGCGGGGAGGAGAAAGCGGGCGGCTGTGTCGCGGTGCCGGTCCAGCCAGCCCAGCGCGATCTTGCGCACCTGCTTGAGCCGCACCAGCCAGTCCGCCATCAGCGTGGCGACCTCGGGTGTGGCGAAGGGAAGCAGGATCACGGCGAAGCTCGAATTCCCCTCCACCAGCCGCAACAACGGCGGCAGCGCGTCGAGGCCGAAGCGCGCGGCCAGCAGCTTGCCGGTGGCTTCGGCCCTCCAGCCCAGCCGCGGATCCCAGTCGGCGAGCAGAGGCCGCACCTCGTCCTCGGGTGCCAGCGCGAACAGCTCGGGCAAGCGATGCCCGGCCCGGCCCTTCTTGAACTCCTCCAGCAGCTGCTGCCACGTCTCGCGAGTGCTCCAGTGGCCCGGCCTCAGCCACTCCTCCCGCTCACCGGGCTCCCACACGAGCGACGGCGCGGGCACAGGCACGCCGTCGATCACCACCGGCTTCTCCGGCGGCCGCCGGTCGAGCCACGGAGGGTTTGCCAGCAACGGTGGCAGCGCGTTCTCGGGAGCCTCCGGCAGCACCGTGGTCTCGATCGCGGTGAACCCGGCGGGCGCTTCGAGGTCTGGCCGGCTCTTCAGGTGCACGGTCAGCAGCTGTCGCACCTCGGCGTTGCGGGAAGCGCGTTCGCCGAGCAGCCGTGCGGCCCGCGCCGGGAACGCGGCCATCGCGGACAGCAGCGCGGGACGCACGTACTTGGTGTCGATCCGGTCGAGGAGAATCGTGAACGCCTCGTCCGTCGGCAGAGCCGCGAGGACCTTCAGGACCTGCTTGCGCACGTCCGCGCGCTGATACTTGCCGTCCAGCTCCAAGGCCAGCAACGGCGCGACCGCCGGCCCCAGCACGTACACGGCGGTGTGCAGGACATACGTTCCTCCGACAACGCCCGCATCGGCACGTACGAACTCGTCGTAAGTGCTGGCGCTGCAGGGAAGCATCCACCACCGCATCGCGTAGTCCGGCTGTGCGCACGCCTCGTCGAACCAGTCGGTACGCGAAGGCACCAGGTACGCCCGCGTCATCCGGGCGTCGGTCCGCGCGTCCAGGACTGCCTCCGCCGCCTCGCGCTCGGCGTCGTCGGCGACGGCCAGGGCGTATCGCAGTGCCATGAGCATCTGGCCCTGCGTGCTCGCGGAGGTGATGTGCACGGCGGTGCCGTGCCGGTGCAGGCGCGGATCGCACCACCCGCCCGTCCTGGAGTCCCACATCGCGGAGGCGCTGATGCCCATGGACTCGACCAACGCTTCCGTTGCGAACGCCAGGCCGTGGTCGGCGATCCACTGGTGCACCGACGCCAGGTCGCACCTGGTCATGACGGCGATCGCCGCCACACCAACGGGATTCGCCTGACCGGCGAGGTGTTCCCGCACGGCATGCACCAGGTCGGGATCGGAGTCCGGCTCGGCCAGCAGCCGGTCGAGCGTGGCGACCTGCTGGACCGCGCGTTGCCGCGCCTGGCCGGCCAGCTCCGGGTCGACCGAGAAGACCGGCGCCGGATCGAAACCGCGCTGCCGCACCACGTCCCGCAGCCACGTCCTGGGCATGACCCACGTGTCCTCGTCGGCCACCAGCACCGCCGTACCTCCTGAGTCTTTCGGTCGCGGGTTCACGAGTGCAGCGATTCCAGTTCCGAGAGGAGCTCGGAGGCGGTGACGGCGTCCACGTCGAAGTGGGCAGGGCCGCCTCCCCGAGGCGCGCTCCAGTCGCCTTCGCCACTCGGCGAGTACCAGATGTCGGCGAACGAGAGTTCGGGGGACAGGTCGACCATGCCCACCGTGATCCCGGGATCCAGGGAGGCGACCAGGGCGCCGCCGCCGGGGAGAGGACGGGTGATCCACGCTTCGCACCCGTTGTCCTGGGGTTCGCCGCGCACCCAGCCCCGCTTCGTGAGACCGAGGACCTTGCCCACCGCCACGGTGTGACCGACGTACTTCCGCAGCTGCGCGACGTTGTCCTCGCCGGGGGTGAAGGCGAACGTCGGACGGCTGAGCTGCGGGAAGGGTTGCAGGATCTCGTAGTCCGCGAACAGCTCGCCCCACAGCGGCAGCGTCGCGGCCAGGTCCACCGGGTGGGCCACCCGGATGGTGGCGTCCGCGGGCAACGTCACCTCGTCGTCCTCGGGGCCGGCCAGCGTGCGGTCCTCGGCGAGGCGGAAGGTCAGGCCCGCGTCGGTGATCCAGACGAGGCGGCGGACCAGGTGCCAGAGCAGGGGATGGGCCACCAGCACCGTGGTGAACTCCTCGGTGGTCCAGGTGCGTTGGTCGACCATCGAGCGTTCCAGCCGGTGGATCTGGTCTGCGGCGACCGTGCGGACGTCCTTCTTCACCGTGGCGAAGCGTTTGTGTTCCGCCGGGGCCAGCGTCTGGTCGTCCTTCGCGCCCGGTTTCGGGAGGTCCTTGCGGTGCTTGCCGTCGGCGTCGAGGACGTAGGGCTTGAGCTGTTCGTCGAAGCCGACGGTGAACTGGCGGGGCCCGTAGTCGATCACCAAGGCGGCGGCGTCGTCCAGGCCGAGACGGGGGACGAGGCGATCGGACAGCTGGTCGCGGCTCAGGCCCAGGGCCGCGGCGATGTCGGACACCTTCTCCTGCGCGCGGGCCTTGAGCCCCTTGAACTTCACCCGTTCCGCGATGCTGTTCAGGTGGGTCAGGGCCACCTCGGTGCCGATCTGCGCGAGCACGTCCAGCCCGGCGACGGCTCTGGCGTGCTGGCTCTCGCCCGGCCACGCGCGGATCAGCGGGGCGAGCCGGCGCACCGTGTCGTCGTCGCCGAACCAGCCGAGGGCGGTGAGGACCCAGGAGTCCTTGGCCGGCGCGTCGACGTCCTGCCAGCGACCGAAGACCGCCCAGGCGAACTCCGCCAGCGACGCGCGGTCGCACGCCTCGACGGCCAGCGCAAGACCGGGATAGACGGCGTCCTGTTTGGACAGTGCGGCCGTCATCAGGAGGTTCTTGGCGGCGTCCACCGGCAACGCGGTGGCGCGGTCCGCGAGCAGCACCTGGGGAAGCAGGCGCGAGTCGGCCCAGGCGCCGATCACCGGCAGCTTCGCGGGCAGGACGTCGAGCGGGTCGATCTCGATCAGCGCGCGGATCGCCGCGCCCGCCTCGGCGCTGTGCGACGCGGCGATCGCGACGACGTCGACGCCGGTCTCCAGGTGGAGGTGACGAAGCGCCGCCTCGGCGTTGTGACGCCTGGGGCCCGCCGGTCCCAGCGCGGGCGGCAGGAGCAGGCGAGCGGCGGTCTCGCCGTGGCGGGCCAGCCAGGAGACGGCGAACGCGCGGGCCGTTTTGAGGCGCACCAACCAGTCCGCCATCAGCGCGGCCACCTCGGGCGTGGCGAACGGGAGCAGCACCACACCGGACACGTGCGGGTTGCTCGCGGCCAGCCGCAGCATCGCGGGCAGGGCGTCCATCCCGAACCGCGCCGTGATCCGCCTGCCCCAGCTCTCGCTGCCCCAGGTGTCGCTGGGCACCCAGTCGGCGAGCAGCGGCCGCGCGAGCGCCTCCGGGCCGGCCTCGAACAGCCGGTGGTCGTGGTAGCGGCCGTCCCGGGCCTTGATCGCGGCTGCCAGCGCCTTCCAGTTCTGGACCTGCCCGGACCACCAGCCCCTGAGCTCCCGCCACTCCTCCCGTTCGCCGGGCAGCCACGCGAGCTGGGCGGGCGGCACCGGAACGTCCTTCAGCACCACGGGTTTCGGCTGCGGGCGGCGGTGCTCCCAGGGCGGCCGGGCGAGCACCCCCGGCAGGGCCTCGGCCGGCGCGTCCGGCAGCGGGCCGGGCAACTGGAGGTTCGGTGGCAGCTGGAGATGCGGGTGCGTCATCAGGTGCACGCGCAGCAGATGGCGGACGTCCGGGTCGCTGTCCACGCGCGGCGCCATCAGCCGGACGGCTCGCGCCGGGAACGCCTCCATCGCGGACAGCAGCGCGGGACGCACGTACCGTTCCCGCACCCTGTTCAGCAGCATCAGGAACGCCTCGTCGGTCGGCAGCGCCGCGAGCACCTCGAGCGCCAGCTTCCGGCACTCGGACGACCACTCGACCTTCGCGCGCAGCTCCGCGTCGAGCACCGGTGCGAGGTCGGGCCCCAGGACGTACAGCGCGGTGTAAATGCCGCGTGGCGACCAGATCAGGTGCCCGTGGCCCAGACGGCTGAGCTGCTCCACCGTGCTGGCGGCGCTGTGCACCATCCAGTACGAGCCCGACTGGACGAGGTTCGCCTCCTCGAACCAGTCGCGCCGCGTCGGGGCGAGAAAGGCCCGCGCGACCTGCCCGAACGTCGTGGTGCCGACCTTGTCGAGCTCGGCCAGCGCCGCCTCGTAGGTGGCGTCGTCGGCGACCGCCAGCGCCGTGCGAACGTCGATCAGGGTGATGGCCTCGTAGGCCTGGTCGCCGAGATGGTGCGGCAGGGACACCTTCAGGTGGTGGCCGTACCAGTCCCCGGTCTGCCAGTCCTTCCAGTTCTGGATCACCGTCATCGCGTAGTGCACGGCCGCCGCCGCGGCGAACGGCAGACCGAACTCCTCGATGAACCAGTGCGCGGGCGAGGTGGAACTGATCGGCACGCTCGCGAGCACCGCGGCACCCAGCGGGTCGGGCCGACCGGCGAGGTGGTCCCGCAGCGCGCGCACCAGGTCCTGGTCCGAGTCCGGATGGGACAGCACTTCGGCGACCCGGTCGGCGTACTTGGCGATCTCGTCGCGCAGAGTCTGCGCTTTGGCGGGGTCGACCTCGAACTTCGGCCACGGTCTCACGTCTCTTCGGCGCAACGCCTGCCGGAGCCAGTCGGCGGGCATGATCCAGGTTTCCTCGTCGGGAGGAGGTTCGGTGGGATCAGCCTTGGTGGGAAGGAGTGCGGGCGCGGCAGGGGGTGCGGTGGGAGCTGGTGGGATGGCGGTGGTCTGCGGCGTGGCCTGAGCTGGCGGTGTGGTGGCGGCGGAAACCTCCGACGCGTCGGTAGTTGAGAGCGTTGCGGAAGCCGACGCCGCGGCGGGGATGGCCGATGGCGTCGCAGCGTCGTCGGTGACGGTGCGGTAGCCCTTCTTCTCCTTCTCCGCCACCAGTTTCGCGACGTGTGCGGTCGCGGCCTCGGCGGTGGCCAGCTCCTTCGTCCTGGTCTGGCCTGCCGTCCCCAGCCGTCCGAACCGGACGGTCACCGCGGAGCCGTCCCGCTCGACCTCCCAGAACTTCGCGGAACCGTCCGCGACGAGCTCCCACCTGCGCACTGCCGTACCCCCTGAGCCGGGCCCGAAGCTGACAGGAACGGACCGTACTCAGGGGGTCTGACAGTTTTGGTCGATCAGGGGAAATCGCTGGTCAGAGTTCCCACCAGAGCGCGGTGTCCGGCGGCAGGAGGAGTTGGCCGTCGCGCACGCCGTAGTACGACGAGGCCAGCAGGACCTTGCCCGGATCCGGCAGTGAGACGACCTCGCCGGACAGGTTGACCGCGCAGGCGAAGTCGTCGCGTTGGAACCACAGCACGTCGGTGGGGCCGTCGATCCACGTGACGCCGTCGCCCGCGCCGAGGGCCGGGTGCTCGCGGCGAATGCGCAAAGCGGTGCGATAGAAGGACAACATCGAGTCCTGGTCGCCGGTCTGCGCCTCCACGCTGAGCTTCGCCCAGTCGGCCGGCTGCGGCAGCCACGACCCGCCGGAGCCGAAGCCCAGTGACGGGCCGGTGGAGGACCAGGGCAGTGGCACTCGGCAGCCGTCGCGGCCGCGTTCGGTGTGGCCTGACCGCTCCCACATCGGGTCCTGCAGCACCTCTTCCGGCAGGTCCAGCACCTCGGGCAGTCCTAGTTCCTCGCCCTGGTACAGGTACACCGATCCGGGCAGCGCCAGCATCAACGCCAAGGCAGCGCGCGCTCGCCGCGTACCGGTCTCGCCGCCGCCGTACCGCGTCACGTGCCGTTGCACGTCATGGTTCGACAGCACCCAAGTCGTCGGCGCGCCAACAGGTGCGACGGCCGCCAGCGACGAGTCGATCACCGATCGCAGCGCCTCGAACGTCCACTCCGCGGTCAGGTAGTGGAAGTTGAACGCCTGGTGCATCTCGTCGTCACGCAGGTACAACGCCGTCCGCTCGGCAGAGGGCGTCCACGCCTCGGCGACCAGCACGCGTTCACCGTCGTACGAGTCCACGATGGTGCGCCATTCGCGGTGGATCTCGTGCACGCCGTCTTGGTCGAAGAACGGCAACGGCTCGGTGCCCAGCAGCTTGAGCTGGTCGGTGTGCCCGATGTCGGGCAGGCCCGGCGCCTTGATCATCCCGTGCGCCACGTCCACCCGGAACCCGTCCACGCCCAGGTCCAGCCAGAACCGCAGCACGTCGCGGAACTCCGCCCGCACCTCCGGCAGGTCCCAGTTCAGGTCCGGCTGCTCCGGCGCGAACAGGTGCAGGTACCAGGAACCGTCCTCTACCCGCGTCCAGGCCGGCCCGCCGAACACCGACTCCCAGTCGTTCGGCGGCTGGTCGCCGACGCCCTCGCGGAAGACGTAGCGCTCACGGTTGCGCCCGGCCAGCGCTTCCTGGAACCACGCGTGCTGGTCCGAGCTGTGGTTCGGCACGATGTCGACGATCACGCGGATGCCCATCGCATGCGCGTCCGCGACCAACGCGCGCACGTCGTCGAGGTCGCCGAACTGCGGGTCCACCGCGCGGTAGTCCGCTACGTCGTAGCCGCCGTCGGCCATCGGCGAGGCGTAGAACGGCGTGATCCAGACCGCGTCGACGCCGAGGTCACGGAGGTGGGGCAGGCGCGAGCGGATGCCGGGCAGGTCACCGATGCCGTCGCCGTTCGAGTCGGCGAAACTGCGCACGTAGACCTGATAGATGACGGCGTGCCGCCACCAGTCCTGGGACATGTCCTTGCCTTCCGACGGGGTGTGTCAGCGCTCCAGGAAAGACGTTGCAAAAGTTTTCCGCAAGTCTGCTTGAGGATCAGTGGAGTGAACCTTCAAGATCTGCAAACTTTTGCAGTGCGGATAATGCGTTGCGGCGCTGCGGTGTCATCCGTCAGAGTGGATCTCGACGAACCGGAGGAAGGGAGCCAGCCGTGATGCAACACATGTGCCATCAGCACGTCTGGTGCTCCTCGGCATGAGCTGACTCATGACTCCGGGGAGCCGTCCCGTCGCACATCGCGACGAGGCGGCTTTTTTGATGCCCGTTGGTCCAATTGGCACGGACGCCGCGCTCTGGACGCGGAGATCGAGGTTCGAGTCCTCGACGGGCAGCTGTGACCGAAGCCGAAGCAGTCGAGGCGCCAGGTTGTGGTCCTGGTCGAAGCCGGTGCGAGTCCGGTCGGTCACCCCAACGCGCGGGATCCGGCGATCACCCAGGCCTCATAAGCCTGGGGTGCCTGGTTCGACACCAGGACGCGCGACTACCGCTTCCCATCCTTTGGAACGGGGAAGTCCCGCCACCGCAGGCCCGTTGGCATGGACATGAGCGGCTTCGCGGAGGACTGGCAGACCTGGAAGACGGACCGGGAGAAGAGCCTGGCCGACCCCTATGGGTGGCTCGCGCTCGTCTCGCTCGATTGGCTGGAAGCGTCCCCACGCGCCTATGACGGCCTACCGGGCGTCTGGTGGCAAGACGACGACGCGGCGTATTGGCGCAACGACGGAGAACCGCAGCGGTTCGAACTCGTGCAGAGCGGTCCAGGCGCACGCATCGAGGTCGGCGACCTCGAGGTCGAAGTCGCGCGGCGCGGCGGGTACCTGATCCGTGTGCACGACCCGAAGGCTCTGGTGCTCCAGAACTTCCGTGGTGTGCCCTCGTACGAACCACAGGAGCAGTGGGTGTTGGAGGGCGTCTACGAACCGTTCGACGCTCCAATCCCCACGACGGTCGGTGCGGTCGTGGAGGGTCTCAGCCACGTGTACGAGGCACCGGGCCGTGTGCGGTTCACGCACGATGGCGCCGAGTACACACTGACGGCGTTCAACGGCCGTGACGGCGGGTTGAACATCCTCTTCACCGACGCCACGAGCGGTGTCACCACCTATGCCGCCAACCGGTCGCTCGCGGCCACCCCGCGCGACGGCAAGGTCGTGCTCGACTTCAACCGTGCGACGAACCTGCCGTGCGCGTTCACCGACTTCGCCACCTGCCCGTTGCCGCCGGCGGGCAACCACCTGCCGTTCGGTGTCGAGGCAGGGGAGAAGACGCCCTACGAACGAGGCTAGTTCGGTGCTGGGCAACCAGGTTTTCGGTACCGCAAATCCTTGACGTGGCAACGCGATGGCGGGAAGGGTGCAGGACAAGGGGAAACTGGGGAGGAATCATGAAGAAGTTCGCCGTTGTCCTGTGCGCGTTAGCCGGTCTCGCCATCACGCCAGCAGCCCAGGCCGCCGTGCCGGACTGCACGTTCACCGACGCGTTCTGCGCGTGGGACCAGACCAACTACGAGGGCAACAGGTTCAACGTCGTGCCACTTGGCTCGTCGGCGTGCGTTGACCTCGTCGAACACGGCTGGGGAAACAGGATTCGCTCGGCCTACAACAACAGCACCAAGACCGCGTCGCTGTTCGCGAGCGACGACTGCACTGGCCAGCCTTACCCGATCGGCGGCAAGACCGGCCAGCCCGACATCACTTTCCAGGCGGGCAGCGTCTTCATCCAGCGTTAGCCCTCACACCCGACGCCATCTCCGTCGTTGTCCAGCTTGTAGACGTCGGGACCAATCACGGTGATCGGGCCTCGCACGTACTGAGGCCCGTCACCGCTTCCACCCGCACAGTCCACATCGGACGCGATCGGGACGCACGGTTGGTAGCTCGCGTGGCAACTCGGCTGCGGAGCCGGCTGCGGCTGCGGAGCCGGCTGGGGCTGAGGGTTGGGCTGCGGAGCCGGCTGGGGCTGGGGTTGCGGCTTCGGCTGCGCGACCGCCGCGGGAGTGGTGGTGGTCGTCGTAGTCGTTGTCGTGGTGGTGGAAGTGGTGGTCGACGTCGTCGTGCTGGCAGGCGTCGTGGTCGTGGTCGTAGTGGTGGGCGCTGCCGTCGTCGACAGTCCCGACGCCTTGTTCACGGAGGTCGGACCACCGATCGCCGCTCCGATAAGAGCCATCACGACGAAGAACGCGAACAGGCCACCGACCCCGACCGCTACCGGTGTCGCCCACGACTTGGGCTTCGACGCGACCGGCACCACCGCGCCACGGGGAATCTCGCGCGGCATCCGCAGCACGATCTGCAGCAGGCCGTTCTTGCCCCGCTGGATCAACGCCACCGACCCGGTCGAACCGCCACCGGCCTCCACGTGCATCAGCACCGGCGCATACCGTTGCGACATCAGGAAAGTCAGCTCACCGACCCGCTGCCCGTCGAGCCGCACCTCGACGCCGCGCTGACCGCGGTACCTGCCGGCGGCGATCATGCACCACGTGAGGTGCACGGCGACCTGCCGCGTCACACCGTCCGGCACGGCATACCGGGCCAGCACGTCCTGGTGGTGCTCCTCGCCGGTGACGGTCACCGTCACCTCGCCGGGCACCATCACCAGACCGGCAGCCGAGTTCTCGATCACTGTCGCACTCCCTCAGGGTGGGGTTCGTACGGCAGGACCATCGAGAGACCACCCCAGGCGTTACCGAGAGTGCCGCGAGGTTGGGTCGAACGGGTGAAAACAGCCCGCTGGTGTCACGGAGCGTCGATGATCACCGATGTAACTCTTTTCGCGGCATCCGGCTGATCAGGCGCTTGTCCGCACCACCAGCGAGGTGGGCAGCAGCACCGACGGCGGCAGGCCCTCCTCGCCCTCGATCTCGGCGAGGAGGCGCCACGTCAGCATGCGCCCGAACCGTTCCACGTCCTGCCGCACCGTCGTCAACGGCGGCACCGCGGGCACGGAGTCGTCGAACCCCACCACGGCCACGTCCTCCGGCACCCGGCGGCCGTGCGCGTTCAGCACCTGCAACGCCCCGAGCGCCATGATGTCCGCGGCCACGAACACCGCGTCCAGTTCGGGTTCGCGGGTCAGCAACGCCGTCATCGCGGACGCGCCGCCCTGGGGCGTGAAGTCGCCGTACGCCACCAGGTCCGTCCGCCGGCCGGACATCGCCCGCCGCCACCCGGACAGCCGGTCGAGGCCCACCGCCATGTCCGTCGGGCCGGCGATGGTCCCGATTCGCTCGCAGCCCAGCGAGATGAGGTGCTGGGTCGCGTCGATCGCGCCGGTGAAGTTGTCCGAGTCGACGTACGGCACCGGGCCGCCGGCGAGCGGGCGCCCGCCGGCCACGACCGGCAGGCCGTTGTCGTGCAACAACGACAGCAGCGGGTCGTGGCCGTGCAGGCTGATCACCAACGCCCCGTCCACGTGCCCGCCGGTCAGGTAGGAGCCCACGTCGCCTGGCTGGCTCATCATCAGCACCAGCTGTGTGCGATGCCCGGTCAGTTCGGCGTGCACCCCGCGCATCACGCCGGCGAAGAACGGGTCCGCCAGCACCCGGCCGCTCGGTTCCGATACCACCAAAGCGATCGCGTTCGCCCGATGTCCCGCCAACGACCGTGCGGCCTGGTTCGGCGTGTAGTCGAGCTGGATCACCGCCCGGCGTACCGCGTCCCGGGCCCGAGTGCTCACGTGCGGCGCACCGTTGAGCACTCGGGACACGGTGGACTTCGACACCCCGGCCAACCGGGCGACCTCGTCGATACCGGGGCGTCGGGTCATGACGCGACTGCGTTGCTGCGCGCCACAGCGGAGTACCAGCGCGCACTCCTCTTCGGCGTGCGCACCTGCGTGTCGTAGTCGACGTGCACGATGCCGAACCGCTTCGCGTAGCCCTCTGCCCACTCGAAGTTGTCCATCAACGACCAGCAGAAGTACCCGCGCAGGTCCACGCCGGCGGCGATGGCGGCGTGTGCGGCCCGCAGGTGGGACTCCAGGTAACCGGTGCGGTCGACGTCCTCGACCCCGTCACCGTCGTGCAGGTCCGGGAACGCCGCACCGTTCTCGGTGATGTACAGCGGGACCTTCGGGTAGTCGTTGTGCACGCGCAGCAACACCGAGGTGAGGCCGTCGGGGCGCACCTCCCAGCCCATGTCGGTGACCGGCGCGTCCCGCTTGGGGAACGACAGCTGCTCGACGCCCACCCACGGCGACGGGCCCTCGTCACCGGGTTCGGCGCTGACGTAGTGCTCGGTGTAGTAGTTCACGCCGAGCATGTCGAGCGGCGCCGAGATGATCTTGAGGTCGCCGTCCTGGATCACCGACGAGAACCCGAACGGCTCCAGGTCCTGCACGATGTCGGCCGGGTAGTACCCGCACAGCAACGGGTCCAGGAAGATCCGCTGCTGCAGCCCGTCGAGCCGGCGTGCCACGTCCCGGTCGGCCGCGGAGTCCGGATCGGCCGGGATGATCGGGTACATGTTGAGCGTGATGCCCAGCTGCTTGTCGCGGCTGCGGATCACCTCTCCGGCGAGCCCGTGGGCCAGCAGCAGGTGGTGCACCGCGGCGACCGCGGCGTCGGGCTCTGCCCGTCCTGGCGCGTGGATTCCCGCGGCGTAGCCGAGGAAGGCCGCGCACCAGGGCTCGTTCAGCGTCGTCCACGACTCGATCCGGTCGCCCAGCGCGTCGACGATGGTCTCGGCGTACTCGGCGAACCGGTAGGCGGTGTCCCGGTTCGCCCAGCCGCCGGTCTCCTCCAGCTTCTGCGGCAGGTCCCAGTGGTAGAGCGTGGGCCACGGCTTGATGTCGTGTTCCAGCAACGTGTCCACGAGCCGCTTGTAGAAGTCCAGCCCGGCCTGGTTGACCGCCCCGGCGTCCGGCCGCACCCGCGGCCAGGCGATCGAGAACCGGTACGCGCCCAGGCCGAGTTCGGCCATCATCGCGACGTCCTGGTCCACCCGCCGGTAGTGGTCGGCACCCGGTTCACCGGTGTGGCCGCCGACAACGTTGCCGGGAACGCGGCAGAACGCGTCCCAGATCGAGTCGGTGCGGCCGTCGACATCGGTCGCACCCTCCACCTGGAACGCGGCCGTGGCAGCGCCCCACAAAAAACCTTCCGGGAAAGCGATGTTCTCCACCTTCACCCCTTCACAGCACCCTGCATGACACCCGCGACGATCTGCCGCCCGAGCACGATGAACACGATCAAGACCGGGACGGTCGCCAACGTTGTCCCGGCGAGCACGAGCGAGTAGTCGACGTAGTAACCGCTCTGCAGCTTCTCCAGCGCGACCTGCATCGTCGGGTTGTCGGCGTTCAGCACGACCAACGGCCACAGGAAGTCGTTCCAGGACTGCATGAACGTGAACACGCCGAGCATGGCGGCGGCCGGTCGCGCGGCCGGCAGCGCGACGTGCCAGAACGTCCGCCACAGGCTGCAGCCGTCCATCCGCGCCGCCTCGACGAGCTCGTCCGGGATGGCGTCGACCAGGTACTGCCGCATCCAGAACACCCCGAACGCGGTGACGAGGTTCGGCACGATCACCGCTTCCAGCTCACCCGCCCAGCCGAACTCCGCCATCGCCATGTACAGCGGGATGATCCCGAGCTGCGTCGGCACGGCGAGCGTCGCGACGACGAACAGGAACATCAGCCCGCGGCCGCGGAACCGCAGCTTGGCGAACGCGAACCCGGCGAGCGAGGACAGCAGCACCACCGACAGCGTCACGGTCCCGGACACGATGAAGCTGTTGCCCAGCGCCTTCCAGAACGGGATCGTGTCGAACACCCGCGCGGCGTTGGAGAAGAAGTTACCGCCGGGGATCAGCGTGAAGTCCCCGTTGAGCACCGAGTTGTCCCGGCTCGCCACCAGGAACGACCAGTAGAACGGGAACGCCGAGCCCAGCACGAACGCGGCCAGCACGCCGTAGACCACAAAGGACGGACGCTTCATCGCACGGCCCTCCTGGTGAGAAGGAAGTTGAGCCCCGCGACCGCGATCACGATCAGGAACAGCGTCCACGCGATCGCGGACGCGTAGCCGAGGTCCAGTTGCTGGAACCCGGACTGGTACAGATAGAGCACGACCGTCTGGTACTGGTGCTCCGCACCGCCACCGCTACCACCGGCCGGGTCGTACAGCTTCGGTTCGGTGAAGATCTGCAGTCCGCCGATCGTCGACGTGACGATCACGAAGATCAGCGTGGGCTTCAGCATCGGCAACGTGATGCTGAAGAACCTGCGCAACGGACCGGCGCCGTCGACCGTGGCCGCCTCGTGCACCTCGCGCGGGATCGCCAGCATCGCGGCCAGCACGATCAACGCGTTGTAGCCCGTCCACCGCCAGTTGACCATCGACGCGATCGCGACGTGGCTGCCGAACGTGTTGGCCTGCCAGTCGATCGGCGGGATGCCCACGGCCGACAGGAAGCCGTTGACCAGGCCGTACTGCGGTCCGAACAGGTTGCCGAAGATGATCGCCAACGCGACCAGCGACGCGACGTAGGGCAGCAGCACGCCCATCCGCCACGTCGTCCGCGCACGGAGGTTCGCGCTCAGCAACGCGGCGAGCACGACCGCGACGATCACCTGCGGCACGCTCGACAGCAGGAAGATGCTGAAGGTGTTGAAGAGCGCGTTCCAGAACTGGCCGTCGCTGAACAACGTCGTGTAGTTCTCGAGCCCGACGAACGGCGTCTCGTCAGCGCCGAGCTCCCAGTCGAACAGCGACACGTAAGCCGTGTAGAGCAACGGGAAGAGTCCGATCGCGCCGAACAACACGAAGAACGGCGCGACGAACAGGTACGGCGAGAACTTGGCGTCCAAAGCGGACAGACGATGGCGCGGTGGCCGCGAGCGGGGCTCCTGCGCCCGCTCGCGGTCCACCTTGGTGAGCACGGCGGTCACTTAGCGACCTTCTGGGCCTCCGCGACCGCGGTCTTCCAACCTTCCTCAGCGCTCTTGCCACCCTCGACCGACTGCAGCGCCGGGCTGAACACGTTGTCCTGGATCTGGCCGTCGGTCGGACCCTTGTACTGGGCCGCCGTGACCTTCTGCGCCTGCGCGGCGAAGAGCGCGCCCGCCTTGATGTCACCGAAGTAGGCGTTGGTCTTCTCCAGCAGCGCGGGGGACTTCAGCGCCTCGACCTGGCTCGGGAACGTGCCCTTGGCCTGGAACGCCTTGACCTGCTGGTCGGGCGCGGTCAGCCAGGCGGCGAGCTCGGCGGCCTTCTTCGCGTTCTTGCCCTGCTTCGGCACGGTCAGGTACGAACCGCCCCAGTTGCCGCCACCGTTCGGGAACGCCTCGGTGACCGCCCACTTGCCCTTGTTCTCCGGCCCGGCCTGACCCTCGACCACGCCGAGCATCCACGACGGGCACGTCTTCGTGGCGAACGCGCCGGCCTTGAAGCCCGAGTTCCACTCGTTGCTCCACGCCACGAGCTTCGCGGACTGGCCCTTCGCGACCGCCTTCGTCACGGTGTCCCAGTCGGCCTTGATCGCGGGGTTGGTGTCGACGACGAGCTTGTCGGACTTGTCGAAGTAGCCGACCTCGTGCTGGTTGTGCATCGCGTTGAAGACCTGTGCGGCGCTGTCGAACCACGCGACCCCGCCGGACTTCGCGATGAACTGGTCACCGGCGGCGAAGTAGCTGTCCCAGGACGCGAAGAGCGACTTCACGGCCTCGGGGTCCGACGGAAGGCCCGCCTTCTCGAAGAGGTCCTTGCGGTAGCACATGGCCAGCGGGCCGATGTCGGTGCCGTAGCCGATCAGCTTGCCGTCCTTGGTGGTGACCGCGTCGGTCTTCCACTTCAGCCAGCGGTTGTCCTCGATCTTCGGCCCGATCTCCTTGAGATCGTTGAACTGCCCGGACTTCGCCATCACCTGGGCGAGGAAGCCCTCCTCGACCGCCTCGATGTCGGCGAGCCCGGAGCCGGCGCCCAGCTTGGTGAACAGGTTCTGGTGGTGCGGTGCGCCCTGTCCGGTCTTGCGCTGAGTGATCTTGACGTCCGGATGCGCCGCTTCGTACTCCTTGAACAGGTCCTCGTAGCCGAACTCGTTGAAGGTTGCGATGGTCAGCTCGGTCTTGCCGCCCTCGGTCGCCCCACCGGACGAACAAGCTGTTGCGGCGGTTAAAAGCAGGAGCACGCTGACCCAACTGCGGTGTCGCACGGGAGAACTCCCTCGGTCTCTGCGGCGGTTTCTGGGAGCGCTCCCAGAAGTTTTCGAGAGTGTTAACCGCACGACATGGGGCTGTCAATGGGTTCAGTACCTGGATTCTGGGAACGCTCCCAGTTTGTTACGCAAGGGGGTGACGCGGCCTAAGAGAGTCGAGCAGGTGTCCTAAGCGCTTGTGCGCTTGATGAGCGAAGTGGGCAGCAGCAACGACGGGGGCAGTCCCGCCTCGCCGGCCAGCTCCGCCAGCAGTCGCCACGTCATGGTGCGGCCCAGCTCCTCGACGTCCTGGCGGATCGTCGTCAGCGGCGGCGTCGCGGTCGTCGCGAACACCGAGTCGTCGAACCCGATCACCGCGACGTCCTCCGGCACGCGCTTGCCCTGCGCGTGCAGCACCTGCAGGGCGCCGAGCGCCATGATGTCCGCCGCGACGAACACCGCGTCGAGATCGGGAGACTTCTGCAGCAGCCGCTCCATGGCCCGCGCGCCGCCCTCCGGCGTGAAGTCGCCGTGCGTCACGAGGTCGGAGGCGAGCCTGGCCTCGGTCAGACCGCGTTTGAAGCCGCTGAGCCGGTCCGCGCCGACGGCCATGTCCTTCGGGCCCGCGACGGTGCCGATCCGCTTGCGACCCAGCGAGACCAGGTGCCGGGTGGCTTCCAGGGCGCCGGTGAAGTTGTCCGAGTCCACGAACGGCACGGAGGTGGTCCCGAGCGGCCGTCCGCCGGACACCACCGGCAGGCCGAGCTCGGCCAGCATCGGCACCAGCGGGTCGTCACCGTGCAGGCTCACCAGCAGCGCGCCGTCGACGTGTCCGCTGCTCAGGTACGTGACCAGGTCGCTGGTGTCCGACGGCTGGCTCATCATCAGCAACAGCTGCATGTGCCGCCCGGCGAGCTCGGCGTGGATCCCGCGCAGCACGCCCGCGAAGAACGGGTCGGACAGCACTCGGCCGGTCGGCTCCGAGACCACCAGGGCGATCGCGTTCGCCCGATTGCCGGCCAGCGCTCGCGCGGCCTGGTTGGGTGCGTATCCCAGCTCGGCGATCGCGGCGTGCACGGCCTCGCGGGCCTTCGCGCTGACGTACTGCTCGTCGTTGATCACGCGCGAAACGGTCGACTTGGATACCCCTGCGACGCGCGCGACCTCTTCGATCCGCGGCCCTGGGCGCCGTTTCGCCGTCTCGGTCATGACGGTCATCGTAGGGCTTTGGTTGAACATCGGACCTCAGTCGAGTTCAGTCACCCCGCGTGTCGTCGCCCACCGAAGGGGTGAAGGAGGTCTTGATCAGGTCTTTCCGCAGCCCGAGGAAGGAGTTTCGCGTTCTGGTGACGGCGGCGGTGAGGTCCGATGTTTCTAGGTGGCTTGACCTGCCCAGCTCGGCCGCGGCCTGATCGTCCACACCGGCCACCAGCTTCTGTCCATCCCGGAGATCCCCCTTCGCAGCGGCGTGAGGAGAGTTTCGAAGATCGTCCGCACAAATTCCGCACAGCCACCCGGAGTTCTGGCACCATGCCCCCGAGGAGGGTGAGTGCGGTATCGGCTTCTTGGGCCGCTGCAGATCTGGCGTGGGGGCGTTGAACTGCGGCTGGGTGGGCCCCGGCAACGTGCGTTGCTGGCAGCGTTGGCCTTGCACGCCAACGAGACGGTCAGTTTTGAACACTTGAGTGAAGCGGTGTGGGAATCTCCACCCGCGGCACCGGAATCGAACATTCGGACGTACGTCGCGGCGTTGCGCAAGCTCGTGCTGGACGACCTCGTGACCATGCCTGGCGGCTACCGGTTGAAGGTGCCCGGCGACGAGGTCGACGTCACCGTCTTCCAACAGCTGTGCGCGGCCGGTGACGAGGCGTTGAAACAGGGCGATCACCGTGCCGCGGCGGGAAAGTACGAAGAGGCGCTGGCGTTGTGGCGGGGCCCGGCGCTGGACGGGCTCGCGATCGGGCCACGGCTGGAAGCCGAGCTGACGCTGTTGCAGGAACGCAGGCTCACCGTCGCGGAGCAGCACGCCAGGCTCGCGATCGAGCTGGGGCAGGGCGAGCGGCTGATCGGCGAGCTGCGCCGGCTGACCAAGCAGTTCCCGCTCAGGGAACAGCTGTGGCTGCAGCTCATGCACGCGCTGCACCGGGCGAACCGGTCCGCCGAGGCGTTGCAGGCGTTCGAGGACGTGCGGGTGCTGCTGGCCGAGGAACTGGGCACCGATCCGGGCTCCGAACTGCGGGAGCTGCACGCCCGGCTGCTGCGGGGCGACGAACCCCGGCCCGCCCTGAACACGCTGCCGCGCGACGTCGCGGACTTCACCGGCCGCGAGGCCGAGATGGAACGGCTGACCAGGGCCGTCACCGGACGGTCGGCGGTGGTGATCTCCGCGATCGACGGCATGCCGGGCGTCGGCAAGACGACGCTGGCCGTGCACTTGGCGCACCGGCTGGAGTATCCGGACGGTCAGCTGTTCATCGACCTGCACGCACACACGGCCGGACGTGCGCCCGTCGAACCAACGGACGCGCTGGACGTGCTGCTGCGCGCGCTCGGCCTCGACGAGATCCCGGTCAGCCAGGACGAACGGGCGGCGGTGTGGCGGGCGGAGCTGTCCCGGCGGCGGCTGCTGGTCGTGCTGGACAACGCGGCGAGCGCGGACCAGGTGCGGCCGTTGCTGCCGGGTGTGCCGGGATCGCTGGTGCTGGTCACGTCACGGGCGCGGCTGGTCGAGCTGGAGGGCACGTCGACGCTCACGCTGGACGTGCTGTCCGAGGCGGAGGCGCTGCAGTTGTTCGCCACGATCGTCGGTGACGAACGCGGCGCCGACGAGGCGGCCCGCGAGGTCGTCGAACTGTGCGGCCGGCTGCCGTTGGCCGTGCGCCTGGCCGCCGGCCGGTTGCGCAGCCGGCCGACCTGGACGACCGCCCATCTCGCGACGCGGTTGCGCGAGGGACGATTATCCGAACTGGACGCTGTCTTCGCGTTGTCGTTCGGCCAGCTCCCGGCCGGGCACCAGCGGCTGTTCGGGCTGCTGGGCCTGCACCACGGCACGGACTTCGACGTCGACCAGGCCGCGGCGCTGGGCGATCTCGACCCGCTGGAGTGCGACGGGATGCTCGAAGACCTCGTCGACGTGCACCTGCTAGAGGCGGCCACGCTCGGCCGGTACCGGATGCACGACCTGCTGCGGCAGTACGCGCAGTCCCAGGTGGAGTCGTCGCGCGAGCCGCTGACCCGGCTGCTCGACCACTTTCTGGACACCACGAACCAGGCGATGCGGCTGATGTCGCCCGCGGCCCGCAAATACGAGGTCGACATCACCTACCGGCCGGCGTCGCGGCTCGTGCTGCGCGACTACGACCACGCCGTGGAGTGGATGGAGACCGAACGGCAGACGCTCGTCGCCGCCGCCGCGCTGTCACTCGACGGTGACTGGCGCACACACACGTGGCAACTCGCGCGCGCGATGACGTACTTCTGCATGGTGCGCGGGCACACGCGTGACTGGGCCACGATCAACGAACTGGCGCTGGAAGCGGCGAAGGACGATCCGGCCGCGTTCGCGATCACGACGAAGAACTACGCGATGGTGTTCTGGCAGACCGGCCGGTATCAGGACGCGATCTACTACAACGAGCGTGCGATCGAGATGCTCCGCGAGCAGGGCGACCTGCAGGGCGTGGCGGGCACGCTGAACAACCTGTCGCTGGTCTACCGGACCCTCGAACGTCACGCCGAGGCCGCTGAGCTGCTCGAACAGGCCATCACGGTGGCCCGTCAGCTCGGCGACCGGCACCTCGAGTCGCAGGCGATGAGCAACGTCAGCAACATCTACAGCGCACTCGGCCGCTACGACGAGGCGCTGGAGGCGTGCACGTCGGCGCTGACCCTGATGCGCGAGATGGGCAGCCGTCGCGACGAGGCGGACACCCAGAGCGCGCTGGGCATGATCCTGCACGCCATGGGCAGGCATGACGAGGCACTCGACGCGTTGACCTCGGCGCTGGCGGCCGTGCGCGCGATCGGCGACGTCACCACCGAAACCGTCGTGCTGAACTACCTGGGCGACGTGCTCACCGCGGCCGGGCGTCCCGCTGAAGCCGAGGCGCTGTTGCGTGAGGCGTTGGACCTCGCGGAACGGATCGACGACAAGCGTGAGGCCGCGAACGCGCACAAACACCTCGCCAAGGTGGTCACGGATCGTGTGGAGGCAGCGCGGCACGCGCGGGAGGCAGAGGAGAGGTTCGCGGCGCTAGGCACCGAGTGACCGCGGTCCGGGCCGTCCCCCGGTGAGGACCGCACCGCGCGGCAGTCCGTCCCGCAGCAACGGCAACAGTTTGGGGTGCTTGCTCATCAGCACCGCTGCGGTGCCGTTGCGCTGCTGGATCCGGCGGCAGAAATGCGGTGACAGCGGCACTCCCAGGTAGCTCTCGGCCCGCGGTCCGTACACGACGCTGTCGCCCTGCCCGCACCACGCGGCGGCGACCGCGGTGCCGTTCGCCCAGATGTATCCCTCGACGTACACCCCGCCACGGTGACGTGCGGCTTCGCTGAACGCGTCGCTGAACGTCACCTGCGGCTGGAGGCGGGTCTCGGCGCCGGCGGTCCACCACCGGCCGGCGTCGAGGACCAGCCCCTCGACGCTCGCGTGCGCCCACTGCGAGTCGTCGACGAGCGTGCGGAACGGCGCCTCCAGCTCGGTGAGCGCCGCCGTGAGCTCTTCCACCGGCTCATGGTGCGTCGTCGCGCCGGTTTTCGCTGTCCGACCTGGAATACCTACGAGATCGTGATCGCGATGCTCACCCGCAGCTGGCCCGCGACACCCGTGATGGCGCCGTCCCCTGCCTTCGGCCCGGCCTGCAGCCGCGCCCGGAAGGTGATCGTCTGGCCCGGCGCGAGCGTTTGCCCGCCCTCGCACGTGACGGTGTCCTTGCCCGCCGGGCAGCCGACGAACCCCGCGGAGGTCTTGCCGGGGCCGACCGTTTTGATCTTGTCGGGCATCGTCAGCGTCAACGTTGGCAGGGTCGTGGGGACCGAGCCGTTGTTGGTGATGGCGATGTTCAGCTCGTTGGGCGGGCCATCGGTCGTCATCGCGATCGCGGCGGGCGCCTCCGCGGCGAGACTGGGCGTCCCACCGGCCGCGGGGGCGAAGGACGTGCTCGTCGTCGGTCCCGTGGGCGTGACCACGTTCTCCTCGGTGGCCGGCGTGGCGGAACCGGCGGTGCTGCCCGGCACGACGATGGTGCCGGAGCTGGGGGTGGAGCCGGGCCGGCTCGTCTGCTGCACGGAACCGCTCGACGAGGTGACCGGCGGGGCGGCCTGGGGCGTTGAGGAACTGTCCGTGCTGACCACGCCGGACGCGGCGACGACCACGACCGCCGCGGCTGAGGCGGCCACACCGAGCCAGGAGGTCGCGGTGAGGGACACGGCCGCGCCCTTGGTCGCGGCGGCGGCCAGGTAACCGGCGGTGCCCGTGCCGAGCACGATCGGCGCGATCATGCCGCGCAGCGCGCCGTTGACGTCGGACAGTTCGCTGGCGAGCTTGCGGCATTCGGCGCATTCGTCCATGTGCGCGTCGAGCTGGACGGCTTCGCGTCCCTTGAGTCCGCCACGCGTCCAGGCACCGAGTTTGGTGACGGTGGCGCGGCACTTCTCGGCCGGCTCCTGGTTGACGTGCGCCTGCAGGAACGCCTTGCGCAGTCCTTCGCGGGCGCGGAACGCCATCGCGGACACGCCGTTCGCGGTCAGTCCCAGCAGCGGCGCGATCTCGCCGGGCGACTGGCCCTCGATCGCGGTGTGCCACAACACCGTCTGCCACCGTTCGGGCAGCGTGGCGAACGCCGTGGCGGCCATCGCCTGGTCGAGGTCCTCCACCGCCTTGTCGCGGAACGGCACGCTGGTCGCCCTGGTGGCACCGGGAACTTCCTCGATGTCCCCGGCCAGTTCGAGCCGCTTCTCCTTGCGCGTCCGGTCGTACGCCGCGTGCCGCACCGCCGTCAGCAGGTACGGCCGGAACGCCGCTCCCGGCCCGCCACCGGACCGCAGCGCGGCGAGGACTTTGGCGAACGCGTCCGACACCAGGTCGTCGGCGTCCGCGGAGGACGTCGAGAGCTGCATCGCCAGGATGTTGGCTGATCGCACATGGCGTTCGTACAGCTGGCCGTAGGCCTCGACCTTGCCGTCACGCACGGCGTCGATCAGGTCGGCGTCCGACGGCACCCGACCACGCTGCCCGATCAAAGAATGCCGCCTCACGTCAACCCCGGACTGATACGCGGACCCTATCGAGATGACTCAACGCGAACAATCCACGCATACGAACTTGATGTAATAAAAGAGCTTTAGGACGGCCCTAAGTCTTGACCAACACAGGTCCGAAGGCCCTGGTGCGAACTTACGTTCCCGCTCGTGACGGACTTCCTGACCCAGTTGCCGTTGGTGCGCACGGCCGTACCGATCGAACGGCACAGCCTGCTCTCCGACCGCCGTGCCCTGGCACTGGTCACGCCGGATGCCGACGTGACGTGGTTGTGCCACCCCGCGCCGGACTCACCGGCATTGTTCGCCAAACTGCTCGGCGGCGAAGGACATTTCTCGATCAGGCCCCAAAAGGAGCAACTGCCGATCGGCCAACGGTATGCATCCGGCACCATGACCGTGCAGACCCGTTGGACCAGCTTGCGAGTCACTGACGATCTCGCCGGCGGCTTGACGCGCGTCGTCGAAGGCAGGGCGCCCGCGATCGTGGAGTTCGCGCCACGACCCGATTTCGGCCAGGTTTCCGTGCGGCTCGAACGAACCGCCGACGGTCTACGCGTGGCGGGCACCCCGATCGAGTTGTGTTCCCCTGGCGTGGACTGGCAGATCGCCGGCGGTACGGCCACCGCTGTGATCAGCCCACCGCTCGTGCTCGAACTGCGCTGGGGCGCGCGACCGTCCACAGAGGACTGGATCTCCTGGTCGGACGCGCTGCGGTTGCCCGCGACCCGGCGCGACCTGGTCCGGAGATCCGCTCTCACGCTGCGCGCCCTGTGCCACCGCGACACCGGCGCCGTGCTCGCCGCCGCCACGACCTCGTTGCCCGAGCAGATCGGCGGCATCCGCAACTGGGACTACCGCTACTGCTGGCTGCGCGACGCCGCCCTCACCGTGCAGGCGTTGGTGTCACTGGGTTCCCTGTCCGAGGCGGAGGCCTTCCTCGGCTGGCTGCACCGCGTGCTGGCCACGGTCGGAGGCCCGGAACACCTGAACCCGCTCTACACGGTCCACGGCACCGCACTGGGCCCGGAACAGGTCATCTCCAGCCTCCCCGGCTACGCGGGCTCGGGCCCGGTCCGCGTCGGCAACCTCGCCGACCAGCAGGTGCAGCTCGACGTCTTCGGCCCGATCAGCGATCTCGTGCACGACCTGGCACTGGCCCGCGGCACCCTGGCCGACCGCGACTGGGACGTGGTCACCGCGATGGTCCAGGCCGTGACGCGCCGCTGGTCGTGGGCGGACCACGGCATCTGGGAGGAACGGCACGTGCCACGCCATCGCGTCTACTCCCGCGTGATGTGCTGGCAGACCCTCGACCGCGCCATCGCGCTCGCCCGCGCGTTCGGCCGGCCGCTCGACCCCGACTGGCCGGTGCTGCGCGACACCATCGCCCACGACGTGCTCGACCACGGCTGGAACCCGGACGTCGGCGCCTTCAGCACCGCGTACGACGGCACGGATCTGGACGCGGCCTCGCTGCACGTCGGCCTGTCCGGTCTGCTGGATCCGGCGGACGAACGGTTCCGTTCCACGGTCGTCGCGATCGAGGAGGTCCTGCGCAGCGGCCCGACCGTGTACCGCTATCTGCGCAACGACGGCCTGCCCGGTGACGAGGGCGGCTTCCATCTGTGCGCGACGTGGTTGATCGAGGCCTACCTCAAGGTCGGCCGCCGCGCCGACGCCGAGGAGTTGTTCGAGAGCTTCGTCGCGCTGTGCGGACCGACCGGGTTGCTGCCGGAGGAGTACGACCCGGTCGCGGAACAGTCGCTGGGCAACCATCCGCAGGCCTACTCCCACCTGGGACTCATCCGGTGCGCCCGGTTGCTCGACCTGTGACCAGAACCTGAGTAGCCGTACTCATGACAGCCCGACTCCTGACCCAGGACTCTCAGGATCATGACTTCCACCACGCCCTCGCACACGCCGACGACCGCTGCCTTCTACGTGCAGGCGGTCCTCTCGTTCGGGCTCTCGCTGACCGCCGTCGGCCTCGGAGTCGTGTTCCTGCCCGTCGACGGATGGGTGCGCGCGTTTCTGGGCATAGCGATGCTCTACTCGATCACCTCGGCGTTCACGCTGGCCAAGGTGATCAGGGACCGGCAGGACGACACGTCCATCAGCAGCCGGGTGGACAGAGCGAGGCTGGACAAGCTGCTGGCCGAGCACGACCCGTTCAAGCTGGACGCGGCCTGATTCAGGGGTGTCCGCGCCACAGCCGCCACGCCCGCGGGCTCGCCGGGGCGTGGTGGCTGTTGGCCTCCCCGAACCGCAACCGCACCCTCGCGCCGCCCAGCCGTCCGCGTTCCAGGTGGATCGTGCCACCGGTGGCCTCCGCGGCGGCGCGGGCGATGTCCAGGCCGAGCCCGGTGGACCCGCCGCCGCTGATGCCCCGGTGCAGCGCGGAGGACGGATCGGCGACGCCCGTTCCGCCGTCCTCGACCACCAGCGTCACCCAGCCCGCGTGCCGCACCACCGACACCCCGACCGGCGCGGCCGGGGAAGTGTGCCGGAAGACGTTCTCCAGCAACGCGTCCACCACGGCCGCCAGGGCGTCGGGCGACAACGGCACCCAGGCCGGCTCACCGACGTCGATCTCGCACAGCCGCCCCTGGTCGTCCGCGTGCGCCGACCAGAACTTCATGCGCGCCTCGACGACCGATGCCACGTCGCAGGTGCTCGGCGACTCGCTTTCCACCGGTTGCAGTTCCTGGATGATCCGGTCGACGTCGTGTCCCAGGGTGCTGACCGCGCTGCGAATCCGGCCGGCGACGGGCCCGGTCCCCACCGCGTCGGCGTCCAGTCGCAAGGCGGCCAACGGGGTCCGCAACCGGTGCGAGACGTCCGCGATCATCTCCCGCTCCTTCGCGACCAGCTGCGAGGTCCGCGTCGAAGCCTCGTTGATCGACTCAGCCAGCGCCTCCAGTTCCCGGGGCCCGGTCAGCCGGACCCGCCGCCCGGAAGACGAGGCCAGCGCCCGCAAAGCGGCGATCACCGGCGTGAAAGGCCGATGTCCCAGGAAAATTCCACCGGCCAACGCCAGACCCGCGACTCCGGCGACCACCAGCGCCGCCTCGAACGGAACCGGCACAGCGGCGGGCACCACCGAAACCACCGCTCCGCCAACGGAAACCGTCGCGGAACCGCCGCCGGCGCCGAGCCGTGTGCCGTCCGCGAGCACCACGGACAACCGCCCCTCGGCCCCGGCGGACGTACGCGCGATCGTCCCCCGGACGGCGTCGGGGTCCGCGGACACCGCGAGGACCGCCGCGACGACGGCCACGTCGCGCTGATCAGCCCCCGCCGCAGCCGAAACAGCCCGTTCGTGCAGCAGAAACCCAGCCGTGGCCAGGAAAACCACCGTCACCAGTCCTGCCGCCAGCAGCAGCGCACGGGTGATGACCGACCTCATTCGGGCGCCGCCAGCTTGAACCCCACGCCCCGGATCGTGTGCAGATAACGGGGGTGCGCGGCCGTCTCGCCGAGCTTGCGCCGCAACCACGACGCGTGCACGTCGATCGTCTTGTCGTCACCGACGTACGGATGTCCCCACACGGCCTGGATGAGCTCCCGCCGTGAGATCACCCGGCCCGGCCGTGCCGCCAGGTAGGAGAGCAGGTCGAACTCCCGCCTGCTCAACGAGAGCGCGCAGTCACCGAGCGTGGCGATCCGCTGACCGAGATCGACCGACAACTCGCCCAGCACCATGACGTCCGATGTGGAAACCACGGCAGAACCACCCGTTCGCCGCAGCAGCGCGTTGATCCGCGCGGCCAGGTGTTCGGACGAGAACGGCTTCACGATGTAGTCGTCCGCGCCGGCGTTCAACGTGCTCACGACCGAGTGCTCGGCCCCACGGGCGGTGGCCACGATGACCGGCACGTTGCTCACCCCGCGCAGCATCCGCAGGGCCGCGACACCGTCCAGATCAGGCAGTCCGAGATCGAGAATCACCAGGTCGAGCTCGTTCGTGCTCGCTTCGCGCAACGCGGCCACGGCGGTGCCGACGGCCTGCACGACGTGCCCGAGGTCGGTCAGCGCGTGCACGAGCGCCGCCTGGACCACCGGGTCGTCCTCGACCACCAGCACCTTCGACATACACGCAGCGTAAGCAGCGAACCCGCCGATTGGGAGAGGTGTTTTGAGTGGTGTGGCCCGAACGTTGCCGGGGCATTCGCGGTCAGACGGGTGCATCGTGGTGCCGCCCCCGCGCCTTCATACTGGACGTATGGGGGCGCGGGGGCGGTGCCACGAGGCGTCCTGCTGAGCGTGAATGCCCCGCCCACGTTCGGGCTACGCCACTCACTTATCGAGATCGTGTTTCGTCCTTAAATCTCCCTTAGGGCGCGCGGGCCTACGGTCTGCAATCACACCGAACCAGGGAGTTGGCGTGGCAGAAGTCGTTCTGACGGGTCTGGGCAAGGCCTACGGTGACGGCACCCTTGCGGTCACCAACCTCAACCTGGAGATCCGCGACGGTGAGTTCCTGGTGCTCGTCGGTCCGTCGGGCTGCGGCAAGACGACGGCGCTGCGGATGATCGCCGGGCTGGAGCAGATCACCGAGGGCACCATCCGCATCGGCGAGCAGGTCGTCAACGACGTGCCGTCGCGTGACCGCGACGTGGCGATGGTGTTCCAGTCGTACGCGCTCTACCCGCACCTGAACGTGTACGACAACATCGCTTTCGGGCTCACGTTGCGCAAGCTCGCCAAGACCGAGATCGACCACCGGGTCCGCGAGGTCGCCGAGGTCCTCGAACTGACCGAGCACCTCGACCGCAAGCCCCGCAACCTCTCCGGCGGCCAGCGCCAGCGCGTGGCCATGGGCCGGGCGATCGTGCGGGCACCCCAGGCGTTCCTGATGGACGAGCCACTGTCCAATCTGGACGCCAAGCTGCGCGTGCAGATGCGGGCGCAGATCGCCCGGATCCAGCGCGAGATCGGCGTGACGACCGTGTACGTCACGCACGACCAGACCGAGGCCATGACTTTGGGCGATCGCGTCGCCGTCATGCGACGCGGCGTGCTGCAGCAGGTCGGGCCACCGCAGGAGCTCTACGACCGGCCGGTGAACCTGTTCGTCGCCGGCTTCATCGGTTCGCCGGGCATGAACCTCGTGTCCGCGCGGCTCGACGAGAACGACGGCCGCTTTTGGGTCTCGCTCAACTCCGACGCCCTGTTGCTGCCGGAATCCGTGCTGCGGCAACGGCCTGCGCTGCGCGAGTACGTCGGCCGCGAGGTCGTGGTCGGCATCCGGCCCGAGGACATGGAGGACACCGCTCTCGCAGACGCCCGCGAAGGCGAGATCCTGCACTCCGTCGCGGACCTGGTGGAGGCCATGGGGTCGGACGTCCTCGTGCACTTCCCGGTCGACGTCCCGCCCGTCGTCACCGACGACACCCGTGAGCTGGCGCGCGACGCCGGCACCGACGACCTGCCCAACCCCTCCGGCAAGGGCACCGTCCTGGTCGGACGGTTCAGTCCCCGCACCCGCATCTACGAAGGACAACCCGTCGCCGCCTGGGTGGACACCTCCCGGCTGCATTTCTTCGACCCGGCCACCGGGTCCTCCATCTGGAAGTAGAGGGCTTCAATGAAGAAGCAGTTGATCGCTCTGCTCGCGCTCGCCACCTCGGGACTCGCCGCGTGCACGGGAGGTGCCGCGGGGACCAACGGCACCACGGAGGACCTCAAGGGCCAGACCGTCGAGGTCGTCGGGCCGTGGACCGGTGACGAGCAGAAGAACTTCGAGAAGGTGCTGGACGAGTTCAAGACCAAGACCGGCGCGGAGGTGAAGTACACGCCCGCCGGTGACGAGCTCCCGACCGTGCTGCAGACGAGAATCTCGGGCGGCACACCACCGAACGTGGCGCTGATCGCCCAGCCCGGCCTCGTCGCGCAGTTCGCCAAGGCCGGCGCGTTGAAGCCGGTGAACGCCGACGTCGAGAAGGCCGTCACCGACCACAACGCGGCCGTGTGGAAGCAGTTCGCGAGTGTCGACGGCAAGCTCTACGGCTTCACCTTCAAGACCGCCAACAAGTCGGCGTTCTGGTACAGCGAGAAGGCCTTCCAGCAGGTCGGCGCGACGCCGCCGGCGACGTGGGACGACCTGGTCAAGACCAGCAAGGCGATCGCCGAGACGGGCCTGGCCGCGGTGTCGGTCGGCGGCGCGGACGGCTGGACGCTCACCGACTGGTTCGAGAACGTCTACCTGCGCACGGCGGGCCCGGAGAACTACGACAAGCTCGCGAAGCACGAGATCCCGTGGACCGATCCGACGGTCCGCAAGGCGTTGGAGGAACTGGCGAAGCTGTGGGGCGAGCCGACGCTGATCGCCGGTGGCGCGCTGCAGACCGAGTTCCCCAAGTCCGTGATCAACGTCTTCGGCGAGCCGGCCGGTGCCGCGATGGTCTTCGAGGCTGACTTCGTGGCGAGCGTGATCAGCACGAACACCAAGGCGAAGGTCGGCCAGGACGCGAAGTTCTTCCCGTTCCCGTCGGTCGCGGGCAGCAAGGACGCGGTCGTCGCCGGCGGTGACATGGCCGTGCAGTTCAAGGAGGACAAGGCGACCACCGAGCTGATGAAGTTCCTCGCCTCGCCGGACTCGGGGAAGATCTGGGCGGAGCTCGGCGGTTTCCTCTCGCCCAACAAGGACATCCCGGAGTCGTCCTACCCGGACGACGTGACCCAGGACCTCGCCAAGCGGATCGTCGACGCGGGCGACAACGTCCGGTTCGACATGTCCGACCTCGCCCCGGCCGCGTTCGGCGGCACGAAGGGCGCGGGGGAGTGGAAGGACCTGCAGGACTTCCTGGCCGACCCGAAGAACGTCGACGGGATCATGCAGCGCCTGGAGGCCAACGCGGCGAAGGCTTACGGCAAATGAAACTTCGGACGAGCGTGGACGTCGCGCCGGGGCGCTCGCCCCGGCAGGCGATCCCGTTCCTGCTGCCCGCGCTGGTCGTGCTCGCGGCGCTCGTGCTTTACCCGTTGGTGTTCTCGCTGATCCGCAGCTTCTTCGACGCCACGGGTGACGAGTTCGTCGGCCTGCGCAACTACGTCGACACGTTCACCGACCCGCGGACGCTGACCGCGTTCCGCAACAACGTGATCTGGGTGGTGGTCGCCCCCGCGGCCGTCACCGGGCTCGGCCTGATCCTCGCCGTGCTCACCGAGCGCATCAGGTGGGCGACGGCGTTCCGGCTGGTGCTGTTCATGCCGATGGCGATCTCGTTGTTCGCCTCGGGCATCATCTTCCGGCTCGTCTACGCGGAGGAGCCGAACCAGGGCGTGGTGAACGCGGCCCTGGTCGGCGTGCACGACATGTTCAGCCCTTCCTCGCAGTATCCCGGTGCGCGACCGCGTGAGGGTTACACCGCAACGGAAGCGGGCTTCAGCGCGACCAGGCCGGTGCGGGCGGGCGACACGGTCATGTTGCCGCTCATCGGGTTCAGTCCGCAGCAGGTGCCGGCGCAGGCACTGCCGGCGTCCGCGCCTCAGGCGGGTGCCGGAGAACTGCGCGGCCTCGTGTGGCTCGACGTGTCGGCGAACGGCAACGCGGGCAAGGTCGATCCGATCGAGCGCGGACTGCCCGGCATCGCGGTGGAAGCCGTGCGGGACGGGAAAGTCGTGGCGCACACGACCACGGGCGACGACGGCAGGTTCACGTTCCCGGACCTGACCGCCGGCGAGGTCACCGTGCGGTTGCCGCGGACGAACTTCCAGCTGCCGTTCCGCGGCCTGACCTGGCTGGGTCCGGCGCTGATCACGCCGGTGATCATCTCGTCCTGGATCTGGATCATGACCGGGTTCGCGATCACGTTCATCGCGGCGGGACTGTCGGCGATCCCGCGGGACGCGCTGGAGGCCGCGCGGGTGGACGGCGCGACGGAGTGGCAGGTGTTCCGCCGCGTCACGATCCCGTTGCTGTCCCCGGTGTTGCTGGTGGTCTTCGTGACGCTGGTGATCAACGTGCTGAAGATCTTCGAGCTGGTGTTCGTCATCGCGCCGGGTTCGGTGCAGTCCGAGGCCAACGTGCTGGCCCTGCAGATGTGGCAGGTGTCGTTCGGCACGGGCGGCGACCAGGGTGCGGGCAGTGCGTTGGCCGTGATCCTGTTCCTGCTGGTGGCCCCGGCGATGCTGTTCAACATCCGCAGATTCCGACGGGAGCGGTCATGACCCTGGTGGCCGAAGAGGTCCGCATCGACGTGCCGGTGTCCGGCGCACCTCGCCGGGGCGTGCTGTCCCGCGTGTTCGGGCGGCTCGGCGACGGGTTCGTGCAGGTGCTGCTCGCGCTCGTCGCGGTGTTCTGGCTGGTTCCGGTGTTCGGCCTGCTGATCGCGTCGTTGCGCGACGAGTCGGCCAACACCGGGAGCGGCTGGTGGACCGTGTTCACCAAGCCGGCCGAGCTGACCCTGGCCAACTACGCCGAGCTGGTCGCGAACCAGGCGGTGTGGCAGTCGTTCCTCAACACCTTCTACATCGCCGTGCCCGCAACGGTCCTGGTCGTCGTGATGGCGTCGCTGGCGTCGTACGCGTTGTCGTGGATCGAGTTCCCCGGCCGCGAGACCCTGACGGTGGTCGTGGTCGGGTTGCTGGTGATGCCGATCCAGGTCGCGCTGATCCCGGTGGCGAAGCTGTTCGGCGCGTTCGGCCTGTTCGGCACGATCACCGGCGTGGTGCTGTTCCACGTCGCCTTCGGCCTGCCGTTCGCCATCTTCCTGCTGCGCAACTTCTTCACCGGCATCCCGCGCGACCTGATCGAGGCCGCGCGGATGGACGGCGCGACGGAGTGGGTGATCTTCAAACGGGTCGTGCTGCCGGTGGCCAAGCCGGCGATCGCGTCGCTGACGATCTTCCAGTTCCTCTGGGTGTGGAACGACATGCTGGTGGCGCTGGTGTTCGCGGACCAGGACTCGGCGCCGATCACCGTGGCGCTGCGGGCCCAGCTGCGCCAGTTCGGCACCAACATCGACCTGCTCGCGACCGGCGCGTTCCTGTCGATGATCGTGCCGCTGGCGGTGTTCCTGGTGTTCCAGAAGTACTTCGTGCAGGGCGTGCTGGCAGGGTCGACGAAATGACCGCCGTCGCACTGCGGGACGTGAGCCTGGTCTACCCAGGCGGCACGGTCGCGGTGAGAGACGTCAGCCTTTCCGTCGCGGACGGGGAGTTCGTGGTGTTGCTGGGCCCGTCAGGTTGCGGCAAGTCGAGCATCCTGCGCATGGTGGCGGGCCTGCAACGCCCCTCGTCCGGCCACGTGGTGCTGGGCGGGGTGGCGGCGGACGACGTGCCGGCCCGCTCCCGGGGTGTGTCGATGGTGTTCCAGGACTTCGCGCTGTACCCGCACCTGACCGTGGCGGACAACATCGGCTTTCCGCTGGACGTCGGCGGGTGTTCGCGGGCCGAGCGGACGGAACGGATCGCCGGGGTGGCGTCGGCGTTCGGCATCGGCGACCTGCTGTCCCGCCGCCCCGCCGAACTGTCCGGCGGCCAGCGTCAGCGCGCGGCGATGGCACGGGCGATCGTGCGTGGTCCGCGCGTGCTGCTGATGGACGAACCTCTGTCCAATCTGGACGCGGTGCTCCGCTCCGGCCTGCGCGCGGAGATCGTCGGTCTGGCGCGTTCGTTGGGACTGACCGTGTTGTACGTGACGCACGACCAGATCGAGGCGCAGACGATGGCCGACCGCATCGCGGTGCTGCGCGACGGCGTCCTGGAAGACGAGGGCCTGCCCGACGAGGTCTACCGGCACCCCGCGACCATGCACGTGGCGGCGTTCCTCGGCAGCCCTCGCATGAGCCTGCTGAAGGCGTATGTGCAGGTCGTCGTCGACAGCCATGTGGCGCTGCACATCGGCGGCCAGACCGTCGACCTGCCGTGGCCGGACATGCGCGCCCGTGCCGTCGCCCACTACGACGGCGAGGACATCGCAGTGGGCGCCCGGACCGAGGCCCTGCGCCCGGCCGCCGCCGGTTCGCCCGGCCCGGTGCTGACCGGCCAGGTGCGGCACCTGGAACACCACGGCCACGAAACGCTGGTGTCGGTCGACGTCGGTGCGTCCGGCGTGGAGCCGTGTGGGCTGCACGAGCTGCGGACCGGCGAACTTGTGTTGCGCGTGCGTCCGGACGTGCGGCCCGTGCACGGCGAACACGTCGGCGTGCACCTGTGCCTGGAACAGCTGCACTTCTTCGACCTGGCCAACGGGCGTCGGATCGGTCCACGCGGACGCCGCCGCTAAGCACCTGGCCGAAAGTGGTATCCGAAACCTCTGGCCTCGCTGGGTGCCCACAGTGTCCTGCAAGTACCACCAACTCTTGATCGAATCGCCGTCAACTACACCCGATCTCGTCGCCGCCTGTCGAGCCGCTGCGGTGTTCTCAGAGGGAAGCGACCCCTGTTGGGTGTAGAAACACGCCTGTTGATGTTGAGTTGGTGGTACTTGCAGACGCCATGAGAGCCCAGGGCAGAGCGCCAGACGAGTAACGGACACAACTT